>JAKOPT010000026.1 GCA_029778715.1 Actinomycetes bacterium | reverse complement strand
TCATCACGGCGGCGAAGACCGTGTCGCGAGCCAGGGTCGGCTGAGCCTTGGGTCCGGACATGGTCATCACGATCAGGCCGACCTCGATGATCGTCACGGCGATGGCCAAGATGATCGAACCGAACGGGTCACCGACCCGGGCGGCGATGACCTCGGCGTGGTGGACGCCGGCCAGCACCGAGCCCGCGAGCAGGACGCCGATCAACGCGGCCAGGACCCCCGCAGGCGATGACCCCCAGGTGAGGGCCAACGCGATCAGCGCCAGAGGAGGGAGAAGGGTGTGCCACCGGTCGACCGCGCTACGACATGTCATCGCGGGGCATCCTACTATATTGTCGACAATTCAGGATTCGATGGTGTCGTAGCGCGGCAGCGGCCCGTAGACGACCGGCTCGGTCCGGGGCGGCGCCGCAGGTCGTGGCTGCCGCACCTGCCACCAGTCCGCGTAGAAGCGGCGCATGGGGGGCAGCCACACCAGCCCCGCCGCGAGGGCCAGCGGGACGAGGCTCCAGGGCGCCAGCCAATGCCCGAGGAACGACAGCCCACCCACCGCGAGCGCCACCAGCGTGGCCCAGCGGGACCAGCGGTAGCCCCGCCACGCGTAGTAGCCCGCGATCATGGCAACCGCGCCGATCAGCACCGACGCCACCCACACGGCCAGCACCAGCAGCAGCCGAATCTGATCGCCGATCTGCGTGGGCACCGCCCCTTGCAGCCAGGACGCCTCCGCGAAGTGGTGGACCGACAACCACATGCCCCACAGCAGGGCGGCCCCGACGAGCCCGGTGCCGATGGTCTCCAGCGCCAGGACGACCCAGGCCACCCACGGACGCCTCGGCTCGCCGGTCCGAGGGCTCAGCGCCACGGATCGAGGAACGACGGACGCGCGACCAAGCGGCACGGCCACGGGTGTGCTCGGCTGGTCCATCGGCGTCCTCCTTGGATCGCCGCCCAGTCTAGAGGCCAGGCTCGCGACCACTCACGCCGGCCGGATCACCACTCGTCAGCCAGGAGGTTCTGCAGCAGGCGACCCACCGGCTCGATCAGGTGGCGGGTGCTGACCGTCGGCAGCGTGCCCACGCGGACGATGTCGCGGGCGAGCATGAGCCCGATCACGGTGCTCGACGCGAGGGCCCCGCGCAGCAGATGGTTGGTGTGGCCTAGCTCCGCGGCGAGGCGGGCAAACACCTCCCGCGCCAGGAACTCGCCCAGCAGTCTGGTCCGGCGGGGGAGTTCCTCGTCCGTGCCCAGGAAGTCGGTGATCGGACGCCGGTACTTCGGGTGCTCCCACAGATCGAACAG
>JAKOPT010000159.1 GCA_029778715.1 Actinomycetes bacterium | reverse complement strand
CCGCCGCAGCCCTGTGGATAACAGAGCATCGAACCGGGCCCGGGTCAGGCGAGAAGGTCGGCCGGGCGGATCGTCACCAGGAAGGGCTGGGTGGCCGTCCACGCCTCGTCGCCGGTCACCTCGGCGACCGACTGGTAGTGACCGTCGGAATCGAGTTCGTATGCCGTGAGCGTGGCCGTGTCGGGGTCCACGAGCCAGCACGACGGCGTGCCGGCCTGCTCGTAGCAGCGCAACTTGAGCACTTGGTCGACCCCCCGGGTGCTGGGCGACAGCACCTCAACCACGAGCAACGGAACGACAGCCAAGTCATAACGGCCCGGGTCGAAGTCGGTGCGCCGCGCCACCAACAGATCCGGCTCGACCACCGTGTCCACGGCTAGCGTCACATCCAACGGTGCAGTGAACACCTTCAACTCATCCGGACACGCGAGTCGCAGCACGTCGTACAACTCGGTGCTGGCCCACTCGTGGCGCCAGTGCGGTGCCGGAGTCACAACCAACGCCCCGTCGATGAGTTCGTGACGCGACCCATCCGCGGGCAGGGCGTCACGCTCCTCCCGCGTCCACACGTGGTCATCGATGACAAGGGCCATAGCCTCCATGGTGCGTCCTTTCGTCCACGAAGACCAGACTCCCCGGCATACCCCATCGCGCGCCACGCCCAGGGCGACCCTGTGGACGACACACCCCGCCGCCGCAGCCCTGTGCACAACAGGGCAGCCGAGCCGGACCCGCGTCAGGCGAGAAGGTCGGCCGGGCGGATCGTCACCGGGAACGGCTGGCTGGCCGTCCACATCTGGTCGCGGGTCACCTCGGCGACCAGCTGGTAGTGGCCGTCGGCCTCGAGTTCGTATGCCGTGAGCGTGGCCGTCTCGGGGTCGAAGAGCCAATAGGACCGGATCCTGGCCCCCTCGTAACGACGGCGTTTCAGGTTGCGGTCGACGATCTGCGTGCTCGGGGAGAGCACCTCGACCACCAGCAACGGCACCCCGGTGATGGCCTCGGGGCTCACCTGCCCCCGCCCCACGACAAACACGTCGGGCTGCACCACGGTATCGGCGGCTACGGTCACGTCGAGCGGTGCCCACAGCACTTTGAGGTCCGCGGGGCAGGCCGCCCGAAGGGCGTCATAGACCCCGGAACACGCCCATTGGTGCAGCGGCTTCGGTGACGGGGTCACGACCAACGCCCCGTCGATGAGCTCGTAACGTGACCCATCCGCGGGCAGGGCGTCACGCTCCTCCCGCGTCCACACGCGGTCATCGATGACAAGGGCCATGACCTCCATGGTGCGTCCTTTCGTCGTCAAGAACCAGCGTTACCGAGGTCCGAATCCCCCGCCACCCCATACTGTGGCCTGTGGACGACACACCGTGCCCGCAGAGGTACTGTGCGTAACTCGGGCCCCCCACCGTGGAACCGCTGCCCGTTGCGGCGCAGAGTCAGGCCCCCAAGGCGCCCGGAGAGATCGCAGAGGACGTGACGTGAGCCCCCGAAAACAGGAACCGCCCTACCCGCAGCCGCGCCGGCCCGACCTGGACACCTGCCTCGTCGTTGGGGTCAGTTCGAGCGCCCTCTTCGACCTCACCGAGTCCGACGCGTACTTCCGCGAGCACGGCGAGGACGCCTACCGCGACTACCAGGACGAGCGCCTTGATGCGCCGCTTCGCCAGGGCGTCGCGTTCCCTTTCATCGCCGGCTTGCTCCGCCTCAACGACCTGGACGCCGAGGCCGCCGTCGTCGAAGTCATCGTCCTGTCCAAGAACGATGCCTCAACCGGGTTGCGGGTCATGCGCTCGATCCAGCATTACGGGCTCCCCATCACCCGGGCGGTCTTCACTCAGGGTCAGGCCCCCTACGGCTACATCCAAGCCCTCGGGATGTCCCTCTTCCTCTCCGGCGACCCCGACGATGTCGCGAACGCCCTGGCTGCGGGCTTCCCCGCCGGTCACGTCTTACCCTCGACCGCGGCATACGACGCGACCGACCCCAAGCTGCGCATTGCGTTTGACTTCGACGGGGTCCTCGCCGACGACGAATCGGAACGCACATACAAGACCAAGGGCCTGGCCCGCTATCAAAAGGCGGAGGCCGGCCGGCGGGATCAGGCGCTCGCCCCGGGACCGCTCCAGCGGTTTCTCGCCGACCTCAACCGCATCCAAGACCTCGAAGCCGCTCGAGTGGCCCATGACCCGTCGTACACGCCTCGTGTCCGGATCGCCCTCGTCACGGCCCGCAACGCACCCGCCCACGAACGGGCCGTCAACTCCCTGCGCGAATGGGGCGTGCGGGTCAACGACGCCTTCTTCCTCGGCGGTGTCGACAAGGCGCGGGTGCTGCGCGTGTTCAAACCCCACCTCTTCTTCGACGACCAGCGCGTCCACCTCGACGAGGCGCTCGCCGAGGTCGCCGGCGTCCACATCCCCTACGGACTGGCCAACGCACAGGCTAGGCCCGCGAGTCGACCGCGCAGGGGCGAGGCCGGCGAGACGCAGTAGGCGGCGAGCCCCCGGCCTACCAGTCGGTTCAGGCCAGGCGAGGGGGTGGGGCGGGGGGTGACGACGCCGAGGGTTCCTCGAGGCGGCGGAGGGCGGCGCGGGTGGTGTTGGTGTGGGGGTGGGTTTCGCCGAGGGTGGTGGTGCGTCCGGTGAGGACTTCGGTGAGGATTTCGATGGCTTCGGTATGCCGTCCGGCGTCGGCGAGGGCTTGGCCGAGGGCGTGCTGGGCGGTGAGGAATTCGGGGGTGTCGGGGGGCATGAGTTTGCGGAGGGTGGCGACGTGGGATTGCCGGGCTGTGACCGCTCCGCTGTGATCCTCGACGAACTCTCGGCATTCGGCGCGTAGCCGGAACAGCCGGACCCGATCGGGCAGGGCCGCATGGCCGGGATCGATGCTGTCCAGGAGGGTCTCGGCGGCGTCGTAGTCGTCGTCATCGGCGAGGGCGGATGCGCGATCGATGGTGATTGCGTTATCGACCCACCGTTGCGCAGTTTCCAGGTTTCGGCGGGTGGCCTGGGTGTGGGGGTGGTCGGCGCCGAGGACCCGGACCTGGTCGGGCAGCAGGGCCCGGGCCAGGTGCAGGGCTTGGGCGGGGTCCCCACACTGCGCGGTCCAGTAGGCGATGTTGTGGCGGGTGGTCAGGGTGTGGGGGTGGTCGGCGCCGAGGACCCGCACCTGGTCGGGGAGCAGGTCCCGGTACAGGCGCAGGGCTTGGGCGGGGTCCCCACACTCCCCGGTCCAGTAGGCGATGTTGCCCCGGGTGCGCAGGGTGTCGGGGTGGTTCGCGCCGAGGACCCGCACCTGGTCGGGGAGCAGGGCCCGGAACAGGTGCAGCGCCTGGGCGGGGTCCCCACACTGCGCGGTCCACGCGGCGATGTTGTTGCGGGTGGTCAGGGTGTTGGGGTGGTTCTCGCCGAGGACCCGGACCATGTCGGGCAGCAGGGCCCGGTACAGGTGCAGGGCCTGGGCGGGGTCTCCACAGTGCCCGGTCCAGTGGGCGATGTTGTGGCGGGTGGTCAGGGTGTGGGGGTGGTCGGCGTCGAGGACCCGCACCATGTCGGGCAGCAGGGCCTGGAGCAGGTGCAGGGCTTGGGCGGGGTGGCCACAGTTGCCTATGGTGAACGCTGCTTCGTGGCGGAGGGTGAGGTGTGCGGGGGAGTCGGGGTAACCCTGGCCGGCCCACTGCTCCCAGGCGGTCGCGTCCGCGACCAGCAGACCGCGTGGTTGGTGGTCGGCGGGCACCTGCCCCCGCCAGTGCAGGAGTTGGGTGCGGAGTCGGGCGCATAGCCAGGGTTGTGTGGTGATGGTGTCCTGCGCGACGTGGGTCAGGGTCCGGATCGCCCCACCAGGGTTGCCGGTGGCCCACTGGTGCCTGGCGAGGTGTTCGGTGATCTCCCACCGGACCTCATCGAGCCCGGCCCAGCGCCGGTCAATGCTCAACCCGTAGTCGAGCACGACCTGGCGAGCACCTGCCCCGTCAAGGTTCTCGGCTGCGGAGCGGGCCACGACCCCAGCGACCGCCTGCACCGTCGGGTCGGTCTTGGCGTCGGCGGGGTCCACCAGGGCAAGCAGCCACCGCCCAGCGACCGCGACGACCGGGTCAGGCACCCCACCAACGCGGGCCAACTCCGCCTCCACCCGCGGCCCCAACCACGCCGTCAACACCTCCACCGTCACCTGCACGATCCGCTGCACCGCACCCGCCGAGAAGAAGTTCACCCCCTCCCGCAACGCCACATCCCGCAACGCCGGCTCCCGAAACCCCACCCCCGCGCCTAACCCCACCAGCCACCCCGCCTCCCCGGCCAACTCCAACGCCTGCCCACACCCGCCCCGATCCAGACCCACCACCGGCACCTGGGCACACACCTGCGCCACCACCTCCACCACAAACGGCGACACCCGCTGCGTATCCACCAGCGGCAACGCCTGCGCCGCCACACACAACACCTTCTGCACCGTCACGGGCAACCCCGCCCACACCATCTCGTACACCCGCCCCAACGACGCCGGCGACACCGGCAAATCCCCCGGACCCAACCGCAACACCCCCACCTCCAAATCCTCCGCAAGCCGCGGCATACTCAACAAACACCGCACCCCCAACGGCGACCGGTACCCCACCGCGACCGCCCGCGCCACCTCAGGATCGGTCCGCGGGGCCACCTCCATCACCAACGCCGCCAACTCCGCCACCTCCAACGCCGGCACCACCACCTCCCGCACATACCCCCGATGCCGCATCCCCCGCAACCACTCCCACCACTGATCCACAAACCGCGCCTCCGAGGGCACCGTCAACACCACCAAACTCGGATGCGCCTGCGACCGACCCGCAACAATCTCCTCAATCGCCGCCCACGCCACCGGCGACAACAAATGCGCATCCTCCACCGCCACCACCGCCGGCATCCCCGGATGCGCCGTATCCCGCACCGCCTGAGCCAACTCCTGCGCCGCAGACCGCTCACCAGCATCAATCACAATCCCGTGAGCACGATACGCCGCCTCCGCCGCCCGCTGCCGCCGCGCCGCACTCACCCCATGCCTGACCCACGACACCACAATCCCCGCAAACGGAACCGCCACCCCCACCGCCGCCTGAATCATCTCCAACCCCGACTCCACAACCACATCCCTGACACTCTCACGCAACTCACCCACCCCCTGCACCCCCAACCGCTGCCCCCTCTCACCCACCGTCGCCGACACCGCCCACGACAACGCATACCCCATCGCATGCACCTCCAACTGCGCCCGCAACTGCTCAAACGGCGGCGCCGCCCCCTGCGCCGTACCCGCATTCCCCTGCACACCCCACCACGCAAACGTCGGCTCACCCACCACAACCCGCCCCGCAAACAACTCCAACGGCGGCCCGATCACCTTCCGCGTACCCACCACATCCGCCGGCGGCCCCGCCGGATCCCACACCGGCCAATAACCCCCCACCGGCTGCCCCCCCACCAACGCCGCATACACCTCCCGAACAATCCGCGACTTCCCCGACCCCGCATCCCCCCGCAACAACACACACCCCACCCGCCCCACCCGCCCAACACGCAACCCCTCAACCTCCCCAACCAACTGCCGCACAATCCCCCGATGCACACCACCACGAAGAACCACCACAACCACCCTCCTCGCCAACAGACCACTTCCCTCGAAGCCTAACCAAGCCCACCCCCGGCATACCCGATCGCGGGTCGCGCACCGGGCGGCGCCCGGGGACGACACACCCCGCCACGGGCGCTCGGTTGGAGGGCAGCGACCGCGGCCGACCCCGGCCGCGCGCGCGTCGCCTACACGTTGCGGCGG
>JAKOPT010000158.1 GCA_029778715.1 Actinomycetes bacterium | reverse complement strand
GCTCCCGTCGAAGCCATCGCCATCGACGGCGACCGCATCGTGGCGACCGGCAGCCTCGGTGAGGTGCGCGCGGCGGTGGGCGGGGCGGCATACGAGAAGCAGCTCAGTGGTGGCGCGCTCCTGCCCGCGTTCGCGGACCCGCACCAACACGCGTTCCTCGTCGCGGCGGACCCGAACGTCGACGTGCTGCACGGCTGCGCAGACATCCCCGACCTGCTCACCCGGGTGGCCGAGATCGCCCGCTCCGGTATGCCGTCCGGCTGGGTTCGCGTCCATGGTTCCCTGCCGCTGGACCTGGCGGAGCGGCACAGCCCGACGGCGGCAGATCTCGACAGCGTCTGCAGCGATCGGCCGGTCCATGTGCTCGCCCGGACCTATCACGAGTCAGTCGTCAACTCGGCAGGGCTGGCTGCCCTCGGCATCACCAACACGACCCCCGACCCGCCCGGTGGGGAGATCGTTCGGGACCGCCGCGGCCGACCGACTGGAGTCCTCATCGAGTCGGCCAGCTTCCTCGCCGAAGCGGCGTCGCGTCTCGATGACCCGGCGCTGTGGGCCGACCGCTTGCGAGCACACGGGCGGCGTCTGGCCGAGCACGGCATCGTCCGGATCGGTGACGGCGCGGTGCCTGCGGTCGCGGCGGCGGAGTTCGTCCGGACGTTGGCGGACGTGGGCATCGAAGCCCGGCCGCTGCTCGTCGGGTCGCGGATCGACGAGCCGGGAGTGGGTGTGGGCACGGGCGCCGGTGGCACGTCGAAGGTGCTCATCGACGGTGGTGAGCGTTGCCACTTCTTTTTTGACACAACGCAATTGCGCCGGATCTGGGTTGCCGCGTTCGGCGCTGCCCTAGGGCCGGACGCCAAGCTCGCTCGGGCCCTGTCGCGCGCCTCCGGGAGGCCTCGCAAGGACGCCCTCGGATGGCACACCGGCTTGCGGCTGACCTCGGCCGCGCGCCTGGGTGAGTTGCTGAGGGGCGCGGCCGACACCGGGGGCGGGCGGGCGTTGCCCGCCGTCGGCAACGGCGCCGTGGCTGGGGTCCGCGACGCCCTGGCGGCGGAGCGCACCCGCTCCGGCGGAGGTGCCGGCGCCGGAGTCGATACCGGCGACGGCGCCAACGTCCGGATCGAGCACGCGCTTACTCTCGACGGCGAGTTGGCTCGACGCCTCGGCGCCGCGGGGCTGCCGGTCGTCACCCAGCCCGGGTTCCTGCGGACGCACGCCCGCCAGCTGGTGACGATCCCGCCGCCCGCGCCGCTCGTGCTGTTCCCGTTGCGGTCCTTGCTCAGCCATGGTGCCCAGCTGGCCTTCGGCTCCGACTACCCGGCCGCCGACCTCTCCCCCTGGCCGGCGATCGCTGCAGCGGTGACCCGGGCGAGCGGCATACCGGGGCGGACGGTCCATCCCGAGCAGGCCTTGACGCTCGCGGAAGCACTCGACGCGACCACGGCCACCGCCGCCCGCGTGCTCGGCGTCGGCGACACGGGCGTGCTCGCGGCGGGTCTGCGGGCCGACCTGCAGTGGGTCGACGCGGACCCGTTCGCCGTCGCCCCTGAGGCCCTGGCCGACATCCGCGCCCGAGCGGTGTGGCACGACGGTGTGCAACTGGTCGGCGATCTCGCAAGCGGGATCTCGGG
>JAKOPT010000025.1 GCA_029778715.1 Actinomycetes bacterium | reverse complement strand
GGCTGGTCCACGGCCGGGAGCGCCTACGCCGTGACCCCCGCTGACCGCACGTTCAACCCTGCCGCCGTCCTCTCCTTCCACCTTGCGTCGGCCGACACCACGGCGACGATCGCCAGGCTCGAGAACGGCACCTGGTCGGCGGTCCCCTCGAAGATAGAGGGTGACTGGATCACGACCACGGTCACCCGGGGCGGGTCCTACGTTGTCCTTGTCCAGACCGCGGTGCCGACCCAGACGACGGCGACCACCACGACCACCACGACCCCCACGACCCCCGTGACCACGACCCCCACAGCCACCCCCCTAGCCCCCCTCCTCCCGGTCCTCGCCTGCGCAATCTTGATGTTTGTGCGGGGCAGAAGAACCTGACAGAATCACTCATGGATCCCCACGATCAACGACCCCTGATCGCGGAGGCCGCCGGGGACCGCCCCGGCGACCTCATCGCGGTCCTGGTCGCGACCATCGCGACCATACTTTGTGTCTACGTCCCGGTACTGAACGAGAGTTTTCTTCGAATCCTCTTTGGCGTGGCGATGGTCCTCTTCATCCCCGGCTACGCCCTGATCGCCGCGCTCTTTCCGGCGCGGGACGACCTTGACGGTATCGAGCGGGTCGCGCTCTCCTTCGGGCTCTCGATCGCCGTCGCCCCCCTCATCGGGCTTGCGCTCAACTACACCCCCTGGGGGATCCGGCTCGACCCCATCCTCGTCTCCCTCACCCTCTTCACCCTCGCGATGGCCGCCGTCGCGTGGTACCGGCGTCTCCTCCTTCCGGCCGAGGAGCGGTTCTCTGTCCCGGCCCGGGAGATGCTTGCCGCCGCGTGGGCCGAACTCTATGACCCCGAAGCCTCCCCGCTCGACCGCGCGCTCTCGGTTCTCCTCGTGGCATCGATCGTTGTGGCGCTCGCCACAACCGCCTACGTCATCGCGGTGCCAAAAGAGGGGGAACACTTCACCGAGTTCTACATCCTGGGGCCAGGCGGCAAGGCCGCCGATTACCCGACCGATTTTGCGGCCGGGAGAAGCCAGACCCTGATCATCGGGGTCGGGAACCATGAGTACCGGGAT
>JAKOPT010000157.1 GCA_029778715.1 Actinomycetes bacterium | reverse complement strand
TTGAGTCGCACGACAGTCCGACCGGCGGAGGCGTGCTCGACGAGGAGGGCGTTGATCTCCTCCTGGGGCACCGGATGTGCGCCGGGGCGCTTGCCGACATCCAGCACGAGGACGTCAGGGTCGAGGTCGGCGAGGACGTCGGTGGGACCGAGCCGATCGGCGACAACGACGTCCGCGGCGGCCAACAGTGCTCGACCACGCACGGTCAACAGCCCAGGGTCGCCGGGTCCGCCACCCACGAGGTAGACCCGTCCCGGCTTCGTCGTCCCGGGTACCCGGCGCACCCGACGCACCGGAAGGACACCAGACTCGAGGCTGGCGAGGATCGCGTCGCGCACGGCTCGGGCTCGTCGGGGGTCCCGATCGCCGGTGACGGCGATCTGCAGACCCTCAGCAGGCGTCCCGGCCGACCCGTTCGCTACCGCCGGGCTCCAGGCCGCCGAACGGGCGCCGTCGTCCGCCCGCACGCACCAGATCCCAAGGCCTTCGCAGTCGTCCGCGACCGCCGAGTCGACCGTGTGGTCCCCGGTGGCGGTGTGCACCAACCAGGCGCGCTGCGCCTGCATCAGATCGGTCGACTGATAGCCCCGAGCCAGCCAGGTCACCCGGCCCTCGGCGACCAGTGCGGCCACGACCTCACCCACCTCGGGTGCCACCACAGTGACGTGGGCGCAGTCGGCGAGCAGACGGCATACCCGGGTGGCCGCAACCCGGCCACCACCGACGACGAGGACGCGGCGGTCACGTAACTGCAGGGTGAGGGGGTATCCCATTCAGCCGCCCTCCAGCCCGCGCGTGCGAACCAGTCGCCGCTCGACGGGGCCGAAGATCAGTGCCTCAACCCCGATGCCGACGAACAGGATGAGCAGAATCGACGCGAGCACGAGGGGCATGTCGGAGAGTTCGCGGCCGGTGTCGAGCAGTTGACCCAGGCCGGGCCCGAGTTGCGGCGAGTAGGCGATGAGCTCTGCGGCCATGAGCGAACGCCACGCGAAGGCCCAGCCCTGCCGCAGACCGGCGAGGTATGCCGGTAGCGCCGCCGGGAGGGTCACCCACCGCAGTTCGGCGAGCGTTCCTGCCCCCAGCACCCGGGCGACCCGACGGTAGCTCGGCGGAGCGTGGTCGATGCCCGCCAACAGACCGTTGGCGATGGAGGGCACCGAACCGAGGAGGACCACGGCATAGACGGCGGCGTCGGTGAGCCCGAACCAGAGGATCGCCGCGGGGACCCAAGCGACGCTCGGCAGCGACTGCATCCCCGTGACGAGCGGGCCGATCCCCCGTCGGATGAGGCGGAACCTCGAGAGCACGATCCCCAGCAGCGTGCCCAGGATGATCGAGATCGTGAAGCCCACCGCGGCGCGGCGCAGGGATCCGAACGC
>JAKOPT010000156.1 GCA_029778715.1 Actinomycetes bacterium | reverse complement strand
GGCGTGGCGGCCGAGGATGGGGTTCGAGACCGATCACCGGACGCTCGTTCACGAGGTCGACTGGCTGCGCTCGGCGGTGCACCTGAACAAGGGGTGTTACCGCGGGCAGGAGGCGGTCGCGCGCGTGCACAACCTCGGCAAGCCACCGCGCCGACTGGTGTTCCTGCACCTGGACGGATCGGGGCATGTGCTGCCGCCGCGCGGCGCCGAGGTGACGGTCGCCGGTGGGGGGACCGGTCCCCTGGCCGGCCGAGCGGTGGGGTTCGTGACCTCGGTGGCGCACCACTTCGAGACCGGCCCGATCGCGTTGGCATTGGTCAAGCGCTCGCTCCCGGCCGATGCCCCGCTCATCGTGGCCGACGGCATTGGGGGGCCGGGGATCGCCGCCTCGCAAGAGGTCATCGTCGCCCCATAGGCACGCCGCGGCGCCCAAGTATCCGGCAGGAGGCGTGACAAGGTGAAAAATCTTCGGCGAAATGGAAGAATGACAGCATGATGTCCGCTTCCAGCGCTGCAGGCACTCTCATCACCGTTGCTCCCACCGGGGCCGAGACGGCCAAGGCCGACGTGCCCCAACTGCCCACCACCCTCGACGAGCTCGTCGAGACGGCCCGGCGCTGCGAGGCCGCGGGAGCCGGTCTCATCCACATCCACGTGCGCGACCGCGAGCACCGCCCGACCCTCGACGCGGCATACCTGCGGGACGCGGTCGTGGCCGTGCGGGAGGCGACCGACCTCGTCGTGCAACTCTCGACCGGCGGCTCCGTCCACGACCCACTCGAGAAGCGGCTCACCGTGCTCGACGCCGACCCCGATTCGTGCTCGTTGACCTGTGGGACGACCAACTTCGGCGACGACGTCTTCCTCAACCCGTGGGGCTTCATGGTGGACCTCTATCGGCTGGCCCAGGAGCGTGAGGTGGTGCCGGAGTTCGAGCTCTTCGAACTCGGGCATGTCCACGCGCTGCGCCGGCTCATCGACACGTGCGGGCTGCCGTTCGGCGGCAAGGTGCACGTCGACTTCGTCACGGGGGTGCCCGGCGCAATGCCTGGCACCGTCGAGGCGCTGCTGGCCGGTGTCGCGATGCTGCCCGCCGAGGTGACCAGTTGGTCGGCGACCGGCATCGGCCGGGCCCACCTGCCGATCCTCGGCGCCGCGCTCGCGGCCGGGGGGCATCTGCGGGTCGGCATGGAGGACAACCTTTTCGTCGCGCGCGGTCAGGTCGCCCAGCACAACGTGGAGTTCGTCGAGCGGGCGGCCACTTTGGCTGGGCTGATGCAGCGGCCGGCCCTCTCTACCACCCAGGCGCGCGAGCTCCTCGGGATCAAGGACCGCCGAGCCCGCTGAGTCAAGGGCCTGCTGCGCCTGTCGATGTGCGGTCGCCCCTGGCCGCGGCCAACAGGGCCGGGAGATCGACGCACGCCTCCAACGCGTCGGCCAGGTCATCAAGCATCCGTTCGCGCCGCTCGCTGAACCCCGGCGCGTCGGCGCGCGGCACCCACGTACTCCCCACGGCGGCGGCGATCTCGGCGAGCCACGCGCGCCGGAAGCCGTCGTTCTCGAACGCCCCGTGCCAGATCGTGCCCCACACAGCGCCATCGCGTATGCCGTCCAGGAACGGCTCGCTCCCCGCGCCCCTCTCGCTGCCTTCGCCGCCCAAACCGCCCTCACCGCCCAAGCCGCCCTCGTCGCCAGAGCCCGCCAAAGGCTCGACCACTCCGTGATGGATCTCGTAGGCGACCACGTCATGCCCCCGCCACCTCCCCCGCGGCCGCCCCAACACTTTCTCCGGCTGGAACCGCACCCGCGCCGGCAGCAGCCCAAGCCCGGCAGCACCCCCGCTCGGCGACTCGACCGGGTCGTC
>JAKOPT010000155.1 GCA_029778715.1 Actinomycetes bacterium | reverse complement strand
CGCGGGTTCGCGATGCAGCCGACCCCCACGCAGGGCCAACCCCACCTCGCGCACGAGGGTGATGTGCCCGATCCCGCTCGGCGCACACAGCCCGTGCGTGACCAGCCACGAGGCACCCTGATGAGCCGGTCCCGACGGCGGAACGGCGCCGATGGGGGGACCCCACGTGAGCGTGTCGAGGATCGCTCGGGCGGCCACCGGCGCCTCGGCGAGCAGGGCGGGAAGGTCGTCGGGGAGCGGCGGGGTGTGGGCGGCATACTCCGAGGAGACCTCTGCCGCGGGGAGGCCGAGCCCGCCCGGGTGCGGCCCAAGCACTTCCGTCACGGCGCGCACGGGGTGCGGCCCGGACGAGGTCCACCAGACGAGGCCGACCGACCAGAGTCGATCGAGTGCCTCGGTGGGGTCGCCCCCGAGGAGGGCCGCGACGTCCTCAACCGCGGCGGTGCCGGCGCGGTTCGGCTCGGCGGCGACGACCAGCGCCTCGACGGTTTGCAACTGACCGCGATCCAGGCGCTCAAGAGCCCGTTGGACGCTCGTGCGGGTCGTTGCCCGAGCGGCGAGCGCGACGACGTCGGCCGGAGTCGGTCGGGCCAGGTCGGGACGGGCAAGCAACAGTGTCGTGAGTTGCTCGTCGGTGCGATGACGGAGGTCGTCGGCCAGGCTGCGCGCCGCCGGATGTGGTGCGCGTGGGGTCGTGCCTCGCCTCCGTTGCATCAGATCATCGTCGCACGCCCCGACCATCGGGTATGCCGCCCGCCCACCCCCAGGGACCGCGCGGGTAGGCCGCCTGCCGACCTTGCCTGCTCGGAGTTGCCTACTCGGCAGACGGCTGTCAGGGTGCGGAGATGGTCTTCACGGGGTTCCCGCCACAGGCTCTGGACTTCTATGCCGGGCTGGAGGCTGACAACAGCAAGGCGTTCTGGACGGCGAACAAGGGCACCTGGGAGTCGGCCGCGCGCGACCCGATGCTCGCCCTGCTGGACGAGTTGGAGGACGAGTTCGGTCCGGCGACGCCGTTTCGGCCCTAT
>JAKOPT010000154.1 GCA_029778715.1 Actinomycetes bacterium | reverse complement strand
TGTCGGCGGCCACGAGAAACTGCCCGGAGACGGCCACGAAGCTGCCCGCTGGCGGTCATGAGAACTGCCCGCTGACGGTCATGGGATCTGCCCGACACGACGTCGTCTGCCTCGCCACGGTCCGTGGTTGAGGCCCCTTCCTCGGGTGCGATGAGCGGTGCTGATGCGCCCTTGTCGTTCCCGAGGAAGGGATGAGTTGAAGTCTGCCGAGGAGATCATGGAAATTCTGGATGCTTACGACCTGACTGGGTCGTTGCGTGATGCCGGCGAGCTGGCCGGGTGCTCGCACCACACGGTGAAGCAGTACGTGGACCGGCGTGCTGCCGGTGGCGTGCTGGGTACGGCGGTTGAGCGGCCGCAGCTGATCGACGCGTTCCTGTCCAAGGTCGAGGAGTGGGTCGAGCGGTCCAAGGGCAAGATCCGCGCCGACGTGTGCCACGAGAAGTTGCTCGCGCTGGGTTATCAGGGGTCCGAGCGGACCACCCGCCGCGCGGTCGCGAAGGTGAGGTCCGCGTACCGGGCCGGGCGGGTGCGGGTGCACCGTCCGTGGGTGACCGAGCCGGGGATGTGGCTGCAGTACGACTACGGCGACGGCCCGGTCATCGACGGGGTGAAGACGGTGCTGTTCGTGGCCTGGCTGGCATGGTCGAGGTTCCGAGTCGTGATCCCGCTGCGGGACAAGACCCTCCCGAGCGTGTTCGCCGCGTTGGATGTGACGTTCCGGCGCCTGGGTGGGGTGCCGACGTACGTGCTGACCGACAACGAGAAGACCGTCACCAGTGAGCACATCGCCGGGATCCCGGTGCGCAACGCGCAGCTGGTCGGGTTCGCGCGGCACTACTCGGTGACGGTGCACACGTGTGTCCCGGCGGATCCGGCGTCCAAGGGCGGCACCGAGGCGTCGGTGCGGATCAGCAAGGCCGACCTCGTGCCGAAGGAGACGAACCTGCGCGAGTCGTACGGCAGCTTCGCGCAGCTCGAGGCGGCGTGTGAGGAGTTCTGCGAGAAGGTCAACACCCGGGCGCACCGGGCCACCCGGCGACCGCCGGTCGAGATGCTTGCCGAGGAACGCGCACGGCTGCACCCGGTCCCGGACGTGCCGCACACCGTCGCGTTCGGGGTCACGCGGACGGTCCCGGGCAACACGCCGATGGTGATGTTCGAGGCCGGGCAGTACTCGGTGCCGCATCACCTGCTGGGCGCCACGGTGTGGGTCCGCGTGCAGGGCCGTGGCGCGGATGAGCAGGTCGTGATCACCCACGTCGGCGCCGACGGGCCCGTCGAGGTCGCCCGCCATGCTCGGGCCACCCCTGGCAGCCCGAAGATCGATGAGGGGCACTTCCCGCCGCAGCCGGCCGGTCCCTTGGAGCGGCACCCCCGGGCACGCACCGCCGCGGAGGCGGAGTTCCTGGCCCTGGGCGAGGGTGCCCGGCTGTGGCTCGGCGAGGCCGCCGCCGCGGGCACCACCAAGATGCGGGTCAAGATGACCGAGGCCCTCGCGCTGGCCAAGCTGTTCGACCCCGTCGAGGTCGACTGGGCCCTGGGACACGCCGCCGTGCACGGCCGCTTCGCCGAGGCCGACCTGCCCTCCATCCTTGACCACCACCACGACCACCACGCGCGCCGGCCTGGTGCCGGCGAGCACCGAGCCAGCGAGTCACGATCCCTGACCCAAGGCACCAGCGCCTGGGCACGACTCGGCCAGCACACCGACGGCAAGCACGACCGGGAGGTGGCCGGATGAGGTCGAGCACCACAACGACCCCCTCGACGACCCCCTCGATGTCGGCGCCGCCGTTGCCGGCCGAGCTGGACGAGCTGCTGCGCAGGCTGCGGCTGCCGCACATCCGCCGCCACGCCCCCGAGGTCGTGGCGACCGCGAAGGCGCAACGCTGGGAACCCGCCGAGGTCCTCAAGGCCCTGTTCGCCGAGGAGGTCGCCGGCCGGGAACGCTCCGCCCTCGCGACGAGGCGTACCGCTGCCGGGTTCCCCACCGGCAAGACGTTCGAGGCGTGGCAGCCCGAGATCTCCTCGATCCCGGCGCCGACCCAGCAGGCGCTGCGCACCCTGGAATGGGTACACCGGCGGGAGAACCTCGTCGTGTGCGGCCCGTCCGGCACCGGCAAGACGTTCCTGCTCGAAGCCCTCGGGCAACACGCTGTCGAGCAAGGACTCAAGGTCGCCTGGTTCACCCTCGAGGACCTCGGCGTGCTGCTGCGCCGGCACCGCGCCGACGACACCGTCACCAAGGCCATCGCCCGGGTCCTGCGCGCCGACCTCGTGGTCGTCGATGACATCGGCCTGCTGCCGGTGGCCGCCGACGCCGCCGAAGGCCTGTACCGGCTCGTCGACGCCGCCTACGAGAAACGCTCCGTCGCGATCAGCTCGAACCTTCACCCGTCCGGGTTCGACGAGCTGATGCCCAAAACCCTGGCCACCGCCACCGTCGACCGGCTGCTGCACCACGCCCACGTGTGCCAGACCAGCGGCGACAG
>JAKOPT010000153.1 GCA_029778715.1 Actinomycetes bacterium | reverse complement strand
CAGGTCGGCATAGGCGCTCTCCCCCGGCCCGCGGCCACCGAGGACCCGGTGCCGAGCGACCGCGACGACGTCGCCGAGGACGGCGCTGGCGGTGGGCTCGCCACCGGCACCGCGCCCGTAGAACATCAGTTGACCGGCGGCTTCGGCCTCGACGAAGACGGCGTTGAAGGCCTCACGGACGCCGGCGAGCGGGTGTCGCCGCGGGATCATCGCCGGGTGGACGCGCACGGAAACCCCTGCAGGAGAGCCGTCTTCGCCATCGGTGCGCTCGCAGATCGCGAGCAGCTTGACGACGCAGTCCATGTCCTTGGCGGCCTGGATGTCGGCCGCAGTGACCTCGGTGATGCCCTCGCGGTGGACGTCCTTGCCGGCGACCCGAGTGTGGAAGGCGAGGCTGGCGAGGATCGCCGCCTTGGCCGCCGCGTCGAAGCCCTCGACGTCGGCCGTCGGGTCGGCCTCGGCATAACCGAGTGCCTGGGCCTGGCTCACCGCGTCGGCGAAGCCCTGCCCGGTGGTGTCCATCTTGTCGAGCACGTAGTTGGTTGTGCCGTTGACGATCCCCATGACCTTGCGCACGGAGTCGCCAGCAAGCGATTCGCGCAGCGGCCGCAGCAGAGGTATGCCGCCCGCCACCGCCGCCTCGAAGTAGAGGTCGACGCCGTGCTCGGCGGCGGCGGCATACAGGGTCGGGCCGTCCTCGGCGAGGAGAGCCTTGTTGGCCGTGACGACCGAGGCACCATGCGCCATGGCGCGCAGGATGAGGGTGCGGGCCGGCTCGATGCCGCCGACGACCTCGATGACAACGTCGGCGCGGGTGACGAGGTCGGCAGAGTCGGTGGTGAAGAGGGCCGGGTCGAGCCCGTCACCCCTGTTGCGCCCCGGCCGGCGGACGCCGATGCCGACGAGTTCAAGGGGGCGACCCACCCGGGCGGCCAGATCGTCGGCGTGCTCGATGAGCAGCCGGGCCACCGCCGAGCCGACCACTCCACAGCCGATGAGGGCGACCCGCACCGGGGCACCCTGCACGTCTTCGCGTTCACTCACCATTGCGTTTACTCACCACGAGGCACCATGATCCCGCATCCCTCAGACGTCCAACGCCAGCAGGTCCTCGACGGTCTCGCGACGGACGATGACCCGCGCCTTGCCGTCCCGGACGGCGACGACCGGCGGCCTCGGCGTGTGGTTGTACTGGCTGGACAGGGCGCGGCAATAGGCGCCGGTGCCCGGCACGGCGAGCAGGTCGCCCGCCACGATGTCAGCAGGGAGGAATTCGTCCTTGACGACGATGTCTCCGCTCTCGCAGTGCTTGCCGACGACCCGGGTGAGCACCGGCGCGGCGTTGGACGCACGTCCGGCCAAGGTGCAGGAGAAATCGGCGTCGTAGAGCGCCGTGCGGACGTTGTCGCTCATGCCCCCGTCGACCGAGACATAGCTGCGGCTGGCACCGCCGTCGAGGCGGACCTGCTTGACCGTGCCCACCTGATAGAGCGTGAAGGTGCTCGGCCCGGCGATTGCCCGGCCCGGCTCGATCGAGATGCGCGGGATGCCGACCCCGTTCGCCCGACACTCCCGGTCGACGATGTCGGCCATCTCCGCGGCCAAGGACTTGGGCGGCAGTGGGTCGTGTTCGCTGGTGTAGGCGATACCGAACCCACCACCGAGGTCGAGCTCGGGCATCTCGATGCCGTGCTCGCGGGCGATCTCGGCGTGCAGGCGCAGGATCCGGCGGGCCGAGACCTCATAGCCGGAGGTGTCGAAGATCTGCGAGCCGATGTG
>JAKOPT010000152.1 GCA_029778715.1 Actinomycetes bacterium | reverse complement strand
CCGTAAGCGGCCAACGACGCTCCCGTGCTCACCACCGACCCTCCTTTCCGCCGACGTTCCTCTGCCGAGCACGTCCCCCCTCCGGCCACGACAGATCGCGCGTCAGGACGCCAACCCCCAGTTTCCGAGCCTCCTACTGCCCCACACACCTCTTGCACTCACGGTCGTTGACGCTTCAACCCTGACCCGCCGGAGACGGGACTCCGCTTTAGAGGGGTGTGACCATGACCATCCACAAGCTGACGGCCGGGAGCGGGTACGACTACCTGACCCGCCAGGTCGCCGCTGCGGATGCGACCGAGCGTGGTCACTCCGGCCTGGCCTCGTACTACAGCGCCCGGGGCGAGGCGCCCGGCGTGTGGGTGGGGCGAGGGCTGAGCGGCCTGGAGGGCATGGCTGCCGGCGACGGTGTCACCGAGGAGCAGATGCGCAACCTGTTCGGCTCGGGACGCCACCCACTGGCCGAGCAACTACGGGAGGCGGCCGCCGCGTCCGGGCTGGATGCGGGCGCTCAAGACCGGGCGAGCTGGCTCGGCAACCTCTACCCGGTCTACGCCAACGACGTCTCGGAGTTCCGCCGGCGTGTGGCCGCGCGAGTGGCGGACGCGACCGTCGGCCGCGGCCTGCGGGGGGACGCCGAAGGCACCCTCGAGGACCGCGCCAGGATCCGCACTGAGGTCGCGATCGAGCTGTTCCGGGAGGAGTTTCACCGGGACCCGGTCGACGCCCGCGAGATCGCGGCGACCATCGCCAGGCACTCCCGCCCCAGAACGAACGCGGTCGCCGGCTATGACCTGACCTTCTCGCCCGTCAAGAGCATCAGCACCCTGTGGGCGATCGCCCCGCAGCCGATCGCGGCCGCGATCGAACGAGCCCACCAAAGCGCGGTCAACGACGCCCTGACCTACCTGCAGGACCACGCCATCCTCACTCGTGAAGGCGCCCAGGGCATCCGCCAGGTCGAGACGCGCGGTCTCATCGGCACCGCCTTCACGCACCGCGATTCCCGCGCCGGCGACCCCGACCTGCACACGCACGTCGCCGTGGCCAACAAGGTCCAGACCAGAGGTGAGGGCAAGTGGTTAGCCATCGACGGACGGGTGCTGTTCAAGGCCACCGTGACCGCGTCCGAGGTCTACAACACCCGACTGGAGCATCACCTACGACGTGCCCTCGGCATCCGCTTCGAGGCCCGGGCGGGCACCGACCCGCGCAAGCGGCCCATCCGCGAGATCGTCGGCGTGGACCCCCTGCTGAACGAGCGCTGGTCCTCACGCCGCGCCAGCATCGAGGCACGCCGACGCGTCCTCGCCAAGGCGTTCCAGTCCACCCACGGTCGGCCGCCCTCCCCGATCGAGTCGATCCAGCTGGCTCAGCAGGCGACCCTGGAGACCCGCGAGGCCAAGCACGCACCCCGCACGCTGGCCGAGCAGCGCGCCGCATGGTCCCGACAGGCCCGCGAGGTCCTCGGCGGTCACCGCGCCGTGGAGGCCATGATCGCCTCGGCACTCAACCCAGCCCGCCGCGCCCCGCACCGCATCGACGCGGCCTGGATGAGCACCACGGCGGCCAGAATCCGCGACACGCTGCAGTCCTCCCGCTCGCACTGGCAACGGTGGCATGTCGAGGCTGAGGCGCTGCGGCAGGTACGCGGCGTCGAGCTCGACACCGCCGACGTGGACCGCGTCGTTGGCCTGCTGGTCGACGAGGTCCTCACCGCGCATTCGGTGCCTCTCACCCGCGGCGGCGACCCGGTGGAGGCGCCGGAATCCTTGCGCCGCAGCGACGGCTCCAGCGTCTACACCGTCACCGGCTCCCAACTGTTCACCTCTTCCGACCTGCTGGCCGCTGAGGCCCGGATCGTTGCTCGAGCCGGCCAACACGACGGGATGGTCGCGCCGGCCGCCGCCGTCGACCTGGCCATGCTCTCCTCCACCGCAAACGGGCTGCCCCTCAACGCCGGTCAAGCCGCTCTGGTCCGCGAGATGGCCACCTCCGGCGCCCGGCTGCAGCTGGCGATCGCCCCTGCCGGCTCTGGCAAGACCACGGCGATGCGAGCCCTCGCTGGCGCCTGGACCGAAGCCGGGGGGACCGTCCTCGGGTTGGCCCCCTCGGCGGCCGCCGCAGACGTTCTCGGCACGAACATCGAGGCCACAGCCGACACCATGGCGAAGCTGACCTGGCACCTGGCGCACCCCGCGCTGGGCCCCCTTCCTGACTGGGCTCAGACCATCGGCCCCGCCACTCTGGTCATCATCGACGAGGCCGGGATGGCCGACACCCTCAGCCTGGACACCGTCACCGACTTCGTCATCTCTCGAGGCGGTTCGGTCCGTCTCATCGGCGACGACCAACAGCTGGCCGCCGTCGGCGCCGGCGGGGTGCTGCGCGACATCCAAGCCACCCACGGCTGCCT
>JAKOPT010000151.1 GCA_029778715.1 Actinomycetes bacterium | reverse complement strand
GTGGAGGCGGCGGGAATCGAACCCGCGTCCACTGACGGATTACCAGGGCTTCTCCGGGTGCAGTGCGCTATGGATTTTCTCGGCCCCAGGGCTCGCACGCACACGTCCCCTGACAGGCCCAGTCGAGTAGGAGTCCCGCGACGCCCCCCGACATGGCGCCGCAGCAAGATCTCTAGATGACGCTGGTGACTATGCGGAGATCACGCATAGGCCAACGGACTTCGGGCTCGCTCAGGCGGCGAGGGCGAAGTCGGTGCGCTTGGAGTTGGCACCTATTGGTTTGCACGGAGCGTTGACGAGATGACCGTGCCTCCTCGACCCGCTTCCCCTGATCAGCCGACCAATGTCGAAACCGATCGCCCCCGTGAAGGGGTGGTCCCACACTGTTCACTTGTCACCCTCGGCTCAACACCGGAGGGCCTTTCAGTATGCCGCACGCGAGCGACGCGGACCAACCAGCCCGTCCCCCCTTTCCCGCCTGAACCACCTAGCGTCCACTTCGCACCCCAACGTTCCAGGTGCGAACTGCCCCTTTCCCACCGCATGTCCCCCATGAACGGGCACCGGCCCAACTACCACGACCCGCCGCCGGAGCCACCGCCACCGCCACCGGAGAACCCACCGCCGCCGAAACCGCTCGACCCCGATGACCCCGGCGTCGAGACGAAGGTGCTCGCGGCCTGCGTCGAGAACAAGTCGAGTCCTTCGGTCAAGGAGACGAAGGTGTACATCCCGGGATATCCGGAATACCACGTGGGCATGAGCACGGTGTGCCCGGCCGCCGTGGCCGCCGCCGCGACCTCCTCGAACACCGCGGCCCAGCGCTTGGCCAGCCCGAACACCATGGCGTAGGGCAGGAACCGGCTGAAGATCTCCTGCGCTTCCTCCCACCGGATCTGCGATGCCTCGGCGGTGGCGAGGTACTGACGGAACCCCTCGATCTGGGCGAGCACGGCGCTGCCGGTCGCGGTGCGCGCGGGCATGCGAGCCCCCAGGACGGCCATCAAGACACCGGCGATCACACTGCCCCCGCCCAACAGGACCGGGCCGCTCACCGGGAGGCCGGCGACCGACAGCCCGGACACCAGGGCGGACAGGAAGAACGCCCCGAGCAGCCCGAGCACCCCGACGGCGATGCCCATAGCCAGCCAACCGCCCCGTTGCCGGCTCGGGTCGCGGCGGAACCACCCCCGGCTCACGGTCGCGTCGTACATGAGTTGCTGGACCCGTTTGAGCGTGGGAGCGAAGGAGTTCTTGAGGGCGGACAGTTGAGTGGGAGTCCCCTGGGCAAACACCCCGTCGAGCAGGTGCTGCTCGAACGGCTCCAACTCGGCACGATCGGTCGACGGGGTCCACGTGAGGGCCCAGTCCGCCTTGCGGAGCAACCCCGCATCCTGGGTCTGAGTCAGGGTGAGATGTCCACGCACGGCGAGGTCGATGAGCGTGGCCGTGACGTCGACGACGTCGGCGGCCTCGTCGAGAACGGTGCCGGCAAGCCCGGGCGGCACCCCCTGCGGCGGCGTGAACTGCACCGCAACCGGTCCGCGCCGCCCCCCGCGCACCACCGCGGTGCCCTCTTGCCCCAGCCCGGGCGTCAGCCCCGGGGTGAGGTCGGCATACCGTTCGTCGCGTCCCCGGGTCCACACGAGCCAACCCATCCCGGCCGCCGCCCCCACGGGTAGCAGCAACCCGAGCCCGGTACTCAGCCAGGCCAGGAACCGGGCCAGGCCCGGCGACACGCTCGACCCACCGGTCGCCGAACCCTCTCGGATATCCGGGGTGAGATCCGCGAACGCGGTGCGCGGGTACGACGTGACGATGCTCGCGCCCTGCCCAGGGGCGATGTCGGGCGTCGTGAACGTGGAGGTCGTCCCCGCCTGGGCCGTGCACGGCGTTGTCGAGCCGGTGGCGCCGTAATAGCACGCTGCCTTGGTCGCGGCAACCGGGGCGGTGACACTCGCCGTGACCCGCCGATAGGTGAACTCGTTGCCCGAGGGGGTCACGTGGTTGAAGTAGAACTCCGCGGTGCCGTCGCCGATGTCGTTGACGATATGAGCCAGGCGGTACGAAACAACATAGGTCTGGGTGCCGCTGACGGCCTGGTCCGGGGAACCGACGCGAATACGTTGTTCGGCTCCGGCGTCGGTGATCGACACATCCGTCGGGGCGCCCGTCGGGGATGTCACGGTGACATCCGTGAGGTCGTAGTAGCGGTACTGGTTCTTGTTGTCTCCATAGCCGGCGCGCACGGTCACCGTCCGCACGATGCCGTGCTTGTTTCCGCCCGTGGGAAAGGTCCAGTCGATGGTTTGGGTGACATTGACCGAACCGTCGGCGTTGACCTGGTATGCCGCGTCGTACCGCGCCGCAAGGTCGTCACCGATGAGCGAAAAACCGGTCTCGGGCACGGCACCGGCCGCAGCACCCGCCGCCTGGGCCGATCCGGCCAGCCCGGTCAGCCCCACCAAGGTCAGCAGCACCACCACGAGCGGCACCCAGCTGCGCCACCGGCTCCGGGATGCGCCCCCTGGGCGCCGACCGGGCGCCGACCGCCGACCACGGGCCGCGGCATACCGGCCCCACGACTCCGACAGGGCCGCCCTCATCGGGACCCACGCCCATGCAAGGCCCGCTCGACGTCGCGGCGATCCTGGCGCTCGCGCAGGGCGTGCCGCTTGTCGTAGTCCTTCTTGCCCTTGGCGAGCGCCAACTCGATCTTGGCCCGCCCGTCCTTGAAGTAGAGGGAGAGCGGCACGAGGGTGTGCCCGGACTCGCGGGTCTTGGTCCACAACTTGTCGAGTTCACGGCGGTGGAGGAGCAGTTTGCGTTTGCGCCGCGGCGAATGGTTGGTCCAGGTGCCGTTGAGGTATTCAGGAATGTGGACGCCCTCGAGCCACAGTTCACCCCCGGCGAAGGCGGCCCACCCGTCCACGAGCGAGGCCCGCCCCATGCGCAACGCCTTGACTTCGGTGCCCATCAGGGCGATGCCGGCCTCGTAGGTGTCCTCGATGTGGTAGTCGTGGCGGGCCTTGCGGTTGCTCGCGACGAGTTTGCGGCCGGCATTGGTCTCCTTGGCCATGGCGCCCTCCCCTCTCTGCATCGGTGTCGACGCCAGACCCACGCTACTTCACCA
The DNA here is from genome assembly GCA_029778715.1 of Actinomycetes bacterium. Taxonomy (GTDB): domain Bacteria; phylum Actinomycetota; class Actinomycetes; order Actinomycetales; family Dermatophilaceae; genus Phycicoccus_A. The sequence continues at coordinate 9,616 of JAKOPT010000151.1, read as the reverse complement.
CGACACCCGGGGCGTATGCCGCGTCGGGACCGGGCTCAGAGCCAGCCGCGCGGGTTGACCGGCGTGCCGTTGACATAGACCTCGAAGTGGAGGTGGCAGCCGGTGCTGAACCCGGTGGTCCCCTCATAGCCGATGACCTGGCCCCGGCTCACCGTGCCGCCGGACACCGCGATCGACTGCATGTGGTTGTAACTGGTCGCCACCGGGACCCCGCGCAGCATCCCGTGGTCGATGACCACCCGGTTGCCGTAGCCGCCGGCCCACCCGGCCGAGACGATCGTGCCCGAGGCACCCGCGACGATCGGGGTGCCGCAGGGGGTGGCGATATCGATCCCGGAGTGCAGGCGCCCGACGCCGGTGATCGGGTGGATCCGCCGCCCGAACTCCGAGGTGACCTCGCCGCCGGGGTTGGGCCAGGTGAAGGTGCCACCCGAGTCCTGGGCCGGCTGGGAGGACGTCGAGGCCCCGCCCGAGTTCTGGGCCGCGGCCCGCTGAGCGGCGGCGGCCCGCTCCTTGAGAACCTCGCTCAGCCGATCCGACTCGGCCTGCAACTGGCTTTCGCGGTCGCGCTGACCAGCGAGTTTGGCCTGGACCTGCTCGGACTGCTGGCGCTGGTCCGTGGCCAACCGATCCAGGCTCGCCTTGGCCGCAGCCGCGGCATCCCGGGCCGTCGTGGTCGCGGCAACGGCCTGCTCGGCCTTCGCCTTGGCTTTCTCACTGTCCGCCCGCAGCGCGCTCAGGCGCGACTCCTGGGCGGTGAGGTTGGCGCGGGCCGTAGCCAACCGGGTCAGGGCGCTGTTCTGGACGTCGGTCACCGCGCCCACGGTGGTCAGCCGGTCGGCCAACTGCTGGGGACTGTCGGCGTTGACCGCAAGAGTGAGGGAGGTGAGCCCCTGCTCCATATAGATCTGGCTCGCCAGCGTCGCCACCTTGCCCCGGCCCGCCGTGATCTGGGCCATCGTGTCGGCGAGTTCGTCCTCGGCCTTCTTCTCGTTGGCCTGGGCCAGTTTGAGGTCGGCGTCCGCCTGCGCCTTGGCAGCCTGGGCGAGGTCGACTTGCGCCTGCGCCTTGGCCAGGTCGGCCTGCGCGCCCGGCAGTTTCGCTTCGGTTTCTTTCAGGGCCAGGTATGCCGCGGCGAGCCCGGCCTCGGTGTCGTGGAGTTGGTCGCGCAGGGCCTGCAACTGGGCATCGACGGACCGTTTGGCCGCGTCCGGATCGTCGGCCGCCTGGGCCACCGAACCCGACACCAGACCGGCGGCGAGGAGGAACCCGACGAGAGCCCGGACCAGGGGGCGCGTCGCGCGGTGCCGACGGGCCGGACGGGGAGCGGGGCGCGCGAGCGAAGCAGACGGCATACCAGACCTCTCAGACGCGCAAGTAGCGACGCAAGGTGAGCAGGGAGGTGACCAACGCGACGAGGGCCACTCCCCCGAACAGCCAGGGCGCCACGGCGAGCACATCGCTCGTGCCGATCCACGCCTGGTTGAGCGCAAACTGGTTGACCCCGAGATTGAAGACGACCCGCACGACCCCCCACAGCATGGCCACGGCGAGCCCAACACCGACGGAAGCGACGATGAGCATTTCGAGGAGGAAGGGCATCCGGATCGTCCAGGCGCCGGCGCCGACAAGCCGCATGATGCTGATCTCCCGGCGGCGCACGAACGCCGCCTGCCGGATCGTCGTCGCCATGAGGAGCGCGGCGCACACCGCCATCAAGGCGGCCAGCGCGAGGGCGAAGATGGTGACGCCGTTGATGATCTTGAAGAACTTCTTCAGGACGCTCTCTTGGTCTTGGACCGCGGCCACCCCGGGCGCCTTGTCGAACTGGCTGGATACGACGGCGAACTTGGTCGGGTCCTTGAGTTTGACGCGATAACTCTCGGGGATGTCGCCGACGCGCACGCTGTCGGCGATCGGGCTGTTGCGGAACTGTTCCTGGAACCGGTCGTAGGCCTGTTGCTTGTCCTCGAAGTACACCTCCTCGACCTCGGGCATCGCCTTGAGTTGGGTCGAGATGGCCTGCTTCTGGCCGTCGGTAGCGGCCTTTTCCTGGCAGTTGGGCTGGGACGCGCCCTCGTAGCACATGAAGATGGAGACCTGGATCCGGTCGTACCAGTAGCCCTTCATGGTGTCCGCCTGGCGCTGGGCGAGCACCCCGAGGCCGAGGAGGAAGACCGAGACCATCGTCACCAGGATGACCGAGATGGCCATCGACAGGTTGCGCCGCAGCCCGGTCCAGATCTCACTGAGCAGGAAACCGATGCGCATCACAACCCCCCCTCGAAGCCGGCCGCCGCGTCGAATCCGTCCGCCGGGTCGGGGTCCCAGGTCGTCTCGGTCGCGTCGGGCGCGGCGGGCCGGTCCTCCTCGGGAGTGAGGTCGGGGTGGTAGGTGCCCGACGGCTCGTCGCGCACGACCCGGCCGGCGTCGAGTTCGATCACCCGGCGGAGCATCTCGTTGACGATGGCGCTGTCGTGGGTGGCCATGACGATCGTCGTCCCGGCACGGTTGATCCGGTCGAGCAAATGGACGATGTCGAGGCTGGTCGCGGGGTCGAGGTTGCCGGTGGGTTCGTCGGCCAGCAGGATCTGCGGCTTGTTGACGACGGCGCGGGCGATGGCCACCCGTTGCTGTTCGCCGCCGGAGAGTTCGTGAGGCAGCCGCTTGCCCTTGTCCGCCAGGCCCACCATCTCCAAGGTCTCGGGGACGAGGGTACGGATCAGGTGACGGGGTTTGCCGATGACTTGGAGGGCGAATGCGACGTTCTGGGACACGGTCTTGCCGGGCAGCAACCGGAAGTCCTGGAAGACCGCGCCCATCTGCCGGCGCAGCCGCGGGACCTGGCGCGCGGACAGGTGCCGCAGATCCTGCCCGGCGACCATGACCTCGCCCTGGGTCGCGAGTTGTTCGCGCAGGGCGATCCGCAGCAGCGTGGACTTCCCCGAGCCGGACTTGCCGACGACGAACGCGAAGTCACCGCGGTTGATTTCCAGGCAGACGTCATCGAGAGCCGGGGCAGCGGTCGGGGAGTACGTCTTGGTCACGTGGTCGAAGCGGATCATCGGTGCGTGGGTGCCTCAGGGCTCAAGGAACAGATGCCAGGGGCCGGCGGGGCCGGTCCGGGATTGAGAATAGGTCGCTGTCGCCGCCATCGCGGGGACCCCAGGTTTGTTCGGCGTGTGGCCTGTGTGGCGGTTGTGACCGACGTGGCTACGCGTCGGGTTCAGCGGCGCGGTCCGAAGCGGCCGGTGGTGCTCAAAATCCGACGGCCTGCGCCGCCCGCGAACGGACGGGTCGGTCAGGCGATGACGAGGTCGGCGGGGTCGCTCACCCCGAAGACGTCGCGCATCGTCAGGCCCGCCAGGTCGGCCGCCCGGTCGGCGTCGGCGAGAGCCAGGTATGCCGTCTCGGCCACGTCGTCGGGGAACCACCGGAAGTACGTCGGCCCCTGGCCCGGGCTCGGCTCATGCCAGCCGAGGGCGACCAGCTGCTCCTTCTCCTGCGCGCTGAGGGGAAAGCCGATGCTGCGGTCGTCGCTGATGCACGACCCGAGGAGGTGGTCTTCGAGGCGCACGAAGGACACCCAGGGGGCGACCCTGACATACCGGCGACCGGTCAACCGCTTCGCCACCCCGGGGCGCTTGGCCGGCCGGGCCAGACTCGCGGGCGCGGACACGACATACGTCTGGCCGTCAGCCAAACCCTGGAGCGCCGCGGCCACGACCTCGGCCCACGCCGACCACGACAGCGGAGGGTGCGGCATACCGGCCTCGTTCTCAGTCCTGGTGCTTGCGCTGCGAGACCTGCCAGCGGATGCCGGCCTCGATGAACCCGTCGATGTCGCCGTCGAAGACCGCCTGCGGGTTGCCGACCTCGTATTCGGTGCGCAGGTCCTTGACCATCTGGTAGGGCTGGAGAACGTAGGAGCGCATCTGGTCCCCCCAACTGGCCTTGATGTCGCCGGCGAGTTCCTTCTTGGCGGCGGCCTCCTCGGCCTTCTTCTGCAAGAGGAGTCGGGACTGGAGGACGCGCAGGGCAGCGGCGCGGTTTTGGATCTGCGACTTCTCGTTCTGCATGGAGACGACGATCCCGGTCGGGATGTGGGTCATCCGCACCGCCGAGTCGGTCGTGTTGACCGACTGCCCGCCCGGGCCGGAGGAACGGAACACGTCGACCTTGATCTCGTTCTCCGGGATGTCGATGGTGTCCGTGGACTCGATGAGCGGGATGACCTCGACGGCAGCGAAACTCGTCTGGCGCCGGCCCTGGTTGTCGAAGGGGCTGATGCGCACGAGCCGGTGGGTGCCGCCCTCGACGGAGAGGTTGCCGTAGGCATAGGGGACGTTGACCTCGAAGGTCGCGGATTTGAGGCCGGCCTCCTCGGCGTAGGAGGTGTCCATGACCTTCGTCGGGTAGCCGTGGCGTTCGGCCCAGCGCAGGTACATCCGCAGCAGCATCTCGGCGAAGTCGGCGGCGTCGACCCCGCCGGCGCCGGAGCGGATCGTGACGACGGCGGCGCGCTCGTCGTACTCACCGGAGAGGAGGGTGCGGACCTCGAGTTCGCCGACGGCCTTGGTGACCGCGACCAACTCGCGCTCGGCCTCGACGAGGGTGTCGGCGTCATCCTCCTCGGTGCCGAGTTCGACGAGGGCCTCGAGGTCGTCGATGCGGGCGTCCATGCCGGTGACCCGGTCGTGTTCGGCCTTGGCCCGCGACAGCGAGGAGGTGATGTGCTGGGCCCGCTCCTGGTCTTCCCAGAGGGTGGGTTCGGCGGCCTGGGTCTCCAGGTCGGCGATCTGGGCCCGCAGCGCGGTCAGATCGGTGACCTCACGCACCGAGGTCATGGTCGCGCGGAGGTCCTTGATCGCCTGAGTGAAGTCGACAGCCACGAGAGTCAAGCCTACGCGAGCGCGGGCCGAGCAGGCCTGCCGTGATTCCGCCGCCGCCCCGACGCCCCCTCCGTCTCACCTGTCACCCCTTTCCCGCCTGAACAGCCCAAGAGCCACTTCGCACCCCAACTGTCGGGGGGCGAAGTGCCCCTTTCCCACCGGAAGAGCCGAGCCGAGCCGCCGTCAGCTGTCGATCCGGAACACCGGATAGCGGGCAGCGATCGCCTCGAAGTCCTGCACCGGAGCCCCGGGCGGCACCGGGATGTGCGGACGGCCACCGGGAACCTTGGCGACGTAGCGGGCGAGGATCGGGGCCCGCTGCGCCGGTGGCACCTCGGTGACGTGCCGCCGGTAGGGCCGACCCCAGTGGAGGGTGACCCAGCCATCGTTAGCCCGCACGTTCTTGGTCCAGTTGCACTCCCCGAGCATCGAGACGAGATACCAGCGGCCATCGACGTCGGCGAGCCCGATGGGAAAGCGCGTGGGCCGCCCGGATTTGCGCCCGGGCACTTCGAGAGTGACCCAACGCCGCGGCAGCCACCCCCGCGCCTGCACCCAACCCCAGAGGCGGGCATACCGGCGCGCCACCGCGTTCCCGGCGCTCCCGGCATACATGGCCCGCAGCCGCTCGTCACTGATGAAGAACCCCATACCGGCAGCGTACGGGCCGCGCCAGCCAGCGAACCGAAGACCGTCCAGGCCACCGGGCCCCGGGTGGGCCCGGTGAAAGTCAGGGCCGAAGGGCGGCGCGGGCTCGCGACTGGACGGTCATCGCGATCGTCGCGTTGCTGCCGACCACCTCGGCGAAGGGGACGCGCACCTGGCCGGTCAGCACGACAACCGCGGTGCGCCGGTCCGGGGACCCCGTGCCCGCCGCGATGCTCCACCCGAGGATGCCCGAGGGCAGATCGAGGCGTGCTAGTTGGCGCCCCGCCGCCTGCTGGACCGTGGCGTTTGACAACGGCACGGCGTCGGGAAGGCCGGACTCGCCATACGCGGATTCATCCAGTGCGTTGGACGCCACCAACGCAGCGCTGTCAGCGGCATCCATGAGCCGAGTTCGAGCCAGCCCCAGCGCGGTCACCGCCACCGTCGTGAGAATGAGAAGCAGCGCGATGACCGTCATCCCGACGATGAGGAGGGAGATTTGGCCGTCCTCCCCGTGATCGGCCCCCGGTCGACGTGCCGGTATGCCGTCCGCCCCACCGCGTGCCCCAACTCGCCGCGCCGGTCCGTCGGCACGCCGGAGCCAGCCCAGCCAGGGGTGCCGGGCCCATCGAACCTGCCGGGAACTCATGGCCCGCTCCGATAGGTGTCGACCTCGGAGACACTCTGGGCGTGGAGGGGCACCTCAAGGGGGATGAACCCCCGCGCAAAGGCCGGGATGAGCGGCAAGGGGACCGTCACCGTCACCCGGGACGTCACCGCCGCGCCGGGAGTCAGGCAGGGGGTGGCCGAACACGACAGGTCGAGCCGCGACCCCTCGGTGAACCCCATGTTGGCCAGCGCAAGGTTGGCAGCCGCCCGTGAACGGGCCACCGCACTCGCCTCATCGGGGGCGGTGACGAACAGCCGACCGGACTCTCGGGCTGCCGCGCTCGCGGCATACGCCCCCGCCTGCAACCGGGCGAGCATCAGAACGAGGTAGACGAGCGGGACCATCAGGAGTATCGCGAGAAACACGAATTCGACGACCGCACTGCCTGCCTCACCGCCGCCCTCGCCCCGCAATCGGGCCACTGCCTGCCACCACCACCGCCGCACCCACGCCATCACGCCACCTCACTGCTGCTCGGCATAGGCGCGGGCCAGCACATCGAAACCCTCGCCGATCCCCAGCGGACCGATGACGGGCACCGGTGCCTGGACCCGCACGACGACAACCCGGGCACCGGCCACCTGGTCGACCCCCGCAACGATCGATTGTGCATAGCGTGCGGAGAGTTGGCCGGTGATGAGTTCGCGGGTGCGTGCGACACCGTCGGCCGGGGTGGCTCCGGCGCGCGCACCCATGCGGGCACCCTCGGCCGCCGCGGCCATGAGCGTGTTGCGAACGTGGAGTACCAGTCCCAGTTGCAGGAGCGCGAGAAACAGTAAGGCCAGTAGGCCGGAGACGAACACGAAGTCAGTGACCGCCGAGCCTTGCTCCCGAAGGGCATCCGGTATGCCGCCCGCTCGCCGACCGCGCCCAACTGCGCCGCCGCGGGACTCGCCACTGCGCCGATTGCCCATCAGCTCACCAGGGTCAGCGCCTTCTCGAAGATTTCGATGATCTTCGTACGCGCGACCGCCCACAAGGCGGCAACGAGCATGGCCGTCATCAACGTGATGAGCACCCAGCCCGGCACATCGCCGCGCTCTTGGTCGCCAAGAGCGCGCAACCGAACGTACATCCGAAGCATCATGGGGTCCCTCCTAGTGGTGGATCAAAACGTGAAGTCGAAAAAGGACAGGCCCGGGAAGAGGGCAAAAACAATCGTCAAGGGCAAGATGAGAAAGACCACCGGCACCATCATCGCGATTTCCTTGCGGCCAGCCGACTCCATGAGCACGCGGCGGCCGTTTTCGCGGACGTCCTGGGCCTGGGCGCGCAACACCTCGGCCAGCGGTGTGCCGCGCTCGACCGCAATGACTATGCCATCGACGAACCGCGCCAGGCTGGGCAGCCCGGTCCGATCGGCGAGACCCGCAAGCGCCACGGGCAAACTCGCACCCGCCCGGGCGTCGGCCAGACAACGACGCAACTCACCGGCGAGTTCGCCCTGTGAGAGCCGGCTGACCCGGTCCAGCGCCCCGACAGCCCCCTCGCCTGCGCCCACAGCGAGCGCGAGGAACTCGGCAATGGTCGGGAACTCGACGAGCATGCGCTCCTCACGTCGCCTCGCCCGACGGCTCAACAACTGGTCCCAGACGACGACTCCGAGGGCGGCCCCGAGCAGCACGAGCATCAGGGCGAGAAAGGGTCCGACCTGCCCGGCAGAGATCCCGGCGGCAGCCAGCAGCAGGCCAGCACCAGCGCCCCCGACCCCAGCCATGACTTGCTGGGCGCGGAAACCGGCCACATCGGGGGGTTGCCCGGCACGTTGCAGGCGTCGACGCACTGTCGCCGCGTCGCCAAACACGCGATCGATGACCATCCCCGCTCGGCGGATCGGGGTGGCCGAAAGCACCGTCCAGTGGCGCGGCATACCGACGGTCGTGAGCAGCGTGCTAGGCCGGGCTTGGTCGCGCAGATAGGGCAGCACGCGATCGGCCAACGTATGCCGCCGGGTGACCGGCAAACCACGCCAGACGAGGACCAGACCGAGACCGAACACGGCACCAAGCGCCAAGCCCTGCTGGAGGTAACTCATCGCAGCACCCGCTCCTCTTCGGGCAAACGCCCGATGCGCACCATCGCCCAATAGGCGAATGCCGACACGCCCGCTCCGAAAAGCAACACCATGACGCCGGTGACGGTCGAATAGGCCGACACCGACTCCGGGCGCGTCGACAACATGAGGAGGACCAACCAGGGGGCTGCGACCGCGAGCCGGGCGGCGCTGACCGTCCACGACTGGCGGGCCTCCAGCTCCGAACGCGTCCGGGCGTCCTCGCGCAGAAACACCGACAGGGTCCGCAGGAGCCGGCCCAGGTCGCTGCCCCCGACCTCGCGGGCGATCCGGAGCGACTCGATGAGGCGGTCCCCCACCGGGTCCGAGAGCCGCTCCTTGAGCAGGTCGAGGCTGTCGTGGAACCGCCCGGTCAACCGGTAGTCCTCGGCGAAACCGCCGAATGCCCCCCGCAACTCCGCCGGCCCGCGCCGACTCAACTGGCCCAACGCCTCAGGCAGGGACAACCCGGCCCGCACCCCCGAGGCAACGTTGTCGATCGCATCGGGCCACAACTCGCGCAGCCGGGCGCGGCGGCGCCGAGCCCGGAACCGCACCAAGGCCAGGGGCCCCCAGCCGGCCATCAGCGCGAAGCTGAGGGCGATCGGGGCGGCGCCGATGACGGCATACAGCAGGAGGAACACGAGCGCGAAGGCGAGCAGGCAGCCGCCCAACAGACCCGGCACGCTGAGGCCCCGGATTTCGGACTGGATCACCTCGTCTTGCAGGCGGCGCCGCAACCGGTTGGGAGCGCGACCGACCTCGCGGTTGGGCACCCAAAAGGAGGACCAGATGAGGAAGAGGCCGGCACCGAGGAGCAGGCCCAGCGCGGGACCGGTCATGTGAGGTCCTGAGTGAGTAGGCGCCGCACGTCGATGCCGGCGCGCTCGTAGCGCTCCTCGTGCGGGGGGAAACCCTCAGCCCGCACGAGGGCACCGCCCCGGGTGACGAACAGGTCGGCCATCTCGATGACGTCACCCTCGGTGCGCCCGGGAATGGCGAGGATCTCCCGGACGGCGCGGCGACCGTCGCGTTCGAGGGCGACATGGACGACAAGGTCGATGGAACCGGCGACGGTAGGGACGACGAACCGGCTGCTCACATTTTCGCCGGCGAGCAGGGGCAGGGTGCACATCTTGGTGATCGCCTCGCGGGCGCTGTTGGCGTGCAGGCTCGCCATGCCGGGCAGACCACTGTTGAGGGCGATGAGCAGGTCGAGGCTTTCGGCCTGACGGACCTCGCCGACGATGATCCGCGATGGCCGCATCCGCAGTGCCTCCTTGACCAGGCGCCGCAGCGGCACCTCGCCGGTGCCCTCGAGCGAGGGTTGGCGGCATTGCATGCTCGCGACAT
>JAKOPT010000150.1 GCA_029778715.1 Actinomycetes bacterium | reverse complement strand
GGCTGAGTATGCCGCCGATCGCGCCGACACTGCGATCGGCGCCACGCCCAAGCCCGCACCAACGGTGACGCCCTCGTCGACGGGTGCCCTGCGACTCGATACCTGGAAAGAACCTGCCAAGGACGGAGTCTCGCCCCCCGAGGATGAGTACGCGTACGCCGCCTCCCGGGCTGCGATCACCGAGGCCCTTGCTGGGTTGAGCCCGGACCAGGTGGCTACCTTCCTCAGCGATCTGCTCAGCGGTCGCGCACCGTACGCGCAGTTCCGCAAACTCTCGACGCCCGCCGACACGCACCGGTTCCTCGATCTGCTCGAAGCCGACAAGCCGAATGCCGCGGCCGTGGCCTCGCTGAAGAAGTGGGTCCTGTCGCAAGCGGACATCGATGCCCTGCCGGCCCGCGAAAAGGCGCACACGGCATACCGGCAGTTCGACGCTCTGGACGGTGACTGGAGCACCAACGCGGTGGACAAACAGATGAGCGCCTGGAAGTTTGACGCGGCCACGGACGCGATGACGCGGTGGACGAATGCGGCACGTGCCGCCGGGCAGATCCAGACAATGGCCCGGGAGGCCAAGGCCGTTGTTCCCTCGCAACTCCGCAGCGCCTACGAAGTGGGTGGCTCCTCGGGCACCCCGACGGACGCGGTGGCGGCGGCCGTCCCGGTGTTCTCGAACCTGGCGGCGGCCCACCGGGACACGGAGGGGCCGGTGCGGGCTGTGGGCGGGTTCTTGCTGCGCGTCAACACCGACCGCAACAAGGCACTGGCGCTCGTTGGCCGGATGGACCTGCCGGGGGCAGCGAGTGCCGCGAGCGCAGCAGCGAGCCGGGCTCGGTTCGCGCTGGGAATCGGAATTGTTTCGCTGCTCTTCCTGTGCCTCGTCATCGGAGGGCTCGTGTTCCTCGGGGTGTGGGGGGTGCGTCGGGTCCTCACCGGAGGGAAGACACGGCCGCCCGCCGGTCCCGCGTTGCCGGTTGGTACCGGCGCGGTTGCGGGGCAGCCCCCCGTGGCCTTGCCAACTCACCCGGCGGTGGTCCCGGCGCTGCCGGGTAGTGCGGCACCACCCGCGCCGAGCCTCGTGCCTGGTGTCCCGCCGCCGCCGGCCTGGCCATCGCCGGCGCCGGGGAGCCGGCCCGACGTGGGGGGTGGGCCTTCGAGCCCAGCGGGAGCCGGCGGCATACCGCCGACGCCGGCGGGGAGTTCGTCAGAGAGTCCGCAGCATCCGGGTGTTCCCTAGGGTGTTGGGCTTGACGCGCTCGAGGTCGAGAAACTCGGCGACCCCCTCGTCGTAGGAGCGGAGCAACTCGGCGTACACCTCGGGGGAGACCGCCTGCCCGTCGATGGGGGCGAACCCGTGCCGAGTGAAGAAGGCCGTCTCGAAGGTCAGACAGAACAGCCGCCGCACCCCGAGGGTGCGGGCCCGGTCGATGAGGGCGGTGAGCAGCGCTGAGCCGACGCCGTGGCCGAGCGCGTCATCGGCCACGGCGAGGGTGCGGACCTCGGCGAGGTCCTCCCACAAGACGTGGATCGCGCCGCAGCCGACGAGACGCTCGCCGAGGTCGGCGACGACGAAATCGGCGGTCGACTCGTAGTAGGAGACAGCTTCCTTCTGGAGCAGGATGCGGCGCTCGGCGAGCGGGGTGACGAGGGCGCGGACGGCGCGCATGTCGCTCGTGCGGGCGGGCCGGATCGTCAGGGGGGCCGATGGAGCCGATGGGGCAGCCGCGGGGGTGAGCGACGACGGCGCAATGGACTCGGTGGAGACGCTGGGCACGGGGGCACTTTACGGCGTTGCGATCCTCGGGGTCGGCGGGTGCCCTATCAGCCGCACGGTGGTGGCCGCTCGTCGGTGGTGGCTGGGCGGCCGGTCGAGGTTCAGGTGGGAAAGGTGCACCTCGCACAGGAACCTTTGGGGTGCGAAGTGGACGGTGGACGGTTCAGGCGGGAAAGGGGAGAACGGCGAGCGGGCGGCATACCGATCGATCGGTATGCCGCCCGCTCACGTCTTTGGTGCCGGGGCTCAGTCGGAGCCGACCACCATCGGGACGTTCAACTCACGGGCTTGGGGGGCGCCGTTGAAGGTGAAGTGCGCCTCCTTGCCCTCGCCCTCGACGTCGACGGTGACGATTTCGCCGGCCACCAGTTCGCCGAAGAGGATCTTCTCGGAGAGGGTGTCCTCGATTTCGCGCTGGATGGTGCGGCGCAACGGACGGGCGCCGAGGACCGGGTCGTAGCCCTTGGTCGCGAGCAGGTTCTTGGCCGCGTCCGTGAGCAGGATGCCCATGTCCTTGTCCTTGAGGCGCTTGTCGAGTTTGGCGATCTCGAGGTCGACGATCTGGACGATCTCGTCCTGGGTCAACTGCGGGAAGACGATGGTGTCGTCGACCCGGTTGAGGAACTCGGGGCGGAAGTGCTGCTTGAGTTCGTCGGTGACCTTGGCCTTCATCCGCTCGTAGTCGGTGCGGGTGTCGGGCCCGGCGCTGAAGCCCATGGCCGCCTTGGAGATGTCGCGGGTGCCGAGGTTGGTCGTCATGATGATGACGGTGTTCTTGAAGTCGACGACCCGGCCCTGGGAGTCGGTGAGGCGGCCGTCTTCGAGGACCTGCAGGAGGGAGTTGAAGATCTCCGGGTGCGCCTTTTCGACCTCGTCGAAGAGGACGACCGAGAACGGGCGACGCCGCACCTTTTCGGTGAGTTGGCCGCCTTCTTCGTAGCCGACGTAACCGGGGGGCGAACCGAACAGGCGCGAGACCGTGTGCTTCTCGGAGTACTCGCTCATATCGAGCTGGATGAGCGCGTCCTCGTCCCCGAAGAGGAACTCGGCGAGCGTCTTGGCCAACTCGGTCTTGCCGACACCCGTGGGCCCGGCGAAGATGAACGACCCACCCGGACGGCGCGGGTCTTTCAGGCCGGCGCGCGTGCGCCGAATCGCCTGCGAGAGCGCCTTGATGGCGTCGTCCATGCCGACGACCCGCTTGTGGAGTTCGTCTTCCATGTGGAGCAGGCGAGCCGACTCCTCCTCGGTGAGTTTGAAGACGGGTATGCCGGTCGAGGCCGCGAGCACCTCGGCGATGAGTTCCTCGTTGACCTCGGCGACGACGTCCATGTCCCCGTTGCGCCATTCGGCCTCCCGGCGCTCCTTCTCCGCGCGCAGGTTCTTCTCGTCGTCACGCAGCCGGGCGGCCTTCTCGAAGTCCTGGCCGTCGATGGCCGATTCCTTCTCGCGGATGACGGCGGCGATCTTGTCGTCGAATTCGCGCAGGTCGGCGGGGGCGGTCATCCGGCGGATGCGCAGGCGGGCCCCCGCCTCGTCGATGAGGTCGATGGCCTTGTCGGGCAGGTGCCGGTCGTTGATGTAGCGGTCAGCCATGTTGGCCGCGGCCACAAGGGCCCCGTCGGTGATGGACACCCGGTGGTGGGCCTCGTAGCGGTCGCGCAGCCCCTTGAGGATCTCGATGGCGTGCGCGAGCGTGGGCTCCTGGACCTGGATGGGCTGGAAGCGCCGCTCCAGCGCGGCATCCTTCTCGATGTACTTGCGGTACTCGTCGAGGGTGGTGGCCCCGACGACCTGGAGTTCGCCGCGGGCGAGCATCGGCTTGAGGATCGAGGCGGCGTCGATGGCGCCCTCGGCGGCCCCGGCCCCGACGAGGGTGTGGATCTCGTCGATGAACAGGACGATGTCGCCGCGGGTGCGGATCTCCTTGAGGACCTTCTTGAGGCGTTCCTCGAAGTCGCCGCGGTAGCGCGAACCGGCCACGAGGGCGCCGAGGTCGAGCGTGTAGAGCTGCTTGTCCTTGAGGGTTTCGGGCACGTCGCCGCGCACGATGTCCTGGGCGAGTCCCTCGACGACGGCGGTCTTGCCCACACCGGGTTCGCCGATGAGGACCGGGTTGTTCTTGGTGCGGCGCGAGAGCACCTGCATGACCCGCTCGATTTCCTTCTCGCGCCCGATGACGGGGTCGAGTTTGCCCTCGCGAGCCGCGACGGTGAGGTTGCGACCGAACTGGTCGAGCACGAGCGAGCCCGCCGGGGTGCCTTCTGCGGGGCCGCTGCCCGGGCCGGTCGTCGCGCCCGCGGTCTCCTTGCCGCCCTGGTAGCCCGAAATGAGCTGGATGACGGTCTGGCGCACCCGGGCGAGGTCGGCGCCGAGCTTGACGAGCACCTGGGCGGCGACGCCTTCGCCTTCCCGGATGAGGCCGAGGAGGATGTGCTCGGTGCCGATGTAGTTGTGGCCGAGCTGGAGGGCTTCGCGCAGCGAGAGTTCGAGGACCTTCTTGGCGCGCGGGGTGAACGGGATGTGGCCGGTGGGGGCCTGCTGGCCCTGGCCGATGATCTCCTGCACCTGCTCGCGGACGTTTTCCAGTGAGATCCCGAGCTGCTCGAGCGCCTTGGACGCGACGCCTTCGCCCTCGTGGATGAGGCCGAGGAGGATGTGCTCGGTCCCGATGTAGTTGTGGTTGAGCATCCGCGCTTCTTCCTGCGCGAGCACCACGACGCGTCGAGCCCGGTCGGTGAACCGTTCGAACATGGACATGACTCCTGACCTTGATGTCCTTCAATGCTATCCGCGCGCTCCACGTCACGCTGGGGCCTGACCGGCGCGCGAGTTCTCACCCCGCCCAACGCCACCCCCGCCCAAGGTGTTCCGAACCTGGGCGCCGTTCGCTCACGGCATACACGACTTCCCCGTATGCCGCCCGCTGCAGGGGCGCTTGACGCGGCGACCCAGCCTTGTCGGGTGGGTTGTCGGTGCTCTCTGTCAAACTGGCCGCGAATGGAGGAGGTGGCTTATGCGTGAATACGTTTTCCGGCTGCAGGGGATGGATAGCCCGCCGGGGCAGATTCGTGCCGCCGATCTCACGGGCGTCACCGACGCGGTCAAGACGTTGGTCTATCGCCTCACCAGGGAGGCCGCGGCCCGCCCGGGGATGGGACGGGCCGATGCGGCTGTCGAAGCATTGGCCCAGGTCCGGGTGGGAATGTCGACCGGATCCACCCGGCTGCACTTTCATGTCGGCGATGGCAATGCGCGCGAAGTCGACCCGCTTGCCGAGGGCGTGGACGACGAGTTGTGGCGCCTCCTTCATGGTCTACAGTTGAATGAGCGGCCGGAAACGGTGTCGATGACTATCGCCGAGGCGGTGGGCGACCTGGGCGCGGCGATCCGAAGGGCCGCCCCGGTCGCCGTGGTCGCGGTTCCCCGACGAGCGCCACTCACCCTCCGTACCGCGACCATCGACCCGCAGATCTGGCGCGGCGAGGTGTCCGATCCGATGCTCGACCGCATGGTCGAGGGCGAATTGGAAATGGTCGACTTGCATAGCGCGAAGTTCCGGGTGCGCGATGCCGCAGGAAACGCCATCGACCTCATCGATGTCCAACACCCCACCATTGCGGCTCGGCTGGTGGGGCACCTGGTCGCGGCACGGGGCGTCCTCTATGTCGGGCAGGGAGCGGGCCACCACCGGCTCCTCCGTGCGGTGATCGAGCCGCGCGAAGACCCGTTGCGCCGACTCGGGGTGTCGCCACCGGGCATCCCAGACGTTCAGGCGCTCGCCGATGCGGCTCGGGCCCTGGGGCCGGTCGAGCCCATGGCGCTGACCGACGCCGAACTCGAGGACTTCCTGGCGGAGATTCGTGGCTGAGCCGACTGCTCCAGAGGCAGGCTTCGTGATCGTGGACACCGACGTCTGGAGCCGGGCAGTCCTGGCCATGCACCAAGGTGATCCGCGAGTGGCGTCCTGGCGGCGGCTGCTCCTCGGTCGTTCCGTGTTCATTGCGGCCCAGACCGAGGCTGAACTCCGTTTCTGGCCGCTCTGGCGCGGCTGGTCCGCGGCGCGTAGTCAACTGCTGTTCGACGCCCTCGGTAAAACCCCGACGCTGCCCGTCACCCCGTCGGTCATCCAGCGCTACGCCGAACTGCGGGCATCGTGTCGTCTCCTCGGTCATCCGATGCACGAGAAGATCCACGCCGGCGACGCCTGGGTGGCGGCGACTGCACTCGCCTATGGTGTTCCGCTGATTGCCGGTGACCGCATTTACCGGGATATCCCCGGTCTGACCGTCCTCGGCGACGATGACGCCTCACGTCACTGAACTCGGCTGCGGCGGATTGACGACAACTGGCGGCTTGGAGCGTCGAGGGCGACGACACCGCACGATAAGGGGAGGAGCGCGGCATACTCGACTCATGGAGATCATCGACAACGGCCCCCACCCCAACGCCTTCGACATCGAAACCGCCACCGTCGACAACCCGAACTACCGCACCGTCGCGTGGACCGGGCGCTACCTCCAGGTGACGCTCATGTCCATTCCTGTCGGCTCCTCGATCGGGCTCGAGGTGCACCCCGAGACCGACCAGTTCTTGCGCCTCGACAAGGGGCAGGGCCGGTGCGTCATGGGGCCGGCCAAGGACGACCTGACGTTCAGCCAGGACGTCGAGGACGGTTGGGCCATCCAGGTCCCGGCGGGCACGTGGCACGACGTCATCAACACCGGCGACGAACCGATGCAGGTGTATGCCGTCTACGCACCCACCCATCACGCCGTCGGTCGGGTTCAGGCCACCGCGGAGATCGCCGAGCAGGAGGAGAAGGAAGGGCTCGACGAGCCGCCGTCCTGGTCGGTCCAGCCGGGCTGAGTCACCTCCGGCTCCGGGCACGCCCGTCCGTCGTCGACCTCGCCGACCTGGGCGTGAGCCACCTCGATCAGGGGGACGTGTCGTGTGTTGGCGACCCAGCCGCATTCCTCAACGGGTGAAGGGAGGGTCGAGCAGAAGGGCCGGTCCCGGACGGAACAGTTGGGCCGGTCGGCCGCCGTCAACATTGGTCAGCCGCCCGGTGGGTTCGAGAAACCCTGCCGCCCCGGTCACTTTCCGATGGAAGTTGCGGGCGTCCAGTTGTTGCCCCCACACCGCCTCATACACCGCGCGCAACTGAGCGACCGTGAACTCAGGTGGGCAGAACGCCGTTGCGAGCGAGGTGTACTCGAGTTTGGCGCGGGCCCGCGCGATTGCGTCCCGCAGGATTTCCGCGTGGTCGAACGCGAGGCGATGCCTGACGGCGTCGACGACCGGCACCCAGGCCGCGCCGGCCGCATCGCTGCCGGCCACCGGCTCGTGCAGGTCCGGAGCGAGGGCCAGCCACGCGACCGAGACCGTGCGCATCCTCGGGTCACGGTCCGGTGCCCCGTAGGTCGCCAGTTGTTCGAGGTGGATACCGGTGATGACCCCGGTTTCCTCGCGCAGTTCCCGGTATGCCGCATCACGCACGTCCTCATCCACGTGGACGAAGCCGCCCGGGAGCGCCCACTGGCCGGCATACGGGTCCTCCGCGCGCTCGATGAGCAGAACCGAGAGGTGACCTGCGCGGATGGTGAGGACGACGAGGTCGACGGTCACGGCGAACGGCGGATACCCCATGCCGCGAGCATACCCCTTTGTCGTCGTCTTGACGATAAAGCCGGGAGGGGTTATCGTCAAGACGACGAGAAAGAAAGGAGCGCCATCATGGCCGCCATCACCCGCTACCCCCTCGTTCGCCACTTGCGCAGTACCCCGACGACCTATGTCCGCCACCTCGTGAACGGAGCGCCACGGCATACGGGGGTGGGTGAGGCGTTTTGGTTCCGGCCGCTGACATCGGCCATCAGTGAGGTACCGATCGACGATCGCGAGCACATGGCCCTCGTGGAGATCCGAACGGCGGATCTTCACCATGTCGCGGTGCCCGTCACGGTGGTCTATCGGGTCGAGGATCCCGGCGTCACGGTGACTCGGGTCGACTGCTCCGTCGATGTCCGCTCGGGAGCCTGGGAGCAGGCTCCGCTCGAGGCCCTCGGTTCCGCCATCCACGCGGCAACCGCCGAAGCGGTCGCCACCGCGCTTGCTGGTCAGGAGCTCATGCCCGTCCTGACCGCCGACCTTGGCCACCTCGGTGCGACGATCCTGCGGGTCCTGGGGAACCAGCCCAGTCTCGGCGCCCTCGGTTTGCAGGCCGTCACTGTCCGGGTCGGCCTGCCCCGCCCGGAGCCCGACGTCGAGCGCGCCCTGCAGACCCCGGCCCGCGAAGCCATCCAGCAAGAAGCCGACAAGGCCACCTTCGAACGGCGCGCGCTCGCCGTCGAACGGGAGGCGGCCATCGGCGAAAACGAACTCAGCAACGAGATCGAACTGGCCCGGCGCCGGGAGCAACTCATCGCCCAACAGGGCGCCAACTCGCGGCGCCAGGCCGAACAGGAGGCGGAGGTCGCCGCGGTCGCCACCGAATCGGACGCGACTCGCCAGCGAACGCTTGCCGCAGCCCGTGCCGAGGCCGACCGGGTGATAGGTCAAGCCGCAGCCGACAACGAGCAGGCGCGGATCGCGGCATACGCCAACGTGCCTCGGGAACTGCTACTGGCCCTGGCGGTCCGCGAGGCGGCCGAGCATCTTCCCGCCATCGACCACCTCGTCGTTACCCCCGATCTCGTGCAGGGGCTGCTGGCCAAACTCACCTCTGAGAACGCGGCGTAGACCATGACCACTCCGCGCGTGGTGGTAGTGATTCGCCCGACCGAATACGACGAGTTGCTTGCCCGTCATGGCACTCGGGGCCAGGTCGACTTCTTCCTGCGTTCGCGTGGCCAGGATGTGGTGGAAGTCCTCGACCGGCACGCCCGGACTGCGGCCGCGCTCGAGGTGGTCCGGGCGGCTGTGCCGATCGAGTGGCGGTCTGCCACGGTGAAGCGCGCCGAACTCGCCCGGTTCGTGTTCGAGCCGGCGGACGTGGTCGTGATTTTGGGCCAAGACGGTTTGGTCGCCAACGTGGCGAAGTATCTCCAGGGCCAGCCGGTCATCGGCGTCGACCCGCTCCCGGCGCGCAACGCAGGCGTCCTGGTGCCGCATCAGCCGCAGGCCGTACCCGATCTGCTCGCGGATGTGGTCGCCGGTCGAGCCGCGTATGTCCATCGGACCATGGCACAGGTCACCACCGACGACGGGCAACGCCTGGACGCGCTCAACGAAATCTATGTCGGGCACGAGGGGCACCAGTCGGCGAGGTACGTTCTGGCTGCCGACGGTGCGAGGGAGCGGCAGTCGTCGTCGGGGATCCTGATTGGCACCGGGACGGGCGCAACCGGCTGGTGCGCGTCGATTGGCCGAGTGCTCGCTCCCCATCTGCCTCTCCCCCATCCTGACGAGCGAGCCCTGTCGTGGTTCGTCCGGGAGGCGTGGCCGTCGCGCTCTACCCGGACGACCCTGGTGGCGGGGCGGCTCGACGGTGAGTCCGGGCTTGCCCTGACGAGTGAGTCCGAGCAACTGGTCGCCTTCGGGGATGGGATGGAAAGCGATCGGCTTCTGTTGGGCTGGGGGCAGCAGGTCACTGTGGAGGTGTCGCCGCTGGTGCTCCGGACGGTGATTTGAATCCGGGCGCGCGGCCGTCAGCGCAGCGACTCCCAGTAGGCAAGGTGGGCGCGGTGCAGCCAACTATCGACCCACGCCCGGTCGGGCTGGTCGGGCACGTCGGCGCTGGTCTGGAGCGCACGCAACCGCGCCTCGGCGGCGTCGCAGCGGGCCAGAACATCGGCCAGAGTAACCTCGCCGCGGCGCACCGCACGCAGATAGGCCCGGTCCGGTTCGGGCACGGGGAGCGTGATGCGCCCGGTCGTCAACAACTCGATGCCCTGGAGGCCCAGGCGCAGCGCGTGCATGGCGAACTTCGTGTCATACCCGTGGGCGGCGACAAGTTCGGGCCGGTTGGTCCGGGTCCCGGACGCGCCGACCATCCCCGCTCGTTGCGACTCGAGGTATCCCAAGAAACGATCCGCCGCCAACCGCGACACGAACCGGTGCGCGTTGTCAACCAATTCGGCGCCACAGCGGTCGCGATACACCACCTCTTCGTCGGGCACGAAGAGCGCGAGCAGCACCGTCGGGTTGCCGGCGAGGGCCAAGCGGCACCATTTGCGCGCGGCATACACGACGATGTCGAGGTCCCCGGCGCCCGACCGGTTGGCAATCCCCCCGGGCCGATCCCAGGCCGTATGCCGTTGGAACTGTTCGAACTCGACCTCACTGGTGCCGTTGATCCCCCGCGGCACCCGTGCCAAGCCGGTGACGAACTCGGGAGGTTCGAGACAAATGCCCATCTCGTCACGGTCGTCCGCACCGGCAAGGGCGGTGCCATGGACACCGGACCCGACCTGCACCCGCAGGATCAGCCCGGCCTGGGCGAGGACCCTGGCCTCCTCCGAGGCGTGCGGATGGCCGTAGCCCGCCGGCAGCCGGCGGTCGCCCTCAATGATCGAAGCGTGGCTCACGTGCGCCCCGCTGCTCAGCGGAACCGCCGGGTCGTCGCCACCGTCTCCACGGTTGCGGCGAGATCCTTGTTGTAGGCGTAGCCCGTGACCAGGAAACCCGTCACCGGGTGGCCCCCGTCCACGCGGTACGTCTTGGGGGCAGGAACCAGGAAGAAATCACTGTCGAGAGTGTCGCGGGTTGCCCGGTAGCGGATTGCCCGTTGCCCGTCGATGGCCACCTCGCCCGTCTTTTTCAGCGACGGAAACTCCTTGCGAATGACGCTCTCATTCTCTGCCGGTGTCCCGGAGAATGGAAAGACATAAACGGCGGTGAGGCTATCTCCGCTGGGGATATTGATGGTGGCTTTGCAGTGGTCGATCTTGGCCTGGTAACCCTCGGGGAGCGCGGCGGTCCAACAATCGCTTGTTGCGCTCGCGCCTGTCTGTACCGAGGGGACGGCAGACGCCCTAAGAGATGCCCCGGTCGATCCGCTCGCCGACGGTGTGCTGGCACCCAGCCGTGCAGCGACGACCACGACGCCGACAATGAGCAGGCCCACAATGAACACCCCGAGGCACCCCATGAGCACCCAGAATCCGGCCCCGCGCCCCGTGGGTGGGGAACCGGGCGACGGGGGAACCTGCGTTCCAATCGGTGGACCAGGAACGGCCGGTCGCGTCGCCACCGGCCCACTCGGTGGCTGAGGGTAGCCGGCGGTCGCCGGTCCCGATGGGACAGGCGGAGGGGAGGCGGCGGGTCCGCCGGGCGGCGTGAGCGGAGGGGGCGCGTCAGGTGCGCCGGGCGGCGTGAGCGGAGGGGGTGCGCCGGGCGGCGTGAGCGGAGGGGGTGCGCCGGGCGGCGTGAGCGGAGGGGGCGCGTCAGGTGCGCCGGGCGGCGCGGGGACGGCATACGAACCCGGCGGCCCTGCCGGCGCGGGGTAGGGCGGCCGCGTCGGAGTCGGCACGCCGAATGGACCCGGCACCTCTGACGTGGGTGGTTGAGTCATGGCTCCCTCCTTGGCGCGCAGCCTAGCAAGCGGCCCGATTGCCCGTCGGGGAACGAAATGGCGGGCAGGGCGCACACCTCGCGAACTCCGGCCCCGGACTCCGGTCAGTCGGTGGTGTATGCCGCGCGCAGGAGGTCGGTGACCGCGTGGCCGCGCAGGGTCAGCCCCAGCGGCGGCGCCTGATCGAGCGCGCTCGCCGCAGGGCGCTGCGCCGGGGTGCGCTGTGTCGAGGGGCGCCGACCGGCAGCGGAGCCCGGAGTCGCGACCGCGCCAGAAAGAGCCGGCACACCCGTGGCGCCGGCTGCCCCGCCCGTCCCAACCCCGGCTGCCCCGCCCCGCGGCGCGGATACGTAGAACCGGTCGAGGCACTCCTCGAGCGGCATACTGACCGGACCTTCGCCGCCCGCCAACGTCCCTGCGGGCCGCTCGGCGCGGGCCGCCTGGAGGTTGTCGAGCAGGTCCTCACGCCGCCGGCCGCGCCACGCCAGAATCCGGAACGGGTCGTCATCGAAGGACTCGGCGAGCAGGTAGAAGGTCGCCGCGAGGTGTTTGCAGGGCACCTCCCAGTCAGGGCATGAGCAATCGAGGGTGACATCGCGGGCGCTGCGCGGGAACAGGGACAACTCGAACCGAGCGAACACGTCCTCAATGTCCTCGGGCATCTCACCGGCGAGGAGCTTCGCGGCATACCAGGCGCTGCCGGCCAACTCACGCTCGACAAGGGCCCAGTCGGCCTTGCCGAAGGCCGTCACTCCGATTCGCACCCGGTACGGCCGGGCCCGGCTGCCCTGAACCGCCGCGGTGACGAGCCCCGGGCCGACGTCCATCGACATGACCTGGCCCTTACGGGCATACGTGCGGCCCCGCTGGAGCCGGTTGCCCATGCCCATCCCTTCGAGGACCGCGACGAACCGGCGCGACCACCACTGCTGCGTCATCGCGCCGCGCTTGCTGCGGGCCACCAAGCCACCGTCGACGGGGCGCGGCTTGGACGCCGGGAAGAACCGCGGATCGTACCTATTCACCGATACCCTCCTCGCCGATCGCAGTGGCCGAGAGCGCGAACAGGTCGCGCAACTCGCGCGTGGACAGTTCGGTGAGCCAGCCCTCGCCGTCCCCGACGACGAGGTTGGCCAGGGCCAGTTTGTCCTGGATCATCGTGTCGATCCGCTCCTCCAGGGTGCCCGTGCAGACGAACTTGCGGACCTGGACGCTGCGCTTCTGCCCGATCCGGAAGGCCCGGTCGGTCGCCTGATTCTCGACGGCCGGATTCCACCACCGGTCGAGGTGGATCACGTGATTGGCCGCGGTGAGGTTGAGCCCGGTGCCGCCCGCCTTGAGGGAGAGCATGAAGATCGGTGGCCCGTCCCCGGCCTGGAACCGCGCCACCATCTCGTCGCGCCGCTTCTTGGGCACCCCGCCGTGCAAATAGGCGATGTCGGTGTCGAACCGGGCCGCCAGGTGGGGCAACAACATCTCGGCGAACTCGGTGAACTGGGTGAAACACAGCACCCGATCCCCCTCGGCGATGATCTCCTCGAGGAGTTCCTCGAGGCGGATGACCTTGCCCGAGCGGGTCCCCACCGGCGACTTGTCGTGGAGGAGCTGCGCCGGGTGGTTGCACACCTGCTTGAGTTTGGCCATCGCCGCGAGAACGTTGCCCCGCCGCTCGATGCCGTCGGAGCCCTCGATCCGCTCCATCATGTCGTCGACGACCGACTGGTAGAGGGAGGCCTGCTCGACGGTGAGCCGGCAGTACTCGGTGATCTCGATCTTCTCCGGCAGGTCGTCGATGATCGTCGGATCGGTCTTGAGGCGCCGCAGAATGTAGGGCCGGGTCACCCGCCGCAGCCGCTCCGCCGCCTCCGTGGACCCGTGCCGCTCGACGGGCACGGCATACCGGGTGCGGAACGACTGCCCGCTGCCGAGCAACCCCGGGTTGAGGAAGTCCATGATCGACCACAGTTCGGAGAGCCGGTTCTCCACCGGGGTGCCCGTGAGCGCGATCCGGTGCGCCGCGCGCAACCGTCGGGTCGCCTTTGCGGCGCGCGAGAGGCTGTTCTTGATGGCTTGGGCTTCGTCGAGGACGACCCGATGCCAGTCGTATGCCGCGAGCTCGTCGATGTCGCGGGTGCCAGTCGCGTAGGTGGTCACCACGAGATCGGTCGCGGCGAGTTGGTCCCGGAGTGCGTCGCCGTGGAGCCGGTCGCGCCCGTGGTGGGCGTGAACGCGCAGGTCAGGGGCAAACCGGGCGGCTTCGCGTTCCCAGTTGCCGACGAGCGACATCGGGCAGAACAGCAGCGTCGGACCCACGCTCGTGGCCACCGCATCGGTGCCCCCCGGGGACGTGCTGCCCGCGGCCGGGCCGGTGTTCACCGTGCTGTCGGCGGCCGTGGGTTCGGACCGCTCCGCGGACTCCAGGGCCAGCAACTGCACCGTCTTGCCCAACCCCATGTCGTCGGCCAGGCAGGCCCCGAGCCCGAGCCGCGACAGGTAGGACAGCCACGACAGCCCACGTCCCTGGTAGGGCCGCAACGTCGCCGCGAACGACGCGGGCGGCTCGACCGGCGCGAACCGGCTTTCCGCGGCGCCCGCCGTCCCGGCGAGCAGGTCCCCGAGCCACCCGTCGGCGACCACCCCGGTGATGGGTAGCGGGGCCTCGATGTCGTCGGGGTGGCGCGCGGCCAGCGCCAGCACCTCGGCGGTGGTCCGGGTGCCGGGCGGCTGGTGGGTGAGGAACTCCAAGCCCCGGCGCAGGTGATCGGCGCTCACCGCGACCCACTGCCCCCGCAACCGCACCAGCGGCGCTTTGGCCTCGACGAGGGCGGTGATCTCGGCCTCACTCAAGGTGTCATCCCCGACCGCCAGATCCCACCGGAAGGCGACGAGCTGGTCGCGCCCGAAGGCCCCACCGGTCACCGGTTGGTCCGCTGGCGTCGCGGCCGACGCCTTGAGCCCTAGCCGCTTGCGCTGGTCCCACCAGGAGGGGAGCAGCACCGCGAACCCCGCCTCGTCGAGTGCCGGTGCGGCCACGGACAGGAACCGGAAGGCGCCCTCGGTGTCGAGGTCGAGCCCCTCGGGCGTCGCGGTCCGCAGCGCCGGCGCCAACTCCGGGTAGACCCGGCTGGCCCGCCCGAGTTCACGAAGGAGCAACTCCTGGGGCCGATGCAGCCAGCGGTCGAGGCTGCCGTCGTCGGCCCAGGCCTGCGCTGCCGGCACGAGCAGGCTCGGATCGAGAGTGGATTGCAGCAAGAACTCGACCCGCCACCGATCCGGCACGGGGACCTCGTCGGGCGGCGCGGCATACGCGGGTTCGCCGGTGGCCACCGAGAAGGCAGGGACTGCCGCGTCGACGCTCGCGAGCCGGCCATCGGGGTCGGGTTCAATCTCGCTGAGCCGGAAGGTGGCTCGGGCTGGTCCGACGACCCCGGTGCCGAACTCGTCCCACTCGTGGAGCGCCCGGCGCAAAGTCTCCACTTCGCGCGGGTCGGCCTCGAACTGCGCGGTCGCCCCGGTCAGCGCCGCCAGCCAGGCTTCAACCGCGGGCAGTCGTTGTGGCCGTCGTCCGCGCCGCGGTGGCACCATCGACAGGTCGCCGAGCCGGAGCCGCACCGCCGCATCGGTGAACGCCGCGAGCGCAGCCGTGACGATATCGGCGCCGACCTCGTGGCCGGGCACCGCTCGCCCTACGGGCGGCAAGGCTGACACCAGGTCCCCGATGGCGACCACGTCGCGCCCCTGGAGCACCGGGCGCCAGCGAGCGGACGGCATACCGTCGGCGACGGCCACCGTGGGCAGGACCTTGCGGCGCTCGGCGAGGTCGACGGCGAGCGCCGCGATGGCCGCCAGGTGTGCCACGGACGCGCCGAACCGGACGTCAACGCCCGCCGGTATGCCGCGCTGCTCGCCGAGGGCGGTGAGCCAGGCGAACGCGCGGGCCGGGGACAAGGCGAGCGTCGGCACCCGCCAGGCGAGGAGGAGCGGGTCGGTCTGGGCCGGCGGGCGCGGGGTGACTCGGACGACTTCGGGGGAGTCGAGAGGTGATTTGGCCAGGGACGGCAGCCGCAGCGTCGCCTCGCCCAGCGCAGGCGCTGGATGGGGGATGGCCCCCGAGGGTGAGGTGCGGGGACTGCTCGTCCCGTGGGCCGTTGGGTCGGCGTCGGTTGGCTCCGAGGGATCGGTCGAGTGGTCGTCGGTGGCGGCCCTGATGGCGGCCCAGAGGTCGGCCAGGGCGTGGGCGCTGGCCGCGAACGGATGAGGACGGGCGCTCTTGTAGGCCTGGCTGCGGCTGGTGACGGGGCGCGTCGCGTCCTCGCCCCACAGCCGAACGGTCCGGTCGCTAGCCCAGAAACCGTGAATGACGAGCACTGACGACCTTTCGCGGGGTGGTGCGGGGGTGCTGCCCAGGGTAACGCCCCGCGGTCTCGGGGGCGGGGGACGACGCCGACGCCGGCAAGGTCGAGCGGCCTGGCGGGCGGTCGTCGGGCGAGGCACCGGCGCCACGCCCCGCGATGGTCATTATCTAATAGCCGACCGCGATATCTAACGCTAGACGAAGTAATCTAATCTCTTGGGGCTTTATCTACGTTCACGTTCAATCACCCGCCATCCTTGCTTGCGTTCTTGGGGGAGAGTAGGTTGAGAAAGAGTCAACTAATTCCCGCACACTCGGAGGGGTGCTTTTATCGATGAGGATTCGCTCATTCCTGTATGCCGGCGCGGCCGCGGTGCTGGTCGTGGGACTCAACGCGGGGACCACGCGGGCCGAGGAGAGTCCGCCACCGTCGACGACGCAGGCCGTGCTCGGCGGTTCGGTGGCAGGGTCGCCCTCCGCCTCACCGTCGCCGTCGGCCGCTGACCCGGTCGCCAAGGCAGCGAGTCCTTCCCCCTCACCCGCCCCGGTGAATGACCCGCCGGCTGCGAGCGGTGATGCGGCATCCGCCGGTGCGAGCCAGAGCGGGCCGGCAGCCACCCCCAGTGCCTCGCCATCCGCACCCGCCGCCCCGGCGACGGGCAGTCCCGCCAAGCCCGCACCAGCGGCGCCGGTCGGCAAGGCTCCGTCGGCGCCAACCGACACCGAGGAACCGACGATCACCGCCACCCGGTCGGTCTGCACCGTGACTATCACGATGACCGGCTTGGTGCCGGGAAGTTACGTGATGGATGTTTGGGACGACAAGGTAAATGTCGGGTCCTACCCCTTCACCGTCAACCCTCCGAACTCCTCTGGCACCGTCACGCACGTCATCAAGAAGAATGTGGGAAGTCTTTTCCCTGGCCTGGGCCTATATCTGAGGTTTGCCGACGGGCCCGACGTGACCTCCCTGGACCCCTGGGATTTCCCGGGGAGCGACAAGGTCATGCAGTACTGCGCGGCGTCGAATGGTGCCTTGGACCAGCCGCCGGCCACGCCCAAGATGGACATCAGCCGTAACGTCTGCACCCTCATCATTCGCTCGTACGACCTGACTCCGGGCCAGCCCTACATCGTCAAGGTGTGGGACGACAAGCACCTCATGGGTTCCTACCCCTTCACGCTCTCGAACACCGAGACGGAAAAGACCGTCTATCACGTGTTGAAGGCAAACGTCAGCCCGCTGATCAAGGGCCTAGACATCGTTCTTTATACCCCCGGACCTCCCGGAGAGAGCGACATTCGGCTCATCGGAGACGGAAACTGGGACTTCCCGGGGAGCGACAGCATCATGCAGTTCTGCGCTGACTCCGGTGGGACATCGGACCAGCCGAAACCGAGCCCCAGCCCCAGCCCCACTCCCACACCCACGTCGAGCAGCGCTTCGGGCACCGGCACGACCGTGCCGACGGCACCTCCCCCGGCGAAGACAACGGCGACCCTGGCCTACACCGGTGCCAACGGCACCGCCCTGGCCGTGCTGGGCGGGGCCGGGCTGGCGATGGTCCTGCTGGGCCTGGGTGCCCGGGTGATCGCCGCTCGCCGTCGCGGCTAGCGATCTGCGGGATGACACCTGATTCGGGGGTGGGGGTCACGCGCCAGCGTGACCCCCACCCCGAATCATTGGTCGGCACGGCATACCCGTTCGGCACGGCATACCCGCCAGCGAGGCGATCTGGCGCTGGCGGGCCGCGGGCGCCTCAGGCCCCGACGTACTGGGCCAAGTGTTCGCCGGTGAGGGTCGACGCGGCAGCGACGAGGTCGGCCGGGGTGCCCTCGAAAACGACCCGGCCCCCGTCGTGACCGGCACCGGGACCGAGATCGATGATCCAGTCGGCGTGGGCCATCACGGCTTGGTGGTGCTCAATGACGATGACCGAGGTGCCCGCGTCGACAAGCCGATCGAGCAGGGCGAGCAACTGCTCGACATCGGCGAGGTGCAACCCGGTCGTCGGTTCGTCGAGGACGTAGATGGCGGCCTTCTCCCCCATCCGGGAGGCGAGTTTGAGCCGTTGGCGTTCCCCGCCCGAGAGGGTCGTCAATGGCTGTCCCAGCGTGAGATAGCCCAGGCCCACGTCGGCGAGCCGGGCGAGGATGGTGCGCGCCGCCGGGACTTTCGCCTCGCCCTCCCCGAAGAAGTCAAGCGCCTCGAGCACCGACATCTCGTGGACCTCGCTGATGTTGCGTCCACCGAAGTGGTAGTCGAGCACCTCCGCCTGGAACCGCTTGCCCTCACACTCCTCGCAGACGCTCGCAACCGTCGCCATCATCCCCAGGTCGGTGTAGACCAGACCCGCGCCGTTACACCCCGGGCAGCCGCCCTCGGAGTTCGCGCTGAACAGCGCCGGTTTGACCCCGTTGGCTTTCGCAAAGGCCTTGCGGATCGAGTCGAGCAGGCCGGTGTAGGTCGCCGGGTTGCTGCGCCGCGACCCCTTGATCGCGCCCTGGTCAATGACGACGACCCCCTCGTGTCGCGCCACCGACCCGTGGACGAGCGAACTCTTCCCCGACCCGGCCACCCCGGTGACGACCACGAGCACCCCGAGCGGGATGTCGACGTCGACGTCGCGCAGGTTGTTTGTCGCGGCGCCGCGCACCGGAAGGTGGGCGGACGGCATACGCACCTCGTCCTTGACACGGACGCGATCGTCGAGGTGGCGACCGGTCACCGTATCGCTCGCCCGCAGCCCCTCGACCGTGCCCTCGAACACGACCTCACCGCCGGCCGCACCCGCCCCCGGGCCGAGATCGACGACATGGTCGGCGATGGCGATCGACTCCGGCTTGTGCTCGACCACGAGGACGGTGTTGCCCTTGTCGCGCAATTGGAGCAGCAGGCTGTTCATCCGGGCGATGTCGTGGGGGTGTAGCCCGATCGTGGGCTCGTCGAAGACGTAGGTGACGTCGGTGAGGGCCGAGCCGAGGTGGCGAATCATCTTGGTGCGCTGGGCTTCCCCGCCGGAGAGCGTGCCCGCGGGCCGGTCGAGACTGAGGTAGCCCAGCCCGATCTCGACGAACGAATCGAGGGTATGCCGCAGCGCCGCCAGCAGCGGGGCAACCGACGGCTCGTCGAGGGCGGCAACCCAGGCGGCGAGGTCGGTGATCTGCATCGCGCAGGCGTCGGCGATGCTCACCCCGCCAATGGTCGAGGAGCGAGCGGCGGCGGTGAGCCGGGTGCCGTCACACTCGGGGCAGATCGCGAAGTTGATGACCCGGTCGACGAAGGCCCGCACGTGCGGTTGCATCGCCTCGCGGTCCTTGCTCAGCATCGACTTCTGGAGCTTGGGGATGAGGCCCTCGTAGGTGAGGTTGATGCCGTCGACCTTGATCTTGGTGGGTTCCTTGTAGAGCAGGTCGTGGAGTTCGCGCTTGGTGTAGCGCGTGATCGGCTTGTTCATGTCGAAGAAGCCGGAGCCGCCAAAGATGCGGCCGTACCAGCCCTCCATCGAGTAGCCCGGGACCCGGAGGGCCCCTTCGGCGAGCGACTTGCTCGCGTCGTAGAGCTCGGTGAGGTCGAAATCACTCACCCTGCCCATGCCCTCGCAGTGCGCGCACATCCCGCCGAGGCGCTCGAAACTCGCCTTGACCGCCCGCGTCCGGTCGCCCCGGTCGACGGTCACGGCACCCGCGCCACGAGCGGTCGCCGTGTTGAAGGAGAACGCGCTCGGCGGGCCGAGGTGGGGCTGACCGAGCCGACTGAAGAGGATGCGGAGCATCGCGTTGGCGTCGGTCGCGGTGCCCACGGTCGAGCGGGGGTTGGCGCCCATCCGTTCCTGGTCGACGATGATCGCCGTCGTCAGCCCGTCGAGGATGTCCACCTCGGGCCGGGTCTGGTTGGGCATGAAGACCTGGAGGAAGGCGCTGTAGGTCTCGTTGATGAGCCGTTGGGACTCCGCCGCGATGGTCCCGAAGACGAGCGAACTCTTCCCCGAGCCCGACACCCCGGTGAACACCGTGAGCCGGCGTTTGGGGATGTCGACGTTGACGCCCTTGAGGTTGTTCTCCCGGGCTCCGTGGACCCGGATCAGGTCGTGCGAGTCCGCGGGGTGTGCGGGCGGGCTGGTCGGCGAGGCCGACGAGGCGGTCGCCGTGGCGGGAGTGGGCCGGGTGCGGCGGGCGGGTGCCATGAGGGGAACCCTACGGGTCGCATGCGCCCCGGCACCCCACCCCCGCCCGGCTGCTCCTATCCGTCAACATTCGACCAATAGGTGGGTTGTTGACGGATCGAGCAGCCGACCGGGGTGACCGGGGTGACGCGGTTGCCGCGCTCGCCGATGTCAACATTCGACCAATAGGTGGGTTGTTGACGGATCGAGCAGCCGGCAGGGGTGACCGGGGTGACGCGGTTGTCGCGCTCGCCGATGTCAACATTCGACCAATAGGTGGGTTGTTGACGGCGCGGCGCCGCGCGGCATACGCCCACCTCGGCGGGAAGCGGTGCGCTACGCCTGCTGCTCGGCGCGGCCCTTGAAGTCCTCCATCGTGTGGTAGACCCCGATGATCCGGTCGGCGATGAAGTCCTTGATGTCGGTGGGGATGAAGCCCTTCATCATCTCCGAGAGGACCACGGTCTTGGGCATCACCACGAACGCGTCCCCGTTCAGCATGCCCTTCCACGATTCGTCGACGACATCCTGCGGCTCGAGCAACGG
The DNA here is from genome assembly GCA_029778715.1 of Actinomycetes bacterium. GTDB lineage: Bacteria > Actinomycetota > Actinomycetes > Actinomycetales > Dermatophilaceae > Phycicoccus_A. Next base: position 27,349 of record JAKOPT010000150.1, on the reverse strand, counting down.
CAGCAAGGGCGCCGACTTGGCACCGTCGAACATGCCCGTCTTGACGTAGTAGGGGCACACCGTCGTCACCTTGACGTGCTTGGCGTCGGCCTGGGCCAACTCCAGGCGCACCGAGTCCGACCAGCCGATGACGGCCCACTTCGACCCGGCATACGCGGCCATCCGCGGGTTCGCGGTGAACCCGGCGGCCGAGGCGAGGTTGACCAGGCGGCATTCGCTGCGGCTGTCGACCATGCCCGGGAGGAACTCGTGCGCGACGAACATCGGCGCCAGCGTGTTGACGGCGACGGTGAACTCGGTGTCGCGCTCCGGGTCGGTCTCCCAGAAGTAGCGGTTGCCGCGCACTACGCCCGCGTTGTTGAAGAGGACTTCGACGTCGCCGTGGTCGCCGCGCACCCGCTCGCCAGCGGCGCGGATCGCCTCGAGGCTGCGCACGTCGACGACATCGGAGGTCACCTCGACATCGCCCTTGCCCAACTCCTTGGTGGTCGCCGCCAGCGCCTCCGCTGCGACGTCCCAGAGGATGACGGCGGCGGCTCGCTCGGCGATGGCCCGCTCGGCGAAGAGCCGGCCCATGCCCATCGCGGCACCCGTGATCAGCACCGTCTTGCCCATGACCGATTTCATGATTGTCCTTCCAAGGAGGCGGGGTCGCGCCCCGCGGCGGAGGCGGGCGCGAACGTTTCGCTCATCCTCTCAGGTCCGTATGCCGTGGGCTCGCCTTAGAGGCGAGGCTCACGCGGGTGCCCCACGGGTGCGGGCGCCCGCTGCGCGGCATACCCAGAGAGGGGGGTGTGGGTGAGCCTTCCGGAGGGCATCGAAGGAGCGAGACTTGCCGTTGGCGGGTTGGCTCGACGGCGAGTCTCGCTCCATCGATGCGCGTCCGGAGGTGACGGCGCGGGCGCGTCGAACTCGGGCTGGGGGAGGTCGGTCAGGATGCGGCGGACCCGGCCTTTTCGGCGGTCGCCTCACGCGCGGCGAGCGCGGCCTTGCGAACCCGGGCCAGGTCGGCGTCGGTGTAGACACCGTTGACGCCGGAGATGGCGGCGAGTTTCATGCCGTGCTTGAGGCCGAGGCGGTAGATCTCCTTGACCTTCTCCCACTCGATGTTGCGGCCGACGGTGAACGTTTCGTAGCGGCCCTCCAGGGCCAACACGATCGTCTCTGCGAGGCAGGCATAGGCCACGCCCTTGGGCAGCCCGATGTCGCGCATCTTGACCGTCCCGGGGAGCTCGATCTCCCCGGATTCGATGACGAGCACGTCCGGGCGTTTGGCGACGTCTTCGGCGGACAGGTCGAGCGGGCGGGCGACGTCGGTGATGACGCATCCGGGCTTGACGGACATGATGTCGAGGACCTTCTGACCGGCGGCCGAGGTCGCGGTGACGATGAAGTCCATGTCGGCGAGTTGCTTGCCGGCCCGGGCCGCGACGTGCAACACCGCACGGGGGTTCTCGTTCTCGATGTCCTGCTTGAGGGCGAGCAACTTGGCCGTCTCGGGAGAGACGAGCCACAACTCGTCACACGCCAACGCCAACAGCCGGGCGCACACCGACCCGATGGCGCCGGTCGCGCCGACGACCATGGCCTTGCCGCGGATCTGGCCGTCGTCGTCGACCTGTGAAATACCGAGCCGCTTGACCGCGTCGTGGCCGGCCCAGAGGGCACCGGACGCGCTGTAGGAGTTGCCGGTCGTGATCGGGATCCGGCTCTTGCGGGCCACCGTCACCCCGGCGTCGCCGACGACCTTGGTGAACGCCCCCAACCCCATGACCTGGGCACCCAGTTTGCGGGCAATCTCGGAGGCGTCGAGCAGGCGGCTGTAGGTGAACTCCGGGCTGTGCGAGAGCATCTCCTTGGGGGTGCCGCCCACGGTGATGAGCCAGCCCTCGGCCTCGGCACCGGTTGGGGATTTCACCCCGGTGACGTGGCTGTAGACGAACGGCGGGGCATAGGCCATCGCCTTCTCGACCACGGTGCCCATGCCCGGCACCTTGCTCAGCGTGCTCAGCGGTTCGACCTTGCTGAAGTAGCCCCGCGACAACGGGTGGATGACGAAGGCGAACCGGCTCTTGCGGCGGTCCCCGTTGGGGCGCAGCAACCGCGGCTCCAGCCCGGCCTCGGTGATGTCGAGCAGCAGGTCGTCGTGGGTGAGGCGGCGTCCGTCCTTGGCCAGGGCGCGCATCATCGCCTCCAGGGTGCCGCTCACGATGGTGAAGTCGAACGGCTGCGGGGTCGCGTCGATGACGAGGTCGACCCCGCGCGCGGCGAGATCCTCGAGGCGCTCGGGCGAGATGGCGTTGGTGATGAGGGCCTTGCCGGCCAGGTCCTCCAGGCCGAAACCGTCCAACTCGTCGTAGGCGGCGACGATGATGTCGGCGTCACGGGCGGCCCGCCGCGCCAGGGCATGGCTGATGACCTCACCGGTCACCTCGACCGGGGTCTGCATGCCCTGCGGCAGATGCCGGAACGTGAACAGCCCCAACTCGGCCGCCTTGGCCAGCACGGGGTTGTGGCTCAAGGTCTCGGGCACGTCCAACGCGAGGAACGGGTCGACGAACTCGATGTTCTCGGTGAACTCGCGCAGCACCTTGACCGTGCGCTGCTGGGCCCCGCCGCCGAGCACGAGGGTGCGGGCGTTCATGAAGTAGCCGGGCATCTCGTTGTTGACGTGCCGGATCGCCCACTCCTGGAGGACGTCGGCGAGCATCCGTCCGGTCGTGATCGGCACCCGCTTCGTCGTGCCCTTGACGTCGTCGAACGCGCTCTCGTCGCCGTCATAGACCCCGGCCGCCTGCGCCTCGCGCATGCCGGTCACGGCGATGGCGTCCGCCTTGAGCGACCACCGCCACACCAGGTCCTCGGCCGACTCGGCATCCCCGCTCGTCCCTTGCCGGATCAGCCGGAAGGTGCGGCCGAGGAAAGTCACGGTCTCGTCGTGGTCCCAGTCGTCGTCATGGAAACTGATGTTGACAACAACGTGGGGGCGCTTCTTGGCAGCCATGCGGATCACCTGGGCTCGGGGTCAGCGGGGTCAGCGGTCTCGGTCTGGGGGTCAATGGACAGGGCGTATGCCGTGTCCATCGTTTCGATGTCAACATTTGCCCCCTCGGAGTCCTTCCCCTCCGGGCCAGGGTCGTCCTCCCCCTCGGCGGCAATCTCGGCTTCCACAGTTGCGACGAGGTCGTCGATGTGGGTGCGGAGCAGGCTGGTCAACCGTCCCACGTCGGGGATGAGGGCGGTGTCGGCGGCCACGCCGATGTTGATCGTGCCGTTGTAGGAGAACAGGCAGACTCCGAGCGGCTGGTCGCCCTGCATGGGGACCCAGCCGAGCATCGAGCGGACCGGGGCGCCGACCAGGGCCATCTGGGTCCGCGGCCCGGGCACGTTGGTCAACTGCCCGATGGTCTTGCCGGCGAAGAACCCGGTAGCGGCCTTGGCCACCGGGCCGGGGGACTCGGCGATCGCGCGCTGCACCCCGAACGTCACGACCGGCTCGATGCTGTGCTTGATGCGCTCGGTGCGCCGGTGGGTTTCGGCGATGAGGTCGCCCGGATCCTCGATGCCCAGCGGCATGGAAAAGAGCACGACGGAGAAGTAGTTGCCCAGCGTCGCCGGCAACCCCGGGTCGACCGGCTGCAACGAGACGGGCATGAGCCACCCGAGGTCGTGCACCTCCCGGATGCCGCGCTCGACGAGGTATGCCGTGAGCGCCAGGGAGACGACGGACATGAGGGTGTCGTTGATGGTCCCGTCGTAGTGGCGGGCGACGGCGCGTACGTCGTCGAAGGAGATGTCCGAGAGCCAGTCGATGGCCTTATCGCCGCTCGCGTGCCCGTGCCACAGCCCGGTCTCGGCGCGCTCGGTGAGGAGAACCCGGCTCACTTCGCGCACCGAGTTGGTCCACTCGTTGTTGTCGGAGGCCACCGAGGTCAGGGCGTCGGTGATCTTCACCGGATGGCGGACCAGGTCGACGACGCTCTCCAGCGTGTGGGGCAGGTTGAGCGGGTTGAGGGTGGCGACGAGTTTGCCACCGAGGCCCGAGGCGGCATCGAGGGCGTGCTTGACGTAGTCGACGGTGTCGGCGACCGCCTGATGCCCGGCGATGACGGCCGTCTCCAACGTCGAGTGGTGCTCACCGCGGCGTCCGACGACCTGGGGGATCGCCCCGTCGACGGGGTCACACAGACCGATGATGAGTTGGACGAGGCGGATGCCGTCGCCGAGGGCGTGGTGGAACCGGGAGAAAAGGTATGCCGGGGCGTCCGGGTCATCGGCGGGACCGGTGAGGAGTTGCATCTCCCACAGGGGGTGGTCCCGGTCGAAGGGCACTGAGAAATACGAGGACAGGTGGGCGTGCAGGGTTTCGGGCGAGGAGTCCGCCAACTCGATGCGGCGGAGGTGCCGCCGCAGGTCGAAGTCGGTGTCGTCCTCCCACTCCCAATGCCCGATGCCGACCGGGCCCTTGTGGACCGGGTGCTGGGTGAGCACCCGGTAGCGCGTCACGAGCCGTTCGAAGACGGCGCTGTTGACCTGCTCCCAATCGGGCATCTCGCCGAAGGTCACTAGCCCGTGAACGTGCATGAGGTTGCTCGGTGAGTCCATCAGCAGCCATGTCAGGTCCGATGTCGAGATCCGGGTGCCCACAACTGGTCCTTCCTTCGTGGACCGGCCGAGGTCCACGCCACGCAGATACGTCTCTGAGGGGACCCTAACGTACTTCGCCCCACCATGACTTCCGCTTCCGCACGTGAGGTTGGCGTCAACGGCAGGAACCGCGCCGGTCACGCCCTCCAGAACCGGCATACATAGGGCTGACGCGTGAGTGGGCCGGGGTTGGGGGTCGGGCGTTTCCGGGGCGTGAGCATGGTTACGGGTCGTAACCCTCCGCAACGGGGCGCTGAACCCCTACCGTGGGGGGTATGACGAGTCAGCAGCCCAAGGGCCGCCCGTCCGCGGCCACCCTCCGTGATCCGGAGTTCGACCCCGACGCGAGCTACGTGCTCGACCAGACCCTCGTCCGGCGCCTCACGCGCCGGCTCATCGCCTCCTCGGACGAGAGCACCCTGGTGCGCTCGCCGGCGACCGGGCGGCCCCTGGGGGTGGTGCCCAAGTCCACGACCGACGACGTCGAAGCGGCCTTCGCGCGCGCCCGGCATATGGCGGGATTGTGGGCGCAGACGAGTTTCGCCGAGCGTGAGCGGTGCCTGCTCAACCTGCACGACCTCATCATGGATCGGCGCGAGGAGATCCTCGACCTCATCTGCTGGGAGACCGGCAAGGCCCGCATCCACGCCTTCGACGAACCGCTCCACGTCGCCCTCACCGCGCGCTACTACGCCCGCACCCTCGAGCGCCACCTCGCGCCCAAGCGCAAGAGCGGGGTCGTGCCGATCCTCACCCAGATCGAGGAACACCGCATCCCCAAGGGCGTCGTCGGCATCATCTCGCCGTGGAACTACCCGTTCACGATGGCCCTGGCCGATGGCATCGCCGCGCTGGCCGCCGGCAACGCCGTGGTGTCCAAGCCGGACCACCACACCCCGCTGACCGCGCTCCTCGGCCTCGAACTCATCGAGGAAGCCGGATTCCCCAAGGGCCTGTGGCTCATGGTCTACGGCGAAGGCCGCAAACTCGGCACCCCGATGATCGAGAACGCCGACTACATCTGCTTCACCGGGTCGACGGCGACCGGCAAGGTCATCGCCCGCCAGTGCGCCGAGCAACTCATCGGGTGCTCGCTGGAGTTGGGCGGCAAGAACCCCATCATCGTCCTCAAAGACGCCGACCTCGACCGGGCCGCCGAGGGTGCCGTGCGCGCCGCCTTCTCCAACGGCGGGCAACTCTGCGTGTCGACCGAGCGCCTCTACGTCGACGAGTCGGTCTACGACGCCTTCGTCGAGAAGTTCGTCGCCCGCACCAAGGCGATGCGGATTTCGGCGGGCATCAACTGGGGCGTCGACATGGGCTCGCTCATCTCCAAGGAACAACTGGAGATCGTCGACGACCACGTCAAGGACGCCGTCGACAAGGGCGCCCGGGTCCTCACCGGCGCCACCACTCGCCCGGACCTCGGCCCCTACTTCTACGAGCCGACGATCCTCGAGGGTGTCCACGACGAGATGGATGTCCACCAAGAGGAAACCTTCGGCCCGGTCATCTCCGTCTACCCCTTCGCCTCCGAGGCCGAAGCGGTCGCGTTGGCCAACGAGGGCGACTACGGCCTCAACGCCGCGGTCTACTCCCGGGACGGGGCGCGGGCCCGCCGGATCGCCAACCAGATCAAGTGCGGCACCGTCAACATCAACGAGGCCTTCGGCGCGACCTTCGCCAGCATCGACGCTCCCATGGGCGGCATGCGGTCCTCGGGCATGGGCCGGCGCCAGGGCGCGGAGGGCATTCACCGCTACACCGAGGTGCAGTCGGTGGCCACCCAGTACCTGCTGCGGTTCGGGCCGTTCATGGGCCTCACCGATCAGGCGTACGCCAACGTGATGGCCGCCTCGCTCAAGGCCCTCAAGGCCCTCGGGCGCGCCTGAGCGGTTTCACCCCCCGACCCCACGGCCCGACCAGGGAACATCCCGTGGGGTCGGGACGTTTTGGTGGGCGTCATGAACGACATCCAGCGCCTCGACCTCGCCCACCGATTCCTGCGCGAGGGACGGTATGCCGCGTCCCGCCGCCTCGTCGAGCCCCTCACCCAACGGGCGCCGCGCACCAAAGAGGACCTCGCGGCATACCGGGTCCGGGCCCGCGCCGACTACGGGATGGGGCACGCCGGGGACGCCGAGCAGGCCGCTCGGGCCGTGTTGTCGCGTCGGCCCAAGGACGCCGCCACGATGCGGCTGCTCGTTCGCGCGCTCATCCAGCAGGGCCGCCATCGGGAGGCCGCCACCTGGATGAGCCGGCTCGATGAGTTGGGCACCGATACGTGGAACGACGATTCCGGTATGCCGCCCGCTCCCGTCGTGCGCCGACCCCGCCGCCGCGCCGCCTGACGCCGACAGCGGCCGAGGCGCTACCCGACCGGGAGGATCTCGACCCAGGTCGCACCTCGCCCGACCGGAGCCTCGCCGATGGCCGTGAGTTCCCCGTCGTCCTCGACCCGGTAGAGCACCGCCGTCGTCGATCGTTCGCCAACGGCCACCACGCGCCTGCCGTCCCGGCTCACGGCGAACCCGCGCGGTTGCTCGGGGGCGCCGACGCGTGCGACGACCCGGTCCAGGACCCCGCCGGGCCCGAGGGCAGTCGTCGCGATCGTCGAACTGGTCCGTTCCGAGGTGAGCACGAACCCACCGGTCCGGTGTACGTCGGCCCCCCAGAACAGCCGCTCGCTGCGCGGATCGGCGCCGATCCGGCTGTGCGACAAGCCCTGATCCAGGGGGGCGACGACGAGGGTGTCGACCGGTGCGAGCCGACCGTCGCGGTCTCGGCGCAGATGGATCACCTCCCCGGAGAACTCGGTGCTCAGGTAGGCGTGCGCACCGTCGAGGACGAGGTGCCGTGGGCCCGACCCGGCCGCCACCCCCACCGTCGGGGGATCGAGGGGCGTCAACGACCCGCCCGGACCCAGCGCGAACTGGGCGACCAGATCGGCACCGAGCGACACGGCATACGCAACCGACCCATCGGTGACGACGCAGTGCAGATTCGGGTACGCAAACTCAGCGACCGCCGCCCCGACGACCCCCGCCTCCGACAGCGGCCACACCCAGCCGCGACCGGCGCCGTAGGACACGCCGAGCAGGTGGCGACCGTCCGGCGCCAGGGCGAGGTAGGTCTGCTTGGCCGGCACCGGCGCGCAGGTCAGTTCGCGCAGGGTGCCGGCCTCGACGTCGAGCGCCAAGGTGACGACCGCGGCCCCCTCGGGACTGGCGCTCGCGGCATACACCCGGCCGGCGGCCAGGTCGACGGCGAAGGTGCCGCACGCGGGCAGGCCGGGAGTCACCGCCACCACCGTCAATCGGTCCGGTATGCCGCGGTGCAACCGCAGGGTTGACAGCGTGCCGTCAAGGGCGTTGGCGACGAGGACCAACTCGTTCATGAGAGCCAGCCTAGAGACGGCGCCTTCCGGATGCGCCCGCGCGCAACCCGGACTAGCGTGACGTCCGATGGCGCAGACAGTGCGATGGGGGTTGCGACCCGACCTCCCCACCGCGGAACCTGCGACGACCGCTGAGCACCTGAGACCACCTCGACCAGGAAGGGCCTCGTGACTGACGACCACCAGCCGACCCCTCGTGGGGGCGTGGGCCGGGCGCTGGCCCCCCTGCGGCTCGCGGCCTATCGCAGGCTGGCGACCGCGCTGGTGCTCTCGACGTTCGCCAGCGGGGTCTGGGCGGTGGCCATCGTCTGGGAGGTCATCCGGATCGGGGGCGGGCCCGAGCAACTCTCGGTCGTGGCCGCGTCCGGCACCGTGGGCGTGCTCATCCCCGCGCTTCTGGGCGGCGTGGTCGCCGACCGGGTGCCGCAGAAGGTGGTGCTTCTCGCCGACGCGCTGTTCCAGGCGGGCGCGATGGCCCTCGCCGCGGTGCTGGCCGCGCTCGGGCTGACCAGCGTCCTCAGCCTCTCGCTCATCGCCGTCGCTCTCGGGGTGAGCGTGGCCTTCTACTACCCGGCCTACTCCGCCTGGGTGCCGGCCCTGGTGCCCGGGGACCAACTCCAGGCCGTCAACGGGTTCGAGGGCATGGTGCGCCCGGGCATCCACCAGGCGGTCGGGCCGGCGGTGGCCGGGGCGGTCGTGGCCGCGGCCAGTCCGGCCCTGGCCATGGGCGTGGCTGCGGCGGCCTCCGGGCTGGCCTTCGGGGCGGTCCTCACCGTGCCGCGCACCGCGGTGCGCCGTGATCCGGAAAGCGCCGGCGCCCACTCGGTGGGGGCGGTTATCGCCGACCTACGTGAGGGCGGGCGCTACTTGATGCGTACTCCCTGGCTCCTGGGCACGCTCCTCTTTGCCGCGCTCATGATCCTCGTCATGCTGGGCCCGATGGAGGTCCTCATCCCCTTCCTCGTCAAGGATCACCTCGGCGGCGGGCCGCAAGACCACTCCTATGTGCTCGCCGCGTTCGGTATCGGTGGGGCGAGCGCCGCGTTGGCGATGGCGACGGCCCGGTTGCCGCGGCGCTACCTCAGCGTCATGGTCCTCGGGTGGGGGTTGGCGGGCTTGCCGTTCGTCCTCATCGGCACGACCAACCACCTGTGGGTGGTGATCGCCTGCGGGCTGGTCATCGGCGCCCTGTTTTCCGCGCCGCAAGTCATCTGGGGCACCCTGCTCCAACGGCGGGTGCCGCCCCACCTGCTCGGGCGCGTCTCCTCCCTCGACTTCTTCGTCTCCGTCTCGCTCATGCCCGCCTCGATGGCGCTCGCCGGCCCGGTCGCCACCCTCATCGGGGTGCGCACCACCTTCATCGCCGCGGCCGGCGTCCCCATCATCGCGGCGGTCGTCACGGTGTTCGCCGCCGGGATGCCCCGGGACGAGATCTCCCATCCCCTGGACGGCGAAGCTCAGACCGCGGGGGTGTCGTCGGACAGCCAGGTCACCCGGCGGTAGTCGAAACCGTCACACGCCGCCCGCAGCGTCGGATACACCATCGACTCGTTGCGGACGACGAGCCCCTCCCCGGTCAGATGTCCCGAGGCGATCACCGTGGTCGTCGCTCCCGAGCGCCGCACCAACGTGCTCGGGCACTCGGCCGTGCTGTCCGCGCGGGTGCCGAGGAAGAGGACGACTTCGGCGGCGGGGCCGGTCGGGCGGGCGCTCGCGATCACCGCGAACCGGCGAATTCGGGGGGGCAGGATCACCTGGACGTCGACCTGTGCCGACCCGAATCCCCGTTGCCGGCGCCTGGCCTGCCAGCGTCGGCTGGTCGCCGTGACGAACCCGACGGCCCCGGTATGCCGCTCGAACACCGCGCCCATCGTCACCGCCAACCCGGTGGGCAGGGCTAGGCGCCCGGAGATGCCGAGTTTGGGGTCGGCGGGGGGTAGCAGCGCGGTCGGCCCGGATTCCTCGGTCAGCCGGTGGTGGGCACCGACACCCATCGGGGGATTGGACCCGAGGTGGGGTGCAGCCGGCGACGGTGCGCTGGGAGCGGCCGGCGACGGTGCGCTGGGAGCGGCCGGCGACGGTGCGCTGGGAGCGGCTGGGGGCGGCATACCGGCGGGCCGCGGATCACCGGCCAGCGGCAAGTCAAGCCCGTTGCGGGGGCGGTCGAAGCGCGCGTGCAAGAACGCCTCCTGGACCCGCAACTCGCGGTCGTCGTGCTCGGCCTGGGCGCGCGCAACATCGCGAGTGACCTGGTGGAGCAGCCGCATCTGCTCGACGATGAGCCGATGCCCCTGCGGGGTGGCGGCGACCGACCCGCTGTTGCGGAAGGCAAGCAGGGTGTCGGGCAGATAGCGCTCGAGAATCTGCTGCAGCGCTGACCCAATCTCCTGACCCACCGGGGGCGCAGCGTCGGCCACCGCTCGGGCGAGCAGCACGGCCTCCACCGGCAGGGTGCCGTCGAGGGAGTTGGTCAGGCGCACCGCCTCGTGCCCGGCCCGTCGTGGCGGCACCAGCCGGGAACGGCCACCGCTGAGGTATGCCGCGAGCTCCCCGGTCGTCCATCCGCTCGGGTCGATCTTCGGCCGGCGCCCGAGGATGCCGCGTGCCTCCCGCACGGCCACTGACGCGGAGGTGGGGAGCAAGGCACGCGCAACCTCACGGGGGGTGCGCGGCATACGAACTCCAAACGGCGAGGGCCAAGAGATCCGGGTCAACGGCCGGCTCCCGGCGGGGACGTGTCGACTGCCATCATGCCCGAGGGGTCGGACGGCTAGGCTGACGGGCAACCGTCCCGGATGACGCCGGGGCGTGACGCACCGACCCGTTTGGGGGACATGATGAGCACACCTGCTGGCTGGTATCCGCAACCCGATGGCCGGCTGCGCTACTGGGACGGGACCGCTTGGACCGAGCACTTCCACGATCCAGGCGCCGCCGACGACGCAGCCAAGCCCACCGCTCAGGGAGGGGATGCAGGCTCCCCCGACGAGCCGTCGGCGAGCGAACCCACCGCCGCGGCGACGCCCATGGCATACGGTGCGTCGGCGCCTGCGGCCTACGGGACCCCAACCTACGGCGCCCCTGCCGCGGCTCCGGCCAAGAAGGGCAAGGGGTGCCTGATCTGGGGCCTCGTTGCGGTGGTCCTCATCGTTGTTCTTGGCGTTGTCGGCGCCATCGTCGCGTGGAAGAGGATTTCCGAGTCGCCGGTCATCGTCCTGCCGACGGCCGTGCCGTCCCGGCTGGTCACGCCCTCGGCCCCCGAACCGTCGGAGACGGTGTTCTCCACGCCCGACTCGGCGGACACCCTGTCGGTCACCCTCGGGAAGGGCTTCACCATCGACAAGGTCACGGTCGCCGATGGCTGGACCGTCGACGCGACGGCCGTCAAGGGCATCTGGCTCTTCAACAACATGAAGTTGACGAGCGCCGCCAAGGACTACGCGATGTTCAAACTCACCTTCTACTCGGGTGACTCCGTCATCGACACGGCCCTGTGCACCGTCGCGATCAACGAAACCGAGGTCACCTGCCTGCCGGTGAGCAAGGACGTACATTCCGCAACGCGCGTCGGGGTCAAGGGGAGTTTCTGACCGATTCCTCGACCCGGGCTTGCGCTGCGGCCGCCTACCCCAAGGGGTGGGCGGCCGCAGCGTTAGGCCCCGAGTCGAGGCATGCCGTGCTCGTGGGTGCTTCCTGCGGTCAGCCGCCCTGGGGGAGCGCCGCCAGGGCAGCGACCAGGGTGTTGACCCTGAGGTCTTCGGCCTTCGGGGAGAACCCCATCCGTACGACGACCAGTTTCGCCGACGGCACGACGACGAGCCACTGCCCGTCATGACCCTGCGCCCAATAGGCGTCCTTGGGCAGTTTGGGATCGAACAGGGTGCCGTCCGGGAGCGTGTTGGAGCGCCAGGAGGCGGCGAACGGCGGATCGTCGGTCTGGTCGACCTTGTGGACCGTCGTCGTCTCAGTCATCCACGTCTCGGGGAGGAGCTGGGCGCCGTTCCACCGGCCGTTGTCGAGGGCGAACTGGCCAATGGCGGCCCAGTCCCGCGGGGTGGCCCACAGGTAGGAGCTGCACACCGGGAGCCCGGTGGCGTCGGTTTCGAGCACGGCGGAGGTAAGGCCGAGCGGCGCGAGGAGTTCCCTTTCGGCGAAGTCGGGGTCAGCCGGTATGCCGTCCCGGCTGGCCTTGCGCTGCAGGACCGAGCACAAGATGTTCGTCGAGCCGCTGGAGTACTGCTGGACGGTGCCGGAGGCGTGAGCGAGGGGGAGGCTCGCGGCATACCCGGCCATGTCGGGTTCGGTGAAGAGCATGCGGGTGATTGGGGTGCCGAGGTCGTAGGTCTCGTCCCATTGGAGGCCGCTGGTCATCCGCAGGAGTTGGTCGACGGTGATGTCCTTGCGGGCGTCGGTCCACTCGGGGCGCAGGGCGGCATCGGTGAGTGCGAGTTTGCCCTGGGCGGCGAGGCGGCCGGCGAGCAGGCTGCCCACGCTCTTGGTCATCGACCATCCGAGTTGTCGGGTCTGGGCGGTGAAGCCGTCGGCGTAGCGTTCGGCGATGAGGTGCCCGTCCTGGACCACGATGACGGCGCGGGTCCCGAGCGCGGTCTTCGCGGAGGGCGCGAGGTCGTCGCCGAAGGCCTGGGCGACGGCCGCCTCGACGGCCTTGGTGGCCGTCGGGTGGGGAGCGGTCGTGAACGGATTCACCCCGTCGGCCACCGCGGTTGCCGTCTTCAGGGCCGGTTTCCGGTCGGTGACCGTGCAGCCGTATCCCGGTGTGTAGTAGGCGGTCTGCTTGCTCAACAGGCCAAGGAGGCTGGCCTGTGCCGTCCCGGTGTCCCGGTCGACGGTGGTCCTGAGGTAGGGCACGAGCGGGTTCGGCGGCAGGTCGGTGTCGGGGTTGGTCCGCTCGGCCACGAAGGTGAGGGCGCAGGCGTTGTGGGCGGCATACCCGGTGCCGGTGAGAAGGAGCGGGCGGGCGTACCAATAGCCGCCGATGAGCGCGAGGACGAGGAGGACGGCCAGGGTGGCCGGGATGCGTCGCCATAGCCGGCGGACGCGAGGTGAGCGGGCCATGCCTGGGACGCTATCCGACGTCTGGCCCCTCCCGTGGCCATTTCGTCCCACCGGTCCCCCCTTTCCCGCCTGAAGTGCCCAACGTCCACTTCGCACCCCAACAGTCGGGGGGCGAAGTGCCCCTTTCCCACCGGAACCTCGTCCAGGGGGCGCGAGCGCTGGAACCCGACAAGGGGGCTCGCCCTACCGCAACCGGCCAGAGGGGCCCGAACCTCGACCGAGGGCGAGGGCTGTCTGGTCGAAAGTACGCAACTCGCCGTGTGTGCCCTTCTCACACGGCGAGTTGCGTACTTTCGACTCGGGATAGCGCCGGCGCCGAACGACCGAACGCTCAGTCGATGGCCAGGGCCGCGGCCGGAGCCACGCGAGCGGCGCGCCGCCCCGGCAGGACCGAGGCCACCAGACCCGCACCGACCGCGCCCACAGCGATGATCGCCAGCGCACCCACCGGCGCCTGCCCGTTCACGGCGATGTGCGCGCCGGCGAGGATGCCGCGGGCACCCGCCAACCCGTACGCCACGCCGAGCGCCACCCCCAACACGGCCCCGACGAGCGCGAGCAGCCCACCCTCGAGGGCCAGCATCGACCGAATCTGACCGCGCGTGACCCCGAGGGCCCGGAGCAAGGCGTTCTCGCGGCGCCGTTCATGCACCGACAGGGCCAGGGTGTTGCCGATACCGACGAGGGCGATGAGCACCGACAACGCGAGCAGCCCGCTGATGATGAAGGTGACCACCTTGAGGACGTCGCTGAGTTGAGCCCGCTGCGGAGCGGCCCCGCCCACGGTGGCGTCGACGCCGCGCGCGATCTTCGTCGTCGCCACGAGGGCGTCCGTCACCGCAGCGTCGTCCGAAAGTCGCATGAGCACGGCCGCGGTCGTCGGCGTGGCGGTGAGGGCCGCGAAGTCGGCCGGCGCCACGGCATACGCAAAGGTCGCGTGGTCGCGGACCGCCACCGTGAACGTCCGGCTGCCGAGCGGTCCCACGAGCCGGACCTGAGCGCCGTCCGTCAACCCGAGGTCCGGGTTCGCCGAGGCGACGACGAGGGTGCCGGGGGCCGGGGTCGCCGCCGGGGCCGGGTTGCGCAGGACGCTCCCCAGGGTGCTCGGCAGGGTCACGATCGCCAGTTCACTCGTATGCCGCCCGCTTCCGGAGTCGAGTGTCACCACGGCCCCGGGGACGGCTCCGGTCGAGACCACCCCGGGCACGGCGGCCAGGTCACGGCGGACGGCGTCGGTGAGTGGCTGCTGCCCCGCGGTCACGGTGAGGTCGACGGCGAACTCCTTGTCGAGTGCCCCGTTGATCGAGGCCGAGGAGGTGGCCGCTCCGACGAAGGTCATGACGATCAACGTCACCCCGACGAGCAGGGCAGTCGCCGTCGAGGCGGCCCGACCCGGGTTGCGCAGCGCGTTGTCGAGCGCCAACTGGCCGGGCACCCCCGTGAGGCGGGCCACCGGTCGGCCCACGAGGGCCGCAACCCACGGCACGATGACCGACGCCGCGAGTAGCACGCCGAGGAACGAGACGAGCCCGCCGGCAATCCCGACCCACACCGAGCCCTTGGTCCAGGTGAGGACGAGCAAGCCGGCCCCGAGGGCGACGAGCCCGAGCCCCATCCCGATCCGAACCCGCCCGCGCCGGCTGCCCAACCCCACGGCGGCGTCGGGGTGCAGGGCCGCCAGCGGCGCGACCCGGCTGGCCCGCAGCACCGGCCGGATCGAGGACACCACCATGACGACGGTGCCGACGACCACGGGCACGACGAGGGACACCACCCGGGTGTCGAGCGCGAGCACGCTGAAGATGCCCGACCCGAACCGCCCACCGATCGCCACCGCCGCGGCGGCCAACCCGTAGCCGACGGCGGTCCCCACGACCGAGAACACCAGGCCCAAGGCGGTCGATTCGGCGAGCGTGGAGCGGATGACCTGCCCGCGGGTCGCGCCGACGCACCGCAGCAGCGCGGTCTCGCGCGCTCGCCGGGCGAGCAGGATCGTGAACGTGTTGGCGACGACGATGACGCACACGAAGAGCGCGACCGCGGCGAACCCGAGGAGGAAGGTCGTGATCACCGTCGCGCCCTGCTTGGCGCCGGCGACCTGGTCGGCGACCGCCTCCGGACCGGATTGGACCCGCACGTCGCCAAGTCGTTCGCGCAGCGCGGCCCGGACGGCGTCGAGGTCGCCGGTCGCCTCGATGTCCAGCTCACGCACGACGTCACTCCCGGTCACCGTGGTGATCGTCGGGTCGAGGGCGAACACCACCTGCACGCCGTTGAGGCGCGGATTCGCCCGCGCGTCGATGATGCCCACGACGGTCGCGGTCACGGGTTGAGCCGTCCCCGCGCCGGTCGAGGAGGTGCCCGGCGCCCGCAGCCGCGTCGTGTCACCGACCCCGACGCCGTGCGCCGCGGCATACACGGGGTCGACGGCGACCTCGGCCGCGGTGGTGGGCAGCCGGCCGGCCGTCAGTTTGGCGTTCCCGCCGAGCCGAGGCAGGGAGGCGATCGCGGCGTATGCCGTGTCGCCGCCGTCGAGGGCGCCCCACCGAACCGTGCGTACCCCGGTGACGCCCGGGAGGGCGCGCGCGGTGTCGGCGGAAGCGAGGGTGAGCGCGTCTGGGCGGTCGTCGCGGGGGGTGACGACGGCGGCATACCCGGCGAGATCGCCGGCCATCCCGCGTTGCACCGAGGAGCTGAGGGCATCGCCGAGGATGAGGGTCGCGGCGACGAAGGCGACGCCGAGGACGACCGCGACCCCGGGGGCGACGAAGCGGCGGGCCTGGTGGCGGAGCGTGGCGAGGAAGAGCATGGCGTCGGCCCTCACTCGCCGAGGGTGGCCATGGCGGCCAGGACGGATTCGACGTTCGGGTCGGCGAGGTCACCCGCGAGGCGCCCGTCGGCAAGGAGGATCACCCGGTCGGCGTATGCCGCGGCGTTCGGGTCGTGGGTCACCATGACGATCGTCTGGCCGAAGTCGGTGCTCGAGCGGCGCAGGAACGTGAGCATCTCGGTGGAGGAGCGGGAATCGAGGGCGCCGGTCGGTTCGTCGGCGAAGAGGACATCGGGGCGGGTCATGAGCGAGCGGGCCATGGCGACGCGCTGCTGTTGGCCGCCGGAGAGTTCGCCGGGGCGGTGGGGGAGCCGGTCGGTCAGGCCCAAGGTGGCGGTGACCTGGGTGAACCAGTCCCGGTCGACCGGGCGGCCGGCGAGGCGGAGGGGGAGAGTGATGTTCTGTTCGGCGGTGAGCATGGGGAGCAGGTTGAAGGCCTGGAAGACGAAGCCGATGCGCTCGCGGCGCAGGATGGTCAGGGCCTTGTCGGACAAGGTGGTCAGGTCGGTGTCGCCGAGCCAGATCTGGCCACTGGTGGCGGTGTCGAGACCGGCGAGGCAGTGCATGAGCGTGGACTTGCCGCTGCCCGAGGGGCCCATGACGGCGGTGAAACTGCCGGCGCCGACGGTGAGGTCGAGATGGTCAAGGGCCCGGACGGCGGTGTCGCCGGAGCCGTAGACCTTGGTGAGGCCGACGGTGCGGGCGGCGGCCGCTGTGGGAGCAGCGGCCGCGGTGGGCGCGGTGGCGGGTGCGACAGCAGCAGCGGGTGCGGCCGGCGGGTTCGACGGGAGGGGCGCGGGAGTTGCGGTCATGACTCCACGGTGCCGGGACGGCATACCGGAGCACATCGGAGCGGGGTATGGACTTGGCGGACTCGGACGTACGACCGTGGTCTGATCCGGAGGACCGATCGAGCCGTTGCTTTATGTGCAATACCGTCCCTTGAGAGTACGATATTGCACATGAATGTGTTTGATCGGGTCCTGGAAGTGGCTGTGGATAACCACGGCTACGTCACGGTCTCGGACGCCGCTGCGGCCGGGATCGATTCCGTTGCCCTCCGCAAACTCGCGGCCAGGGGGCGACTGGAACGACCGGCGCACGGGGTCTACCGAGTGCCCGTTCTCGCCAGCGGGCGCTATGCCTCCTACGCCGAGGCCGTCGCCTGGACCCGTGGTCGCGGCGTCATTTCGCACGAGTCGGCACTCGACCTGCTCGACTTGTGCGACGTCAGCCCGCCCCTCATCAACATCACCGTTCCCCGGGGTTACGCGCCCCGCCGCCGCGGTGGTGAGTTGTACCGCGTCTGGAGGCGCGTCATCGACCCGGCGACGGTCGTCCATGCGGACGGCATACCCGTGGTGCGGGCCAGTGATGCGATCCGCGACTGTCTCGCGTACGGCACCGATACCCACCTACTGCTTCAGGCCTGCGCGACGGGACTTCGTGAAGGCCATCTCACTACCGAGCAGGCGCAGTCGCTGGAGGCGGATGTCCGGTCTCGCGGCAAGGCGTTGAAAAGGACCCACCATGACTGACGCGGACGACGTCGGGCCCAACGCCCCATCGAACATCACGTCGTTACGCGCACGACTGCGAAACCACGCGCGTGACGTCCGCCAAGTGGAAACACGGGTCCAACGCCGACTCGCCGCGCTCGTAATCAACGAGGTCTTCCTCGGCGCGGATGTGGGCATCGATGGTCCGCCCATTCTCGTCAAGGGCGGAACAGCGATCGATCTGCGCCGGGGGATGGCCCCGGTGCGGCTCTCGAAGGACTTCGACGCCGCCGTCCGCGGCGACATCGACGTGTTCGTTGCTCAGGCGCGTGACCTGCTCGCGGAAGGCTGGTGCGGGTTCACCGGCCGGATGACCCGCGAGAGCGAGATCGAGGTTCCGGGGATGGTGGTCAGGCCGCGCAGGTTCGAGGTGAAACTCGAATACCGCGGTAAGCCGTTTGTGACGGTTCCCGTCGAACTCAGCCCGGCTGAGGGCGGCACCGGTGATGAACACGACCAGTTCGTGGTGAACGAGTACGACTCCATCGGCCTGACTCCCCGCGGACCGGTCCATTGCCTGTCGTTGCGCTACCAGATCGCCCAGACGATCCATGCCTGCACTGACCCCCTCGATGGCCTCAAGGACAACGATCGGGCTCGCGACCTTGTCGATCTCCAACTGCTCTGGCTGGTCGTTGATGACAGCCAGATCGCCTCGATACGCGCTGCTTGCATCGAAATCTTTGCCAGTCGCAGGCGGCATGAGTGGGCGCCAACCGTCCGGGTGTGGCCGGCGTGGCCGCGCCTCTACGCTGCGGCCTCCACGTCCTTCGGTGCTGAAGTTCTCCCGGACGTCCGCCGCGCCGCGGACTGGCTCGAGGGGTTCATTGGCGTCATTGACGCTTCGACCTCATGAGTTGCGGTTGATGGTCACCAGGCCGGTCTCGTAGGCGAGCATCACCATCTGCACCCGGTCGCGCAGGTCGAGTTTGGCCAGGATGCGCCCGATGTGCGTCTTGACGGTCGCTTCGGCGAGGAACAGCTCGGCGCACAATTCGGCGTTGGTCAGTCCCCGCCCGACGAGGGTGAGCACCTCGAGTTCGCGCGGGGTGAGGGCGGCCAGTCGTGGGTCTGCGCCGGGGTCGGCCGCTTTCTCGTATGCCGCCCGCTCACCTCCCGCTCGGCCCTCACCGCCCGCTGTGGTCGCGGCTCCGGTCGACGCCCCGGGTACTGCCGCGCCCTCCATGAAGTGCTCGATCATGCGCCGCGTCGTACTGGGCGCGATGACCGAGTCGCCGCGATGCACGGCCCGAATCGCCGCCAACAGTTCCTCGGGGCCGGCGTCCTTGAGAAGGAAACCCGAGGCGCCGGCCCGGAGCGCGGCATACGCGTAATCGTCGAGGTCGAAGGTCGTGAGGACGATGACCCGAGGGCGGGACGCGCCCGGTGGGCGCTCGCCGAGCGCGCGGGTGGCGGCGAGGCCGTCGAGGCGGGGCATCCGGATGTCCATGAGGACGACGTCCGCGTCGACCGTGGCGAGTTTGTCGAGGGCCTCCTGCCCGTCGCCGGCCTCCCCGACGACGGCGAGGTCGGGTTGGGTGCGCAACACCATGCCGAACCCGGCGCGCACGAGCGCCTGATCGTCGACGAGGAACACCTTGATCGGGTCGTTCGCGGTGGGGCTGGTCATGGTTCCTTCCCGGGACGGCTGGGTCGAAGAGCGCCCCGTCAACAATCGACCAATAGGTGGGTTGTGTACGGGCCTCGGCGCCCCGACCGGTCAGCCCCAACGGTAATCCGTGCGCTAGCCCAAGGGGAGGCGGGCGAGCACCCCGAACCCGCCGCCGGGGCGGGGCCCGGTGGCCAGGGTGCCGCCGACGGCAGCCACCCGTTCGCGCATCCCGATGAGCCCGTGCCCTTCGCCGTCGTCGCCGGCGCCAACCCCCCGTCCGTCGTCCGCCACCTCGACGACGAGCGCGTCCCCCTCCGGCCGGATCGTCACGGTCGTCATCGACTGGGGCCCAGCGTGTTTGAGGACGTTGGTCAGGGCTTCCTGAACGATGCGGTAGGCCGCCAACCCGACATCGCGCGGCACGCTTCCTGGCGCCTCCAGCGCCAGCGTGATCGGCTGCCCGGACCCGCGCAACCGCTCCACGAGCCCCGAAATGTCGGCGAGCGTTGCCGTCGGGGCGTAGTCCATCGCGTATGCCGTGTCCTCACCCCGCGCGGCATCCTCGCCTCTGCTCGGACCATCGCCGCCGCCGCTCGCGGAGCCGGCACTCGCGCCGATTCCGCTGGCCGTGAGCGCCTCGGAGCCCGTAGCGCCTGGAGCGTCGATGCGCTCCCTCGATGCCCCGCCCGAGAAGCCCGCCGAGCCGGCTCCCCGCGACCGATCGTCGCGCAGCACTCCGACCAGGCGCCGGGTGTCCGCCAACGCCTCGCGCGCGGTCGCCGCAATCGTCTCCAAGGCCTGGGCCGCCTGCTCGCGCTCCCACGCGGCGCCGTGGCGGGCGGCATACGCAGCCCCGTCGGCCTGCACGACGACCACGGCGAGCGAATGGGCGACGACATCGTGCATCTCGCGGGCGATCCGGGTGCGCTCCTCCTGGGCGGCGAGCAGCGCCCGCTGGTCGCGTTCGCGGCGGAGCGCGGCGTTCTGCGCCTCCAGGCCCGCCAACCGCAGCCGGCGCGCGCGCACCGAGCCGCCCCACAACCACACGACCAGGCACACCAGGGCGACGAACACCGCACCGAAGGCCACCGCCCACGCGCCGGGAGGCGTGCCCCCCGTCCGCATCGAGCCGAACCAGCTGCCGATGACCGCCACCGCGAGGGCGAGGCGGCGCACGTACTCGCGGTCGATGAAGGCCGACGCGGCATACAGGGCGAAGAGGAAGCCGATGTCGGCGGGTTGGGTGTGGGTGGTGACGAACGCGCTCACCCCGCAGGCGGCGCTGACCACGACGAACGCCGTGATCGGCCGGACCCGCCGCAGGATGAGCGGCAGGGTTTGCAGCGAGCCGAGGAGGAACCCCACCCAGGAGGAAGAGCCGCCCGCCGCGGCCAGGACGACGCTGACGAACCACACCCCGCCGGCGAGGAGGCCGTCGAAGACGAGCGGGCGCGCCGCAAACCAGGCCCGTATGCCGCGTCGCGGGCTGGGCATCGTCGCCTCGGCGCTCGTGGGGGTCACGGCCGCGACTCCAGCGCGAGGAGGGCGGCCTTGGCGGCCGAGCCCCCGGCATACCCGCCGAGACCGCCGGCGCTGGGGACGACCCGGTGGCAGGGGAGGACGATGCACAGCGGGTTCCCGGCGAGGGCGGTGCCGACGGCGCGGGCGGCGCCGGGGTGGTCGATGGCGGCGGCGAGCGCGCCGTAGGTGGTGCGGTGCCCGTAGGCCGTGTGGGCCAGTTCGCGTAGGACGGTCGCCTGGAAGGGGCGGGCCAGCGCGAGGCCGGTCGCGAGGTCGAAGGTATGCCGCTGCCCGGCAAGGTAATCATCGAGTTGGCGGCGCGCCTCGTCGAGGGGCGCGGCGCGGCGCAGGATGCGCGGGCTGACCGCCCCGGCCACCCGGGTGAGGTGTGATTCCTCGGCGGCGGGGTCCGCGGCATACGCACACAACACGAGCCGACCGGCAGCGGACGCGAGGAGTAGGCGACCGACGGGAGTGTCGTGAGCGGCATAGGCGACGTCGGAGTCGGGGAGGCGCGGGGCGGTGATCGGCGGCGCGAACGGCGCGAACGGGCTGGCGGTCATGACTGCTCCGGGAGGGTGAGGCGCAAGGTGGCGAGGGCGTCGCTGACGAGGCGGCGGCTCATCGCGGGGGTGGTGCCCAGGACGGCGGCGATGGCGCGATGGTCGAGGTCGGTGACGTACTTGAGGGCGACGGCGGCGCGTTGCCGTTCGGGGAGGGTGGCGACCGCGGCCCAGAGGTCGGGGCGGGGGTCGTCCGGCGGTGGGTGGGTGGGCTGGCGTGTGGGCTGGTGTGGGGGTTCGGCGGGGCCGGTCGGGTCGGTCGGGGTGGTGCGGGCGGCGGCCCGGTGGGCGTCCATGGCGCAGTGGCGGGTGATGGTGAGCAGCCAGCCGCGCAGGTTGGTCGCGCGCCGCACGCTGGGGTAGGCCGCGAGCGCCTGCGTCCACGCCTGTTGGGCGACATCGTCCCCGAGGTTCGGCCCGGCGAGGGCATGGGCGAGCCGGGCGACGTCGCGCCAGTGGGCGTCGACGAGGTGCTGGAAGGGCGGCAGGGTCACGATGAGTCAACGGTATGCCGCCCGGTCGTGTGAGTGCCCGAGCCGCCGGATAGGTGGTGGGAGATCTGGCCGGAAACGCAGCGCCACGGACGAAGGACGAGAGTCGCTCTCGACTGCCAGCGCACCTATTGATACCGGTGAATGACTACTGACTCACAACAGGCCAATGCACTGAGGCCAGGGTCGAGCGAGACTCCTCGCGGGAGGACCACGCCGTGCCTCGATTCCGCTTCGGCTCCTTCTACGCGCAAGGAAGCCCCGCGCGACGCTCGCCGAAACGGCAGAGGTGACATGTCTCACACCACGCTCTTCTGCTTTCCCGAACCAGTACGTTGGTAATGTCCCGAATAAGGTGCAATCCCGGAAAGCCTCAGCCGTGCTCGACCCCCATGCTTGTTCCCATGTAATTACGCGCGATCTTCCGTTCGGCCCTTGGATGGGTGACGTCCTCGTAGATCAGCCCGAGGTTGCGGCGGTCCTTAACGTCCACAAAGACATAGTTGCGTCACTTCTCCCCGGGGACCCCTCGATATTCGTAGGCAGGAGAGGGTCTGGAAAGACGACAATGATCCATGCCAAGGTTCACGAGAGGTCCCGTCCGATCGAGTTATCCACAAGTAATGCCTTCGCGATCATCAAGAACGTATTGGCCTCATGGAGAGCAGCCAGGCGCAAGTATTACGTCGCAAATATAGCCGAGTTGTGGTCTGCGATCATATGGAACGCAGTCTTGGCAGATTTCGCTGTTAACCATAAAGACGATCACGGTTTTCCCGAAAAAATCACAGAATACGCTCAAGGACTTTGCGGCGACGAACTTGATCCCCAAACCTCAACCCTACGGTTCACAGCGGAACTTATGGAGAAGGTGGGTCAGGGAAACCAGCCACTGTCATTCGATCCAACACTCTTCTTGGCGGGGGACGTATCTCTTGCCCGTGCAATTGAGGAGGCAACCTATTGGATACAGATCAATGGAGTTAGACCAACAATCATTTTCGACACAATGGACGACCAAGAGCGGCTGATAAGGCGCAACCCGGAAGCTCTACAAGGCTTGCTCCTTCTTTTAGGACAGAACACAGGCTCGGACAGAATACGCTCATTCAGGTTCTCAATACCAGCCGAGTTATACCCGGCTATAGGCAGAATCTCGAGGGCCCCGCTTCGCGACCTTTATCCCGCACAATTCATCACCTGGCAGGCAGACGAACTGGTCAAGCTTCTTGCTCGTAGGCTTGCCGTGTTCACGTATCTGTACGAACCCCAACTGTCTGAGGTTTTGGGCATAGGTAAAATGCCATCGTACGAAGATTTCGGAGAAGACGAGCAAGTCACGCTCCTTCGTGCGCTCGTTCCAGCCAATGTGATGAACGGCGTAGGGCGAGAAGAAGATTGCCTAACCTACATCATAAGACACACCCAACTCTTGCCGCGCCACGTTGTCGTCCTTATGAACCATATCTGGGCAGCCCATGTGAGGACCGAGGGGGCTACCAGAAAGATTTCAGCAGAAGCAGTGCAGCAAGGAATAGATCGCGCGCAATACAATCTTATTCTCGAAATATTTCGTGCTCACGCATTCCTATACCCTGACCTGGAGAAGACCTGCCAACGGATTTTCCCTCATTTATACCTCCAGTCGGACTGGAGGGATCTGAGAACTCAGTACAACAGCGCAGCGACTCGAGATGGACAGGCCCCCTTCGCTGAGGCTGTTCGTATGCTCTTGGCGGCCGGAGCAATCGGGGTCAAGAACGGCGACGAAGACGAGTATGTCCTTGCCGACTTTGGCTTTCAGAGAATAGAGGGCATACCACCGTTTACGAAAGACGCAACATTTTGCTTGCACCCGCTTTTCACCAGGCATTTTGGCTGTAAAGAGAGAGGTGGAGTATTCCCCCACGGAAAGCGTGTCGTGAACTTCCTCCCTCGCCCATTGGAGGCTGGCGAATGAGTCCTTTAAATGATCGAGCTCCAGATCTGGAAACTCTGAGAGGGATAATAAGTCCGCAGAAGCCGTTCGGACCGTGGGAGGCTGAGACGGGGCAGCGAAATCCTGCCGCCGCAGAGGCGCTCTTCGTAACGGAAAACCTGCTACACATTGAGGCAGCAGGAACTGCGCCTACAATAATTGTCGGTCGTCGAGGTTCGGGAAAGACGGCTTTCCTCAAATCCCCGACTACTCACGTCGGCTCTCGAAGCCTTGAACTCAAGACAAGTCAATGCTTCGCAGTCATTGAGCGGGCCCTGTCAAGGTGGGATGACCATAGGCTCGCTTACTACCTCTCTCACGTTCGCGCTCTTTGGCGAGCCAGCTTTTGGCATTCAGTGTTCGCAAACATCATAGAGCAAGACGATGATTGGGCTCTCGAGCATAGTGAGTTGATACAGGCTTTCGAAGCGATCGACACCTACCTCCGCGACCTCACAGGGAAGAAGAAGGCGACTCCCATGGAAGCCTTTTCTGCTTTCTGTAACGCGTTGGCGGAGGCCTCGAGCGAAGAATTAGATTTGCTCGTTTACGACTCTGACTCGTACGCCGGGAAAAGCGTTTCCTTCAGGACAGCCCGCAAAGCAGCCCAGCGACTATTGAGCGCCAAAGGTGCGCGTGTGATGATTCTCCTAGACTCTATGGAGGACTTCGCTAGAGTTTGGGATATTCCGGATAGATCTATGGAGGGCCTCCTCTCAGTGCTTGGGGAACGGTCTCGAACGGACGAGCCCTTTTCGGCGAGGCTGGCACTCCCTGCCGAGTTGTATTTCCATGTAGTGCGAATGTCGTCGAATCCACTCAAGGACCTCAATCACATTCAGTTGCTTCATTGGAGTGCGCCGGAGTTGGTTCGAATTGTTGCCCGGAGATTCGCGATGTACTGCGAGCTCTATGACAACGGGCTACCTCGTCGGCTAGGCTTCTCGGATTGGGTTGCCGGAGATGGTATAAAGGAAGAGGCTCTTTTAAGAGCGGTTCTGCCAGGCACAGTGATAAATCAAATGCAAGGGGTGGAGGATAGTGTCGCGTACCTATTGAGGCATACTCAACTGCTGCCCCGCCATCTGATTGTTTTGCTGAACCGGGTGTGGACCCAGCACTTGGCGGATGACCGCGGCCGGGATCGAATCTCAAGCCATGCGGTCAGGAAAGCCGTGGGAGATGCTGAGAAGTCTATTGTCTGGGAGATCTGTGAAGGGTATCGACCCGTGCACCCCAACGTTGAAAAAGTTTGCGAGAATCTGATCCCACAGTGTGATCTGAGGATGTCTTGGGGGGAGTTGCATAAGAAGTATAACTCCTTCGGGAGAAAGCACAATGATGGCAAAGACTATGATGAAGGTCGAAGAATGCTCATAGAGATCGGCGCTTTGGGGCGGGAGATATTAAGCGAGGAGCGCTATATCCTGGCGGAGTTTGAGTACACGATGCCATCCCGACTCGGAATTGCTGATGACCAGCTACTTTGTCTGCATCCCCTTTTTGCTGGGTACTTTGGTGTGCGTCAGGCACAAGGCGATGCGGGAATCGGACATAGGGCTATATATCCCTACGGGTGCCTTCCAGAGGGTCCTGACCCTCGTCTCGGTTCGGCTGTAGAAGAGAGGTAGTGTCGTGCGTCCCGGGGAGAGCGAAGGGTCGAGCTTAAGCACAGAGACCACGAGCCTCTTTAGATGGTGGGTGGGCGCTTTTGGGGGTTTAGCGGCTTGGGGAGCGGGGTCACTGGTTCTGTCCGACGCGAGCCGCCTCAAGCCCGTATATGGAGTAGTTGAATACACTCTCTTGGTAGTTTCAGTGGTCATCGCGATCGAGATGATTCTCATGGCTGGTTCGCTTGTGCAGGCTCCGCGAATCTGGGAGAGTCTCTCGGACGTTGAGCGCGAAGTGTGTTCGTCTTTTGGGATGAGCCTCGCCGAGATATCGGAAAGCTCGAGGTCTGTTGCCCGGGTATCTAGCGCACTGGATGTGAAGCAGAGAGTTATTGAGTATTGGAGACAAAGGCAAACGGTGGAAGCGCTAGCAGACGCTAGAGCAAAGTTGCGAACTGGAGCCTTAGTTGTCTTGGCCCTTTTGATTGGTGCGACCGTGGTTCGCACGCTTCCTAGTTCACAGGCGGGGTGCGAATCAAGTCTGGGGTTGTGTCCGTCGGTTGCTGTTGACCAAGCACCCAAGTTGGTTGAAGTTGAGTTAGTCGGTGATGCGAAATTGGTGGGAGACAGTCAGGCTCGAATATTGGCTGCTTCGAGAGGCAGATGTGTAGTCCCTGACAGATTTGGGGCACTTTTGGTCGGCGGTACTTGGCTAGCACCTGTTGTGCAATTTGAGTTGCCCGGTTGCGGTAGTGGAATAGTCGCACTCATCCCAGGTTCTGTTGTAATGAAACCCAAGCTTCCCTAGGGCGCCTTACGGCTTACCTTGGCTCTCCTCAGAGTGAAATTGTGAACGCCTCTCATGATGAGAGGTGCCGGCTGCGTTCACAACGATGGACTAGTCCTGGTGCGTTTAGGATCTCCACTTCGTCGTACTCTAGTGGTCCGTGTTTGAAGTGTTCTGACGGTTGGCCTTCTTGAGGATCTCGTCGGCGGTTTTGGTCCATACGAACGGGTGTTTGCGGTCGTTCCAGCCGTTGATGAAGGCGCGGATCTTGGCGTTGAGGTCGCGCACGGATCGGAACGTGCCGCGGTGGATGGCTTGGCGTTCGATGATGCCGAACCAGACCTCGACGAGGTTCAGCCAGGACCCGGACGTTGGGGTGAAGTGGACGTGGATCCGGGGGTTGGCCGCGAGCCAGTCCCGGATCTCGACACGTTTGTGGGCGGCGTAGTTGTCCATGACCAGGTGCAACTGCTGGTCGGGGTAGGCGCGGGCGACCTGTTTGAGGAAGGCCAGGAACTCCTGATGGCGATGGCGCGGTTTGACCGCTGCGGTGACCTGCCCGGTGGCGATCTCCAAGGCAGCGAAGAGCGTGGTGGTGCCGTGGCGGACATAGTCGTGGGTGCGCCGCTCGGGCAGGTGCGGCTGCATCGGCAGCATCGGCGCGGTCCGGTCCAACGCCTGAATCTGGCTCTTTTCATCGACGCACAGCACGATCGCGTTCTCCGGCGGCTCGAGGTAGAGCCCGACGACGTCGGTGACCTTGGCGACCAGCTGGGGGTCGGTGGAGAACTTGAACGTCTCGGCCCGCCACGGTTGCACCCCGGCCTGCCTCCAGATCGCGGCGATCGTGCCATTACTGACCCCTAAATACCGGCCCAGCAACCGGCTCGACCAGTGGGTCACCCCGTACTTCTTCGGCGGCGGCGCCAACGTCGTCGACACCACCTTGCCGTAATCAACCTCCCGTGGCCGGCCCGAACGCGGGTCATCCTCCAGCCCGCGTATCCCCCTGGCGCCATACCGCTTCCGCCACTGGATCACCGTCGGACGCGACACCCCGACTCGGTCCGCAATCGCAACATTCGACTCACCCCCCGCCGCCAGCAGCACGATCCGCGCCCGCTGCGCCAACCCGGCTCTCACCGTCGAAGACCGCACCAACCGGCTCAACTCCTGCCGGTCACCCTCACGAAGAACCAACGCCGGAGCAGGACGATTCGCCATACCCCATCGTCCCAGCCCAGCAACTGTAAATCAACTAACTACACGCCCCACTAG
>JAKOPT010000024.1 GCA_029778715.1 Actinomycetes bacterium | reverse complement strand
GAGGTGTGTGGGGCAGTGGGAATCCGAAAAGTGGGGGTCGGGCTGCTCGGAAGGGGCGCTGGGGCATGGGGGAGGGGACGTGCTCGGTCGGGCCTGATGTCGGCGGCGGTCAGAGGGAACTTGGCGCGGTGGTGATCACGGGGGCCGTCGAGGTCGCTTTAGGTGGTGGAACAACGTCGAGTGGAAGGAGTTCCGGGATGCCGAATCAGACGACGAGGCAGCAGGCGCGGCGGGTGGCGCTGGATGCGCAGACGAGGATGCGTCAGGCCAGGGCGGAGAAGGAGCGTCGGCGCAGCGCGTTGGCCGTGAGCGTGGTGACCGCGCTGGCTGAGCGGGATGCGCTGGTGCAAGCGTGTGAGGCTCGCGCCGGGGCGGCGCTGCGGGCGCTGACCGGGGCAGAGGGGTTGACGCTGCGGGAGGCTGTCGAGTGGTGCGGGGGTGAAGAGCAGTTGAGTGTGCGCGAGGCGACGCGGCTGCGGCGGGTCGAGCCCTCGGACCCGACCTCGGGCGATGGCTCGTGGGCGGACACGGAGGAGGCCGGCGAGGGTGTCGAGCCGGCTGCATCGGTCGATGTGAGCGAGTCAGGGGCGAGCGGGGCGCGCGACGGGTCTGGCCGTGGCGCGGCTGGATGAGGTCGGGCTCGCCGCCCTGGCTCAGGCGTGCGCGTCTCCGGAGGTGGTGGCGCGCTGGCACGCCAAGATCGTCCAGGTGGAGGGCTCGGAGTGCGCGTGGTGGACGGGGGCGGTCAGTGGCCGAGGTCATGGGCGCTTTTGGCTGGCCTCGGGCCGCGTGGTGGTCGCCCACCGGTTCGGCTTCGCGTTGGCCTACGGGGTCGAGGAGACGGCGCGTGTGCCGGTGCTCGGGCACCGCTGCGATAACCCGCTGTGCCAACGGGTGGGGGAGGGCCACGTTGTGGCCTCGTCCTACGCCGAGAACCGGCGTGAGTGGGCCATCCGGCGCGAGCACGCGGGGTCCCCGTTGGCCGATCCGCGCGGGGCGCGGCAGCGGGCGCGGGAGCTGCGCGACTTGGCTCGGCGTGATCCGGCGCTGGTGGCTGCCGACCTGGCTCGTCTGCGTCGGCTGTTCGGGCAGCAGCTGACGTTGTGGTGAGCCACAGCGCAACGCCCGGCACGGAGTCGATGTCGCGTGCCGGGCGCTGGGGTCTGTTGGGTGGCGGTCAGGGGTCGGTGACCTCGGGGGGCAGGTAGGCCGTGTGGCCCTCGGCGTAGTCGGCGAACCGCTCGAGGGCGATGGCAAGGTCACGGGCCAGAGCGGGAGACAGGCGGGCTCCCTGCCCGGCCCAAGCCTCCAAGGCGGTGCCGACGTCGATGAAGGTGAAGTCTCGGCCCCGCTCGTCCATGAAGACGATGCCGATTCCGGCGCGGTCATAGACAACGCCCGGGCCCGGCTTCACGACCCCTTCGGCGTCCTTGTCGATGAGCCACAGGTCGAGGTCGTGGGCGGTGGGTTGAGTGCTCATGGGGTGGTGCTCCTTTCGGGATGTGGTCCTGATCAGGCCGGGGCGAGAGCGCTCCACGCAGCTGACTTCACCCGCGCGGGCTCGTCGGTGGTGAGCAGGCGGACCGCGCGGGCGGCGGCGGCGTTGTCCTTGTCGCGCACGGGGGCGTAGTGGTCGACGTACTCCACGACGCTCTGGTAGGCAGCCCACGCGGTGCCCGCGATCCCGGACTGGGTGGCGGCGTCGTGCCACAGGTGCGATAGGGCCGAGGTGCGACGACGGGCCGCGTTGCGGGTGCGCGCAGGTGCGTCCGGGTCCGGGGTGCCGTACAGGGCATCGACGAGGGCGAAGAAGCGCGCATCGGCAACGGTGGTGTTGATCATCCGCTCGGCCTCGGCCTCGAAGGCGTCGACGTAGGCGAACGTCAGGCCGAGGGTGTCCCGCGCCGCCTGTACGGCGGCCTTGGCGTTGCGGGTGTGCCGGATCGACCACGAGGAGACGTGGTCGCGCAGGGCGGCGTGCTGGGTGTTGGCGCAGACCACGCGGACGGGAGTGACGAGCAGGCGGAAGGCACTGTTGCCGTCGTGGCTGTTCAGGGCAGCGATATTCAGGTCGACGCGGTCCGTGCCGCCGACGGTGAGGTGTTGAGGAAGTCGCATCGTGACGAAGACCTGACGGCCGCCACGCAGGCTGCCAGCGGTGTCGAAGATGGCCCCGGATGCGTCGGCCAGGTGGTTCAAGAACTCTGCGTGCTCCTCGTTCTGCAGTGGGTGGTAGCCCGCACCGACGACCGCGAGGGGTTCGGTGGCTCCGGTGAATGGGTTGGTGCGCACGGTCGCGTAGGCGCCCGGAACCTCCATGGTGGTGACGCCGTCCTCGTGGATCTCGGTGGCGCTGACGGGGGCCTTGCGCACGTTCCATCCGCCGAGGTGTCCCAGGGTCATGGCGTCCTCGGCGGTGAACGCCTCTCCGGCGACGGTGGTGCCCAGGCGGTGCCACGGGTCGGTGCGGGCGAAGAGGGCGGCGGCGCGGGTGCCATGGGTCTCGATCTGGTGGGCCATGGTGATCGGTTCCTTCCGTGTGGTGTCTGGCTGTCGAGACAAAACTATTCGATCTATTCGATTGGTGGGAGTTGTCCACAGCGGGGCAACTCCCACCAGTGCGGGTGTGGATCAGTTGTTGTGCGCCGTGGATGAGCAGTTGCTCGACGTCGCTGGCCGGGTAGCCCCATCCGGCGAGGGTGGTCATCACGACCGCGTCCCAGCCGCTGGGGTTGCGCCAGGTGTGGGTTCCGCTGCGCTCCTCCCATGCCGCCAAGACAGCGGCGAGGGTGCGCATCGTGGCGGCCTTGGGCGTGGTCGCCGTCTCGATGATGCGGGCCGTCCGCGTCCGAGCGCTGGTGTAGCCCTCGCTGTCGCCCTCGGCGGCCTTGATCCCGAGCAGGTCCGGCAGGAGCGTGTGGCCGTGCTGCAGCGCGTGGCTGAGGCTGTGCTCACATCCCAGCACCGCGCGTGCGATGAGCGCCTCGGCCCCGCTGGGAACGGTGCGTCGGGCGAGCAGACCGGTGAGCCACTCGCGTCGCACGACCTCGGCTGCCTTCCATGCCTTGTTGTTGGCGATGACACGGCGGCGCTCCGCGCTCTCGGCTGCTCGCCGCGCCTCGGCCTCGGCCTCGGCCTCCTGCTCGGTCGCGTCCCCGGTCGCCGCCGAGTCGCGCCCGGTCGCCCGGTTGCGAGGGTCGTAGGCGTAGTGCAGGCCTGCGGTGTCCGGATCGAGGCACACCCACACCGGCACATAGACCTGTTCGGCGTCGGGCTCGTCCTCTTCGTCCTCGTCCCAGTCTTCCGGCTCGGCCCATTCGATTGTCACCACGACGGCTGCGCCGACGATCTGCGGCCATGTCTCCTCGGGGATGGGCTGGTCGTCGGTGGTGCGGAGGTTGGCGAGGGTGTGTCGGTGCAGGTCGGTGGGGACCTGCTCGGGGTTGAGCACCGGCAGCCCCTCGGACCGCAGGCGCTCGACCTCACCCTGTAGGGCGAGGGCTTCGGCGCGCTCGTTGCGCAGTCGCTGCACGATGTGGGGAAGCTGACGGCGTCGCCACGCGTCATCCCACGCGGCAGTGAGTGTGTCGATCGCGGCGGGGTCGTCCTCGAACTCGGCGAACAGGGCCGCGTCCTCCAAGGTCATCCCGGCGGCGTCCATGCGCTCCTTGGTGGCGCTGTTGCGGGTCACCGCGAGGGCGGTATCGACGGTGGCGCGGGGGAGTGCCACGCGCTTGGCGATCTGCGCGGCTGACACGCCGAGCATGGCCAACTGCTCGACCGCGTCGCGGGTCTCGCGGGTGTGCATGGCCTGACGATGCAGGTTCTCGGTGGCTTGGTCGATGATGCGGTCGACTTCCTCGGGGGCCGCCACGACGCGCACCGGGACGGTGCCCGAGGGGGTGCCGACCTTGGCGGCGACGACGGTGCGACGCTGGCCGCGCAGGACCGTCAGCCCGGCGTCGGGGTCAAGGTAGGCGCTGATGACCTCCAGCACGCCTCGGGACTTGATGGAGGCCGCGAACTCCTTGGCGTCGGGGTGGATGTCGGTGCGGATGTTTGCGCCGATCCTCAGCGCTGCGGGGTCGACCTCGTAGAGGTGGCCGACCTCGTAGGCGGTGGCGGTGTTGCTCATGGCTTCGACTCCTTGTCGAATAGATGGAACGGACACTTGCTATCCTCGTCGGGTGACGAATCCCGCGCTGAGGCCAAGGTGGGACTGTGGACAGTCGTGTCGGTGTGCGACGGCTGTGGATGGACGTGCGCGGATTGCCTTGTCCCAGGCCGGGATTGGCTGCGGGACCCTCCGTCGATGCATCCGGCTGGGTGTTAGGGGAGGGGAAGCGGGTGCCAGCTGAGTCCCGGGAGTCGATCGGGGCCTGGTGGGATCCCGAGGTTTGGCAGCGAGCTCGCGCGGCCTACATGTACGACCTGCGCCATCACCCGGATGCCCCGGCCGGGTTCATCCAGTGGCTGCACTGGGTGATCGAGGCGCACGTCGCCCGGGGCGTCCGAGGCCGCGGCCTGCTCGAGCTGCCGGCGCGGCGAGAACTGTCCGGCAAACCTGATCCCGAGCACCCGGAGAAGGTGGTCGGCCTGACCCGTCACCATCCGTTGCGTGCCGACTTGGTCGAGCAGATGGACCAAGCCATCCGTGCTGACGAGCGAGCCAAGCGTTACCTCACGCGGTCGGCCTGGATCCAGGACGCGGTCCGGGCCGCAGTCGCTGATGCTGACCAGCGCGCGGGACGCCGTCTGCCCAAGCTTCCGGCCGGCACCCGCCTGCCGAACCAGCCACGCAAGACAGGGCAGTGACATGTGCCGCGCGATCTTCGCCCCAGGCTGCTGATGTCCGCCACCACTCGGCAGATCCGCGCGGCTCTGCGGCGGCAGGGCATTGAGCCCCGCGGGCGACTGCGATTCCTCAAGGGCGAGCGGATCGTCACCGACGCCGGGTCGCTCGTGGTCAAGCTGTCCTACGCGCCCCACGCCATTCACGCCTACATCGCCGACCTGCGGACCTACGCCAGTGCGAACGTGCCGGCGGAGCAGCTGCTCGTCGACGAGCCGATCCAGATCGGGGAACAGTGGGCAATGGTCGTCGCGCACGTCCAAGCAGCCGAGCCCACGTGCGCCTTCCACGCTGAGGCGGTAGGCAGGCTCCTGCGGCTCACGCATGACCGGGTGTGGCCCTACGAGAGGTCCCGGCGAGGGGACGAGGCGTATTGCCCCGATGACTGGCGGCCGGAGAACATCATCATCACCGCTGAAGGCCCGGTGATGATCGACCTCGACTTCGCCGGCATCCATCCCCGGTCACGAGCAGTCGAAATGGCGATCGACGACTTCAGCCGGCCCTTCGCCTCGCGCACCGCGATCGCGACCGAGCTCAAGCGCGGTTATGGGCACCATCCAGATCTGACGCCTCCCGACGAGTAGGGGCGTGTTCTAGGTGCGGTGGGTGGACCAGGGGTGGTTGGCCAGGGCTTGGAGGCGGGTGGCGAGGCTGTCGCGCTGGGTGTCGAGGTCAGCCAGGCGTCCGGCTCGGTCGAAGAGGGCCTTGAGGTCGACGGTGTCGGCGCCGGGGATGCTGGTGCCGATCCGGCCGTAGGGGCGGCCGTGGTCGTCGTATCCGAAG
>JAKOPT010000149.1 GCA_029778715.1 Actinomycetes bacterium | reverse complement strand
CGGGCCTAGTAGCTGGTCCGGGCCCGGCGCGCGGACGAGGCCGCGGCGGCATACGAACGGGCAATTGGCGTGTGCACCCACGAAGCCGAGCATGCCCACCTGCTGGGCCGCCGCGAGGCACTCGGGCGCGAGCCGGGCCGACCCTAGGCGGACGGCGTCCAGTTCGGGTCGCGGCCCAGCCAGCCGACCAGCCGCTCGTAAGGACCGGCGTCGTCGGCCACGTCGACCACTGCCCCGAACGGGAAGCCCTCACGGGCATCGCGCGGGACGAACTGCTGGGCGCCGATGATGACAGGCTCGGCGAGTGCCGGGTCGAGCTGATCCACGCGACCGACGGCCGCAGCGAGGTCCCACGCGTGGGTGACGAGCTCCTGGGTGTAGCGAAAGGCTCCGATGCGTCCCGGCACCTGAACGCCCGGGGGGAGGCTGAGGATCCGCTCCAGGACCGCGTCGTCGGACCAGACCTGCACGAGCCGGTCGCGGTCGGCGGCGGCAACCGTCGCGAGCGACTCGTCGGGGACGCCGGTGATGACTTGTGGCACCTCGGTCCAGCCGCCGCCGGTGGCCACGTGGGTGATCCGACGGAAGACGGTCAAGAGGTGGGCGACGAGGGTGCGCACGTCATAGTCGTCGCAGGGGGTCGGCCGGTCCAGGTCGGCCGGCGCGAGGCCGTCGATGAGGCGGACCGCCTGGTCGGCTGCGGCGAAGAAGGCGGGGCGCGGGTCGGTCGTCAGGCGAGGGTCGACGACGGCGGGGGCACTGGGGGAAGAAGTTTGGTTCATGTCTCCACCCTGAACCCTGAACCTGACACCTACGGTCAGGTTTCTCTGCCATTCTCGAAAGGTGCGATCCGACCGACTCCTCAGCCTTCTCCTCATCCTCCAGGCCCGCGGCAGCGCCGTCGCGCCCGAGGTCGCACGCGAGTTGGAGGTCAGCGTCCGCACCGTCTATCGCGACGTCGAGGCACTCTCGGCGGCGGGCGTTCCCGTGTGGACCGAGCAGGGTCGAGGCGGGGGAATCCGGCTCATGCCCGGCTATCGCACCGACATGACGGGGTTGACCGCGGCAGAGTCACGGGCCCTGGTGGCGATGTCCGGGCGAGCCGTGCCCGACGACCTCGGCATGGGGTCGGCCCTGGCGAGTGCGGTCCACAAACTCGTTGCAGCAGTGCCACCTTCGCACCGATCGGCTGCCGAAGCCGCCCGCGCACGGGTCCTTGTCGACCACGCTGGCTGGTATCGCCGTACCCCTTCCGCGCCCGCGCTCGAGGTCGTCCAGGAGGCCGTGTGGGCGCAGCGCCGACTGCTCCTGGACTATCGGCACGGCGACGGCACCGAGGAGTCGGTCACCGTCGACCCCTATGGCCTGGTCGCCAAGACGGGAGTCTGGTACCTCGTCGGCAGCACCGGCACCGGCGAGGACCACCACGAACGAATGTGGCGTGTCGACCGGGTCAACAGCGCGGTCGCCCTGGACGAGCCGGCCACGGAGCCGGACGGGCTCGACCTCGCGG
>JAKOPT010000023.1 GCA_029778715.1 Actinomycetes bacterium | reverse complement strand
TCGATGTCGGCGTCGCCGACCTCGATCGCGTCGACCTCGACGGCCAGCGCGGAGAAGTCCGGGAGCTCGATCTCGGGGCGCTTGTCGACCTCGGCGGTGAAGGTCAGGCCCTGGCCCGACTCGACCGGAACCTCGGTGACGTCGACCTCAGGCTGGCCCAACGGCCGCACCGAGTGCTCTTCGAGGGCCTTGCCGTAGAACGTGGGGAGGGCGTCGTTGACCGCCTCCTGCAGCACCGCACCCTTGCCCAGGCGCTGGTCGATGATCCGCGCCGGGATCTTGCCGCGCCGGAACCCCGGGACCTGGATCTGGCTGCCGATGGTCTTGTACGCCTGGTCCAGGCTGGGCTGGAACTCCTCGGCGGAGACCTCGATGGTCAGCTTCACCCGGGTCGGGCTGAGGGTCTCGAGCGCACTCTTCACTGCGGATACTCCAGATCGAGAGGAAGGTATGCCGTCCGGCTGGCTCGCGCCTGTGGTCACACGAGGCGTGGCGGCCGGCGCGGACGACGGCGGGCAATCCGGTCCATGCTAGCCGCCCGCGTGCGGCCGGGCCGAATCCGTGTGAGGCCGCTCCCGCCCACCCGACACGTGACGGCGCTATTGACGGCGCCGCCACTGCTGTCACCACGACAGCCTGGGCGCCGCCAAGGGCGCCGTCATGACGCGCCACGCTCTGGTCGAGCCGGGCGCCGATGCCGGTCCAGCGACGACTCATCGCCGGACGTGATGGTCGGGGTAGCCGGATTCGAACCGACGGCCTTCCGCTCCCAAAGCGGACGCGCTACCAAACTGCGCCATACCCCGGTCGGTGGGCGAACGGCATACCGTGCCCGACGCACCGAGCCCGCGACGGGACGCGCGGACGAGGTGGTTCGCGCGAGCCGGGCGGGCGGCACTAGGCTAGCCCCCCGTGGTGGCCCCGTCACAATGCGACGGCCATCGCTCGCGGGCGTAGCTCAATGGTAGAGCCCCAGTCTTCCAAACTGGCTACGCGAGTTCGATTCTCGTCGCCCGCTCCAGCACCAGCTCGGTGATCGCCCGCCCGGCGGCCAGGCCCTTGGCCTCGAAGCCAGCCAGCGGTCGCCACGCCGGCCGCGGCACCTGGCAGGCCGCGAACCTCCCATGGTCGGCCACCACCCGCCGCACGTATGCCGCGTAGTCGGCGTGGTCGGTCGCCACCAGGACGTGCCCGGTCGGGGTGAGGCGGGAGACCAGCAGGTCGAGATTCTCCGGCGACAGGAACCGGCGCCGATGATGCCGGGCCTTCGGCCACGGGTCCGGGAAGAACAGGTGGACCGCGTCGAGGCCGCCCTCGGGCACCCGGTCGGTGAGGAACTCCACGGCATCGGCGAGCTCCGCCGACAGGTTGGTCAGACCCTCGTCGGCGGCCGCAGCGAGCATGCGGGCCACACCTGGCGGGTGGACGTCCAGGGCGATGAGGTACGAGTCGGGGTGCGCTGCGGCATACCCGACAGCCGCGGCGCCATGGCCACACCCGATCTCAAGGACGACCCGCGTGGGCCTCCCGAGGGTCCCGGGAGGCGCGAGAACCGCTGCGGGGACGGCATACCGGGGCAACAGGGTGGCCAACCGGCTCTCGGTGAGCTGGGAGCGACGCCCACGTCTGGCGTGGAAGGTCCGGACCCGCGCCTGTGTCACCCGCACAGGGTATGCCGCCCACACACCTCGGTCGGGCGGCGGGAACTTCCGGGGTGGCGGGCACGCTTAGAGTGGGTCAAGACCGTTCGCATGGACGGCATCACTGAGTGGGGAGGAGAGGCAAAATATGGGCCTTTTCGACGAGATCAAGGACAAGGCTGTCGAGCTCATCCAGGGCAACAGCGACAAGGTTGACGACGCTGTGGAGAAGGCGGGTGACCTGATCGACGAGAAGACCGGTGGTCAGTTCTCCGACAAGGTCGACATGGCACAGGACAAGGCCAAGGAAGTCGCCGACGACCTGGACCAGTCCAACTGAGCTAGCTCGCTTTTCAGCTGCGCCGACGGCCGC
>JAKOPT010000022.1 GCA_029778715.1 Actinomycetes bacterium | reverse complement strand
GTCTTGACCTCCGGACCGGTCATGCAGGCCTGGAAGTGATCCAGGTCGTCCTGATCCACGTCGCAGTCGCCGTCGAAGTCGGGCGGCACGCCGACCGAGAGGGTCAGGACCACGGTATCCGAGCTGACCTGCTCGCCGCAGCCGTCGGTCACCACGCAGCGATAGCTGCCCGCGTCGGCCGCCGTGGCATTGGCGATCTGCAGGGTGTTGGTGTCCGCGCCGCTGATCCGCTCATCGGCCGCGAGGGGGGCGTCGTCCTTGAACCACTCATAGCTCAAGGGGGCGGCGCCGACCGCCTGCAGGCTGATCGTGGTGGTCGCGCCGAGGCAGGCCCGGGCGATTTGCGGCTGCGCTACGATGGCCAGCGGGCCGCCCACCGTGACCTTGTACTTGTAGGTGCCGTTGGCCACATCGGCCCCGTTGAAGCCCTGCACGTGGAGCCACCAGTCGCCATGAGCGTTGGGTTGAACCACCAGCGTTCCGCCGGACCACTGCTCCTCCTCACCGGTGAAGGTGTAGGTTTCGTTCTGGTTCCAGGCGTAGCGATAGTAGGCCACGCTGCCGGGGCCGAAGCCGGTGGTCGCGGTCCACTCGATGTCCTCGCCGAGGCAGTAGGGCGCGGCGCTGCAGGTGATGGTGCCCGCCGTGGGGGCCACCGACAGCGTCCAGGCCGTGGTGGGATTCGACCACGGGCCGTTCAGGGTGCCGTTCCACGCCCGCACCTTGCGGGTGTAGCTGGTATTGGCGGTCAGGCCCGTCTCGGTCCACGAGGTGGCCGTGCGCTGCAGCCAGCCGCTGGCCGAATAAGACGGCGAGCGAATGGTGCCGTTGGCGTCAGCCACGTCGAACCCGAACAGATAGTTGTCCGCCCGGCTGAACGTCCAGGTGATCTGGGTGGTGCCGGCCGTCGGCGTGCCCATGGTGGGGGCGTTGGGCGGCGTGGCTTCGAAGGCAATGTCGTCCCACCAGCCCTGCCCGGCGGAGGAGACGCCCAGACCCAGGGTGATCCGGCCGATGCCGAAGCTGAAGAAGTCGCTGGTGAGGTTCTGGGTGGAGGTACTGGTCCCGGCCCCGTCGGTCACCTTGACCACGAACGTGCCGGTGGGCGAGGCCCCGGGCGCTCCCGGGGTGACCGTCGACTCGAAGTAGATCCACGCCCCGGAACAATTGGTGTTCGGGTTGCGCGTCCC
>JAKOPT010000021.1 GCA_029778715.1 Actinomycetes bacterium | reverse complement strand
TCGGCTGCTCGTCATCGATGAGGCGCCTCACGATTGGCTTTGCCCGAGGTCCGCGGGGGTCGTCCATCACGGTGGGGCTGGCACGACGGGAGCTGGGGTGGTGGCTGGGGTTCCCGCGCTGGTCGTGCCGTTCGCGGTCGATCAGCCGTTCTGGGGGGCTCGTCTGGCGGCGCTGGGGGTGGGTCCTCAACCCATTCCGCGTCGTCGCCTCACTGCCGAGAACCTCGCGGCGGCCCTGGTGAGCCTGCGCGACGACGCCGACCAGCGTCGGCGGGCGTCCGAGCTGGGACGCCACGCCCGGTCCGAGCCGGGCGTGGCCGGGGCAGTCGCCGTCTTCGGACGCCTCAGCGTGGCGCGCTAGCCTTCCAGCGTGATGAGTCCCGAACCTGGCCTCCGTGTGGGCTTCGTGCCCGGGGTGATCCTGCGGAAGTGGCGGACGATCTTCGAGGAGCGCTACCCGTCGGTGCCGCTTGGGCTCGTCGAGGTGGCCGAAGCTGCCGTCCGCGAGACGCTTGATGCTGGGGTCGTCGACTTCGTGTTCGCGCGCCTGCCCGTCGCGACGGACGGCGTCCACGTCATTCGCCTCTACGACGAGGTGCCGGTGGTGTGGGTGTCGAAAGATCACCCGATCTCCCTGTTCGACGAGGTGGCGGCGTCCGACTTGTCGGCTGAGCGCGTGCTCACCGAGGTCAGCCCCTCGTCGATCGACCAGGTGGTCGACGGTGAGGCCGTGCTGCGGGTGCCACTGTCGGTGGCCCGCACGGAGAGCCGGCGCGACCTCGTCTATCGCCCCGTCGTGGACGCAGAGCCCACCACGATCGCCCTGGTCTGGTCCGTGGACAACGAGAACACCTCCTTGGATGACTTCATCGGCGTCGTCCGCGGACGCACCGCGAACAGCTCCCGCTCGGCACGGCCCAGTCCCGAGCCGCGCGAGGCCAAGCCGGCGCCGCGGCGTCCACCTGCCAAGAACCCGCCCCGAGCGGGCGCCGCCCGCCCCAGACCGCCCAGGCGCGGCCGGCGCGGCTGATTGATGGATGCGGTGTGGGTTGGACGACCGACCATAAGCGCATGTGTCGCCAGCGAGAGTCGTCGAACGGGCGTGGCCGATGCGGGTGTTGCCTGATCGGCGACTGCTGGCGGAAT
>JAKOPT010000148.1 GCA_029778715.1 Actinomycetes bacterium | reverse complement strand
GCGTGCCGCCGGGTGGCCGCACAGGTGGATGCGGCGGGGGTGGTCGCCAAAATCAACCAGGCCGTAGGGTCCCGTCGGGTCACGGTGCGTCCTGCGCCGGATGGGTTGGCGTACCTGTCCGTGTTGGGTCCCCTGGCGGAGGTGGTTGGGGCGTATGCGACGTTACGCCGTGACGCGCACACGATCATTGGCGGGCAAGACAGTGGTGAGTCCGCGGGTGGGCGTGGGTTGGGGGCGGTCATGACGGACTTGGCGTTACGCCGGTTGTCGGGGCGGGCTGTGGGGGAGGGTCAGCCGGTGATGGTGGACCTGGTCATCACCGACCGGTCCCTCCTTGGTGTTGGTGACCCCACCAGGCCGGTCACCGAACCAGCCAATGTGCCCGGGTACGGCCCGATCCCAGTTGAGGCTGCCTGGGCGTGGCTGGGCGACCCTCACACCCCCGCCAGGATCAGGCGGTTGTTTACGAGTGTGGATGGGCGGGACCTGGTCGCCATGGAATCCCGGACCCGGGGGTTCACCGGGGCCCTCGCGGACATGATCCGGTTACGGGACCAGTCGTGTGCCGCACCCTGGTGTGACGCCCCCATCCGAGATATCGACCACACCCACCCGTACCGGCACGGCGGGGCCACCAGTTTCGTCAACGGCCAAGGGTTATGCCGACGATGCAACGACACCAAAGAACAACCCGGCTGGCACGTCCACACCCACCCCGACCACCCCGACACCGGGGTGGACACCACCCGGCATGCCGGTATCGAGTCCGACCAGGACGAACAGGCCGGCGCCACCCGGCACACCGGCATCGAGTCCGCCCAGGACGAGCAGGCCGGCAGCACCCGGCGTGTCACTTGGACCACCCCCACCGGACAGACCCACACCACCAGCCCACCACCCCTACTCGGACCCGGCTGGCACCCACCCCCACCAGCCCCCGCAAACGACAAGGCTGACGACGGACCCGGCACCCGCAGCCCCGGCTGGCGTGCCACCGTCAACCCCGACCAGGGCGAGGAGGCCGGCGCCACCTGGACCACCACCTGGACCACCCCCACCGGACACATCCACACCACGAGCCCACTGCCCCTGCTCGGACCCGACTGCTACCCACCCCCTCATCTCGCCGACGACCGGCCCCCGCTATCAACCCTCGTTGACATCATCTGGACCCCGAACAGCACCCTAGAAATCCACCTCGACGCACACGCCGCCTAGGGACGCTGATCTATAGGCCGGCTTCTCTGCGTCGGGTCAGCAGTGGGCGGGTGTGCGGGGTGAGTGGCTGTCGGGGTCTGCGCGGGACCACTGATCTGGGAGTTTGCCGGCAAGGAGGGTGGCATGGCGGTTGCTGGGCCGAAGGAAGCTGCAAACCGCGGCGTACCTCTCGTTCGACCACAACGTGTCCAGGCAGGCGCGCCGATCGTAACGAGCGTGTTGATGAATTCCCTGGTCATCGCACGATCGAGTTTCGGTCGGTTCGTCGGCTCGGCGGGCTGAATGCGCGCCACACCATGCGCACGGCCTCCGAGGCACAGGCCTATGGGAGGTGCGGCGGCGGCCTCACACCCTCCGGACGGACCGACCCCAACGGTCAGCACCGTTTCGCGGGCAGCCGCAAGAAGCACAACTCACGGCGGAGCCGGGTCCGTGCCTACTGGGTCGTGGCAGTGAACAACGCCACCCGGGTGGCCTTGGCGCCGTCCTTGTCGGCAATGACGCGCACCGACGCGCCGCTCGCCACTCCGTTGGCGGGCAGGGTGGTAGTGGGGGTCAGGGCGTAGGTGGCGCTGAAGCCATCACTGCTCTTGACCGTGAGGGACTGCCCGGCCTTGAAGTCCGTGACCTGACCGACCTGGAAGAGCACGGTCTTGGGGGTGGCGCCGCCGATGACGACCTCACCGTGGACGGCGTCACGCAGCGTGCCGAGACCGCCCAGGCCCTGGTAACCGTTGGCGCCCGGCGCCTGCCCCTGACCCTGCCCCTGGCCAAAGCCCTGACCCTGACCCGGCGCCTGCCCCTGGCCGAAGCCCTGGCCCTGACCTTGGCCATTTTGGCGCCCCTGGCCCTGGCCCTGACCACGACGGCCCTGGCCGTTCATTCCGCCCTGGCAGTTCATGTCCTCGCCGCGGCCGCCCTGGGCGCACGCCGCCGATCCGGCCCGATCTCCGAAACGCCCCTGTCGATCATGGGTTCCGAGGAACATCGCCGCGGCGCTCGCCGCCGCGATCGCGAAAACAGCGAGGCCGGCGATGACGAGAATCGCCACCTTCCCACCGGTGCGGGACCACACGCGACCGAACCAGGCACCGATCCGCCGGAACACCCCGGGCCGGGCCACGCCCGCCGGGCTCCGCGCGCCGGCAGGGCTTCTCGGGTGGACCGGCGCCGGACCGGAAGCAGTGGCGGGTGCTGCCGCGGCAAACGCGGCCATCGGCTCGGTGTCAGGAGTGCGCAATGCCTCCTGGTCGGCGGTCCAAGTGAGCGAAAAGTCGTCCTCGTCCACGGGCGG
Source organism: Actinomycetes bacterium (assembly GCA_029778715.1). Classification (GTDB taxonomy): domain Bacteria; phylum Actinomycetota; class Actinomycetes; order Actinomycetales; family Dermatophilaceae; genus Phycicoccus_A. Next base: position 23,753 of record JAKOPT010000148.1, on the reverse strand, counting down.
GGCGGGCGGCAACTCGCTCGTCGAGTCCAGGGCGACGTGCTCGGTCCCCTCGACGATGGGCTCGATAGGTTCGGTGGGTTCGGGTGCGGCGGGGCCGCCGGGCTGAATCGTCATAACGCCATGATGACTCGCCGCTGCCGCCGGAAAGGTCGTGCCGAGGCTCTGCACGGCCGATTCACAGCCTGCGCCGCCGGATTCATAGGAAAGGGCAGTGCTCTTCACAGCCTTCGGTCAGGAAACGGCCCGCCCCCAGCGGGGGCCGTTCTCACGACCCCGTCGGTATGCCGCAGCCCAGGCCACCGGCCATCGCGCCGGGGTCGGGGCCGGCCGGCGAAGCAGGGTCCGAACTAGCGGCCGGCTCCGGGGTCTGCGCCGCCGGCGCCAGGGCACGCACGACCCGGGACGGTGACGGGCGCCCCATCTGGCCCGCGAGCCAGGCGGACGTCGCTACCAGAGTCTCGAGGTCGACCCCGGTGTCAACACCCGCCCCCTGGAGGGCCCATACGAGATCCTCGGTCGCCAAGTTGCCGGTCGCGCTTTTGGCATAGGGGCACCCGCCCAAGCCGCCGGCCGAGGCATCGACGATGGTGATTCCCTCACGCAGGGCCGCCAGCGTGTTGGCCAACGCCTGCCCATAGGTGTCGTGGAAGTGCACCGCAGTGACGTCGCGGGCGATGCCACGCGCCGCGAGGGCGTCCAGAAGGGACACCACATGCCCGGGCGTGGCGACACCGATGGTGTCGCCCAAGGACAGTTCGTGAGCGCCCAGGTCCATGAGGGCCGCACACGCGTCGGCCACCTGAGGGACCGGCACCGCGCCCTCCCAGGGGTCGCCGAAGCACATGGACACATAGGCCCGCACCCACATGCCGGCGTCGAGGGCGCGAGCCACGACCGGCCGGAACATCTCGATCGACTCGGCGACCGTGCGGTTGAGGTTGCGCTGGGCGAAGGTCTCGGTGGCGCTGCCGAAAATGGCGATGGCGCTGACTCCCGCGGCGAGCGCCCGATCCAGACCCCGCTCGTTGGGCACGAGGACCGGCCGGTGCGCACCGAGCCCGTCGGGCCCGAGCTCGGCAAGCAGATCGGCAGCATCGGCAAGTTGGGGCACCCAGGTCGGGTTGACGAACGAGGTCACCTCGATCGTCTCCAGCCCGGCGGCGGCCAACCGGCGCACAAACTCCGCTTTGACACCCGTCGGGACCGTCGCGGCCTCGTTCTGCAACCCGTCACGCACCCCCACTTCGTAGATGCGCACGCGCCGGGGCAGGCTCGGATCGACGACGACATAGGGCTGGCGAAGGCTCACCCCCTGATCGTCACACGTTCCGCCGACGACGGCGAGGGCAAGGTGCGGTTAGATGGACCACGCCGGCCGTCGAGCCGGAGACACCGGGGAAACCAAGGAGCGTGGCCCGCATGAGTAACACCGACGACAGTCGTCCGACTCCCGGACCGGAGGCGACGCCGAGCCAGGCGCCCACGGAGGCGGTGCCCACCTGGGCTGCCCCTTACCCCACCATTGACGACTCCGACCGCCAGCAGCCTCCGTCGGACCCCACGGCGCCCCCGGAGCCGGCTCCCGAGCCGCCCACGTATGCCGCCCCCGAGCCGCCGGTGTACTCGGCTCCCGAGCCGCCCAGGTATGCCGCCCCCGAACAGCCGACGTACTCGGCTCCCGAGCCGCCCGCGTATACCCCGCAGCCCAGCTCCGCCCAGTCTTCGCCCTACGTCACACCCGGCGCCCCCGCCCCGACCCCCTACCCGGCCCAGCCGGCGGCATACCCCCAGCCCGCGGCATACCAGCCCAACCCCTACGCCCAACCGGCGCCCTACCAGCCCAACCCGACCGGCCAACCGCCGGTCTACGGTGGCTACGCCGCGCCGCCGAGCGCCTACGCGGCGCCGCGCGAGCAGAACACCTCGGCCATCGTCCTCACGATCGTGTCCGGATTGCTCGCGTTCAGTTGCTACTTCTCGCTGGCCGGGATTCCGTCCCTGATCCTGGGCATCATCGCCTTGACCAAGCAAGGCACCGACATCGAGGGCTCGCGGCGGATGAGCAAGATCGGCTGGATCGTGCTCGCTGTCGTCGGCGCCCTGTGTGTGCTCACCATCATCGGGTTCATCGTCTTCGCCGCCGTGTCCACGAAGTCCTATTCCTCGAGTTACAACTACTGAGACGGCGCTCGGGACGGTGCCGCACCCACAGTGACTATTCAGGGAACTCCCAGCGACCTCGAACACACTGCGGGACGTGCCTGCTGCATCGAACCCCGAAGCCACCCTGCTGGTCGTCGAGGACGAGCCCAACATCCGTGAGTTGCTCGCGACCTCGTTGCGGTTCGCCGGGTTCGAGGTGCTCACCGCTGCCACCGGTGCCGACGCCTTGCACCAGGCGACCACGGAGCATCCCGACCTCGTGGTCCTCGACGTCATGCTGCCGGACATGGACGGCTTCACCGTCACCCGCAAGATCCGAGACACCGGTCGCCATGTGCCGATCGTGTTCGTTACGGCCCGCGACAGCGTCGACGACAAGATCAAGGGCCTGACGGTCGGCGGGGACGACTACGTCACCAAACCGTTCAGCCTCGACGAGGTCGTCGCCCGCATCCGGGCCGTGCTCCGCCGCACCCGGGGCGTCGCCGAAGACAGCGACACCGCGCTGCACTTCGCCGACCTCGAACTCGACGAGGATTCCCATGAGGTGCGCCGCGGCGGCCGAGTCATCGAGACCAGCCCCACCGAGTTCAAGTTGTTGCGTTACCTCATGCTCAACCCCAACCGGGTCCTCTCCAAGGCGCAGATCCTTGATCATGTGTGGGACTACGACTTCCGGGGCGAATCGGGCATCGTCGAGTCCTACATCTCCTATCTGCGCCGCAAGATCGACACCGAGGGCCGTCCCCCGCTCATCCACACCAAGCGCGGCGTCGGATACGTCCTCAAGATGCCTCCCGAGTCGTGACCGCCCCTGCTTGGACCCGCCCGGCCGTGCGCCGGTTGGAGGCGATGCCGCTGCGGTTCCGCCTGGTGGCCGTCCTCCTTGCGCTCTTGACGACCGCGCTCGTGCTCGTCAGCGTGACCACGGCATACCTCACCTATCGCGACCTCATGGGCCGCACCGATGCCGAGTTGGCCGCCGTCGCCGCGCCGGTGGCCAAACAAGCGATCGACGACCTCAAGACCGCTGACGACGTCGGGACCCCGACCGGCTACGCGTTCGCCCTCATGAGCCCCGACGGCACGGTCGTCCATTACATCAACCCCACCGGGGTAAGTTCCCGGCCCGACCTGCCCGTGATCACGCTCACCGACAGCCGGGTCCTCTCCGCCACGCCGTTCACCGTGGACTCGACCAACGGCGACATGCAGTGGCGGTTCATCGCCGGACGGGTGGGGACGGAAGCGACCTTCGCCGTCGGCATTCCACTCACCTCGACGACCCATGTGATGACCCGCCTGCTGCTCACCTCGGGCGGCATCAGCGCGGCCGTCCTCGCCTTGTGCGCCCTGATCGGCTGGTATGCCGTGACCCGCGCCTTCCGGCCGTTGCGCCAGATCGAGGACACCGCCTCGGCGATCGCCAAGGGCGACCTCACCCGCCGCATCCCGGTGCGCGAGGCCGACGACGAGGTCACCTCGCTCGCCGAGAGCCTCAACGTCATGCTCACCCGGATCGAGGAGTCGTTCCTCGTCAGTGAGGCCTCCGAACACCGGATGCGCCAATTCGTTGCCGATGCCTCGCACGAGTTGCGCACGCCGCTGGCGACCGTGCGCGGGTATGCCGAGTTGTACCGCCAGGGGGGCCTGTCCGATCCCGACCAGACGGCGGCGGCGATGGCCCGTATCGAGGCCGAATCCGAGCGGATGTCCGGGCTGGTCGAGGACCTGCTCGTCCTCGCTCGGCTTGACGACGAACCGCAAGCAGCCCGCTCGGATGTCGACTTGACCGTACTCGCCGCCGATGCGGTCGCCGATGCCCGAGTGCGCGCCCCGGAGCGCACGATTCGTCTGACCGGGATCGATGGCCCCTTGGGCCCGGTGCCGGTGTGGGGTTCGGATGCCCGGCTGCGTCAGGTGTTGACGAACATCGTGGCGAATGCCCTGGCGCACACGCCGGACGACAGTCCGGTCGAGGTGCGTCTGGGACGGGTCGGGAACCATGCGGTGCTCGAGGTGGCCGATCACGGTCCCGGAATCCCCGAGGGGCAGCGGCGCCGCGTCTTCGAGAGGTTCGTTCGCTCCGACCCCTCCCGCAGCCGGGGCCGGGGCGGGGGCAGCGGTCTGGGCCTGGCCATCGTCGCCGCCATCGTGTCGGCGCACCGAGGCCGGGTGGGCATCCGGGAGACCCCCGGTGGTGGGGCAACGTTCGTCATCGAGTTGCCGACCGTGGACCTGCCAACCGTCGAGGCCCCGACCGTCGATTGATCCGGTCGTCCGACGCAAGACCCACAGGGGTTTTTAAGCCTCCTCTCACACTGCGTTGAGGCTGGCTCGGCATAGTTACTGATGTCGCACCGATCAGAGAGCACCGGTCGTGTCCGCCAGCGCCTCACCTCCACGCTGGATCACGGAGCGTCAGCGCGATCGGTGAACGGTGTGACCGCCACATCGTGACCCGGCTGGGGTCGAGTTAGGCCCCACCCCCTCCGCAGGGGCCAGATTCCCCCGGCCGGGTCACGTATTCGTCTCGGTCGTCCACAGCCCTCGTTGGAAAGGCGACGGTCGTGGCGTCGGTGCGCCAGACTAAGGGCATGAGTGGGGACCAAGAACGTCGCACCCTGGAGCGTCTCGCCGCGGTGGAGGCCGATTTCGCCACGGCGATGCGCCAGATGTATGCCGTGGGCAACCAGTTGGCGCGGTTGCGCGCCGACATCGCCCAAGGCTCCGGCACGCCCGGCCGCGCCCCCGCGCGCGCGGTTGCGGGACAGGGTGTTTCCACGGTGGCGAGTCGTCCAGGCACGGGGTCGGTACCGCCGCCGATGCCGGCAGCACAGCCACCGGGAGGCACGGGGCCTACCCCGCCAAGCACCCCTCCGCCCGGAATCGCCGCAACCAGCCACCCTCAGCCCGGGATGAGGGTGGCCCTTGCTCCCGGGACCGCCGCGACCGCGCCCATCCCGGTGCCGGGGCCAGGCGCAGCCACCAAGCCCTCCACTGCGGCGATTCCCCCGATACCGCCTCGCGCCGGGGCGCCTCGACCGTCCATGCCGCCGCCGACCGCTAGCCGGCCGGCCCCAGACGCCGCCCGGCCCGGCGGCATACCGGGTCAACTCAGCGGCATTCCGAGTCAACCGAGCGGCCTACCGGGCCAACCCGCCGCGACCCCCAATGCGCTGGCCCGCTGGTGGGCGACCGAGAGCCTGGTGACCCGCATCCTCGGCATCGTCGGGGCCGTCGTCACCCTCGCCGGGCTCGTCATGCTGCTCGTGCTCGCCATCCAGCAGAACTGGTTCGGCCCGGTGCCGCGGGTCATCGCCGGGGTCGTCCTCGCCGTGGTCCTCATCGTCCTCGCCCACCTCGTCCACGCCCGCGAGCGCAAAGCCGACCGAGCCGCCGTCGGTGCCGTGGCCCTAGCCGGCACGGGGTATGCCGCGGCCTTCCTCGACGTCGTCGCCGTCACCTCGATCTACGAATGGGTTCCGGCCTGGGTCGGCCTTGTCCTCGCCGCGCTCGTCACCGGTTTGGGGCTGTTCGTCGCCCGCTCCTGGAACAGCCAAGCGTTGGCGATCTTCGTCCTGCTCGGGGCCAGTGGCTTCGCGCCGATCGTGGCCGACGGGGCCACGTGGGTGCTGTCGGCGTTCCTCGTCGCCCTGGTCGTCGCGTCCTGGCCGGCGCAGTTGGGCCGCAACTGGCCGTGGGTCACCGCGGTGCGCATCGTCCCGCCCGTGTTCGTCATCCTCATCACCAGTGCCCTCTCCCAGGGCCGGCCCGAAGAACCCGCTGCCCACGCGATCCTTACCACGGTTTTGGCGGTGGCCGGCCTGGCCCTGGCCACCGTGGAAGCCCGGGGTTCCGGGGCGGCGATGAGCCCGGTGACCTTCATCGGCACGGCCGTGCCCGTGCTCTTCGCGCTCCTCCCCTTGGAAGTGCCGTGGCGCACCGTCACCGTGGCCATCGCCGCGGTGGCCTGGCTCGGGTATGCCGCCCTCGGCGAGTCCCAGAAGTGGCTCCCCCGCCCGCTCACCATCAGTGCCGCTGCACTCGGGACGCTGGCCCTGCTGCTCGCGATCGTCGCCCGTTCGGCCACGGCCTGGATCGGGACGGCGCTGCTCGTCGCCGCGGCGCTCTACGTTCTCGTGGCGGCCGCGACCCGATCCACGACCGCGCTCGGGTGCGCTCTGACCGTCACCGGGATCGCCCTGATGGGCTACCTACGGCACCCGATCACCGTGCTCGTCGAACGGACCGCGGTGCACAGCGACCTCGCGGTCATCGTCATCGACTCGTTCGTCACCGCGGGGCTGGTGGCCGCCCTCGCCTGGCTGGCCCATCGGTTCACCGGGCCATCGCTGACGACCCGCCGGCTGATCGGGGCCCTGTCCTGGGTGAGCGGTCTCGTCGTCGCCACCACCGCGGTTGTCAGTGTCGGCGTCCTGATCGGACGGGCCCTCGACGACGCTGTGGGTGGATTCCGGGCCGGGCACGCGATGGCAACCATTCTGTGGATGGTCGCCGCGGCCGGACTGCTCATCCTCGGCCTACGCCGCACCCGCGATGCGGTGCTCGCGCTCTGGCTCGGGTTGGGGCTGGCCGCCACGGCCGTCATCAAGTTGTTCATCTACGACCTGGCGGCCCTGCAGGGCATCTGGCGGGTCATCGCGTTCATCGTCGTCGGCCTGCTGCTCTTGGGCACCGGCGCGGGCTACGCCAAGGCCCTCGAACGCGCCCGGGCCACCCAGCCATCCGCGCCCAACCCCACCCCCTAGCCCCACCCGTCACCCCTTTCCCGCCTTAGGCGGGAAAGGGGCACTTCGCACCCCAACAGTTTGGGTGCGAAGTGCCCCTTTCCCATCGGAAGTTGTTCTCGCGAGATCCGCACCCGTTCCCCGAAAGCAGAAGACGCCGCAGACCAGGGCAGGCGACTGCGGCCGCGGCATACGGCGCAGCGCCCCGGCCACCAGGGCCGAGGCGCTGCCACGTGGGTCACCCCTGAAGGGAACCCGGAAACGGGAGTGTCAGGCGTCCGCGTCCTCGTCGAGGAGGTTGCGGGTCTTGCTGTGGTCCAGCGGGATACCAGGGCCCATGGTGGTTGTCAGAGTGGCCTTGGTCAGATAGCGGCCCTTCGAGGCAGCCGGCTTGAGGCGCAGGATCTCCTCGAGCGCAGCGGCGTAGTTCTCGATGAGGGCCTGGTCGCTGAAGGACGCCTTGCCGATGATGAAGTGCAAGTTGGCGTGCTTGTCGACGCGGAAGGTGATCTTGCCGCCCTTGATGTCGTTGACCGCCTTGGCGGGGTCCATCGTCACCGTGCCGGTCTTCGGGTTGGGCATGAGCCCGCGCGGGCCGAGGATCTTGCCGAGGCGGCCGACCTTGCCCATCATGTCGGGGGTCGCGACAACGGCGTCGAAGTCGAGCCAGCCGCCGGTGATCTTCTCGATCATGTCGTCGCTGCCGACGAAGTCCGCACCCGCCTCACGAGCGGCCTCGGCCTTGTCGCCGCCCGCGATGACGAGCACGCGGGCGGTCTTGCCGGTGCCGTGCGGCAGGTTGACGGTGCCGCGGACCATCTGGTCGGCCTTGCGGGGGTCGACGCCGAGCCGGAACGCGACCTCGACGGTCTCGTCGTACTTCGCCGAGGCGTTCTCCTTGGCCAGGCGCACCGCCTGGAGGGGGGCATAGACCTTGCCCGGGGTGATCCGCTCGGCGGCGGCGCGATAGGCCTTGCTGCGCTTCATGTGCTGCTCCTAGGAACTTCGGTAGGGAGTCGTGGTGCGGGCCGGCGCTGGCCCTCCCACCCGCTGCCCTCGTCGGAAGGGAAGCGGTGCCGTATGCCGCGCGCTCACGTGCCGCTCGCGGCATACGGTCTCATGCTGGTGACCGCTTCAGAGTTCGGTCTCGATACCCATCTGGCGGGCGGTGCCGGCGATGATCTTCATCGCGGCGTCGATGTCGTTGGCGTTGAGGTCGGGCATCTTGGTCTCGGCGATCTCGCGGACCTGCTCCTTGGTCAACTTCGCGACCTTGACCTTGTGCGGCTGACCCGAACCCTTGGGCACACCGGCGGCCTTCTTGATGAGCTCGGACGCCGGCGGGGTCTTGGTGATGAAGGTGAAGGAGCGGTCTTCATAGACGGTGATGACGACCGGGATGATGTTGCCGCGCTGGTGTTCGGTGGCCGCGTTGTAGGCCTTGACGAACTCCATGATGTTGACCCCGTGCTGACCGAGGGCGGGGCCGACGGGCGGGGCGGGGGTGGCGGCACCGGCCTGGATCTGCAGGTTGATGTAGCCGGTGATCTTCTTCTTCTTGGGGGGCATGCGTCGTCTTTCTGTTGGTGGGCCCACGCCGAGGGGCGATGACCCGGTTGCCTGGTGAGGGGTTGGTCAGAGTTTGGCGACCTGGTTGAAGGACAGCTCGACCGGGGTTTCGCGCCCGAAGATGGACACGAGAACCTTGAGTTTTTGGGTGTCGGGGTTGATCTCGGAGATCGTCGCCGGCAGCGTTTCGAAGGGCCCGTCCATGACGGTGACGGACTCGCCGATCTCGAAGTCGACGACCACCTCGGTCTTGCCCTTGGCGCCCGCAGTGCCCGCGGCCGGGCTGGCGCCGGGAGCCCCGGCGGCCGCCTGGGCCTCGAGGTCGGCCGGTTTGATCATCGAGTAGACCTCGTCGAGAAGCAGCGGCACCGGCTGGTGCGCGTTGCCGACGAACCCGGTGACGCCGGGGGTATGCCGCACGGCGCCCCAGGACTCGTCGGTGAGTTCCATCCGGACCAGGACGTAGCCGGGCATCCGGACCCGGCGCACCAACTTGCGCTGGCCGCCCTTGATCTCGGTGACCTCCTCCATGGGGACCTGGATCTCGAAGATGTAGTCCTCCATGTTGAGGGACACGATCCGGGTCTCGAGGTTGGCCTTGACGCGGTTTTCGTAGCCCGCGTAGGAGTGGATGACGTACCAGTCGCCGAACTTGGCGGCCAACTCGTCCTTGAACGCCTGCACCGGGTCGACCACCGGCTCGACATCACCGTCGCCGTCGACTTCGGTCTCGACCGCTGCCGCATCGGCGGTCTCGCCGTCGCCCGCGGCCGGCGCGTCGGGCGTCTCGGTCGTGGTCGCCTCGTCAAGGGTCACGTCGCCGTCCGGGGTCGCTTCGACCTCGTCGGTGGTCCTGTTCTCGGACACGGATCCTTCTCCTCAGGTATTGCGGGCGGGCGTGAAACGTGCGGGCACGGACGGCGACCCTAGGTGCCGAACACCAGGCCGATCAGTTTGCTGAAACCGAAATCCAAGCCCGCTACCAAGGCCATCATGACGGTGACGAACACGATGACGACGAGGGTGTAGTTCCACAACTCCGAGCGGGTGGGCCGGACGACCTTGCGCAACTCATCGAGGATCTGACTGATGAACAGCCGAATCGCCGCGAACGCCCGCGACACGGGGTTGCCGCTGGTGACCGCGCCCTTCTTGGCGCGGCCCGGCTTGCCGGAACGTCCCACGTCGGTCACGGTGCCTCATTCACGGTCGCTGGTCGGTGGTCGTTGCGCGCGGGCATGATCCGACGGGCGCCTTGAGTGGGCGCGATCGTGGACGTACCACACGTGCGACGCAGGGCAGGAGGGACTCGAACCCCCAACCGCCGGTTTTGGAGACCGGTGCTCTACCAATTGAGCCACTGCCCTACGGAACGAACTCCGTGGGGAGGAGCGTCCCGTCGGTGACGTCGTCCCCAACTCGTATGCCGTGGGCTGCTGGGCCCTGGGCACGCCGAGTCTGAGGTGGCGATCACCGAAGGATCAGCATACGTGACGGCGACGCGCGACGCGAACTGCTTGCTCGCCGCCACCCGTCGTCTGGGACGATAAGAACCGTGACCACGCCACTTGCCGACCGCTCCCCCGCCGAACTCGACGCCTTCCTCGCGACCCAGCAGGCGGCATACGAGGACTTCAAGGCTCGTGGGCTCACCCTCGATGTCACCCGCGGCAAGCCGAGCGCGGCGCAACTGGCGCTGGCCGATGGTCTGCTCACCCTGCCCACCCGGGTCAAGGACGCCGACGGGGTGGACGTGCGCAACTACGGCGGGCTGGCCGGGCTGCGCGAAATCCGGGAGATGTTCGCCGAACTCCTCGGCGTCGACGCCGCCCAACTCATCGCCGGCGGCAATTCCAGCCTCACCCTCATGCACGACTGCCTCGTCCACCTCCTCCTCCACGGCGCGCCCGAGTCGCCGCGGCCGTGGGGCAAGGAGGAGAAGGTGACGTTCGTCTGCCCGGTGCCCGGCTACGACCGGCATTTCACGATGCTCGCATCGCACGGCATCGAGATGGTGACCGTGCCCATGGCGGACGACGGGCCCGACGTCGAGGCGATCGCTGCTCTCGTGCGCGACGACCCGAGCGTCAAGGGCATGTGGATCGTGCCGACCTACGCCAACCCGGCCGGCTCGATCATCACCCAGGAAAAGGCCGCGGTGCTCGCCTCGATGCCGACCGCGACGCCGGACTTCCGGATCTTCTGGGACAACGCCTACGCCCTGCACCATTTGACGGCCGACGAGGCGAAGTCCGCCGACATCCTCTCGCTCTGCGCCGCCGCGGGTCACCCGGACCGGCCGCTCATGTTCGCCTCGACGAGCAAGATTTCGTATGCCGGGTCCGGAGTCGCGTTCCTGGCCGCGTCCGAGAGCAACATCGCCTGGTATCTGGGGCATCAGCAGTTCGCCTCGATCGGGCCCGACAAGGTCAACCACTTGCGGCACGTCGAGTTCTTCGGCTCACCGCAGGGGGTGCGCGACCACATGGACAAGCACCGCGCCATCCTCGCCCCCAAGTTCGCGGCCGTGGCGGCCGCCTTGAGTGCGACGCTCGACGGGTTGGGCGTGGCGCGCTGGACCGCACCGACCGGTGGCTATTTCGTCAGCCTCGATGTCCTCGACGGCACCGCCTCCCGCGTCGTGGCCCTCGCCAAGGAGGCGGGCATCGCCCTCACCCCGGCGGGCGCCTCGTTCCCGCACGGCAACGACCCCCACGACCGCAATATCCGGTTGGCGCCCTCCTTCCCCGAACTGGCCGAGGTGGAGACGGCGATGGCCGGGGTGGCCACCTGTGTGGCGCTGGCCGCGGCCGAAAAGTTGGTCGCCGACCGCAGTTGAGTCGGCAACGCACGGACTTGGGGGTGTGCCGGGCCTCCCCCGGCGCACCCCGACGACACCGCCTACACCCGGCGGACCCGGGCGAGAACGACGACGAGCAGCGTCAGGAGGGCACCGGCGAGCAGCGCGAACTTCAGGCTCGCCAAGGTTGAAGCCAACGGGGCGGCGAGCCCGGGCAGCGACCCGCGAAGCCCGAGCAGCAGACCGACGTTCTCGCCGTAGTCGGCGGCACCGGCCACGACGATCCCGGCCGCCGCTCGCTCGGCCCAGCGACGCCAGCCCCGCGTGGCGCCTCGCGCCGCCAGCAGGAGGGCCGAGCGAATGGTGACGACGTACGCGGGAACGAACAGGAAGTCCCACCAGGTCTGACGCCGCGCCGCCAACACCCCCTCGTGCTCCCAGGCCGATGTGATCGCGTCAAACCGTCCCGTGGTCCAGGCCAGTTCGAGATCGAGGATGCCGTGGCCACGGGCCCGCAGTATCGCTTCGAGCGGACCGAGCACCACGGCATACAGCAGTGTGGTGACGACCACACCGCCGCCGAACCCGACCCATAGCCTCCACGAGGCGCGCACAACCGCACCTTAGCGGGCCGCGCGGATGACGTCAGTCGAATGCGCCAAGTGGTCGCGCACGGCCGCTGCCCCCCGCCTCGGCAATGAGCCAACGTAGGCGTTGTGTTCGGTCGCCAAGGCCCCCGGCTCGTAGTGCGGTCGCACGTGGCGCAGAAGGAGGAGGATTTCATCGTCGAGCGCGGCATATGCGGCGGCGATCCGCGGCGAATCGGCCGCTTCGACGATGGCCGCGTGGACCCGGGAATGGGCTCGCGCCACGGTCGGCCACTCCGCCCCGGCGTGGTCGGCTGCCGCCAACGCTTCGACTGCCGTTTCGATCGCAGTGGTGACCGATTCCGGCCAGTGCCGACCGTGTCGGCGCCGCAGCAGTTCGACCGCCTCGGCCTCCAGTGCGGCCCGCAACTCCTGCAGGGCGATGAGATCGGCGTCGCCCAGTTGGCTCACCCGGGCCCCCCGGTAGGGCTCGAAGGTCAGCAGCCGCGCAGCCGTCAGTTGGGCCAACGCCGCGCGGACCGTATGCCGCGACACCCCCGCCTCCGCAGCGATGGCCTCCTCGCGCAGTGGCGTCCCGGGGGCGAGGGCCCCGGACAGGATGTCGGTGCGCAGCCGGGCGGCCAAGCGCGCCGTCTCCGTGAGGCGCCCCGTGGTTGTGTCGGCAGCCAGGCGCGAACGCGGCCTCGCGGTCATCAGCGTCCTTTCGTCGCGAGCAACACCAGCCCGAGCCCCAGGGCCGCCATCCCGGCGAGACTGGGGGTGTCGAGGCGCTCGCCGAGGACTGCGATCCCGAGAAGGCTGGCGCACAGCGGTTCGGCGAGCGTCAGGGTGGCCACGGTGCGGGCGGGCAGCCGCGCCAGGCCCCAGCCGAACAGCAGGTATGCCGCCGTGGTCGTCCCGATCCCGAGCCAGAGTGCGAGCGCAAGGCCCCGCGGAGTGGCTACCCAGCCTCCACCAAGGCCGGCCAACACCGGCACTGCCGCGGCGGCCGCGAGGCCGAAGAACCAGCCCATCGTCTGACCCGAGGTCCACCCGCGCTCGAGGAGGGCCTTGGCGGCGATCGTGTACACGGCATACGACAGCCCGGCCCCCAAGGAGGCGGCCACCCCGCCAATAGTGAGACGAACTTCGCCGCGGGAGTGGGACAGCACACCCGAGAGCAGGACGACCCCGAGGAGTGCCGCGGCGGTGGCGAGCAACCAGATGCGGTCGGGTCGGCTTTGGCCGGCCACGATGGCGAGGACACCGGTGAAGACGGGCGCCGAGCCCAGGGCCAGGACGGTGCCGATCGCGATCCCGTTGGCGTGGGTGCCCGCGAAGAAGCAGGGCTGGTAGGCGAGCACACCCAACGCCCCAAGCGTGACAAGCGCGCCGACGACCCCGGGTCGGCGAGTCGCGGCCCGAACGGCCCGCCCGACGCCGCGGACTTCACCGACGCGCGTCCCACCGGAATTGACGGTCCGGCGTGAACGAAGCACCACCTCGACGAGCGCGAGCAGCCCGCCTCCGACGACCAGCCGAGCGGCACCGATCGACCAGGCCGACCCGCCCGCGTCGGCGAGAGCAACCGAGGTGCCCGTGGTCGCGAACAGCACCGCCGAAGCGAGCACCGCCGCGGATGCCCGGGTGTTCGTCACGCGCCAGATTGTTACACAATTCTGCCACTCCCCTCGTCCCACCCGTCACCCTTTTCCCGCCTGAACAGCCCAACGTCCACTTCGCACCTCGACTGTCGGGGTGCGAAGTGGACCCTTCCTGGGCGAAGTTGCCTCACGGCACACAGGAAGCACCTCTCGGCATACGCGAAGCCACCTCACGTCACACACGAAGCACCGAGTGGCGTACGGAAGCCGCCTCTGCACGTGCGCGACGCCACCGCGGCATACGCATCCCCCCCACGAACGACCGCGCCCCAACCGAAACCAGCGACACACCCCGCAGAACCGGCCAGCCCCCTCATGGCGCCCCAGCGAACCGAGCGCCGCCCACCCCCTGACAACTCGCCCGACGACGGCTCTGCGAGGATGCCGAGGACGGGTCCACACCCGCCGCCCCGCGCCGCCCCTCCGACGGCTAGACCCTCCGACGAAGGAGTCACCATGACCACCGCCGAACTACTCCGCGACGGACTCGGGTTCGGGGAGGCGCCGCGCTGGCACGACGGGAAACTCTGGTTCAGCGACTTCTACCGGCGCGCGGTCTTCACCCTCACCGAGGACGGCACCGAAGAGCACGTCATCGACGCCCCCGAGCAACCGAGCGGTCTCGGCTGGCTCCCCGACGGCCGCCTCCTCGTGGTCTCGATGCTCGACCGCCGCCTGCTGCGCCGCGAACCCGACGGGACCCTGGTCACCCACGCCGACCTCGCGGCATACGCGGACTATCACGCCAACGACCTGCTCACCGACGCCGCCGGCAACGCCTACGTCGGCAACTTCGGCTACGACCTGCACGAGGACATGCACCACCGCGAGATCCCCGAGATCCTCGCCGACGAGTCCGCGGCGGCCACCCGGCTGGTGCGCGTCACCCCCGACGGCACCGTCCACGTCGAGGCCGACGGTGTGCGCTTCCCCAACGGCATGGCCCTCATCGACGGCGGCCGCACCCTCATCCTCGCCGAAACGCTGCGGCTCCAACTCACGGCCTTCGACGTGGCCGCGGACGGCTCGCTCTCCAACCGGCGCCTGTGGGCCTCGACCGCCGCCCAGATGGTCGCGCCCGACGGCATTTGCGCCGACCCCGAGGGCGGGGTGTGGGTCGCCGCCGCGCTCGGCCCGGCCGTCGTTCGGTATGCCGAGGGCGGCGAGGTCACCGGCATGGTCGAAACGTCCCAGATTGCGTATGCCGTCGGGCTCGGTGGCGCTGACGGGCGCACCTTGTTCGCGATGACGGCCCCATCGAGCGACCCGTCCGTGGTCGACGGTCATCGATTGGGCAAGGTCGAAGTCGCCAAGGTGTGACGGGGCCGCCCGACGACTCGATGGCCTGAGTTGCTTCCTTGCCCACTGCCGCCCTCACGTTTCTACGGGCCCACTCCAGAGTTGACCCTCCCGCCCGAGGGGGAACGACAAATACTCTTGCCAAAAGTGTTGGAGGCCACTCGTGGACAACGAGCCCCTCGTTCTCAAGAGCGCCTTTCGCCACTGCGCCGCGCGTCCGGTGCTCGGCATACTCGCTACCGTCCAGAACCGAGCCTCGGTGTGATGGGGCCACGGCAGGCACACCCTGACGTAGGCCGCGAGTGCCCCAGCGAGGGCATGGAGGCGAAGCGTAGGAGTTGCGGTTTCTCGCCGAGTCGCGTCAGCGCTGCTGCCACGGGTTGAGAACCCGCACACCCATCGGGACGAAGTCGCCAACATTGCGGGTGACCACGGTCAACCCATGCACGATGGCCGTCGCTGCAATAAGTGCATCCCGTTCGGGGCGGGGGTCGGGCACATGCAACGCGGCAACCTCCACGGCGGTCATCCGGTCGATCGGCAGAATCTGAGGTCCGAGATCGCCAAGGATCGCCCGCGAAAACCATGAGCGCAGAACGGCGCCCTGCCGAACATCGCGTCGCTCGATGCGCACAATGCCCAAGTCGATCTCCCACACCGACACCACGCTGACGGCGAAGTCGCTCACGCTATGACGCTGGGACCAGGTCAGCACCTGCTCGTTGACCACCCCGGGCCGTTTCCGCAACTCGCTCAGGACATTGGTGTCCAGGAGGTAGATCACAGTTGCGCCGGCCGAACGTGGTCCGGCAAACAAGCCGGTTCGAACTCGATGTCTTCGTCCATGCGCAGGATGTCAGCGAGTGTCCTGCGATCCTGCAGGCGCCGGAACTCCTCGATGGAAAGCAGTACAAAACGTGGCTCGCCACGGTCGGTAATGACAACCGGGGCGCTCTTGGCTGCTCGCTTGGCCGCACTCACATCTCGGTTGAACTGTCGGGCACTGATCGTGGACATGGCCAACCTCCGCGGTAGGTACGTACCTATCTTAAACTGACAAAGCCCCGTCGTCACTGCCTGCGTCACCCTGACCGGCGGATGCACCGCTGGGTGGAGGATTGCGGCAGCCGTGCGCAGCCCGGAGCGGCGACGGGCGCCCCATGCGCGAGGGCGTCCCGCTGTTCACCAAGGCGCCGCAAACTCCCCCAGGGCGCGCAGCCTGGCGATTTCGGTGGTCAACGCACGGCGCAGGCCCTCATGTGCGGGACCGAGAGCGCTCTCGGGGTCACCCCACCGTTGCGCGGCATACAGCCACACGGGTTTGCCGACCAACTCGGGCGGCTCCCAGCCGTATCGCGGCCAGATATGCGCGTGCAGGAAAGCGTCGTTGTTGCCGAGGATTTCGACGTTGACCCGCCGATAGGCAGGATCCCTTGCCGCACACACCGTCTCGACAGCGGCGGCGATGAGGTCGACGTCCGCGAGGAAACCCAACCGCTGCGCACGCGGCAGGTCGGTGAGCCGGTCAACGCCGGGGACCTTCGTGAGGGCCAGGCTGTACCCGGGAAGGAACTGCACATCCCCGATGACGGCGAAGGCGTGGTCGAGTTCGGCCAGCACCGTGGGATTGCGCCCAGCCAGCGCCGCCGCCACCCGGTTCGCGCGCCAGTCGGTCGAGTCCGGGTCCCGGTATGCCGTCACGGGCGACCCGGTCGGGTGAGCCGCGGGATGAGCACGGGGGTCGCCTCGACATAAGCGCGGTATGCCGGGTCGTCACCCCACCTGGCCTGCGCTCGCTTCTCCAGCAGCGGGATACCGGAGACCCTGGTGAGCAGCAGCGCGACGAACACCGGTGAGGCCAGTCCCACGAACTGCCACCCGGAGAGCGCGGGCAGCGCGATGATCGCGACCCCGACCCAGAGCAGGATCTCGCCGAAGTAGTTGGGGTGGCGCGAGCGCGACCACAGTCCCGCGTCGACGAACCGCCCCTTGTGCCGGGCGTTGAACGCGCTCTTTTGCGCGTCGGCAACGACCTCGATGCCGAAGCCGAGCGCCCAGAGCAGCGCCCCGGCAACGGCATACCCATCAAAGCGTTGCGATCCGTTGCCGGACACGGCAATCCACGCGGCCGACGCGGTGAGCGACACCCACAGCCCCTGGATCGTCCACACCCCGAGGAACCGCGGCAGGTCGGGTTTGATGTCGTCGAACCGGCCGTCACTGCCGGCGCGCCGGATGCGGGTGAAGAGGAACGTCCCCAGCCGGGCCGCCCAGATCATGACAAGCGCGGCGAGCAGCCAGGTCCGAGGGCCCCGCCCGGCGACGGCCGCGAGCAGGCCGGCGGTCACCCCGATGTAGGTGAGCGCGCCGGTCAGGTCGAAGTGCCGCTCGGTTTGGCGCAGCCAGGCCGGCACGAAGGCGAGCCATTGGATGAAGTATGCCGCCCCCACCGCCATCGCGAACAGCGGCACCGCCCCCAGCCGCTGACCGCCGGCCGAGCCCGCCCAGGCGAGAAGCGCGCCAACAAGCGCGACGACCGGGACGACAAGGATTCGGCGCGGGTTCGAACTGGCGGCCATGGCAGGTCTCCCGGAGGCGATGCGGCTGATGGTGGCGACCACTGTGCCACGGCGGCCGCGAATCCATGGGTCGGCGGCCATGGGTCGGCGGCCAGGGGCCAGGGGCCAGGGGCCAGGGGCCAGGGGCCAGGACGGGTCCTGGATCAGACCGACACCACAACCAACAGTTCGTCCAGGCCACTGAAGTCGTCGGCGTTCCGCGTTATCAGGGGGAGCCCTTCGGCGACCGCGACGGCAGCGATCAGAAGATCGGCGAACCTCCGACGCGGCTGACGCCCGGCCGCCATCACCGCCGCGTGGACCCTCCCGTAGGCCCGGGCTGCCTCACTTCCAAAGGGAATCGCTTCGAAGGCCGCTTCGGCGCGCTGCAGACGATCCTGCCTGCGCGCCCGTTCGGCGAGGTCCTGCGCGGCTCCCGGGCCCGCAGCCAATTCGGCCATGGTGATCGCGCTGACGGCGACAGCGAGCGGGAGAGCGTCGGCCGCGATGAGGTCGAGGTCGATGACGACAGAGGTGTCCAACAGGCCGGCTGGCAGTCGCTCAGGCACGGGGTTCCAAGCCCTGGTCGACGGTGGCATCGAGGTCCTGCCGGAACCGGTCGCGATCGATGCGAGGGGCGCCGCGGAACAGTTCGCTCACGAGTCGCGCATCGACCAGTCGCTGTCGGCGGAGAGGCCGCAACTCGCCCACCGGCACCGAGTTCCGGGTCACGATGAACGAGTGCCCCTCGTCGAGCGCGCGCATGATGCGCCCGCTGTCGTTGCGCAATTCTCGTTGGCTGATGACCTCTCCCACCAGGCCACCGTAGCACTGAGTGCTACAGCGACAACAGGACGCCTGTCTCTTGTGCCCTGAGCAGCGCGGGTTGGAGCAAGACTCGATGGTGTCGAACGCGAGGGGACATGCTCCTCGTTTCACGGAAGCTTCACGAACGACCCACAAGAGGCTTCACGCGGCATTCGTAGCGTCGGCGCCATGACCTCCAAGCCTGCCTCGCCGGCGACCAAGCCAGTGAAGAAGCTGACCAAGGCCCAGTGGCGGATGCGCGGCATCCGCCGCGTCAAGGGGCTGCGCGCCACAAGTCAACTGCTCTTCGCGGGAATCATCGTCGCCGCCGCCCTCCGGCACCAGACCGGAACGCACGAGTCCACGCCGTCCGTTGACGCCCTCTGTCCGTTCGGGGCGGTCGAGACGCTCGTCACGCTCGTGACCAAGGGGACGTTCATCAGCAAGACGCACCCCTCGAACATCGTGCTCGGACTGGCGGTCCTCGCCGCAACCCTGCTCGTCGGCAATGTCTTCTGCGGCTGGATCTGCCCGTGGGGCGCGGTTCAGGACGCGCTGACCTGGGTCCGCAACAAACTCAACATCCGGGCCTGGGAGCCACCGGCCCGACTCGATGCGGTGCTGCGCTGGGGCCGTTTCGTGGTGCTCGGTGTCGTCATCTACTTCAGCGTCACCACGGCCAAGTTGTGGTTCGCCGACTACGACCCCTACGTCCAGACGTTCGGCCTGCACTGGGCGTTCGGGGAGGCCGCCGTCGTCGGCTTGAGCATTGTCGGGGTCGTCCTCGTGGGATCGGTGATCATCGACCGGATGTGGTGCCGCTACCTGTGCCCGCTCGGCGCGGTGTTCACCGTCACTGGCCACCTGAGTTTCCTGCGCATCCGCCGCAACGCGTCGGTCTGCACCGACTGCAAGATCTGCGACAAGGCATGCCCGGCCAAGCTCGACGTCGCGACCGCCGACTCGAAGGTCAGCACCGACTGCATCGGCTGCATGGATTGCGTCGCCGCGTGCCCGGTCAAGGGCGCGCTCAAGATCGAAGGCCCCGTCTTCCTCGGCGGCCTCTCCACCCCGCCCCGGCAAGACCGGGCCCTCGTGAAGTCAGGTTCGAAATGAGTTCCACCCGCCTGCGGTGGTTGGCACCGCTCCTGTTCGTTGCGATCATGTTCGGCGGTATCGGCATCTCCCAGGCGACCGGCCAGTGGGTCACGAGCGGCCGTCAGGCCATCGCCACGGGCCAGAAACTCACTGTCGATGACCTCAAGGGCTGGATGACGCTGCAGGCGGCCGCCGACGGGCTCGGCATACCGCTCGCCGACCTCATCCTCGCCATCGGGCCGCCCCCGGGCGTCGAACTCAAAGGCGACACGGCATTCAAAGACATCGAAGCGCTGGTCCCCGGCTTTGAACTGAGCACCCTGCGAGAGACCCTGCGGGCCAAGATCACCGGCGCGGCTGTGTCCGGGACGACGGCGCCCACGAGCGCGGCCGGGGCGACGCCGTCGGTGCCCGGCCCCAAAACCAGCCACACTCCGACGGGCACGCCGTCCGGAACAGGCGGCGGCACCGGCACCGGCGACGGGCAGGCCATCACCGGCCAGATGACGCTCCAGCAGATCGCAGAGGCCAACGGTCTTACTCCGGCCGCGATCCTCGCCCAGGCGAAGTTGCCGGCAGACACCCCGCACGACAAACCGCTGCGTGAGTTGACCCAGTCAATTCCGGGGTTCGAGGTCCAGGCGATCCGCGACGCGGTGGCTGCACTCAAATAGCCGTCAGCGGACCAACGGAAGGGTCAGGGCGAAGGTAGCGCCCTGGCCCTTTCCGCCGCTGCCTGCGGTGAGGGTGCCGCCGTGCAGCTCGGCGAGCCGCCGCGAGATGGTGAGTCCGATGCCCGAGCCCGAGTCCGAGCCCGTGCTACGACGTCCCGGGGCCCGGTAGAAACGCTCGAAGATGGCGTCGAGTTGGTCGGGGTCGATGCCCTCGCCGGTGTCCTGGACGCTGACCCGCCCCTCGTCCACGACCTGCGCGCACCTCACCTCGATCCGCCCGCCGGGTGGTGTTGCCCGGATCGCGTTGCCAACGAGGTTGGTCACGATCTGGGCGATGCGGTCGACGTCCACCTCCGCGGGCAGGGCGTTGGGCCCGGTGTCGACCTCAAGCGCCAGCCCGGCGTCATCGGTCTGGGGGCGCAGGCGCTCGGCGGAGTCCCGGACGACCTGGCGCAGGTCGACCCGCTGCCGGACCAGCGAGACGGTCCCCGCCTCGGCGTGCGAGAGCGCCGACAGGTCCTCAGAGAGCCGCCGCAGGCGCCTGGTTTCCGCGCTGACCTGCGTCAACGTCTCCGGCGCGAGCGGCATGACGTCGTCGATCATGGCCTCGACATAACCGTCGATGACGGTCAGGGGGGTGCGCATCTCGTGAGCCACCTCGCCCAACAGCCTGATGCGGCGGGTCTCGGTGTTCCCCAGCGCCGCTCCGAGGGTATTGACGTCGTCGGCAACGGCGGCCAGTTCGGTCGTGCCCGGCCGGGGCACCCGCGCCGCATAGTCACCGGCAGCGATGCGCCGCGTGGCATCGCTGAGCCGGCTCAGCGTTTTGCCCAGGCGCCAGGCAACGAGCGCCCCGAGCAGCGCGGCGACCAGGACACCAACGGCGCCGCCGGTCAACATCGAACGGGTCACCGCGAGCGACACCGCCTCGCGCAAGCCCTGATTCCCGGCGCCCGACCCCGACTGGTGGGCGGGGTCGTGAGTGCCCGGGCGGATCGACGAGTCGAACAGCTGCGGGGCGAGCCAACGAACCACGGCCAGGGTCGTGAGCGTGGCGGCCAGGGCGACGGCGACGTGGCTGAGCAGCAGCCGCGTGGTGAGGCGGCTCCTCACGAGCGCCTCGGCAGGAATTTGTAGCCCACGCCGCGCACGGTCCCGATGACGCTCGGGTGCGCCGCGTCGTCGTGCAGCAGGGCGCGCATGCTGCGGATGTGGACGTCGACGACCCGCTCGTCGCCGTAGAAGTCGTAGCCCCAGACCCGTTCGAGGAGTTGGACTCGGGAGAACACCTGGCCCGGGGCCGAGGCCAGCGCGAGGAGTAGGTCGAACTCCAGGGCGGAGAGGGTGACCTGCTCGCCGGCGTGCGTGACCTCCCGGCCCTGAGGGTTGATCCGCAGGTCGCCGAAGTCGAGGGTCTCCGGCGCGGACGGCTTCCCGGCCGCCTGCCGGGCAGCACGGCGC
Source organism: Actinomycetes bacterium (assembly GCA_029778715.1). GTDB lineage: Bacteria > Actinomycetota > Actinomycetes > Actinomycetales > Dermatophilaceae > Phycicoccus_A. The sequence goes on along the minus strand of JAKOPT010000148.1, from coordinate 2,322 downwards.
AGGACCGTCCGCACCCGGGCCACGACCTCCCGGGGGCTGAAAGGTTTGGTGATGTAATCGTCCGCACCCACGCTGAGGCCGACGAGTTTGTCGACCTCCTCGGCGCGCGCGGTGACAAGGAGGACGGGCACATCGCTGCGCGCCCGCAGGGTCGCGAGAACGTCGAGACCGGTCATGTCGGGCAAGCCGATATCAAGCAAGACAACGTCCGTCTGATCCCGCTCGGCGGCGGCCAGGGCCTCCTTACCAGTGGCCGCCTCCACCACCGTGAAGCCGTCCTTGACGAGGTATGCCGTGAGGACGGCGCGGATGTGCTCCTCGTCGTCGACGACAAGAACGGTGCCCGCCGAGGGAGGCTCGACCATGGGCCGATGCTATCGGCGCGCCAGGCACCAGAAGTCAACTCCTCTGGCTCGCGACACCCAAGGCCGCGTCGCGCCCAAGGACTGATCCACGTCATGCGGGCGATGGTGTGTCACAAGGAGGCCAGCGCCCCGCGCGGCGAGCCGGCGCGCGATGGCATGGCCAATTCCTTGTCGTCGTGTAACTCTCGTTGACGAGCGCAACGCGCCTAGCGACAGGGCCCACTCCTTCTGAACGCGATGTCATGCGGTCTGCAGCGGCTCGATGGTCTCCAACGCATCGCCCAACGCATCCGTCTCGACTTCTAGGTCGTAGCGCGACTGGAGGTTGATCCAGAACTGTGCGCTCATACCGAAGTAGCGCCCGAGGCGAAGAGCCGTTTCAGCAGTAATGCGGCGTTTGCCGAGCACGATCTCGTTGATCCGGCGCGGTGGAACTCCGATCGCCACCGCCACCTTGTTCTGCGTAATACCCATGGGCCGGATGAACTCCTCCATCAGGATCTCGCCCGGATGGATTGGCGGATAGAGCTTGTCAGTCATCATGCCCCCTCAGTGGTAGTCCTCGATAAGTACATCTTCTGGACCACCGTCCGTCCAGCGGAAGGTGATCCTCCATTGATCGTTGACCCTGACGCTGTGGCGACCCTTCCGGTCGCCCTTCAGCGCCTCCAGCCGATTCCCCGGCGGGACGCGGAGGGAATCCAACGTGCTAGCCGCGTCGAGCATGCGCAACTTGCGGTTCGCAACGCGATGAATCCGCGGGTCCAGCCGAGGAACAGTCTCGCGGAGCCAGACACGCTCTGTTTCGCCGTCCGCGAAGGATCTGATTACCTCGCCAGCATGGTTGATATAACGCGTCGCGTCAATAACGCTACACGTCAACTCTGAACTCGACCACGTTCCGTCGCCGATTCGCATCTGGCGCGGCTGACCGTCGATAACCATCCTTAGTTCACCAAGAAGACCGACCAAGCGTACACCGGACAGTCGTCAAGACTCCTGCGGCTGCGACGGCGGTCGCCCTCGCCTTCCCCTTGACCTTCGGCACTCACCTTCACCGACGTCCACGAGCCAGACGACGGGCTCTTGACACCGACAGCCGCCTCGACACTCGGTAGCTCCCATCAAGGCGGCGGCCGGACATCAGACCGGATCACTCCGACGTCACAGGATCGACCGTTCTGAGGCCGAGATGTTCAGCCACTGCTTTCATGGCGACGTCATGAGTCGCAACCGTCACTGACTCCCCGATTAGCAACGCGGTAGCGAGATGCAAGGCGTCGAGCGTCCGTACATGCCGCTCGATCGACTCCGCAACGGCGTAGGTCTCTCGGGTGATGTCGAACATCCCGACGCGGCTGAGTAGCGGCTCTGCGTCCGACACCGGCCTTCCATCGCGTCGCAGTACGCGGATCACCTCGGTCCGCAACAGCCTTGACGAAACGGGATTCGTGTCAGACGCGTCGATCCAATCCTGTAGTCGCAGCCGTTCCGGCACGTCGAGGATCGTGCGAAGAGCCACCGAAGAATCAAGATAGACAATGCCCATGGTTCAGTGCTCGCCCTTCATCTGGTCGAGCAGTTCATCGACGTCTTCGGAACGGTAGCGAGGACCGCCGACCGCCGTCGGCCACGGCACCGGGTTCGCGGCCGGGGGCAGGTACCGCCCCTGCCGCTCAGCTCGGGCAAGCGGGTCATCCTGACCCCGGTAGGAGCTCACTCGCCATCGCGGTTCGCCCCGCTCTGTCACGATCACCTCGCCGACCACCGCTGCTTGCGCGAGAACCTCCGTGGTGCGCTGGTTGAGATCACGCTTGGTCACCGTCGGCATGGACCTAATGTACTACCTGCGTCTGACATTGATTCATGATGAGCCAACGCCAAGAGCTTGACCCCAGAAACCCACGCGTCGCGCGACCGACTGGCTAGCGCGGGCTGAAGCGAAATTCGACCACGT
>JAKOPT010000147.1 GCA_029778715.1 Actinomycetes bacterium | reverse complement strand
CGGATCAAGGCACTCCGCGACCGCGCCACCAAGACTTCGACGAAGCCCGCCGTCATGACCCCTGCGGAGCGGGCCAGGAAGACCACGGCCACGGCGAGCGGTAAGCCTGTGGAGCCGGCGCATGTGAAGGCCGAGTGCGCCCTACGGGACCATCCCGCCTACGGCCGCTGGGTGAAGCAACAACCCTCGGGTCGGTTGGTCATCGACCGGGCGAAGGTGACCGCGGAGGAACGCCTCGACGGCAAGTACCTGCTGTCGACCTCCGACCCCGACCTGTCCGCCGAAGACATCGCCCTGGGCTACAAGAACCTGTTGGAGGCCGAACGCGGGTTCCGTGACCTGAAGTCCACCCTCGAGCTACGCCCGGTGCACCACCACTTGGAACCACGGATCCGCGCCCACGTCCTGCTGTGCTGGCTCGCCCTGTTGCTGATCCGGGTCGCCGAACGGTCCACCGGACAGACGTGGCGCAGGATCGCGATCGAGCTCGGCCGCGTCCATGCCGTCACCCTCACCGGGAGTGCCGGCAGCGTCGTGCACGTCACCCCACTCAACACCGCCCAAACCGGCATTCTTGCCGCCTGCAAGGTCACCCCACCCCCCACGGTGACCACCCTCACCCCAGCCTGACAAGCACAAACAGTCCAACTTCAACCCCGCGGACACGTGGGCACACGACCCCACGCGCCCAAACCATGCGTTCGGCCTAGTCAACCTGCGAATTCAGGCGATTCGTCTGCCCACCAACTGCGGAACCCGGGCGGACGGGTCCGGGCTGGACGCCGCGGCGTCGGGAGGTGCGGACCGGGTCGAGCTGTGCGCAGCTCTCGGGACCGGCGGCCTCACGCCGTCGCTCGGCATGATCGAAGCCTGCGTCGAGAGGGGTTCGCTTCCGGTGCACGTGTTGGTGCGGTCGCGTCCGGGGGACTTCGTCGTGGACGCCGACCACGTGGCTGTCATGGCGCGGGACGTCCGCGCGGCGGTGGCGGCCGGCGCGTCCGGGGTGGTGATCGGCGCGGCCCTGCCCGACGGGCGCCTCGATCTGGACGCCCTCGCGCGCCTCGTCGACGCGGCCGCTGGGG
>JAKOPT010000146.1 GCA_029778715.1 Actinomycetes bacterium | reverse complement strand
TCGTCTCCCGCACCGGCTGCAGACTGCGCGGATCGGGCGGCCCGTCGACCCATGACCACTCGGATCGCGAACCCCCAGCACACCGAAACGACCACGTCGCTCCACCCACTTGGGCACCGACGGACCGTAGCCCTACACTGGGCATGACGACACCTCCTGTCTCCTCACCCGGATCAGGTCCTTGTCTAACGAGGGCGCTCCGCTGGAACGGGGCGCCCTCGACATTTGTCTAGTGCATTGAGCGTAGACCTTCCCCTCTCGCGCCGCGTAGCGCAGAAACCACGATCTGACAAGAAGACACGCCGCAGACCCTCCTATGAAACATAGGTGGCGGTTTATGAAAAGTAGCCCCCATCTCGACATCAGAAGCCGCCTTCGCGGGCCATGTTGTTGAAGCGGCTGTAGTGGCCTTGGAAGGCCAGTACCAGGTCCTTGGTTGGCCCGTTGCGGTGCTTGGCCACGATGACGTCGGCTTCGCCTTCACGGTCCGGGTCGGAGCGGTCCCGGTGCAGCAGGATCACGACGTCGGCATCCTGCTCGATCGAGTTGTGCACGGCGATGCCGTCGGCGATGAAGTTGTGGCAGTCCAAGACGGTGGCGTCGAACACCTCCTCGGTGCCGTCCGGCTCGATGGCCGTCACGGTGTCCCAGAAGACGTCGTTCACCGCCGTCATCTCCAGGTCGGCGTCCCCGAGAATCTCGGCGACCCGGGACAGGCGAGATCGCGAGGGCGCCGCGGCATACAAGGCCGAGCCACAGTGCTGGGTGCCGAGGGCCGCCTGGAACTCGCGCGTCGTCATCCCGCGGGCGGACATCGAATCCCGCACGTCGTCCCAGACCCGTGTCGGGATGGTGTCGACAGTGGTGGTGGCACTCACTTCCCGGACCGCCTCGAGGAGCCGGGCGGCCGGCAGCGAGCGGGCGCCGTGGCAACCGATCTCCTGGAGAAATCGTCGCTGACTGTCGACGCCGGAGATATCGAGGGTGTAACCCGGCCGATAACCCGCCGTGCTCACCTGCCGGAGGCGTGTCTGAATACCGAATCGAAGCAGGAGCCGGGACACGTCGTCGACGAGGCGGCGAGAGGTGGCGGCATAGTAGACCCGCCCGCTGCGCCCGTCCTTGTTGACGGTCACCGAACCGTCCGTGGCCCACAGGTGGCGCAGGAAGAGCGCTATCTGGCGTTTCGGCAAACAAAAGACCGGGTCGGGCACGAACTTCTCGTGCGAACGCGCACCGAAAAGCCCCAACGAGTCGAGCCACTCCGCGATCGGGTTGCGCCGGCCCCGCTCCAGTTGGAAGGGCGCCCGAAGGCGCAGCGTCGTGCAGCGCGCCGCTTCGTCGTCGTCCCGCACAGCGGCCACCCCGAATGTCGCGGCAGCCATGGTGACGGCGGTGAGGTTCTCCTCGTCGATGCTTGCATAGCGGATCGGTTGGCGACGCCCGAACGACCCGTCGCCAATCAGATGCGCCAGAAGGACGACCCGCGGGTCCTCCCACTCGGTGACCTCGACGGGGGCGGGGGTATGCCGCGGCACGGCCACGCGGTCGCCCAGGCCCAGGTCACGCAACGGCGACCACCCGGCATACGTCAAGAACGGATGATTTCCGGTGGCCCGCACCGTCTTACCCGAGGCCAAGGTGAGCCGCCAGACCGGCTTCACCCCGGTGGCGAAGGCGTGCGTCATCGTGCGTTTCGTGTAGCGCAGGCCGTCATCGAGGGCCCAGACGGTGACGTCACGCTCCCCGGACCGGGCCAGGTCGCCGATGGTCACCTCGGCACCGGTGTCGGCGCGCAGGATGCGCGCATCCCCTGGTAGACAGCCCGATTCGCGAAGATCCGACATTTGCGGACGCTTGTCGGTGCGCTGCTCCGGGCCACGGTTGAGCTGCGAAATCGCGATCACCGGGACCTCGAGTTCCTTGGCGAGCAACTTCAGCGCCCTCGAGAACTCGGCGACCTCCTGCTGGCGGCTCTCGACCTTCTTGCCCGAGGTCATCAACTGCAAATAGTCGATGATGACGAGTTTGAGGTTGTGCTGCTGCTTCAGGCGTCGGCACTTGGCCCGAATCTCCATCAGCGACATGTTCGGCGAGTCGTCGACGAAGAGGGGGGCGTCGCTGATCTTGCCCATGATCCGGGCGAGCTTGTTCCACTGATCCTGGCCCTTCAACCCCTTGCGCAAATCCTGCAGCTGGATCGTCGCTTCGGCGGACAGAATGCGCATGGTGATCTCGGAACGGCTCATTTCGAGCGAAAAGACCGCGGTCGCCAAATTGTGCTTGATTGCCGCCGCCCGCGCAATGTCGATGCCCAAGGTCGAGTTGTGCGTGGGCACCATCGAGCGGCTCGCGAGATAGAGGTGATCGGCATTGGCCACCTCGACACAGCGCACGGGGACCGACGCCACCGGCCGCACATCGACGATGAACCGCGAATCCCGCCGATAGAACTGCCGACCCCGCAACTTTTTGTGCCGCATCGCCTTCCGCGTCAAGCGGAAGACGTCGTCATCGGTTGAGAAGGTGATGGTGTATGCCGTGCTCGACTCAGGTCGGCGGCCACGCACCGTCTTGCGGCTTATGCCCGTGCGATAGCCCAGGCCATGCACCAGGTCGAGCACGTCCGCCAACAGCCGCGGATCGGTGGTGGTGAACTGCACGCAGCCATTCGCCGTCACCGTGCCATCGGTGTCCAACAGCCCCGCCAAGAGGTCGCGGCGCTGGCTTTCGCTGGCGCGCAGGTATGCCGCCGGGATGTGCTTGTTGCCGAGGACCTCGATTTTTCGCAGTAGCGCCGTGACGGTGCCGTGATCGTCGCGGCACTCCTGGCACTGCGCCAACCCGGTGCACAGCGCACCACAGTCAGGACATCGAGGCTCTCGCCGAGGGGTCCCCCGGGATTTGCCACCGCAGGAGCGCCCGCAGGTCTTGATCTGATTGGTGCGCGGCACGAATGTCTCACCGCACACCACGCACGACCGCTCTGGCACCGGCTCGACGGGGAGGGTCAGCGAATACCGCATCACCCCTGCCGTTGGCGTCACCACCAAGCCCTCCGCCTCGAGATGAACAACCATCTCCGCGTCGGCGGTCGTGATCGCTGCCGCCGCCGACGTTCCGTCACCAAGCCAGGCCCCCAAGACGTAAGGGCTCAGCGGCAACTCCCGAGTCGGCAACGTCAGGGGCGCAGTCAACTTGACCGAGTGATTCAACCGGCGTTCCCGCGTCTGCGTGCGCAACGTCGCCGCGATCTCGACCGTCGTGCGCACCTGGGCGAACGTCCGCTGCTGCCGCGTTCGGTTGCGCCGATCCCTCGCCGCCTGGAACGACTTGCGCGATGCCCTCGTATCAGTCAGCCACTGATGCTCCCCGTCGGCCACGATGACCGTCCCGTCGGCGAACTCGACCTCGAAACACGGCCGTCCCTCCATCACCTCGGTGGCCGCCACCACCGTGGTCGGCTGCCCATCCGCGCCCAACAACTCGTCGCCGACGCGCACCTGGCCCATCGTCGTCCACCCTGTCGGCGTGGGCAGCGAGGTGTCGAGCGCCAAGGCCTTGCCGACAGCTGGCCTCGCCGCGACGACAATCATTTGTCCCGGGTGCAAACCGTGGGTCAACTCGTCCAACTCGATAAAGCCCGTCGGCACGCCCAGCATTTCGTCGCTGCGGCCCGCTGCGGCCTCGATTTCGGTCAGTGTCTGGTCGAGCAAATCGGACAATACGACATAGTCTTCGCCGCCGCGACGCTCGGCCACGGCATACACCTCGGCCTGGGCGCGGTTGACGATATCCTCGACGTCACCCTCCCCCTGGCCGTAGCCCATTTGGACAATCCGAGTCCCGGCTTCGACGAGGCGCCGCAGCACCGCCCGTTCGTGAACGATATCGGCGTAAAAACTCGCATTGGCCGCGGTCGGGACCGACTGCACCAATTCGTGGAGATAAGACGCGCCCCCGACCCGCTGCAATTGACCGCGCTTGGTCAGTTCGTCGGCGACGGTGATCGCATCCGCGGGCTCCCCGCGCCCGAACAAATCGAGGATCGCCGCAAAGATCGTCTCGTGGGCAGGCCGGTAGAAGTCGGCCGCCTTGACCGCCTGCAGGCTCTCGGCGATCGCGTCCTTGTTGAGCAGCATCGACCCCAAGACCGACTGCTCCGCCGACATGTCCTGCGGCGGCACCCGCTCTTCCGACCCCGCGTAGGCGCCGTCCAACTCCGCGATCGACACCGCTCACCCTTCCCGATAGCTCGAACATCCGTATGCCGTGACCACAGTCCATCACTCCCCACTGACAGCGCTGGGTCCCGACGCGGCGCACGCCCACATTAGGAGCCGCGCGGCCACCCTCCAAGCCCGCGCGGGCACCTGTCGCCAACCCCCTGTGGACCGGCCGTGGGCAACATGTGTGACGCGCCCGCACGTTTTGTGCACAGGGAGTGGAAAGCCTTGTGGAAACGCCGCCTCCGCCACCATTGAACCCGCTCTGACCTGCAGCAACGCTGTCCACCGGATGTGTGCACAACAAAGTTTCGGGCGTGTCGCCGCCCCGTGTCACCCGGTGACCGACCCCCCGGTCCGGCCCGCGCCTAGGCCGTCAGCCCCTTGCCTCACCCGCGGGCGTACCGCGCAGCCGACCGGGCCCGCGCCCGGGCCGCCTCGACCTCCCGATCCTTGGGCGGCGCGCTCGTCACCAACGCCTCCAGCAGTCGCGTCGTGGCGGCCGACACCTCGGCGACGGCCGCGGCATACGCCGCCTCGTTCGCCTTCGAGGGCCGCGCAGACCCGGCGACCTTGCGGACGTACTGCAGGGCCGCCGCCTCCACCTCGGCGGGCGTCGCCGGCGGGTCGAAGTTGTGAAGCTGGCGAATGTTGCGGCACATGCCCGCCACCGTATGCCGCCCGCTCCCGCCGAACCACCGGGGCAGCACACCGGCCCAACACACGCAAGAATGAACCCATGCAGATCGTCACCCCCGAGGCCCTCGTCACCTACCTGTCGGGCATCGTCGCCCAGGCCCAAGCCCACGAACAAGCCGAGGCGCACGGCACCGGTCGCGGCCCGCGGGTGGTCGTGTCGGGCAACATGGGGGTGCCGTGGGAGGGCATCGAGTGCCTCGACAAGGCGCAAGAGCACTACATCCTGCACGCGCTCAACTGCCCGCCCGGCATACCGACCCGTGACGGGGTGACCGCCGAGACGTGTTTTGTCGGTGCCGGGATGCGCAAACACCCCCACCTGGCCTACATCCCGAGCCGACTCTCCCTCGTGCCGGTCCTCCTCGAACGCGTCATCCCCGCCGACGTCGTCATCCTGCACTGCGCCCCACCGCGCGACGGGATGCTCAGCCTCGGCATCGAGGTCAACATCCTGCCCGCGGCCATCGCCGGGTGCCGGCGCCGCAGCGGCCGGATCGTCGCCGTCATCAACGACCAGATGCCGTACACGTACGGCGACGCCCAAATCCCCGAGAGCATCGTCGACGTCGCCATCGAAATCTCGCGCCCGCTGCCGGCGCACTCACCCCTCACGCCCGACGACGACTCGATGATCATCGGGCAGCGGGTCGCCGACCGGGTCCCCAACGGCGCCACCCTCCAGATGGGCATCGGCGGAGTCCCCGACGCGACCCTCGCCGCGGTCACCGGCCGCAAGGGCCTGCGGGTGTGGACCGAGATGTTCTCCGACGGCATCCTCGAACTCGACCGGCTCGGCGCCCTCGACCCCAACCACCCGCTGACGTCGAGTTTCGTCTTCGGCACCCAGGACCTCTACGACTGGCTCGACGGCAACCACCGGGTCCGCATGATGCGCACCGAGCACACCAACGACCCCGGCCTGATCGCCCAGCAGCGCCTCATGGTCTCGGTCAACACCGCCCTCGAAGTCGACCTTTTCGGCCAGGCGAACGCCTCACGCATCAAGGCCCGCATCTTCTCCGGGTTCGGCGGCCAGACCGACTTCATCGTCGGCGCGCTGCACTGCCGCGGCGGTCAGTCGTTCATCGCGCTGCGCAGTTGGCACCCCAAGGCCGACGTGTCGACGATCGTGCCCCTCATCGACGAACCGGTCACCTCCTTCCAGCAGACCGCGATCGTCACCGAGCAGGGCATCGCCGAACTCTTCGGCTACTCCCAGGAAGCCCAGTGCCGCCACATCATCCGCGACACCGCCCACCCGCGGGTCAAGGACGAACTCTGGGAGGAAGCCCACGAACTCGGGCTCGCCTGAGCCGCGGGCCGTCCCACCTCCCGTGTCCCCAGCGTTCGTCGAGGCCGTATGCCGCGCGCTCGCCGCCGCGGCCGACCCCGAGCGCGCGCCCGGCCAGCAGCGCTACATGAAGTCGCGGATGCCCTACCGCGGCCTGACCTCGGCCCAGTTGACGAAGGTCATGCGCCCCCTCCTCGCCGACGAGGCCCTCGCGCCGCGCACCGGCCCCGAATGGGAAGCGAGCGTGCGCGCCCTGTGGGACGGCGCGGCATACCGGGAAGAGCGGTACGCCGCGCAGGCGCTCCTCCGCCATCGCCGGTATGCCGCCCACCTCACCCCGGCCGCGGTGCCGCTGCTCGCGCACCTCATCACGACCAGCGCCTGGTGGGACCACGTTGATGACCTCGCCTCCCACCCGCTCGGGGAAGTGCTGCGCCATCACCGGCGCGAGGTCACCCCGGTCCTGCGGGCCTGGGCGGTCGCGACCACCCCGATCGCGAGCGCCGACCCGCCCTCGACCCTCAGCCCGGCCGCAACCGACGACGGGGCCCTGTGGTTGCGCCGCTCGGCAATCATCGCCCAGCTGAACCACCACGACGCCACCGACCTCGACCTGCTCACCGACGCGATCGACGCCAACCTGGAGACGAACGCCCAAGGGGAGCCGACGGCATACGGGCGCGAGTTCTTCATCCGCAAGGCGATCGGGTGGGCGCTGCGGCAACACGCCCGAACCGACCCAGACTGGGTGCGCGCGTTCGTCGCGGCCCGCGGCGACCGCCTCGCCGGCCTCTCACGCCGCGAAGCCCTGAAACACCTCTGACGCGCAGCGCCCCCACCGGGCATGATCGGCCCTGACGAAAGGGCGGACCATGGCCAGCGGTGAGGGCGCGCACACCCTCCATCGGGAGGTGTTGCGGCTCGCGGTTCCGGCGTTCTTCACGCTCATCGCCGAACCGCTCTTCCTGCTCGCCGACACCGCCATCATCGGCCATCTCGGCACCACCGCCCTCGCCGGCCTTGGCGTCGCCAGCACGATCTTGCTCACGGCGGCAGGCATTTTCATCTTCCTCGCCTACGGGCGCACCGCCCTGGTCGCCCGCCACCTCGGCGCCGGCTCCCGCCCCACCGCCATCGCCGCCGGCCTCGACGGCACCTGGCTCGCGCTCATCCTCGGCGTCCTCGCCGGCGCCCTCCTCGCCCTCGCGGCCCGGCCCCTCAGCGGGCTCTTCGGCGCCTCCCCCGACGCGCTCGACCAGGCCGTCACCTACCTGCGCATCTCCGCCGCGGGCCTGCCCGGCATGCTCGTCATCCTCGCCACCACCGGCGTCCTCCGGGGCCTCCAAGACACCCGCACCCCGCTCGTCGCCAGCGTCGTCGGGTTCAGCGCCAACATCGTCCTCAACGTCACCCTGGTGTATGCCGCCGGGCTCGGCATCGCCGGCTCGGCCCTCGGCACGGTGCTCGCCCAGACCGGGATGGCCACCGCGCTGGTGGCGGTCGTCGTGCGGGGGGCCCGCGGCATACCTTTGCGGCCCCGCCCGCTGCGGGTGTTGCGCGCCGCCCGCCACGGTCTTCCGCTGCTCATCCGTACCCTCGCCCTGCGCGCCACCCTCCTCACGACGACCTGGGTCGCCGCCGGCCTCGGCGATGCGCCCCTGGCCGCCCACCAGATCGCGATGACGCTGTGGATGTTCCTCGGATTCGCCCTTGATGCCCTCGCCATCGCCGGGCAGGCCCTCACCGGCCGGGCGCTGGGAGCGGGGGATGTGGCCGGCGTCCGGGCCGCGACCTCTCTGATGACCCGGTGGGGGATCGGGCTCGGCGTCGTGCTCGGCGCGCTGGTGCTCGCGACCCACACGCTGCTCCCCGTGCTCTTCACCGCCGACCCGGCCGTGCGCTCCCCGCTTGCCGCGGCCCTCATCGTCGTCGGCCTCGCCCAACCGCTCGGCGGCTACGCGTTCGTCGTCGACGGGGTCCTCATGGGCGCCGATGACGGGCCGTGGCTCGCGCGGGCCGCGCTCCTCACGTACGCGGCCTACCTCCCCCTCATCCTCGGCGTCCACGCGCTGGCGCCGGCCGGCCAGCCCGAACGGGCACTGGTCGCCCTCTGGGTGGCGTTCACCGGGTTCATGGTCATCCGCGCACTGCTGCTGCGCCACCGGGTGCGCTCCGATGGCTGGCTCGTCACCGGCACCTGAACCGCAAGCGCGGCATACCTGCTCAGCGGGTGAACACCTCGACCGCCGCGGTCCGGCGCGGGTCACCGGCCGCTTGCAAGGTCGCGTCGATCGCTCGGTATGCCGCCCCCACCCCGCCGAAGTACATGGACAGCGCACCGTGGTCGCGGCTGTCCATACCGAGTTCGGCGATCGCGGCCTCGATGCCGGGGTCGGCTTCGTACTCGACGCGCGGCGCCCCCACGTCGTCGAAGGACACGTGGACGCGCGGGGCCTCGATGGCGTGCCGCAGGTCGGCGCCGTGGATGCAGCCCTGGAGGAGGACCTGCATGAGCGCGGTCGTGATCCGGTCCGCACCCGGCGAACCGATGGCGAGCACCCGCCCATCGGCCGTGCGCCCGGTCGTCGGCGCCATGTTGGACGCGAGCCGGGTGCCGGGGCGCAGGGCGTGCAGGCCGAGGCGGTTGAGTTCGGGTTCGCCGAGGGCGTTGTTGAGGATGAGCCCGGTGCCGGGGATGGTGATGCCGGCGCCGTACCCGCTCGACACGGTGATCGTGCAGGCGAGCCCGTCGCTGTCGACGGCCGAGATGTTCGCCGTCGAGGCCGACGTGGGCAATCCGGCGAGGCCATGCCGGTCAACGGAGAGCAGCAGTTCGTGCCCCTGGGCGTCGAGGTCTTCGGCGAGGTCGTGGACCGCGAGCCGGTAGGCGAGGACCGCCCGCTGGACGTCGATGATGTCGCGCCACTCGCTCACCGCGCCGGGCATCAGGGTTTCGTATGCCGCACTGCCTCCGCCGTGGGCCCCGCGGCCGCGGTCGCGCCCGCCGTTGGCGCCCGCGCGCACCGCCAACTCGCCGAGCATGACCGCCAGCATCGGCCCGCCGACACTCGGCGGCGGGTTGATCGCCAAGTCCCAATCCCCCACCTGGCGGCGCACCGGCACCCGCACCGCCGGGTCATATTCGGCCAGGTCACGGGCGGTAATGAGCCCTCCGTGGGCGGCCATGTCCGCGACCAGCGCGCGCCCGATCTCCCCGATGGTGAGCACCGAGGCGCCTTCTCGCCCGATGAGGTCGAGCACCTCGGCCAGTTGCGGGTTGGTCCGCACATCCCCGGCCTGCACCGGGGTGCCGTCGTCGCGGGTGACGAGCACATGCGCCTCGGGATCGAGCCCGTAGAGCGAATGCGCGGTGAAGGCGAGATAGATCTGGGAGGCCACGCCGATGGGGTAACCGGTCCGGCAGGCGGCCGCGGCCGGGCGCACGACCTCGGCCCAGGGCACGAGGCCCCGCTCATCGCTGGCCAACTGGCAGGCGGGCACCGCCCCAGGGGTGGCGACCGAGCCGTGACCGGCATACATCGTCACGCCCCCGCCGTAATCGGTGGTGACCGCCACGACGCCCTCACCGAAGCGCTCGCGCGGCAGGCCGCGGCCGGGCATTTCGACGTTGCCGTCGATGACGATGGGGTCCTCGCCCGGGGCCCAGATGGAGATGAAGGCGCCCGAACCGAGCGAGACGATGCCCGGTTCGGTACTCATGGCGGCAATCGCCGCGGCCAGTGCGACGTCGACGGCGTTGCCGCCGATCCGGGCGACCTCCCGGCCGGCCGCGAGCGAGACCGGGCCGGTCGCGGCGAGCGCCACCTGGGCGGGAGAGGGGCTCGCGGACATGCTTGCCATGATCCCACCCGGGCGCGGTGGCCGCGGAGCGCGTCCACTCCCGGCGCCGCTCGCTACCCTGACGCGGGTGAGCAGTTCCCCCTTGGCCATCATCGCCGGCACCGGTTTCTACGCTCTCGACGCCCTCACCGATCCGCGCCCGGAGACAGTCGAAACCCCTTACGGGAGCGCACGATACGTGCGAGGGGCGTGGCACGGCATACCCGTCGTGTTCCTCACCCGGCACGGCGCGGGCCACTCGGTGCCCCCGCACCTGGTCAACTACCGGGCCAACATCGCCGCCCTCGCCGCCGCCGGGGTGCGCGACATCATCGCCGTCAACGTCACCGGCGGCATCGACCCAGACCTCGAACCCGGCGACCTGCTGTGCCTCGACGACTTCCTCGACTTCACCCGGTCGCGGATCGGGACCTTCCACGACGGGACCGGCCCCGAGGGTGTCGTCCACGTCGACGTCACCTCGGCGTACCACCCCGCTTTGCGCCGCGAGATCATCGCCGCCTGTTCGGCTGTCGGACAGCCGATCCGCGACGGCGGGGTGTACGCCTGTTTCGAGGGGCCGCGGTTCGAGACGCCCGCCGAGATCCGCCTGGCCCGCCTCGCCGGGGCCGACGTCGCGGGGATGACCGGCGTTCCCGAGGTCACCCTCGCGGTCGAGGCGGGCCTTCGGTATGCCGCACTCAGCCTCGTCGTCAACCCCGCCGCTGGCGTGGGGTCGGGTGAGCCGATCACCATGGCCGAGATCGACGCGACCTTGCGGACCAGCGCCGCCCGGGTGGTGGCCGTCCTCGACGAACTGATCCACACCCGGGCCCTCTCTTCCTGACTCTCCTCGCAACCGCGCGCTCCGCACCCCCCGGTCGCCCCTGGTTCCGCCCGTCGAATGGCCCGAGGAGGAAGCGGCCCAGACTCACCGAACGGATCAAGAGACTCTTGACTCTATATCCATGTGTTAACTACAGTTAACGACTGTGCGGGAGATCGTGAGGTCGAGGACCTTCGATCGGTGGCTTACACGACTACGAGATCGCAGGGCCGCGGCCCGAATCATGGTTCGTCTCGCTCGACTGGCAAACGGCAACCCTGGCGATGTTCGGCCCGTGGGGGGCGGCGTCTCCGAGTTGCGGATCTCGTATGGCCCGGGCTACCGGGTGTACTTCATTGAACAGGCCCAGTGCATGTGGTCCTTCTCTGTGGTGGCGACTAATCCTCCCAGGACCGCGACGTCGAAACTGCGCACCGCATCGCGAACGAATGGCGCCGCTGCGCATCCAAGGAGCACTCATGAACGATCACAGCGAGACCTTCTCCAGTTATGACCCCGCCGACTACCTCGGCAGTCTCGAAGATGTCGTCGCCTTTCTCGAGGCAGTGGTCGAAGAAGCAGACGACGACCCAGCGGTGATCGCTCATGCGCTCGGCGCCATCGCGCGCTCACGAAACATGAGCGAGTTGGCGCGTCGGGCTGGGATGAGCCGGGAAGGCCTGTACAAGGCCCTCTCCGGTGAGGGCAATCCGACCTTCGCGACCGTACTCAAGGTGTCCAAGGCCCTTGGCCTACGGGTTCACTTCGAAGCAGTGGCCTGAGGTTCGCTGGTCCCCTGGTTCCGCCAGTCGAGTGAGGAGTTGTTGTCGCCTCGCGGCCGTCGAGACGACAACAACTCCTCACTCGACGGCTCCGGCGCGGCGATCTCGCCGACTGGCCGACGCACGCACCGGGGACAACGGGCCGCGTGCCATCATGTCGGGACGCGTGGACAGCGCAGAAGGAGCCGGCAGTGACGCACCGAACGGGTCAACGGTGATGGGGCACAGCCCAGGCCACGGCTCGACCCCGGCAGGAGATCGGACCGGAGAGCCGTCGCGCAGCGGGCGGCACCCGGCATACCGGATCGAGCGCCTACGCCACGTCGTCACCGTGGACGAGAACTTCACGATCCTCGACGACACCACCATCGAGATCGCCGACGGCGTCATCACGGCGATCACCCCGAGGGCGACGCGCGCCGGCAAGTCGAGGCGCCCGGCTCCATCGGGCGAGCATCAACGGTCGGGCGCGGCCCCGGCCCAGGAGGCCGAGCACGAGCCCGAGGTCACCGTCATCGACGGGCGCCGAATGCTCGCCCTGCCCGGCTTGGTCAACCTCCACACCCACCTGCCCATGACCCTGCTGCGCGGGCTCGCCGAGAACGTCGACCTCCAAGGGTTCCTCCGGATCGTCTGGGCCGCCGAGGGTGCCGTCATGGACTCCACCACGGTGCACCTCGGTGCCGAACTCGGCGCCCTCGAATCCCTCCTCGCCGGCGTCACGACCACCCTCGACATGTACTTCCACCACGAGGAGGCGCACCTCGGTGCCGCCAGCACCGGGCTGCGGCACGTCGGCGGCCCGGTCTTCTTCGACGGCCCCGGCCCCGACGGGCTCACCTGGGCGCAGCGACTCGACATTCTCGAATCCTGGCCGGAGCGGCTGCAGGACCTCGATCGTCTGGATGCCCTCTGGCGCCCGTATGCCGTCCCCGACCTGCCCGCCCCGACCGTGCCGGCGGCGCTCATGCCGCACAGCACCTACACGAACTCCCCCGCCCACCTGCGCGACCTGGCCGCCGCCCTCACGAGCTGGCCGGCCGGCATACCCGCCCTCATCCACGTCCACGTCAGCGAAAACGCCGCCGAAAACACCGACGTCACCACCCGCCACGGCGCCACCCCCACCCAACTCCTCCACGCCACCGGCCTGCTCGACGGGACCCGCATCGTCCTCGCCCACGGCGTCCATTTGGACGACGACGACCGGGCCCTGATCGCCGCCGCCCGCCCCGGCGCCAGCGTCGCCCATTGCCCCGGTTCGAACCTCAAACTGGCTTCCGGGGCGCTGCAGTGGGAGCGCTACCGGGCCGACGGCATCCGCCTGGGCCTGGGCACCGACGGCTGCTCCTCCTCCAACGACCTCGACCTCTGGGCCACGATGCGCCAGGCCGCGCTCCTGGCCCGGCTCACCAGCGCCGACCCCACGGCCGCACCGGCGCGCACCATCGTGGAGGCGGCCACCATCGAGGGCGCCCGGGCCCTCGGGCTCGACCACCTCATCGGCAGCATCGAGGTCGGCAAACGCGCCGATCTGGTCCTTCTCGACCTCGACCAGCCCCACCTCACCCCCGCCCACGACCTCGCCGCCCTCCTCGTGTTTGCCGCCGGGCGCGGCGACGTGCGCAGCGTTTTCGTCGATGGGCACCTGGTCGTGCACCATGGGCGCCACACCACGATCGACACCGGTGAGATGCTCGCCCACGCCCGTGAGCGCGGCCGTCTTGCCGCCGAGGCCGCGAAGGACGTCTAGGTTCATGCGTACCGCCGAGCAACTCATCGAGTCGTTCGGGATGATCCCGATTCCCCGCGAGGGCGCCTGGTATGCCGCAGGGCCGCGCACCACGGGCCTCTCCTCGATCCTCGTACTGCTCGCGAGTACACCCCAGGGGTTTTCGGCGCTGCACCGTCTAGATGTCGACGAGGGCTGGCAATGGCTCGACGGGGCTCCCGCTGCCCTGCTCCAATTGCGCCCATCCGGTGGGCGGGGACGGGGCAAGGGGTCCCTCACTCTCCTGGACCACGCCACCCGCCAGGTGCTCGTGCCTCGCTCTGATTGGCAGGGCGCGGCCACCCTCGGCGCCTGGTCGCTGCTGGCCTGCTGGTGCGCACCGGCCTTCGAGGAACACCATTTCACGCTCGGCGACGGGGATGCGCTGACCCGGGAGTACCCCGAGTATGCCGCGGAGATCCGGCTGCTCTCCCGGCCCATTCCACCTCCGGACGGGCGGCACCGCCGGTGACCGCCCTGGTCACCGGGGCGAGCGGAGGCCTGGGGCGGGAGCTCGCCGAGTCGCTCGCCGCCGCCGGGCATGACGTGGCCGTCCACTTCCGCGGCGATGCCGAGGGGGCCCACGAGACGGTCCGCCGGGTCCGCGCCGCAGGAGTCCGGGCGTATGCCGCGCGCTGTGATCTTGCGCTCACCGACCCCGCCGCCCTCGATGATGCGTGCGCCGGCCTCCTCGACGAGGCCGTCGATGCCCTGGGGCCCCTGGACGTCGTCGTCCTCAACGCCTTCCCTCAGGAGGTCACGCCGTGGGCGGATCTCGACACCGCCGCCTGGGACCGGGTCCTCGACGGCGGGTTGCGCCCCACCGCCGCCCTCATCCGGGCCGCCGGGCGGCGCCTGCGGCGCGGCGGGGCCATCGTCACCGTCGGGTCCATCGAGGGATTTCGAGCGGCACCAGGGCACACGGCATACGCGGTCGCCAAGGCGGCGCTCCACCACCTCAGCGCGGCAGCGGCATACGAGCTCGGCCCCGCCGGTGTGCGGGTCGTCGGGGTCGCGCCCGGCCTCATCGACCGGCCGGGACTGGCCCAGGAGTGGCCCGAGGGGGTGGACCGGTGGCGGCGGGCCAGTGCCCTCGGCCGGCCGGTGACCGCTGCGGAGGTGGCGCGGGTGGTGACCTTCCTCGCCTCCCCGGCGGCGTCGGGAGTGACCGGCGTCGTCGTCCCCGTGGATGCCGGGTGGAGCGCCGCCCCCGCGTGGTGAGCGCCGCCGGGTCGGGCCCGAGGGCGCGATAACGGTTCGGTCGAGAACGGGTCCGAGCGTCCAGCGGCATGCTGCGGCGGTCGTAGGCTGTGCAGCACACATCCCTTCCTCAAGGAGAACCACCCCATGAAGGCCAAGCGTTACCTGGTCGCCGGCACGGCGGCTGCTCTCGCCATCGGGCTGTCCGCCTGCGGCGGCTCCACCGGCAACTCCTCCTCCGGCGGCGCGTCGGGGGCGCCGGCCGACGACAGCCAGTGCTCGCAGACCACCGTGTTCTGCGTGGGCCTGGTCACCGACACCGGCAAGGTCGACGACAAGTCGTTCAACCAGTCCGCCCACGAGGGGGCCAAGAAGGCCGCGGCTGCGTCGAACGGGTACTACAAGTACATCGAGACCCAGGACGCCAAGGACTACGCGGCCAACATCAAGCAGTTCACCGACAAGCACTACGACGTCGTCATCACCGTCGGGTTCATGATGACCGACGCGACTGCTGCTGCCGCTGCGGCCAACTCCACCACCAAGTTCATCGGGGTGGACCAGGCCTTCGACAAGACGAAGGTCACCGTCAAGAACGTCACCGGGCTGCTCTTCCCCGAGGACCAGGCCGGCTACGGCGCGGGCTACCTCGCGGGCCTCATGACCAAGACCAACAAGCTCGGTCAGGTCCTCGGTCTGGAGATCCCGCCGGTGCAGAAGTACGCGAAGGGCTTCGAGGCCGGCGCCAAGGCCGCCAACCCCGCCGTCACCGTCTCCACCGTCTACCACCCCGCCGGCGACAACGCGTTCAACGACCCGACCTGGGGTGCGGCCGAGGCCAAGAAGGCCCTCGACCAGGGCGCGGACTTCGTCTTCGGCGCGGGCGGCAACACCGGCAACGGCGCCCTCCAGGAAGTCGCCAAGGCCTCCGGCGCTGGTGACACCGTCTTCTGCATCGGTGTCGACACCGACCAGTGGGACACCGTCCCGGCCGCCCAGAAGTGCCTCATCACCTCGGCCACCAAGCTCATCTCCGCCGGTGTGACCGACCTCGTCGAGAAGTCCAAGGACAACGACTTCGGCGGTCTGGTTTCCATGGGCAAGGCCGGCCTCGCGCCCTACCACGCCTTCGACGCCAAGGTTCCGGACACCGTGAAGTCCAAGGTCAGCGACATCGTCAAGCAGATGGAAGCCGGCACCCTCAAGACCGGCGTCACCCTCTGACGTTCGTATGCCGTGCCGCCGGTCCCCGTGACCGGCACCCTCGGGGGCGGGTGCTCGATCATCGAGCACCCGCCCCCTTGCGCGAGCGTCGGCCCGTCACCTGGCGGGGCCGCCAGGTGCCGGCCCGGCGCTCGCGCCCTACGCTGGAGGCCACCGCGGACCCGACTGCGCGCCCGTGTCGACGCTGGAGTCTGACGTGCCCCACCCCTCGGCGCGCCCCGAGCGCGAACCCGCCGAACCGGTGACGCCCCCCGCGCCACCCGACTCGCCCGCCCCGGGCGGCCCGGGCGACGGACCCGGGGGCCTGTTGGCGGCGATCTTCCGCTACCAAAGTGTCGTCGTCATCCTCGTGGCGCTGCTCGGGGCGATGGCGATCGGGGCGGCCCTGATCCGCTACCAGGGCGTCAACCCGTGGTACGCCTACGAGACGATCTTCAAGCAGGCGCTCTTCACCTCCGACGGCCTCACGCGCACGCTCGCCAAGACGACCCCGCTCATCCTCACCGGGCTCGCGGTGGTCCTGCCGCTGCGGGTCGGCCTGTTCAACATCGGCGGCCAGGGCCAGTTCCTCCTCGGCGCGATCGCGGCGGCGTGGGCGGCATACCAAACCTCCGCCCTCGGGGTCCTCGCGATCGTCGTCGGGGTGGTCGTCGGCATCCTCTTCGGCGCGATGGTCGGCTCGATTGCCGCGATCCTCAAGACGTGGCGCGGCGTCCACGAGGTCATCACGACGATCATGCTCAACAACATCGCCGCCGGCATCGTCTGGTGGCTCGTCACCGGACCGTTCCAGGCCCCCAACGCGGGCGGCATACCCCAAACCCATGAGATCGGGGAGGCGGCCCGCATCCCGACGGTCGCCGGGATTCCGCTCGGGTTCGGCGTCGCGGTCGTGTTGGCGCTCGTGTGCGCGTGGATGCTCAAGCGGACCACGCTGGGGTTCCGGTTCGACACCGTCGGCAAAAACCGGCACGCCGCCGGGTATGCCGGCATCCCCATCAACCGGGTCATCCTCTTGGCCATGGTCTTCGCCGGCGGGCTCGCCGGCCTCGCCGGGGCGCTCGAGGTCCACGGCGTCATGCACCACTTCGAGCCCGCGATCGCCGGCACCCTCGGCTTCGACGGCATCACCATCGCGCTGCTCGCCCGGAGCAACCCGTTGTGGACGATCCCCGCGGGGTTCCTCGTCGGCATCCTGCGCACCGGCGCGGCGGGGTTGCAGTTCGCCACCGGGATCGCCCCGGAGATCGTCGACCTGTTGTTGGCGATCACGCTCTTGCTCGTCTCCATCCCGGTGCTCGGCCGCTGGATCTTCCGGAGCCGAGCCCATAAGGTATCCGCCGCGTCGACGAGTTGGGGGTCCTGACATGGGTGCGTGGGTTGCCCGCAACAAGTGGTCGGTGACGTTGGCCGCGATCGTCCTCGTCGCGGCATACATCTTCTATGCCCTCTCCTCCGGCACCGCCTTGTCGATGTACAAGTACGCGTGGTCGTATGCCGTGCCGCTCGTCTTGTGTGCCCTCGTCGGGGTCGTCGGTGAGCGCTCGGGCGTCGTCAACATCGGCATCGAGGGCCAGTTGCTCGTCTCGGCGTTCGCCGGGTTCTTCGGGGCGGCCTATTCGGGCTCGCTCCTCGTCGGCATGTTGTCCGGGATCGGCTGCGGGCTGATCCTCGGCGGGTTCCTCGCCTGGACGACCGTCAAGTGGCAGATGGACCAGATCATTGCCGGTGTCGTCCTCAACATCGTCGCCACCGGCATCACGTCCTTCTACTACAAGCCCGGCCAGGTGCTGCCGGCGCTGATGCCGCACGTGTCGATCCCCGGGTTGTCCTCGATCCCGCTCATCGGCGAGGTGTTCTTCAAGGGCACCGGGGTGATTGCCCTGGTGGCGATCGTCGCGGTCGTCGTCATCCACATCGGGCTGTTCCGCACCCGGTGGGGGTTGCGGACCCGGGCCATCGGCGAGTACCCGTCGGCGGCCGACACCGCCGGCATCAACGTCATCCGGATGCGCCTGGTCAACGTGACACTGGCCGGTGTCCTGGCCGGCCTCGCCGGGGTCTACCTGTCGATGGACTCGACGAGTTCGTTCGAGCGGGGCATGAGCGCCGGGCGCGGCTTCCTCGCCCTGGCCATCATGATCTTCGGTGCGTGGCGGCCCTTGCGGGCGGCAGCGGCGGCCCTGTTCTTCGGGTTCGTCACCGCGACCGCGAGCCAGTTGCAGACCGAGCAGATCATCAACGTCGCGCCCCAGCTCGTGGGCACCTTGCCTTACGTCATGACCCTCGTCGTGCTCGCCGTGGCCGCCGGCAAGGTCCGCGCGCCCGGTGCGGTCGGCCAACCCTTCGTCAAGGGAGACAAATCATGAGCACGCAGACGGCGACCGGGGCCACGGCCGCGAAGAGCGGCGAGGTGCTGCTCGACATCGTCGGACTCTCCAAGACGTTCGGGAAGGTCGCAGCCAACAAGGACATCACCGTCCAGGTGCGTCGCGGCGAGATCGTCGCCTTGTTGGGCGAAAACGGCGCGGGCAAGTCGACCCTGGTCAACCAGATCTTCGGGTTGATCACGCCCGACATCGGCACCATCTCGATCAAGGGCGATGCGACCCCGGTCAAGGACCCCAAGGACGCGATCGCGCGCGGCATCGGGATGGTGCACCAGCACTTCCAGCTCGTGCCCGTGATGACGGTGGCCGAGAACATCGTGTTGGGCCACGAGACGGTGCGCGGCGGGGCGTTCCTCGACCTCGCCGGTGCGCGCGCCATGGTGCGGGAGTTGTCGGATCGGCACGGGTTCGCCGTCGACCCCGACGCCGAGGTGGACGACCTGCCGGTGGGGACCCAGCAGCGGGTCGAGATCTTGAAGGCCCTGTCCCGCAAGGTCGACCTGCTCATCCTCGATGAGCCGACCGCGGTGCTCACCCCTCAGGAGACCGACGAACTGCTCGGGGTCATGAAGGATCTGGCGGCGTCGGGCACGTCGATCGTCTTCATCACGCACAAGTTGCGGGAGGTGCTGGCCGTCGCCGACCGGGTCTACGTGCTCCGGCACGGCGCGGTCGTCGGCGAGGTCGACGACCTGACCCACACCACGACCACCGACCTGGCCACCATGATGGTCGGCCGCTCGGTCGTGCTCAGCATCGACAAGCCGCCGGCCACCCCGGGGGACGTCGTGCTCGCCGTCACCGACCTGCACGTCAAGGACGACCGCAACCTCGAGGCGGTGCGCGGCTTCAACCTGGAGGTGCGCGCCGGTGAGATCGTCGGGGTCGCCGGTGTCGAGGGCAACGGCCAGCGCGAGTTGGTCGAGGCCCTCGCGGGCATGCGCAAGGTGGTCGCGGGGAGCATCACTCTCGCGGGGCAGGACCTCACCCGCGCCAACCCGCACCAGACCCACCACGCGGGCGTCGGGCACATCCCGGAGGACCGCGAAAAGCACGGGCTCGTCGCGGCATACTCGATCGCCGACAACCTGGTGTTGAACGAATACGACCAGGAGCCGTTCGCGAAGTCGGGCCTGCGCCAGTTCGGTGCGGTGCGCGAGAACGCCGTCAAACTGCGCGACGAGTTCGACATTCGCTCCGCTGGTGTGGAGCAGTCGGCCGGGTCGCTGTCGGGCGGCAACAAGCAGAAGGTGGTCGTCGCCCGGGAGATGAGTTTCGGGCCCCGGCTCTTGATGGCGGCCCAACCCACCCGGGGTGTCGACGTCGGCTCGATCGAGTTCATCCACCGCCGCATCGTCGAGGCCCGCGACGCCGGAGCCGGGGTGCTCCTGGTGTCGGCGGAGTTGGACGAGGTCTTGTCGCTTTCGGATCGGATCGCCGTGATCCACGGCGGCCAAGTCGTCGCCGAGATGCCGGCCAAGGGCGCCGACCGCGCCCAGATCGGCCGCCTGATGGCCGGCGACCACTAACCGCATCCGTCCCACTTTTCCCGCCTGAACCGTCCAAGGGGCACTTCGCACCCCAAATGTCGGGGTGCGAAGTGCCCCTTTCCCACCGGAAGCACGGTCGAGGCAGGCCCGGCCTACCCTGCCGCGGCGATCACCTCTAGCCCTCCACGCGTGCTGCGCCCCTCTCGACACGCGTAACCTACGGATTCGTAACCTACGCGACCGTAGGTTACGCTGGCGAGCGTGAGCGCCCCAGTTATCTCGCGGTCATCTGCGCCATCACGCGCCCTCGAGGGGCTGCGCGCCCTCGCCGGGGCCCTGGCCACTCCGCTCGTCCCGGCCGACTATCTCGACCTGTTCGACCCGCTGCGGGCCGGCGCCGACCTGCGGGGCCGGATCGTCGCCATCACCCCCGAAACGGCCGATGCGGCGACGATCACGATCCGCCCCGGCAAAGCGTGGCGAGGCCACCAGCCCGGCCAGTACCTCCGCCTCGGTGTCGACATCGACGGCGTGCGCCAGTGGCGGGCCTACTCCCTCACTCACGATGTGTTCGCCACCGACGGCCTCATCACCATCACCGTCAAGGCCATCGACGAGGGCCGGGTGAGCAACCATCTCGTCCACGGCGGCGCCCGCCCAGGCGATCTCGTCCAGCTCGCCCAGGCGGCCGGCGATTTCGTGCTGCCGACCCCGGCCCCCGCCAGGGTCCTCTTCGTCACTGCCGGCTCGGGCGTCACCCCGGTGATGGGGATGCTGCGCAGCCTGCGGGGCGAGTTCGGTCACGGCGGGTGCGACGTGGTCCACCTGCACATTTCGCCGTCAGGTCCGGCCGCGATCTTTGGTCCCGAACTGCGGTCGTATGCCGCCCACGGTTACCTTCGCTTGGTCGAGCACCACGACGACGAGCACGGCATCCTCGACCTGCCCCGTGACCTCGACACCCTCGTGCCGGACTGGCGGGAGCGGCAGGCGTGGGTCTGCGGCCCGACCGGGCTCCTCGACGCGGCCGAAGCGCTGTGGGCCGCCGCCGGGGTGGGGACGGCGCTGCACGTCGAGCGGTTCCGCCCGACGGTCATCGAGGGCGGCGAGGGCGGCGAAATCACCTTCCTCCACACCGACCTCAGCGTGGATGCCGACGGCACGACGCCGATCCTCGACGCGGGCGAAGAGGCGGGGGTGCTCATGCCGAGCGGGTGCCGGATGGGGATTTGCATGGGGTGTGTCGTGACGATGCGTCAGGGTGCGGTCCGCGACCTGCGCACCGGGGTGGTCACCGTCGCCGAGCCGGGGGACGAATTGCCCATCCAGACCTGCATCAACGCCGTCGCCGGCAGTTGCGACCTCGAACTCTGACCCGCCGAGCAAATCTCACACCGCCACCTCACCGTCCCAGCCGCCCCTCTCTCTCCCGCCCCCCAACCCGACCCACCCATCTCGTCAAGATTCGACCAATAGGTGGATTGTTGACACGGACACCCGTCAACATTCGACCAATAGGTGGATTGTTGACACCGCCCCCGTTAACAACCCACCTATTGGTCGATTGTTAACACCGCCCCAGGAGAACCGCCCATGACCCTCGCGCCCGAGCGCCCCCTCACCCTCGACCCCGAGTTGACGCCGCTCGTCCCGCACGACGTTTCTCCGACCGAACCGCACCACGAGGGGGCCCGGCACGCCACCGCCCACCATCACGATGGGTCGAGCCGCATCCGGGTGACCAGCGAGGAACCGCGAGCCCAGCGGCCGGCATACAAGCAGAGCGGGCGCCCCAACCCGGCGGCCCACCTGACGCCGGCCCAAATCGAGGAGATCGGGCGCGAACTCGATGCCATCCAGCGCGAGGTGATGGACAGCCGGGGAGCCAAGGACGCGGCATACATCCGGCGGATCATCAAAACCCAGCGGTTCCTCGAGTTGGGCAGCCGCGCCGTCCTCCTCTTCAGCGGCGTCAAGGTCAAGGGCATCCGGCCCGCGTGGTGGCTGGGCACGGCGGGGCTGGGGCTGGCCAAGATCCTGGAGAACATGGAGATCGGCCACAACGTCCTCCACGGCCAATGGGACTGGATGCGCGACCCGAAGATCCACAGCACCCGCTGGGAATGGGACTTCGTCTCGCCGGCGAAGGAGTGGCAGCACTCGCACAACCAGGTCCACCACACGTACACCAACGTCCTCGGCCGCGACAACGACCTCGGCTACGGCATCCTGCGCGTCGACCCTGACCAGCGGTGGAGCCTGTTCTTCCTGTTCCAGCCGATCTGGCATGTCGGCAATGCGCTCATGTTCGAGTACTCCATCGCCGCCTACGACCTCGAACTCGGCGGCTACCTCGCCGAGCGCAAGCAGATGAGCGAAGCGGACAAGGCGGCGTTCAAGGCCAGGGCCGCCGACACCGTCGCCAAGATCAAGTCGCAGGCGCGCAAGGACTACCTCGTCCACCCGCTCATGTCGCTGCCGTTCGGCGGCCCGAGCAACGCGATGCACACCTTGACCGCCAACCTCGTGGCCAACCTGATGCGCAACGTCTGGGCCAACACCGTCATCATCTGCGGGCATTTCCCGCAGGGCATCGACACCTTCGACGACCTCGACATCGACACCGAGACCCGCGGTGAGTGGTACCTGCGGCAGATGCTGGGCTCGGGCAACATCACCGGTTCCCCGCTCATGCACATCATGACGGGCAACCTGTCGCACCAGATCGAACATCACCTCTGGCCGGATATGCCGAGCAACCGGTATGCCGAGGTGGCCCCCAAGGTGCGCGCCCTCATGGAGCGCTACGACCTGCCCTACACCGCTGGGCCGCTGCTCAAGCAGGCCGCGTCGGTCTACAAGAAGGTTCTCGACCTGTCGCTGCCCAACAAAGAGCCGGGGCGGCGCCGCCGCGACGTCCTCAAAGAGGCGGTCAAGAAGGCCTGGCGGACGCGCAGCCTGGACCGTTTCGCCTGATCCGCCTGAGCCGCCCGGACCCCGGACCCCGAGTTGCCGGCCGATATCCGCGTGGAACGACAGTCGAGTGAGGAGTTGTTGTCGCCTCACGAGGATCGAGGCGACAACAAC
>JAKOPT010000145.1 GCA_029778715.1 Actinomycetes bacterium | reverse complement strand
GACCACCGTCTTCCTGCTGGTCTACGGGTTGTTGTTCATGTCGATCGCCGACGTGTTCTTCATGTGGCGCAAGATCAAGGCGGGGGTGGCGGCGAAGTTCGGCGCCGACGCGATGCCCGCCGGCGCGATGATGTATGCCGTGATGCGCGCCTACCAGATCCGGCGCAGCCGACTGCCGCGCCCGATGATCAAGCGGGGCGAATACCCCGTCTGATCTGGGCTGCGTGGACTCACCTGGACTGACCGATCTGACCCGGCTAGGCGCTCGGCGCCTCAGAGTTCGGCGAAGGCCAGCGGTTCGCGGGTGACTGCGTAGGTCGCGAGATACATCCGGGAGATCCGGCCGCTCGCGTCGCGCTCCACGTCCAGAGCCTCGCCGCGCTCGCGGCCGAGGTCGACGCGGAAGCGGTCGGGCCCGTCGGGGATGAACCGGCTCTCGAACAGGGCCCCAGCGCCGCGCGGCGCGCACCAGAGGCGCCCGTCGCGGACGGAGAACACCAACTCTTCGCCCTCGGACCACCACGACCCGAGGAACTCGGCGAGCTCCGGCACCGACGCCTCGGGCGTCCAGGGGGATGCCGCCGTGGGCTCGGCATCGAGGACCAGGTCGAGCAGGTCGGCGGCCAGGACGATGGGTTCGGCACCGGCTGAGGAGTTGGCCCACACCACGGCGCCGAGCCGGTCGGGCCGGCTGACCCGAAGCCCGGTGAGGAAGCCCGGCATCGCTCCCCCGTGCCCGACGTAGATGCGGTCGCCCCGTCGGACCATCCCGAAGGACAGGCCATATCCCAGCGTCCATGCGTCGGGGTCAAGGATGACCTGCGGCCGGCACATCGTGGCGACGGTGGCCGGCGCGAGGACGGCCGGGTCGGGGTCGGCGACGAACGCGGCATACCGGCTGAGGTCGGCAACCGTCGACCAGAGCCCGCCCATGGGGGCCGTGGCCTTGAGGTCAGCGACCGGCTCCTCGGTGGCCACCCCGGAGAAGGGGTGAACGAGGTAGCCGCGCGCCCGGTCGGTCGCCGGAGTGAGCCCCGTGCGGGTCATCCCCAGCGGGTGCAGGACGCGCTGCCGGACGACGTCTTCCCAGGGGCGGCGTTCGAGCCGCTCGATCACCTGGCCAAGCAGGGCGAAGGCGAGATTGGAGTAGTGGAAGACCTCGTGCGGCGCTAGCACCTGCTCCGCCTGCGCCAACTCAGCGAGCAACCGGGTGGCGTCGGGGTTGTCCATGCTCTCCCAGACCCGACCGACGGGCTCGCGCTGCAGACCCGACAGGTGCCCCAACATGAGGCGGATCGTCAGCTCTCCGTGGGAGATTCCCGGCAGGTGAGCATCGAGCCGGTCGTCGAGATCCAGGCGTCCCTCGTCGCGCAACGCCATGATCACCACGGCCGTGAAGGTCTTGGTGACCGACCCGATCATGAACGGCGTGTCGTCGGTGGCGGCCGTGACTGGGTCCAACCGGGCGGCGCCGACATGCACGGTGTGGACGAGTTGCCCGTCGCGCACCAGCCCGACCGAGACGTTCGGAGCACGCCACGCCCGCTGCCGGTCGGCGACGAGATGGTCGATGCGGGCTTGAAGCTGCGGGTTCACGGGGCGGGTCGCAGCGACATCGGGCCGTAAACGATCGTCTCGCCCTCGCGCAAGGTCACCGCGTCGATGTTGGCGTCGACGAGTTCAGGCCAGACTTCACCGATCCACGACTCGGCCTCGGATTGGGTGGGGAACGACGGAGAGGCCGGTTCAGGTCCGACCATGGGGTTCCCGGCCTCGTCGAGGAGGTCCCAGCGCCACTGCGTGCTCATAGCCCCCACGCTAACCCAGCGGCGAGGCTGGGGTGTGCGATGGAGATGACGGTGGGAGCAGCGCCGTCAGGGGCGGGTGCAGATCAGGTGGGCGACGAGGGCCGTCCAGCCGGTCTGGTGAGAGGCCCCACACCCGCGTCCGGTGTCCCCGTCGAAGTACTCGGCGAACGTCGGGTGGGCGTCCCAGAGCGGGCCGGTCGGGTGGTCCCGCGGTGTGCCGGGGCGCCGCCCGTCGGGGCCCGGCCGGAAGAGCGCGATCAGCCGGTTGTGGATGCGCCGAGCCGCCTCATCGAGGGGGATCTGTGATCCCGACCCCGTCGGGAACTCGACGGTGCGCGTGGACCCGGCGCCCGCGGCATACGTGAGGATCCCGTCCGCGAGTAGAACGTTGATGGGGAACCAGATGGGACCGCGCCAGTTGGAGTTTCCGCCGAAGAGCCCGGTCGAGGACTCCCCCGGGTCGTAGGCGATCGACATGGCCGTGCCACCGACGTCGATGGTCGCCCCACCGCGGTAGGCCGCGGACAGTGAGCGGACACCGTACGGACCGAGGAACTCACCCTCGTCGAACAGTCGCCGCAACAGCGCGTCGACCCGCCCCACCGATAGCGGAGTCAGCGTCGTCAACTGCCCCACGCCCGTCGCTGAGTGCATCAGCGAGTCGGTGAGCTCGGGGCGGCGCCGTTGCAACCAGCGGACCCGCGCGGTGACGTCGCTCAACTCGTGGAAGGCCCAATCCGGCACGTGGGCGACCGCGATCAGAGGAAGCAGCCCGACAAGCGAGCGCACTCGCACCGGCTCGGAGCGGCCCCGCCCGTCAACGAGCACGTCGTAGAAGAAGCCGTCGGCCTCGTCCCAGAGCGAGACACCGTCGGTCCCGAAGGTCTCCATCGCCTGCGCAATGGAGAAGAAGTGTTCGAGGAAGGTCGTCGCGATTCCGTCCCAGGCTGGGTCCTTCTGACTGAGCCGCAGGGCGATCCGCAACATCGACAAGGACATGAACGCCATCCAGCTCGTCGCGTCCGACTGTTCCAGCCGCCAGCCCGCCGGCACCTCGCGGGACCGGTCGAACAGCGAGATGTTGTCCATCCCGAGGAAGCCGCCTTCGAAGAGATTGGATCCGTCGGAATCCTTCCGGTTGAGCCACCAGCCGAAGTTGAAGATGAGCTTCGTGAAAATCCGCACGAGGAAGGCGTGGTCCTGCGAACCGTCCAGGACATAGACCTGCCAGGCGGCCCAGGCATGCACCGGCGGGTTGACGTCCGAGAAGGACCACTCGTATGCCGGTAGTTGGCCATTGGGGTTCTGTGCCCACTCCCGACACATGAGCAGCAACTGGCCCTTGGCGAAGGCTGGATCGATGTGGGCGATCGCGACGCAGTGGAAGGCGAGATCCCATGAGGCAAACCAGGGGTATTCCCACTCGTCGGGCATCGAGATGACATCGGCGAGGGAGAAGTGCCGCCAGCCGGTGTTACGCCCGGCCGGCTCTGGTTGTCGTCGGCTCCCCGGAGGCTGCGGCTGCGATGGGTCGCCTTCAAGCCACTCCCGGATGTTGTACCGGTAGAGCTGTTTGCCCCACATCAGCCCCGCAAAGGCCCGGCGCGCGGTCAGCCGGTCGGCGTCGTCAGCCCGGGCGGGAATGACCGCGTCGTAGAACTCGTCTGCCTCGCGGGCCCGGTCGGCGAGCACGGCCTCGAACCCGTCGCCGAAGGGTAGCTCCAACTGGGTGTCTCCACGCAGCCGCACGCGGACCCGCACGGTCTCCCCCGGCGCGACGACATCGAAGTGGTAGCGCAGGGCGACCTTGGTGCCGCGGCCCGCCGGGTTGAGCCCGGACCGGTCGCCATGGACGACGGCGCGATCCACACCGTCCTTGGGGAAGGGGCTGCGGCTGGGCCCGGCCCCCGTGCCGAAGGCCGCCTCGACATGGGTCTCGTTGTCACAGACGAGCACCTCGGGCGCGCCCTCCGCAGCGAGAACGTAACGACCCAGCCAGGCGTGCGTCGCCTCGATGACGACCGCATCCGCGGTCACCACTTCCTCGGAGGGCAGCGTTCGCAGCAGCGGTGTCCGGTCATCGCGTCCCCACGCCCAGGTGTTGCGGAACCACAGCTGCGGGATGAGGTCCAGTGGAGCTGGATCCGGGCCGTGGTTCGTCGCTTCATAGACGACGCAAAGGTCGTCGGGGGCGGCCTTCGCGTGGGTCGTGACGACGTCGAAGAACCGGTTGCCCTCCAGCACACCGGTATCCACGAGCTGGAATTCGCTCTTGTCGCGGCCGAGGCGGGCATTCTCGGCCCGCAACGCGGCATACGGGAAGGCGGCCTGGGGGTAGCGGTAGAGCGAGCGTGCCCACGAGTGGGTTGGCGTCGCGTCCACTGCCCACCAGTACTCCTTGACGTCCTCGCCGTGGTTGCCCTGCTCGTTGGTCAGGCCGAAGAGCCGCTCCTTGAGACGGTCGTCGCGGCCGTTCCAGAGGGCGATGGCGAGGTTGAGGAAGCCGAACCGGTCGGTGAGTCCGGCGATGCCGTCCTCCCCCCAGCGGTAGGCACGCGTATGGGCCTGTTCGAAGGGGAAGTAGTTCCATGCATCGCCGTTCGCCGAATAGTCCTCACGGACGGTCCCCCACTGACGCCCGGAGACATACGGCCCCCACTGACGCCAGGGGTCCCCATCGCCTGGGCTTTGCCGCAGACGGACCCCCTCGTCGCTCTCGGCGGCAGCGCTCATGGAAGCGACCCTATTGCGGCGGCCGGCCGAGAGCGCGTCGAAGGTGGACGGTAAACCCGATGAACGAGTCCGGCGGCAGGTGCGGCAGGCCCGGCACGGGGTGGTGTTCCAACGTCCACGCATCCCCGACCGCCTCGGTGGCGACCGCGGTCCAGAACTCCCGAGCCCCCGGGTTGTCGTCCTGGAAGCCGATCACCCAGGGCCCCGGTTGATCGGCGAGGACCCGACGGATCACCTCGTGCCCGATGCCTCGACGCCGTAGCGCCCGGACGACGAAGAAGTCGCCGATGTGGTGGGTGCCCTGCTCATCGGTGCTCGTCATGACGAAGCCGCCCAGCCGGCCGCCCACCCGGATCAGCCAGGCCCGCATCGTCGGGTCGGCGCCGGACCGGAACACGTCCAGGCGCCGGTTGTTGAAGGTGCCGTCGTCGTTCGGCAAGTGGGCCAGGCCTTGGGAGAGGTCATGCCGATAGAGCTGCCCGAGGTTTTCCAGGACCGACCGGGAGCTGCGGTCGACCTGGACGAGCTCGATGGGTGTCGTAGCGATCACCGCGGGAGCATAACGAAGGGCCCGGACCACACGCGGTGGTCCGGGCCCTGTCGTGAACCGGAGCGGGCGGCATACCCAGTCGGTATGCCGCGTCGCTCAGTTGCCGGTGAGCTTCTCGCGCAACGCGGCCAGGGCCTCGTCGGACGCGAGCGTGCCGGTGGCCGGAGCGGCCTCGGCGGCAGAGGAGGAGTACGACGACGGGACGTCGCCGGCCGCGACCGCAGCCTCGGAGTCGGCCTTGGCAGCCGCCTCGACCTGCGCCTTGTGGGCCTCCCAGCGAGCGTGGGCCTCGGCGTACTGCTTCTCCCACTTCTCGCGCTGAGCCTCGAAGCCCGGCAGCCACTCGTTCGTCTCCGGGTCGAAGCCCTCGGGGTACTTGTAGTTGCCCGCCTCG
>JAKOPT010000144.1 GCA_029778715.1 Actinomycetes bacterium | reverse complement strand
TGCTGGCGATCGGGTTGTCCTTCTCGGTCGCCCTGCAGGTCTTCGTCGTCATCGGCGGGGTCACCCGCATCATCCCGCTCACCGGCCTGACCACCCCGTTCATGTCGCTCGGCGGCTCGGCGCTGCTGGCCAACTGGACGATCGTCGCCCTGCTGCTGCGCATCTCCGACCAGGCGCGGCGCCCCGTGCCGGAACCGGACGGCATACCGGCTCGCCTTCCGCTGCGCGACCCCGCACCCGCGGGAGGTATGCCGTGAACCTCCCGATCATCCGGCTCTCCCGCGTGGTCACCGCGCTCTTCGCGGCGCTGCTCATCGCGACGACGGTCATCCAGTTCGCGCAGGCCCCCTCGCTGCGGGCACGGCCGGACAATCGGCGCACCCTGCTGGACAACTACTCCCGGGCGCGCGGGGCGATCCTGCTGCCCGGCGACCAGGCGATTGCGAGTTCCAAGGCATCGGCCGGTGAGCTGGCCTATCTGCGCAGCTATCCGCAGGGGCCGCTCTATTCGCACGTCACCGGCTACTACTCCTTCGTCTATGGCGCGGCCGGACTCGAGGCGGCCTCCGACGACCTGCTCTCCGGCTCCTCGGATGCGCTCTTCTACAAGCGGGTCTCCGACCTGCTGTCCGGCAAGCAGGCCACCGGGGCAAGCCTGCAGCTCACCCTCAACCCCAAGGCCCAGGCCGCCGCAAGCAAGGGCTTGGGCAACCAGCGCGGCGCCGTTGTCGCGATCAACCCCAAGACCGGCGCGATCCTCGCGATGGTGAGCCACCCGGAATACGACCCGAACGCGTTGGCCACCCACGACTCCAACGACGCAGTCGCCGCGATGAACGCCCTCAATGCCGACCCCACCCGGCCGCTGGTCAATCGCGCGATCGCCGGCCACCTCTATCCCCCGGGGTCGGTCTTCAAGATCGTCACCGCCGCTGCGGCACTGTCCAATCAGACGGTCACCGAGGCGACGCAGATCCCCGCACCGGCTCGAATGGACTTGCCACAGACCAGTGTCCCCTTGCCCAACTACGACAAGGCGCCCTGTGGGCCGGGCGAGCAGACCACCCTGCAGCACGCGTTGGAGATCTCCTGCAACACCGCCTTCGGCTGGCTCGGGCTCAAGGTCGGCGCCGACCCACTGCGCGCCCAGGCGGCCAAGTTCGGCTTCGGCGAGAGCCTGCGGGTGCCGCTGCGAGTCACCCCGAGCTCGGTGCCGGCCGAGCTCAACCCACCGCAGCTCGCCCAGTCGGCCATCGGGCAATACGAGGTGCGAGTCACTCCGTTGCAGGTCGCCATGGTCAGCGCGGCCATCGCCAACCGCGGCGTCCTGATGACCCCCTACCTCGTCGAGCGGGTCGTCGGCGCCAACCTCGACATCCTCGACCAGCACACCCCCCAGCAGCTCTCCCAGGCAGTCAGTCCCGAGGTCGCCGCCACCCTCACCCGGATGCTCGTGTCGACCGTCGACACCGGCACCGGCAAGCCGGCCCGCATCTCCGGGGTGGCCGTCGCCGGCAAGACCGGCACCGCCGAGCAGGGCAACGGCCTGCCGCCGCACGCCTGGTTCACCGCGTTCGCCCCCGCGGACGACCCGCAAGTCGCCGTCGCCGTCGTCGTCGAAGACGGCGGCAACATGGGCGAGGAGGCCGCCGGCGGCCGCCTCGCCGGACCGATAGCCAAAGCCGTCATGGAAGCGGTGATCACCCGATGAGTCCCACGATCGGAAGCACGCTCGGGGGTCGATACACCCTCACCGAGCGCATCGCCACCGGTGGCATGGGCGATGTGTATGCCGCGCGGGACGCCGTCCTGCACCGCATCGTCGCCGTCAAGGTCATGCGCCCCCGCGCCGACCAGGAGACCGCCTTCGCCATGCGCTTCCGGGACGAGGCACGGCATACCGCCGGTTTGTCCCACCCCAACATCGCCACGGTCTACGACTATGGCGAGGAGGACGGCACGGCCTACCTCGTCATGGAACTCGTTCCAGGAGAACCGCTTTCGACGATCATCGGGCAGGGGCCGATGCGGGCCGAGCGGGTGCGCGCCATCCTCGGGCAGTGCGCCCTGGCGCTGGCCACCGCCCACGAGGCCGGGGTCGTCCACCGCGACGTCAAACCCGCCAACATCCTGGTCACCCCCGAAGGCAAGGTGAAGCTCACCGACTTCGGCATCGCGCGCGCCACGGACGGCTCCGGTCACACCCGCACCGGCGAGGTCATGGGCACCCCGCAATACCTCGCCCCCGAGCAGGCCCTCGGCCATCCGGTCACCGGCGCCACCGATCTCTACTCCCTCGGCGTCGTCGGTTTCGAGATGCTCACCGGCAGACGGCCCTTCGACGGCGACTCGGCGGTCGCCACCGCGCTCTCGCACATCAACGACGCCCCGCCGCCCCTGCCCGACCACGTCACCGACCCGCTGCGGGCCGCCATCGAATCGTGCCTGGCCAAGGAACCCGCCCAGCGTCCGGCCAGTGCCGCCTCGCTCGCCGCCCTGCTCGGTATGCCGGTCGCCGGGGTGCACGAGGCCAGCCTGGCTACCCATGTGGTGCCGATCAGCGACCTCGGCGTCACCCACAGCTTTCCCGGTCCGACTCCGCCCCGCCCGACGTTCGGTGACACCACCCGGGTCGTCGCAGAGCCCGTCGCCCCACCCCCAGCGCCCCCAGTCCCGGTTGTCCCCCCGGTTGTCCCCCCGGCCGCGCCGACCGCGGTGCTGTCGGGCGGCGAGCCCAGCTACACGGCATACCCGCCCGTGCCGGTGGACTATGACGACGAGGACTACGACGACGAGGTCGGCCACGGCCGCGGGTGGTGGTGGCTCGTGCCGGTCATCGTCGCGTTGCTCGTCGGGGGGTTCTTCTACTGGCAGGCCCGGGACAGCACGCCGGTGCAGCCGGCCCCGGCGCCGACGGTGACGTCCGCCACTCCGGCGGCCACCACGTCCGCTGATCCCACGACGACGACCTCAGCGACGACGACGACCTCAGCGACAACCACGACCTCGGTGCCGCCGAAGACGACATCGGCAGCCCCGCCGACCAGCGGCGTCGCCACCAAGGTCATTCTTGAGAGCGACTACGTCGGTCAGCAGATCGGCACGGTGCGCCAGACGCTCACAGCCCTCGGTTTCACCAAACTCCGCACGGTGGAGGAGTTTTCGACTGACCCCAAGGGTACGGTGCTCTCCGTCGTGCCGAACGGCACGGTCGCCGTCGACGCACAAGTCACCATGACGGTCTCCAAGGGACCCGCGCCGACCACGCCTCCGCCGCCGACCAGCGTCACCACGTCATCGCCATCGGTATCGACATCGAAGCCATAGTCGTGCGGAGAGAGGTCCAGGAATGACCCGACTGCTGGGCGGTCGGTACGAACTCGGCGACGTCATCGGCCGCGGGGGGATGGCCGACGTCCACTCCGGCTACGACACCCGGCTGTCCCGGCCGGTCGCCATCAAGCTGTTACGCCCCGATCTGGCTCGCGACGGCAACTTCCTCGTGCGCTTCCGGCGCGAGGCGCAGGCGGCGGCCCAGCTCAACCACCCCTCGATCGTCGCGATCTTCGACTCCGGCGACGACGAGGGCGTCGACGCCCACGGCAACCCGACCCGGGTGCCCTACATCGTCATGGAGATGGTGCGCGGCCGCACCCTGCGCGAACGGCTCAACGAGCTGGGCCACCTCCCCCCGCGCGACGCCGCGCGCATCACCGAAGGGGTCCTCGCGGCACTGGCTTACAGCCACTCGATGGGCATCGTCCACCGCGACATCAAGCCCGGCAACGTCATGCTCTCCCCGGCCGGCGAGGTGAAGGTCATGGACTTCGGCATCGCCCGCGCGATCGCCGACACTGCGGCGACGATGACCCAGACCTCCGCGGTCATCGGCACGGCCCAATACCTCTCGCCCGAGCAAGCGCAAGGTATGCCGGTCGACGCCCGGTCCGATCTCTATTCCACCGGCTGCATGCTCTTCGAGTTGCTCACCGGCAGAACCCCGTTCGTGGCCGACACGGCGGTCGCGCTGGCCTATCAACACGTCGGGCAGGCGCCTGTCGCACCGTCGTCCGTGCAGCCGGACATCCCGCCGGCCTACGACGCAATCACCTTGCACGCGATGGTCAAGGACCGCGAGCGCCGCTATCAGGACGCGACCGAGTTCCGCACCGACCTAGCCCGCGCTCGCTCCGGCGAGCCCATCAGTGCTCAGGCGATGGGCGGCACCGCCACGTCGACCGACACAGCCGGTGCGATCGATCCGGTCACCGGTGGCCGGGCGCACGCCGACGACCGCACGGCATACCCCTCCGGAACGCCGGCCGCCCCGACCGAGGCGATTCCCGCCGCTCGCACCGAGGTGCTCAGCACCCACCGGGATCCCCCCACGAGATCCGACGCCACCCGCACTGCCGGCCGGCGGCGGCGCACGGCATACGTGCTGCTGGGGATCGTGACGGCCGTGGCGCTCGTGCTGGCGACCGTGCTGGCCCAGGGGCTCTTCCGCGACACCGGACCCACCCTCGTCGACGTGCCGCCGCTGGCCGGGCAGACCCAAGAGCAGGCGCGCACCATCCTGGCGGCCAAGAACCTCGTCATGGTTTCCGAGCCGGTGCGCAATGCCGACATCGCGGTGGGCCTTATCGTCGACACGCGCCCACCGCGCGGCACCCAGGTGGCCGTCGGGTCGACGGTCACGGTCGAGGTGTCCAGCGGGCCTGGCGAGAAGGTCGTGCCCAACGTCGTCGGGCAACCGCTGGAGTCGGCCAAGCAGGTGATGACGACGACCGGCTTCACCGTGACCGGGTGGGTCGAGATCGACGACCCCTCGCAGGTCAAGGGCGCCGTCGTGTCGACCGATCCGGCAGTGGGCACGATCGCGCCGCTCAGCCAGTCGATCACGCTGCGGATCGCCAGCGGCAAGGTCAAGGTGCCGCGGCTGGTCGACCTGCTCACCGACACAGCGCGCACCACGGTGACCGGGCTCAAGCTCGTCTACGACGACACCGCTCGCGTCGAGGACGACACCAGGCTCGAAGGCACGGTCGTCGCCCAGGACATCGCACCCGACACCCTCGTCGATGTCGGGTCCACGATCAAGGTGACCGTCTCGCGCCGGCCG
Source organism: Actinomycetes bacterium (assembly GCA_029778715.1). Lineage (GTDB taxonomy): Bacteria > Actinomycetota > Actinomycetes > Actinomycetales > Dermatophilaceae > Phycicoccus_A. The sequence goes on along the minus strand of JAKOPT010000144.1, from coordinate 708 downwards.
ACGGCAACGGTGACCTTCACTCCCTCGACTCCCGAGACGACGTCGACCCCCGGCACGACGTCACCCTCATCGAGGCAGACCCTACGCCCCTGACCGGGGTGTGGCCAGCACTCGGCTGCCTGAACCGGGTGGTGACCCGATTGTCGAGGACCTGGATCCCTGGCCGGATCGCCCCGCCCCGACGCGCCCGGCAGGACTCAGGACGCCACGACACCACCCTCGGCCGCGGCAACTGTGCAGGTCTGAGCGGTCCCGCGCAGAAGAGCGCCCCCGTGCGGGCTGGAGCCCTCGATGAGTACGCTCTCGCTCGACTCCCAAACGAGCCTCGCGCCCTCACCGGAGGCGCAGGCGACGTCGCCCTCCACCGTCCCATCTCGAGAGCGAAGGAGGACGAGTTGTCGATCGGCCGTCAGGATCGCGACCTTGGCACCGTCGCGCGAGACTGCAGGCCAGATCCCGGCCAGACGGTCGCTCGACCACCGGCGGCTCCCCTCGGGCCACGAGAAGGCCACGACCGACCCGGACTCCGTCACCGTGACCACGTCTCCTGCGGCCGTCCTGCCCACCGGCCGATACCCGGCAGGAGTCGGCAACTGCGCGAGGCCGCTGGCAAGGTTCCAGATCCGGAGCTCGCCGGTCGGGCGAGATACCAGGACCGCGTCCGAGGCCAGGAACGCCTCGGGTGTGAAGTCGGCGATCTCCAGCCGA
>JAKOPT010000020.1 GCA_029778715.1 Actinomycetes bacterium | reverse complement strand
GACCGCGCCGGGGCCCTGACCGCCATCGACGAAGCCGTCACCCTCTACCGGGCACTTGCCGAAGCCAACCCGGCCGCGTTCACCCCCGACCTCGCGGCGTCGTTGAACAACCAAGCCACCCTGCGCTCCGAAGTCGGGGACCGCGCCGGGGCCCTGACCGCCATCGACGAAGCCGTCACCCTGCGCCGGGCACTGGTCAAGGCCAACCCGGCCGCGTTCACCCCCGACCTCGCGGGGTCGTTGAACAACCAAGCCACGATGCGCTCCGAGGTCGGGGACCGCGCCGGGGCCCTGACCGCCATCGACGAAGCCGTCACCCTCTACCGGGCACTTGCCGAAGCCAACCCGGCCGCGTTCACCCCCGACCTCGCGGCGTCGTTGAACAACCAAGCCACCCTGCGCTCCGAAGTCGGGGACCGCGCCGGGGCCCTGACCGCCATCGACGAAGCCGTCACCCTGCGCCGGGCACTTGCCGAAGCCAACCCGGCCGCGTTCACCCCCGACCTCGCGGGGTCGTTGAACAACCAAGCCAACCGGCGCTCCGAGGTCGGGGACCGCGCCGGGGCCCTGACCGCCATCGACGAAGCCGTCACCCTCTACCGGGCACTGGTCAAGGCCAACCCGGCCGCGTTCACCCCCGACCTCGCGATGGCGTTGAACAACCAAGCCACGATACGCTCCGAGGCCGGGGATCTCCCCGGAGCCCTCGGCATGTTGGAGGACGCGGCGGTCGGCCTGCCAGCAGGCATTCGGGCGCAGCTGCTACTCGCGAGATTCCGCTGGCGTCGAGACCACGACCCGGCGACGCCAGACGCAGAACTCGTAGCGGACCTCCGCCACGCCGCGGAATCCGCGGCAGCCGAAACCGATGCCCATCTGGCTGAGCCGGCTCGGCTCGCAGTGGTTGAGACGGCGACCCGGTGGGTGGCCGAGCACCAGCAGTCTGACGAAGACCTGTTGGCTGATCTGCCGACGTGGGTCCTCAGCACACCACCAGTGGAGTTCGTCGATGCCGTCAACGAGTGGCGAAGCACTCGTTCGTGGCCCGCTCGCCGCGCATTCCTCGAGACTCATGGAGGCATGCTCCGCTCGGCCGCGGGGCGCAGCCACCTCGATCTCATTCGGTTCCACTTCCCGGAGACGGCCGCGGGGCTCGAGGACCTGGTGGGCCTTCTCGATGCCATGGACGAGCACGGCACCGAGCCCGTCTTCGCGCAACAGGATGCAATCGACCGGGCCGACAAGGCCGTGCACGCCTGGCTCAAGGCTCACCTCGCGGGAACCGGTGCGCATCACCTTCACTCCCACCCCGAACTCCTCGATGACCCCGCGGTCGAGTGGATCCTCACCAATGTTCCCGGACTTCCCGACGAACTTCGGGCCCTCCTCGGCCTCCTCCTGGCCCTGCTCCGACTCGCGCGGATCACCAGCCCACTCGATGCGTACGACGTCGCCGAGGACGTCGGGATCGCCCGCGACGGGGCCCTCACGGCCATCGATGAGGGCGACGTGAATCTCGTCGCCGAGATTCTCTCGGTGTCGCAGGCCCTCCAGGGCGAACGCTTCTACGGTCAATACCTCATCGCGACCCTCTCTGCCTACGGCGGCGCCGAACACCACCAGAGCGCCCTGGAGTTGATGGAGCACGCCAAGGCCGACATGACCGACGCACAGCGCCGCCCGGCCGTGCGCCGTCTGCGCGACCTGGCCCAGCGGCATACCGATCACCAAGCCATCCTCACCGCCCTCGCCGACCTCCTCGACTCCCCCTGAGTCACACCTTTCCCGCCTGAAGTGCCTAACGGTCACTTCGCACCCCAACGGACGGGGGGCGAAGTGGACGTTTCCCACCGGAAGCGGCGCTACAGGCCCAACCGGCGCACCTCCACCGAAATCTCGGCGAGCGCGGTCGCGTCGAGGGGCGGCACGGCATACCCCCGATCGCGCACGTGCGCGACGAACTCCGCCGGCAGCGTCACCCCATGGGTGCGCACGTGGTAGGCATGCCCGGCCGGCCACAGCCAAGTGCCGTCGGTAAGCAACCCGCCCGGCACCACGCGCCCCCGGATCGGCTGCACCGGGTCGATCGTGTGGCTGCGCACCCGCCGCACCACCACCCCCCGCTCGAGATAGCCGAGCAGCAGGTCACGGTCCGCCGGCGCCTCCTCGCGACGGTGCAGGTCGAGAATGAGCAGCCGCAGCCCCACGAACCCTCAGAGCCCCAGGAAGTGCTCAAGCCCCACAGTCAGCCCCGGGTGCGCCCCGACCTCGCGGACCCCGAGGAGCACCCCCGGCATGAACGAGGACCGGTCGAGCGAGTCGTGCCGCAGGGTGAGGATCTCCCCCTCACCGCCGAACAGCACCTCCTGGTGGGCCACCAACCCGCGCAGCCGCACCGCATGGGTCGGTATGCCGTCCACCCGCGCCCCCCGCGCCCCGTCCGGATCGTGGGTGGTCGCGTCCGGCACCGCGCCCAACCCGGCCGCCTCCCGGGCCGCCGCGATCAACCCGGCGGTGCGCGCCGCCGTGCCCGAGGGGGCGTCGACCTTGTCCGGGTGGTGCAGTTCGACGATCTCGACCGACTCGTAGAACCGGGCCGCCTGCGCCGCAAACGACATCATGAGCAGCGCCCCGATGGCGAAATTGGGCGCGATCAACACCCCGACCCCCGGGTGCGAGCCCAACTGAGTCGACAGCGCATCGAGGCGCTCGCTCGTCCACCCCGTCGTCCCGACGACCGCATGCACCCCCCGCTCGACGCAGCGGGCCACGTTGGCCGGTGACGCCGAGGGCACGCTGAACTCCACGGCCACCTGCGCCCCCCGGAGGTCACCGAGGTCGTCGCCGACGTCGAAGCGCCCCACCACCTGCAGATCGGGCGCGGCCTCGACGGCCGCGACGACCGCTCGCCCCATCCGTCCCCCCGCACCAATGACCGCCACCCGAATCGCCTCACTCATGGACGCGAGCCTAGCGGCGCCCCCTTCACTCCCCGCGGGGCCACCACAGCGACGGCATCCCGACGGCGAGTCTCGTTTACCTGCTGTTCATCTTCCGTTATCCTAGGAGTTAACGCGAGGCTGCCGTATGCCGCGCGCTCACCGTGAGAGGAGGAGCCATGAAGAAGCGCTTCGTTGCCGTCGGGCCGGCCGCCCTGGCTCTGTCCTGGGTTCCCGTCACCACCGCCGATGGCCGCACCCGCATGGAAATGCGTTGGCGGGCCCCGCAGGTGGTGCCGCGCTCACCCAACCGTTAGACCAGGACACCGCTTCGTCGTCGGGCCGCCAGGGGGCGACCCGACGACGAAGTGCGTCCGGGCCCGCAACCCGGCATTACCAACCCCCGGACCCGTCACAGGCCCTCGGGCAACACGTTGGAACACGACGACCCGTGCATCATCGTCGAACCGTCCGCGCTGATAATGACCCCCACCGAGCACACGACAACGAGGGTGATCTCGGGGTAATAGTCCGGGCGGCGAAAGGCCTTGGCCCGCGTCTGGTCGTAAGCGACCCCTTGACCGCCCTTGCCCGTGATCCGGTGATCGAGGGTCAGGTCGACCAGCGCCAACACCGACCCATCGGACATCCGCACCGCCCGCACGGCTCCCTTGGCGACGGCATCCTTGACATCCGAACTCCGATAGAACCGCACCTGCGTCCGCAGTTCGGCGGTCTCCCCCGCGTACTTGAGCGCCCAGCCGTGAACGTGCGGCAGGTCCCCATAACTCGCGATCGTGCTCGGTTTGCCCTCCGCCCCGGCGAGCACGTCCTGGGCCGCCTTCTCGACGCGCGCCCGGTCCGCAGCCGTGGGCGTGGCCGCCGCGCCGGTCGCCGGCGCCGGCAGGGGCTGCGACCGCGAAACATACGCGCTCGTCCCCAGCCACGGCGCGGTCGAGGACTTCTTGGTGAACACCATGACGAAGTCATGTGAACCCCCGCTCGACCACCGCTCCGTCAACGGCACCGCGACGAACATCGGGTATGCCGTGAACTCCGGTGAATACGCCAGGCTCCCCTCGTGCGTCCCCGAGATCGCGGTCGGCTCGCTATCGCCGCGGGCGGCGGCATACCGGGTGCCGAACCAGTCGATATCGAGCAGGGTGCCGGTGTCGGCGCTCCCCCAGGCCTGCGGGTCACCGCTGGTGTGCGTGGCGAGGATCGCGGCGTTGTTGCGCGTGTCGTAGTCCTTGAGCATGGCCGGCAGTTGCGCCGAGGTGAGCCCCTGCTTGGCGACCGTGGCAGGGTCCCAGGCTGCCGTGGGGCGCGGCACCGACCCGCACCCGGCCACCGCCGGCACGAGCAGGGCGACCCCTATCCCCACGCCCAGGCCCCGGCGCCGCCGCGAACCCGCCACCTCCCTGGCCGGACGGCGCCCACGCCGCAGCACCCACCACCCCAGCCCGACGAGCAGCAACCCGACCACCGCGCTCACCACGCCCGCGACCCGGGCGCCGGCCACCCGCATCGCCACCGTGAGCGTCACGCTCGCCTTGTCCGGGGTGGCCGGGAGGACGGCATACTGCACCGGAGTGCCGTCGAGACGCACCCGCAATTCCTGACTGCCGGCACCGCTGGCCTTGGCCGCCCACCACGTCTGCGCCCCCGGATCGGCGAGCGCCCCGGGTGAGCCGGCCCCGGCGACCGCGTGCGTGCCCACGCCGGAGACACCGACGGACACGATCTCCACCCGCGCGCGGCTCCCGAGGTAATCACGCACGTCAACCGGGTGCCCGGCACCGACGAACACTGGTCCGGTGCTGCTCGACGCGCGCACGATGAGGGTGCCGCCGCTCCACGCGGTCACCCCCGCCGTCGACACCAGCGCCACCGCACCGTCCAGCGGCACGGTGCTCGACCCGGTCGTGACCGTGTCCCCCGACCTGAACAGCACCCCGACCGCGCCCCCGGCAACCGCGAGCAGCACGCCCACGATGACGACGACCCCGATGACCTTGCGCATGGTGTCCTCCCGCAGTGACCGGCCGCCCCGTCGACGACCCCCTTCGACGCTAGGCCGATCCGCGTCACCCTGCAGAAGTTATGCACAGGCCCCCACAACGGAAGCGGGGCGGCCTACCGGTTGTCCGGTATGCCGCCCCGCTCACCTATTGCCCAAAGGCCGCGGGTCAGTCCTGACCCTCGGCGCGGCCACGCCCGCGCGACCCGCCGCGACGGCGGCTGCGGTGCCGCCGTTCGCCGCCCTCGCGACCCGCGGAGTCCTCAGCGGCCGGGGCCGCCGGGGTTTCCGAGGCCACCGGGGCCGGCGTCTCCTCCGCGGGGGCCTCCGCCGCGGCCGGAGCGGCAGCAGCAGGAGCCGCAGCAGCGGGAGCCGCCGCACCCTCGGGCAGCACGGCCGCGAGCGAGAGCTTGCCGCGCGGGTCGATCTCCTTGAGTTCGACCTGGACCTTCTGGCCCACGGACAGCACGTCCTCGACCGCGTCGATGCGCTTGCCGCCGACGAGCTTGCGCACCTCGGAGATGTGCAGCAGGCCGTCCTTGCCCGGGAGCAACGACACGAACGCCCCGAAGGTCGTGATCTTGACGACGGTGCCGAGGAACCGCTCACCGATCTCGGGCATCTGCGGGTTGGCGATCGCGTTGATCATCGCCCGCGCCGCCTCGGCCGAGGGGCCGTCGGTCGCGCCGATGTAGACGGTGCCGTCGTCCTCGATGGAGATGTCGGCGCCGGTCTCGTCCTGGAGCTGGTTGATCATCTTGCCCTTCGGGCCGATGACCTCGCCGATCTTGTCGACGGGGACCTGAACGCTGATGACGCGCGGCGCGAACGGGCTCATCTCGTCGGGGACGTCGATGGCCTCGGTCATGACGTCGAGGATGTGCAGCCGCGCCTCGCGGGCCTGGGTCAGCGCCCCGGCGAGCACGTCGGCGGGGATGCCGTCGAGCTTGGTGTCGAGCTGGATCGCGGTGACGAACTCGCGGGTGCCGGCCACCTTGAAGTCCATGTCACCGAAGGCGTCCTCGGCGCCGAGGATGTCGGTGAGCGCGGCATACTGCGTGCGCCCGTCGACCTCGGCGGAGACCAGACCCATGGCGATGCCCGCCACCGGCGCCCGCAGCGGGACACCGGCGTTGAGCAGCGACAGCGTCGAGGCGCACACCGACCCCATCGAGGTCGAGCCGTTGGAACCCAACGCCTCGGAGACCTGACGGATCGCGTAGGGGAACTCCTCGCGGGTCGGCAGCACCGGCATCAGGGCCCGCTCGGCGAGCGCGCCATGCCCGATCTCGCGGCGCTTGGGTGAACCCACGCGCCCGGTCTCACCGGTGGAGAACGGCGGGAAGTTGTAGTTGTGCATGTAGCGCTTGCGCGTCACCGGCGAGAGGGTGTCGAGCTGCTGCTCCATGCGGAGCATGTTGAGCGTGGTCACCCCCATGATCTGGGTTTCGCCGCGCTCGAAGATCGCCGAGCCGTGCACCCGCGGGATGACCTCGACCTCGGCGGAGAGGGCCCGGATGTCGGCCAGGCCACGCCCGTCGATGCGGACCTTGTCGCGCAGGATCCGCTCGCGGACGAACTTCTTCTGCACCGAGCGGAAGGCGGCCGAGACCTCCTTCTCGCGCCCTTCGCAGGCCGCACCCTCGGCGGTCAACTGAGCCTTGACGGCGTCCTTGATCGTGTCGAGACGCTCCTCGCGCTCCTGCTTGCCGGCGATCGTCAGCGCCGCGGCGGTGTCGGCGCCAGCGGCAGCCTCGACCGCGGCATACACGTCGTCGGTGTAGTCGAGGAAGATCGGGAACTCCTGGACCTCCTTGGCGGCCTTGGCCGCCAATTCGGCCTGCGCCTCGCAGAGGACCTTGATGAACTTCTTGGACGCCTCGAGACCCTCGGCGACGACCTCTTCGGTCGGGGCCTGCTTGCCCTGCTGCTTGACCAGGCGCCAGGTCGCGTCGGTCGCCTCGGCCTCGACCATCATGATCGCGACGTCGTCACCGGCGATCCGACCGGCGACGACCATGTCGAAGGTCGAGCGCTCGCTGTCGGAGAACTGCGGGAAAGCAACCCACTGCCCGTCGATGAGCGAGACGCGCACGCCACCGATCGGGCCGGAGAACGGCAGCCCCGAGATCTGGGTCGAGGCGCTCGCGGCGTTGATGGCGAGCACGTCGTACTGGGCGTCGGGGTTGAGCGCCAGGACGGTGATGACGACCTGGACCTCGTTGCGCAGCCCCTTGGTGAAGGTCGGGCGCAGCGGCCGGTCGATGAGCCGGCAGGTGAGGATGGCGTCGGTCGAGGGGCGCCCCTCGCGGCGGAAGAACGAGCCGGGGATCTTGCCCGCGGCATACATCCGCTCCTCGACATCGACGGTCAGGGGGAAGAAGTCGAAACCCTCGCGCGGGTGCTTCCCGGCGGTGGTGGTGGAGAGGAGCATGGTGTCCTCGTCCAGATAGGCGGCGACGGCGCCGCCGGCCTGCTTGGCCAGCCGACCGGTCTCGAACCGGATCGTGCGGGTGCCGAACGAGCCGTTGTCGATAACGGCTTCGGCGAAGGTGATTTCGGGTCCCTCCATCAGGGGCCCTCCTTTTCTTATTTCGTATGCCGCGTGCATCGTCGTTGTGCCGCGGTGTCACCAGCTGTGTGCAGTTGTGATCGGTATTCGGTTGTCGCTGCCCGCCGGAAGAAACTGGGGGCAACGCCGAGGAAGCGGCCCGCCGACGCTGTCAGTGGGCCGCTTCCTCGGTGGCGGTCAACGGCGCAGGCCGAGCCGCTTGATCAGGGAGCGGTAGCGCTCGATGTCGACGCTCTCCAGGTACCGCAGGAGGCGGCGGCGGCGACCGACGAGCAGCAGCAGGCCACGACGGCTGTGGTGGTCGTGCTTGTGGGTGCGGGAGTGCTCGGTGAGATCCTTGATCCGCTGGGTGAGCAGCGCGATCTGCACCTCCGGGGAGCCGGTGTCGCCCTCGACGGTCGCGTAGTCGGACATGATCTGCTTCTTGACGTCGCTGCTCAAGGGCATGGGGCGACAACTCCTTCAGTGGTGTGCTGCGCGGCGCTCCCGGGCTGGTCCACCGGGGCACTGTGAATCCGCGGCCGAAGTTCACGGCAGTGGTCCACTCTACCAGCGTGGCGACCCCGCACCCCAATCGTGGGCCTACACTGCCGTCACCGTCGACTCAATGAGGAGCAGTATGCCGGGTTCATCCGCCGCGCCCCCCACCGCGCCGCCCGCCTCCCGCGCGGACCGGGTGCGCGCCCTGGCCACCGACCGGCTCACCCTGCGCGGCCCGCTGCTGCCGATCCTGCACGCGGTCATGGACGAGTTCGGCTGGATCGCCGAGGAGGACCTGCCGATTATCGCCGACGTCCTCAACCTCAGCCGCGCCGACGTCCACGGGGTCGTGACCTTCTACCACGACTTCCGCCGCACTCCCCCGCCCGCGCATCGGGTCCAGATCTGCCGGGGCGAGGCGTGCCAGGCGGTCGGGGCCCAGGGCCTTTACGAGGCCGCCACCGACCGGTTCGCCGACGACACCACGATCGAGGTCGCCGAGGTGTTCTGCCTGGGCAACTGCGCCCTCGGCCCCTCGGGGACCATCGACGGGCACCTCCTCGGCCGGCTGACCCTGGACCGGATCGACGCCGCCGCCGCGGGGTGGTCGCGATGAGGCCGGTCGTGTGGGTGCCCGCGGACGCGGCCGCCGTCGCCGCCGGCGCCGACGAGGTCGCCGCCGCCTTTGCCGCCGCCGGAGCCACGGTGCGCCGCAACGGATCACGCGGCATGCTCTGGCTCGAACCACTGGTCGAGATCGAGACCCCGGCCGGCCGGATCGGGTATGCCGCGTGCACCCCCGAGGAGGTCGCCGCGGTTCTCGAGGGGTCCCGCGAGAGCATCGGCCTGGTCGAGGCGCACCCCTGGCTCACTTATCAGGACCGGGTCACGTTCGCCCGGGTGGGCCGCATCGAACCGGCCGACCTCACGGCATACCAACTCCACGGCGGGCTGCTCGGGCTGCGGCGGGCCCTCACCCTCGACCCGGCCGCGGTCGTCGCCGAGGTGACCGCCTCCGGGTTGCGCGGGCGCGGCGGGGCGGGGTTCCCCACCGGGGTGAAGTGGGAGACGGTGCGAACGGCGGCGGGCGAGGTGAAGTTCGTGTGCGCCAACGCCGACGAGGGCGACTCGGGGACGTTCGCGGACCGGATGCTCATCGAGGGCGACCCGCTGAGCCTCATCGAGGGCATGACGATCGCCGCGTATGCCGTTGGCGCCCACGAGGGCTTCGTCTACGTCCGCAGCGAATACCCGCACGCCATCGCGGCCCTGCGCCGCGCCATCGCGGTCGCCACCGACGCCGGCATCCTCGGCGCCTCGGTGTTGGGCAGCGGATTCGCCTTCACCCTTGAGGTGCGGGTCGGGGCCGGGGCCTACATCTGCGGCGAGGAAACCTCGATGCTCGACAGCCTCGAGGGCAAACGCGGGGAGGTGCGCGCCAAACCGCCGATCCCGGCCCTGCAGGGGCTGTTCGGGGCACCGACCATCGTCAACAACGTCCTCTCGCTGGCGACCGTCCCGATGATCCTTGCCGACGGGGGTGCGGCGTATGCCGCCCGCGGCATCGGGCGCTCCCGCGGCACCCAGGTCTTCCAACTCGCCGGCAACATCGCCCGCGGCGGCGTGGTCGAGGTGCCGTTCGGGGTGCCGCTGCGCACCCTCGTCGAGGACTGGGGCGGTGGCACCCGCAGCGGGCGCCCGGTCAAGGCCCTGCAGGTGGGTGGTCCGCTCGGGGCCTATGTGCCCGCCACCCAACTCGACCTGGTCGCCGGCTACGAGGAGCTGGCCGCCGCCGGCGCCATGCTCGGCCACGGCGGGATCGTCGTCTTCGACGACACCATGGATGCCGCCGCGATGGCCCGGTTCGCCATGGAGTTCTGCGCCAAGGAGTCGTGCGGCAAGTGCACGCCCTGCCGGATCGGCTCCACGCGCGGGGTCGAGGTCATCGACCGGATCCGGGTCGGCCCGCCGGAGAGTCGGGCGGCCGAGGTCGAGTTGCTCCAGGACCTGTGCCTGACCATGGAGCGTGGTTCGCTGTGCGCCATGGGGGGCCTGACCCCGCTGCCGGTGCGCAGCGCCCTCACGCACTTCCCCGAGGACTTTGGAGGTTCGCGATGACCCTCGTTGCCGAGCCGGACTACGGCACCCCGGCCGTGACGTCGCCGTCGAGCGCCACGGTGACCATCGACGGACGCTCGATCACGGTGCCGGCGGGCACGTCCGTGCTGCGGGCGGCCAGCGAGGCCGGGGTCGACGTGCCGCGCCTGTGCGCGACCGACTCGCTCAAGGCGTTCGGTTCCTGCCGGCTGTGCGTCGTCGAGATCGAGGGGGTCAAGGGCACCCCGGCGTCGTGCACCTCGCTGTGCACCGACGGCATGGTCGTCCACACCCGCTCCGAGGCCGTCGACCAGGTGCGGCACGGGGTCATGGAGCTCTATCTCTCCGACCACCGCGCGGACTGCCCCGGGTGCGCCCGCGGCAACTGCGAGATCCAGGCGCTCGCCGTCCAGGTGGGGGTGGGCGAGGTCCGCTACGGGCTCGGCGCCTCGCACCTGGACCAGACCCCCGACGAGTCCAACCCCTATTTCGCCTACGACCCGGCCGCCTGCATCGTGTGCTCGCGGTGCGTGCGCGCCTGCGGCGAGATCCAGGGAACGTTCGCGCTCACCGTCGACGGGCGCGGGTTCGCCTCCCGGATCACCCCCGGCGGCACCGACTTCCTCTCCTCCGAATGCGTCTCCTGCGGGGCCTGCGTGCAGGCCTGCCCGACCGATGCGCTCACCGAGAAGCGCGTCGTCGAACTCGGGATGCCGACCCGGGCCGTGGACACCACGTGTGCCTATTGCGGGGTCGGGTGCTCGTTCCGGGCCGAGGTCACCGGTCCCGCGGACGACCCGAGCGTCGTGCGGATGATGCCCGCCAAGGCCGGCGGTGCCAACGAGGGCCACTCGTGCGTCAAGGGCCGGTTCGCCTTCGGGTATGCCGCGCACGCCGACCGCCAGTTGCGCCCCATGGTCCGCGACACCATCGACGACCCGTGGCGAGTGGTCTCCTGGGAGGAGGCCATCGGAAGGGTCGCCTCCGGCTTCTCGGCCATCCAGGCCGAGCACGGGGTCGGGTCGATCGGGGGCATCTCCTCCTCCCGGTGCACCAACGAGGAGGTCTACGTCGTCCAGAAGATGGTCCGGGCCGCCTTCGGCAACAACAACGTCGACACCTGCGCCCGGGTCTGCCACTCCCCCACCGGCTACGGCCTCAACCACGCCTTCGGCACCTCGGCGGGCACCCAGGACTTCGCCTCCGTCGACCGGTGCGACGTCCTGCTCCTCATCGGGGCCAACCCCACCGACGCCCATCCCGTGTTCGGGTCCCGGATGAAGCGGGCGCTGCGCCGGGGAGCGAAGATCATCGTCGCCGACCCGCGCCGCATCGACCTGGTCCGCTCCCCGCACGTCGAGGCCACCCATCACCTGCCGGTCCGCCCAGGCACCAACGTCGCCCTCGTCAACGCCCTCGCCCACGTCATCGTCACCGAGGGCCTGCACGACGCGCAGTTCATCGCCCAACGCTGCGAGAATGGCGAGGACTACCTCGCCTTCATCGCCGCCCCGGAGCACTCGCCGGAAGCGACCGAGGCGGTGACCGGCATACCGGCCGCCGACCTGCGGGCCGCGGCGCGGCTCTACGCCACCGCCCCCAATGCCGCGATCTACTACGGCCTCGGCGTCACCGAGCACAGCCAGGGCTCGACGATGGTCATGGGGATGGCCAACCTCGCGATGATCACCGGCAACCTCGGGCGCGAGGGGGTCGGGGTCAACCCGCTGCGGGGCCAGAACAACGTCCAGGGCTCGTGCGACATGGGCTCCTTCCCCCACGAACTGCCCGGGTACCGGCATGTGTCCCGGGCCGATGTCCGCAACATCTACGAGTCCCTGTGGGGCGTGTCGATCCAGCCCACGCCCGGGCTGCGCATTCCCAACATGTTCGACGCGGCCATCGGCGGCTCGTTCAAGGGCCTGTTCGTCCACGGCGAGGACATCGCCCAATCCGACCCCAACACCGCCCACGTCGAGGCGGCTCTGCGGGCCATGGACCTCGTCGTCGTCCAGGACCTGTTCCTCAACGAGACGGCCCGGTTCGCGCACGTGTTCCTGCCCGGCACGAGCTTCCTCGAGAAGGACGGCACCTTCACCAATGCCGAGCGGCGGATCAACCGGGTCCGCCCGGTCATGCCGAGCCGGGTCGGCAGGGACGAATGGCAGATCGTCTGCGAGATCGCCACCGCGATGGGCTACCCGATGGGGTATGCCGCGCCGAGCCAGATCATGGACGAGATCGCCGCGACGACCCCGACCTTCGCCGGGGTGTCGTTCGCCCGGCTCGACGCCGAGGGCTCGATGCAGTGGCCCGTCAACGACGCCGCCCCGCACGGGACGCCGACGATGCACATCGGCGAGTTCGTCCGGGGCAAGGGGGCGCTCACGCCGACGGTCTACGTCCCGACCACGGAGCGCACCTCGCGCCGCTATCCGCTGCTCCTCACCACCGGGCGCATCCTCAGCCAGTACAACGTCGGCGCCCAGACCCGCCGGACCGCCAACTCGACGTGGCACCCCCGCGACGTCCTCGAAATCCACCCCAGCGACGCCGAACTGCGCGGCATCACGACCGGCGACGTCGTCGAGTTGGCCTCCCGCATCGGGGCGACCTCGCTGACCGCGCAGGTGTCGGAGCGGATGCAACCCGGCGTGGTCTACACGACCTTCCACCACCCGGTGACCGGCGCCAACGTCGTCACCACGGAGAACTCCGACTGGGCGACCAACTGCCCGGAGTACAAGGTGACTGCGGTCCAGGTGAGCGTGCGCACGCACGCGGCGCGGGCGGCATACGACCAGGCCCGCGACGACAGCGAAGCGGGCGCCCGCGAGGAGGTGAGCGTGCGATGAATCAGACCCCGTCGGCCGTGATCCGGATGGGCCACGACCTGGTCCGCAACCTCGGCCACCTCCCCCGGGACGTCGCGCCAACCGAGATTGCGACCCACATCGCGAAGTTCTGGGAACCACGGATGCGCCACGAACTCATGGCCCACGTCCGCCTCGGCGACACCGACCTGCACCCGCTGCTCGTCGCGGCCGCCGAGCATTTCGTCGACGGCGACATCGACCGGAACGGGGTCCACAAACCCTCCGGCGGTTAGCCCGGCGGCGCCGTCACCAGGCGTCCGGCCACGAGGGTGGCGGCCACCGGCATCGCCCTCAGGTATGCCGCCTGCGCGCCGCTGTCGTCGGCGTCCCGGAGCGGGTCGGCGTCGAGGAGGACGAGGTCGGCGCGGCTGCCGACCCCGAGGGTGGGTTGGCCGTCGGTCGAGGCGGCGAGGGCCTCGGCCACCGTGAGGGCCTGCTCGGGGTGCCACGGAGGGCGGTTGTCACCGCTGCGGTGGACGGCGGCGGCGATCGCCAGCCACGGGTCGAGCGGAGCAACCGGGGCATCGGAGCCCAGGGCCAGGGGCACCCCGGCCTCGGCGAGGGCCCGGAAGGCGTAGAGCCGGTCGGTGCGGTCGCCCCACCACTGCCCCGAGACATCGCGGTCGTCGACGAGGTGGGCCGGTTGGACGCTGGCGGTGATGCCGGTGGCGGCCAGGCGCGGCAGGTCGGCCCAGCCGATGAGTTGGGCGTGCTCGATGGACCCGGTGGCACCGGTGCACGCGAACGCCTCGATGGTCGCCGCGACGGCGGCGTCGCCGATGGCGTGAATCGCCGCGCTCAGGCCCTGCGAGGTGGCGTGGGCCATCACGTCGATGAGCGCGTCAAGGTCGAGATTGGCTCGTCCGCAGGGGTTTCCGCGCCCCTGCGCGCCGAGGTAGGGATCACGGCACCAGGCGGTCAGGGTGTTGAGGCTGCCGTCCCCGATGACCTTGAGCGAGCCCATGGTGACCAGGTCGTGGCCCTCGACGAGCCGGTCCCCGGTCCGCAGGCCCGCCGCCGCGGCCTCGGCGAGCCGGTCGGCATACGTGCTCGCCCGCACCCGGATCGTGTCGAGACCACGCTCGACGTACTCCGGCCAGGTGCGCCACGACGACCCGAACTCGAAGTCGACCAATCCGACGATCCCGCGGGCGTGGGCGTCGGCGACCGCCTCGGCGAGGGCGGGCAGCGGGTCGGCGGCGTTGGGGTCGAGGGCCTCCAGCCGGGGGTAGGCGGCATACCACTCGTCCTCGGTGAGCACGCCGCCGCGCGGGGGCAGGCCGAGCAGGCGCAGGGCGGCCGAGTTGAGCCAGCCGTTGTGACCGTCGCCGGAGGCGAGCGCGACGGGGCGTTCCCCGCTGACGGCGTCGAGGCCGGCGGTGGTCGGCGGGTCGGCCCAGGTGGCGCTGCGGTAGCCGTAGCCGAGGACGAGACCGGCACCGGGTATGCCGTGCAGTCGCTCGCGCACCCGGCGCTCCGTCTCGGCGGCGCTCGTCGTGCCGATCAGGTCGAGACGACGGCGGGCCAGGGCCCACATGACCGGGTGGGTGTGGGCGTCCCACAGGCCGGGAATGACCCACCGGCCGTCGACCTCGAGGACGCGCTCCGCGGCATCCGGGACCAGCGTGGGACCCACGTGCGTGACCTGGCCGTCGGCAAGGCGCAGGTCGACCGGCTCCCCGCCCCAGGTGGGCGCGGACCCCCTCCCCACCGGGACCAGCCGCACCGACCGGATCAGCATCGGGACTCCCCGCGATTCGAGGTAAAAACGCCGCTGGATCCGTGCATTATTACCTCGAATCGGCGGTGATCTAGAAGTTGATCATGTGCCCGACGATCCCCTCGACGGCTTCCTTGACCGCCTCGGAGAGGGTCGGGTGAGCGAAGACGTTGCGGGCGACCTCGTCGGCGGTCAGGTCCCACTTCTGGGCGAGGGTGAGGACCGGGAGCAATTCGGTGACATCCGGACCGATCATGTGCGCGCCGAGGATCTCGTTGTGGGTGGCGTCGGCGACCACCTTGACGAACCCGGCGGTCTCGCCGAGCCCGCCGGCCTTGCCGTTGGCCGCGAACGGGAAGGTCGCGGTCTTGACGTCGTAGCCCTTGTCCTTGGCCTGCGCCTCGGTGTAGCCGAAAGACCCAATCTGGGGGTGGCAGTAGGTGGCGCGCGGGATGAAGTCGTAGTCGACGGGCATCGTGTCGGCGCCGGCGATGGTTTCCGCAGCGACCACGCCCTGGGCCTCGGCGACGTGGGCGAGCATCATCTTGGCGGTGCAGTCCCCGATGGCGTAAACGCCCGGGACGTTGGTGCGGCAGTACTCGTCGATGGCGATCGCGCCCCGGTCGGTGAGGGCCACCCCGGTGGCCTCCAGTCCATAGCCATGGGTGCGCGGCGCAAACCCGATCGCCGAGAGGAGCCGGTCGGCGTGCAGGACCTGCTGCTCGCCCCCGGCGGCGGGCGACACGGTGACCTTGACCCCGGCGCCGGTGTCCTCGACGGACTCGACCTTGGTGCCGAGCAGGACCTTGACCCCGAGCTTCTTGTAGTGCTTGAGCAGTTCCTTCGAGACGGCCTCGTCCTCGGTGGGCACCATCCGGTCGAGGAACTCCACGATGGTCACGTCCACCCCGAAGGCGCGCATCACGTAGGCGAACTCGACCCCTATCGCCCCCGAACCGGCGATGACGACCGACCCCGGCAACTGGTCGGAGAGGATCGCCTCCTCGTAGGTGACGACGTTCTGGCTCACCTCGACGCCGGGCAGCATCCGGGTCACGGCACCGGTGGCGATGATGAGATTGTCGAAGGTCACCTCCCGCGAGCCGCCGTCGTTGAGGCTCACCGTCATCGAGTGCGGGCCGGTGAGGGTGCCCCACCCGTCGATTTCGGTGATCTTGTTCTTCTTCATGAGGAAGTGGACACCCTTGACGATGCCCGCCGACACCGCGCGGCTGCGCGCGTGTGTGGGCGGATAGGTCATCGTCGCGTCGCCCTCGATGCCGAACTTCTTCTTGTCGTGGGTGAGCAGGTGCGCCAACTCGGCGTTCTTGAGCAGGGCCTTGGAGGGGATGCACCCGACGTTGAGGCAGACCCCGCCCCAGTACTTCTTCTCGACGACCGCGGCCTTGAGGCCCAGTTGTGAGGCGCGGATCGCCGCGACATACCCGCCAGGACCAGCACCGAGGACAACGACGTCGAAATCAGCCATGCGCCCAGCCTATCGGGGCCCCGCCCGGGTCGAACGCGGTCAGCCGAGGTCGGGGAACCAGAGGGCGATCTCGCGGGCGGCCGACTCCGGCGAATCTGACCCGTGGACGACGTTCTCCTGGGCCGGGCGCCCCCAGTCGCGCCCCAGGTCGCCACGGATCGAGCCCGGGGCGGCCTCGGTGGGGTTGGTGGCGCCGGCGAGCGAGCGGAAGCCGCGGATGCACTGCTCGCCCTCGATGACGACGGCGGTCACCGGCCCACTGGCCATGAACTCGACGAGGCCCTCGTAGAAGGGCTTGCCGACGTGTTCGGCGTAATGCTCGGCGAGCAGGTCGGCGCTCGCGGTGCGCACCGCCAGGGCCACGAGGCGATAGCCCTTGGCTTCGATGCGGCGCAGCACCTCCCCGGTGAGGCCGCGGGCGAACCCGTCGGGCTTGACGAGGACGAGGGACCGTTCGATGCTCACGGGCGCAGCCTACTGGGCGGGCGCCGACTCGCGCGCGGCCATCATCGCCTCGATCCGCGGCCCCTTGACCAACGAATACACCCACAGCCCGGTGAACACCAGCCCGACGCCGATCATCGCCGGGACGACGAAGGCACTCGCCCAGGTCGCCACCTGGACCAGCCACCCCAGGGGCAGGCCCACCGGTGAGCGCATCAAAACGGCCGCGACGATGGCCGCGAGGGAGATGACGGTGCCGACGAGGAACACCCGCCCGCCGTCTCCCCCGGCGGCGATCTCGGTGCCCCGGGCCACCAACGCCCCGAAGAACAGCAGGATCGACTGGGCCCCCAACACCGTGGCGAGCATCCGCCAGGTGAACGTGCCGGCCCGTCCGAGCACCTGGAGGCCGCTCACCGACCCAGCCCCGCGGCATACACGTCAATGGCGGCCTTGGAACTGGCCAACGAGGCCTCCGTCGCCTCGCGGTAAATCTTGATCGCGAGAATCTTGCGGTTTTGCGCGATGGCGAGGTCGATCTCGCGCCGAATGGGCTCGGGCAGCGACGCGACGGGTGTGAATGCCACCGAGTTGCCGGACCGCAATCCGCCCACCCGCACCCCGATGGCGAAGACGACGAACAGCACGAGCGCAGCGAGCAACAGCCATTTCACGACAGACAGGGTATGCCGTGGGGCCGGCTCAGGTGTCGAGGACGCCGAGCAGCGCTCGCACCTCGGCGGCCGTCGTCACCGAACCGGTGGCGATCACCCCGCCCCCGACCCCCCCGTCAGCGTCGGCGAGTTCGGCGGCCCGGTCGAGGGCGTCGGGCAGGTCGGCGACGACGTGGACGCGGTGTTCACCGAAGATGTCGGCGGCCAGTTCGCCCAACTCCCGCGGCGGCATCGCCCGCGCCGACGTCGTCCGGGTCACGACCACCTCGTCGAACACGGGCTCGAGGATCTCGAGCATCTCGGTCGCATCCTTGTCGGCGAGGATCGCGAGCAGCCCGATGGTGCGGGTAAAGGCGAACGAGTCGGTGAGGGCCTCGCGCAGCGCGAGCGCCCCGTGCGGGTTGTGGGCGGCGTCGACGATGACCGTCGGACTGCGCCGGACGATCTCCAACCGCCCTGGGGAACTCACGTCGGCGAGGGCGGCCCGGAGCACGTCGATGTCGAGGGCCCGCTCACCACCGCCGACGAAGGCCTCGACGGCGGCGATCGCCGCCGCGACGTTGTGCGCCTGGTGCGCGCCATGGAGCGGGACGAACAGGTCGGCATACGTCGCGGCCAACCCGGTGACGGTGAGCACTTGGCCCCCGACGGCGACCTCGCGCTCGGTGACCGCGAAGTCGGCCTCCTCGGCGACCACCCGGGCACCGACCTGCTCGGCGCGCTCCCGGACCAGGTCGGTCACCACGTCGTGGCCTTGCGCGGCGAGGACCGTCATCGCGTCGGGTTTGATGATGCCGACCTTCTCGCCGGCGATCGCCTCGACGGTGTCGCCGAGGAAGTGCCGATGGTCGATGTCGATCGGCAGCAGCACCGACACCGGCGCGTCGATGACGTTCGTCGCATCCCAGGCCCCGCCCAGGCCCACCTCGACGACGGCGACATCGACCGGGGCATCGGCGAACGCGGCATACGCGACCGCCACGATGACCTCGAAATACGTCATCCGCGGCCCCCCGGCCGCCACCGAACGCGCATCGACCATCTCGACGAACGGGATGACCTCGTCATAGGCGGCGAGGAACCGCTCGGCGTCGATGGGCTTGCCCGACAGGGCGATCCGTTCGCGCATCGAATGCAGGTGGGGCGAGGTGAACCGTCCGGTCTTCAGGCCCAACTCGCGCAGGATCGCCTCGATGATGCGGGTGGTCGACGACTTGCCGTTGGTGCCGGTCAGATGGATCACCGGGAAGGTGCGCTGCGGGTCACCGAGCAACTCCATGACCGCCGTGATCCGGTCCAGGCTGGGTTGGATGTGATGTTCGGGGGCCCGGGCGAGGATCGCCTCCTCGACCTCACGCAGCCGGCGGCGGACGTCGAGTTGGCGCGCGGCCTCGACCTGGGCGGCGTTCGGTGCAGGAGTCACGCCCAGATTCTCCACGGCACCCATGCTTCTGGTAAATCGCCGAGCAACGCCCCGACCTGCCGGGGGCGCCGGGGCCCGCCCAGACAGCCGTGCCGTCGGCACCCCTCGCTCATCCTATGGCGTGCCGCCGCGACGCCAGCGCGCCCAGGATGCTGCCAGGCTCTCGCGATCCGTGCTGGAAAGGCCCGGAACATTGGCGAAAATCGCCGCATCGTCGAGTTCGGTGTCAGTCCTACCCAATTCGGTGGAAACACCTCTATAGACCGCCGCCGCCGCCTTCGAGGCATCGAGACCCTGGGAGTTCAGGAAGCCGAAGATCGATGCGCACTGGAGATACCACTCGCTCGCCTGGTCGCCATAAACATCAATCGTTCGTCCCTCCCGGGCAGGGAGGTCCGGAGTCAGCGGGAATGCGGTATATGGGACTTGTTGGATGTCAACCCCCATACTATGCCCCTTCTCGACGAAACGCGCGAATCCCTCGACCGCGCATGTCGATCCCGTCGTACCACCATCGTTGAGGGTTTGCATGACCACATGGGTCCATTCGTGAACAAGGACGTCGGCAACGAAGTTGTGGAGACTGCGCCCGGGTGGCAACGCGCCGGCCAACCGCGACAAAGGCGAAAGGAAAGCGACCAGCGAGGACGCCCTACCCGTCGAATACGCCAATCCCGCCTCAGGCGTGCCCTCCAGAGCCAAATCGATACCATTCCCCCAGGTGTGCATCGCCTTGCCCACGGACTCTTCGACTATCCGGCAGAATTGGCACTTCTGGCCTTCAAGTTTGAGAGCGCCTTTATACTCTTCCACCGATGGCGCGAGAAACGCCAGGAAGGACCTGTTCTGGGCGCCGGTGACAGTATCGGTTTCCGTTGTCCGAAGGTTCCTTTTGACGTAGGCGGCCGCCTCGACCGCATCCGGGAGGTATTCCTCAATTTCGGATTCCCTGCCCCGTTGCGTGACCAAGGTGACGTTATCACGCGTCCGGGAAACGAGATCCATGTCGTCCCATGGCGTCGTCATGATCGGCTTCCAGTCCACAAAGCGCCATTGGCTCTCATCCCCGGGAAGCTTCTCAATAGAGACCCGATAGGGCGTGAGAACCGGCACACCCGCTGTTTTGCCATCGGCAAGACGGTATTCCGCAGCGCCGGTCTTGACCGTCCCCGCCAGAATCTCGACAGACGTCGTGGGAGTCTCGGGCAGCCACTCCACCACGGGCCTTTCGGTGCCGCCGACTACTATCCCACCGACGGTATACCCGATAACTTGTTGGTTGTCGAACCAACGCCCCATGGCCGCCTTGGCCCCGGGGCCGGCGTAGGCAAGGAAACGCTCACGGTCGTGACGCGACAGCGCCAAGGAGATATCGACAAACGAAACCGTGCGATTGTTGGCCGTCGACTTTTCCTGGTGACTGACGAGGTAATTTCGCCCGATCACGAAGACGGAGGTCGCCATCACCGCGAGCATGACCAGAGCGATGACGCCCAGGGTGCTCTTTGCTCGCCACCTCGGCGGGCGCTGGCCACCGGGCCCCTGCCCGGTCTCAAAAAGGTCGACGCTCATGGTTTCTTCATCTGCACTTGCTCGGTATACACAGACTCCAGGCGGAAGCCTTTCGAGTCCTTGGTCACGTTTGCCACGAGCACCGGCTTCTTCTGGGCATAGTAGGCAGCAGTTTCCTCGGCATTCATTTCCAACTTGGCCGGAGGTTCAAAATGAGGCTTCGACCGCAACGACCAAGAGTTCGAGGACACCTGGGTGACCGTAAGCGCATCAAACTCCCCGTCGGCTGCAGCCTCAAGAGATTCCGGAGTGCGCAACTTCGACAGAATCTGCTCCTGAGTTCCTGGCGAACAAAAGAAGATGCGTGACAACTTCGCCAGGCCCCCGACTGACCCGTCATTTCGGATCCACCGTGCGGCCTCCCATGAGTCCGCCAGCGCCTGCGAAGTGGCACCTACAGAGGCTGAACAACTGTCGGAACTAGCCAGGAATTCTGGTATAGAGGGGAGATCCGTAGTGTTCACCGCCTTGACGAACTTGAATGTCGCCCCACTGCCGACAATTAGGCACATGTTTCCGTCCGTGTCACGCGCAACCGATATTCCGGACTCGCTTCTTTCGAAAACCAAGCCGGCCACTTGCACCTGTGCGACGACGTCGAGCATGCCGGCCTCCCCCAATTGATCGGCCGACTTGGTCACATGCGCGTCGCGCATGACCGAGAGGAAACTCCCCTTCCCGTGACTGAAATCGTCACTCACAGATTCATGAAGGGGCACGTCCAAGTCCGCCTCTTGACAAATGAGAGCCTGGGTTTCCGCTTGATCTTTCCCATTAATGGAGCGCTCCAGCGCACTCATCGTTTCATCGAGGTTGTCGTATCTTTTGCCGGCGGTTGCACCGAGGGGGACATGTCCCGCGAATTGTGTGAAGAGGACGTTGCGGAATACCATGAAGAAGGCGATGGAGATCAGCGCCAGCGTGGCCCCGACACCCACCATCCACCGAGCCCTTCTTTGGGCTCGCAGGTAGGCGTTGAACCGTTTGTTGACGGCATCACGGGCTGCTGGGGAGTCCATCGAACTCGAGTCAGAACGCATTATTTCAGCGTCACTCTTGGCAGACCCTGCGGCCTTCCTGGCGGAAAACCAGAGCGCGACCCCGACGATCGTCAAGACCCCCGCCAGCGGAATTAGAGCAATAAGAACTAGTTGGGCTGCAAGGTGTCTCATCGATCCCCCGCCTCTCGGATTGAAGTCGGCGCCAGGGTAGCATCCTTCGCCTACTTCGGCACCGAAACCCGAGCGTCCATCGGTCCGACCGAGCAACGCGTCCCACAGCGATGGCGAGCCCATCGCCGCCAGTCGCTATCGCTTGAGAGCGGCCCTCGTGAGAACACGCCTTGCCTGATCTCGTGTCGAGAGCAGTCTCAACGGAGTCATGGGTTTGTCGAGCCCGATTGTCGGGACGCCACCAGCGTGGCCAGTCGGTGACCCTCGTGCTGGCCGGTCGCGGCGTCCGCACGTTGGATGGCCATGACAGCCAACGTGTCGCCCTCGGCGAGGTCGAGGTGCGCCCAGGCGTCACCCTCGGGGAAGCGCACCCCAAGGATCTCGTCCCAGGGGACCGTGCGGGTCAGGAAGAGGTTGCGCACATAGAGGCCCTCGGCGCGCGCGAGGGCGGTGATCGCGGCATACCGCCAGAGGAAGGCCGCCATCGCCGCACCGAACCCGAACATCATGAGCCGGTCGCCCGGGCCCCAATGCGGGACGAGTAGCGCCACCACCCCGAAGACGACAAGGGCGGCGCCGGCCATGGTGAGCGCCATCGCGCGGCCGCGGCGAGGCCGGAACGGCGCGTCGAGCGGCGGTTCGGGCACGGGGGCGCTCATATCCGGCACGCCGCGATGTCGGTGACGAGGATGGCCCGCGCGCCCAGGTCGTAGAGCTCGTCCATGACCGCGTTGGTGACCGAGCGGGGCACCATGGCCCGCATCGCCACCCAGTGCTTGTCGGTCAGCGGCGAAATGGTCGGGGACTCCAGACCAGGGGTGATCTGAGCCGCGCGGGCGACCAGACCGACCGGGCAGTCGTAGTCGAGCATGACGTAGGTCCGGGCGGTGACCACCCCGAGCAGGCGGCGGCGCAGGACCTCGGCGCCGTTGCCCTGAGCGCTCGTCGTGTCCTTGATGAGGACGGCCTCGCTGCGCAGGATCGGGTCGCCGAACACCGCGAGCCCCTGGCTGCGCAAGGTGGCTCCGGTTTCGACGACATCGGCGATGACATCGGCGACGCCGAGCGTGATCGCCGTCTCGACCGCACCGTCGAGGCGCACGACCTGCGCGCTGATGCCCTGATCGGCGAGGTGCTTCTCGACCAAGCCCGGGTAGGACGTCGCCACCCGGCGCCCGTCGATCGCGGCCACCTCGGCCACCGTGCCGGGGCGGGCGGCATACCGGAAGGTCGAGACCCCGAAACCGAGCGGCATGACCTCGACCGCGGGGCTCGCCGAGTCGAGGAGCAGGTCGCGCCCGGTGATGCCCGCATCGACGGTGCCCGACCCGACGTAGACGGCGATGTCGCGGGGGCGCAGGTAGAACAGTTCGACCCCGTTGGCCTCGTCAACGACGACGAGTTCCTTGGGGTCGCGGCGGGTGCGATAACCGGCCTCACGGAGCATCTCGGCCGCTGGCTCGGCCAGAGACCCTTTGTTGGGCAGTGCGATACGCAGCATCGTGACTCCGGCTCAGAGGTGGGTGTAGACGTCGTCGAGGGTGAGGCCCTTGGCCACCATGAGCACCTGCAGGTGGTAGAGCAACTGGCTGATCTCCTCGGCGGCGGCCTCGTCGGACTCGTATTCGGCGGCCATCCACACCTCAGCGGCCTCCTCGACGATCTTCTTGCCGATCGCGTGCACCCCGGCGTCGAGAGCGGCCACGGTGCCCGACCCGGGCGGGCGGGTCACCGCCTTGGCCGACAACTCGGCATACAACTGCTCGAACGTTTTCACGGTACTCAAGGGTAGGCCCGTCTCCCTTCTCCCGCCTGAACCGTCCACGGTGCACTTCGCCCCCCGACGCTCGGGGGGCGAAGTGCACGTTTCCCACGGGAAGCCGCGACGCGACGGCTACGTCCCGGCGGCCGGGCTCGGGTTGGCGACCGACGCGCCCTCGCGGGAGGCCTTGACCCACTGGGTGAAGCCGTAGAGCACGAACAGGCCGTAGAAGATGTACATCACCGCGGTCGGCACATAGCCGGTGGCGAACCCCAGCGGCACCCCGACGAGGTCGACCCCGATCCAGGCGAGCCAGAACTCGTTGTACCCGCGCGCCATCGAGTAGGTCGCGACGATCGAGCCGACGAAGATCCAGGCGTCGCACCAGTAGAACCACCAGGCCGGCGTCCAGTAGGGGTTGGGTGCGAGGTGCCACAGCCACACGAAGACCTGGTGCATGATGACGGTGCCGCCGAGCCAGCCCACGATGAGCACGGCCCGCTCCGTGGTGCTGGCCCACCGAGGCACGATGGCCGCCTTGTCGGCCCGGTCGCCCTGGAGTTTCTTCTGTTGGCTCCAGCGCCACCAGCCGTAGATGCTCGTGATGATGAAGAATACCTGGCGGCCGGCCTGCCCGAACAGCGGGATGCGCTGGTCAGCGGCGAAGAGCGCGCCGAGGTAGACGAAGAAGAGCATGATGTTGGCGGCGATCCCGACCGGCCAGGCCCACACCCACCGTTTCATCCCCAGGTAGGCCGACCCGACGCCGATGAGGACGCCGATCAGTTCGAGCCAGTGGAGTTGGTAGGGGCCGATGGGGATGGCCGCGTCGATGATCTGTTGGAAGAGATTGCCTCCGGCATCGGAGGCGGTGGCCGCACCGGCGAGGGCCGGGACCGCGGCGAGGGTGAGAACCATGGTGTTCGTCCTTGGGGTTGACACTGACAAGGCCGAACTCCGGGGACAATGCACCACGGCACCCCGCGCACCCGAAACGGGCACACGGCATACCGCCGTACGTGCTTACCTCCCATCCGGACTTTCACCGTCGGTCCCGGAGTTTCACCGAGTCAACCGCGCGCTGGCTGCGTGCGGGTCGTGGACTGTCACCACCGGTTCGGAATTACACCGACCCCGGAGCACGTGCTGCCTAGCGTATGCCGTCCGCGGCGTCCGCGCGGACAGGTTCCGTTGTGGGTTGGGCCACGACGTTGCCCGACCCGTATGCCGCCGCGGGTCCCGGTATGCCGCCGGGCCCGGGTGCGGGCCGGTCAGGTCAGGTGGACGCCCAACGGATCCAGCAGCCCCGCCGCGCCGTCGAGGTCGATCCGCAGGCCCCGCACGGTGTTGGTGCGGGGGTCGAGAACCCACCCGGTGGCCCCGGCGAGCGAGGCGTCGCGCAGGTCGGTGCGGTCGAAGCGAGCAGCGGCCAGGTCCGAGCCGGCGAAGTCGACCCGGCGCGCGACGGCCTCGGTGAAATCGGCCTCTCGCAGCCGGCACCGCCGGAACGTGAAGGCCGTGACGTCGCTGCCCGCGAAACTCGCATGCTCCATCCGGCAGTCCTCGAAGTGATTCGGGTCGAAGACCGGACTCGACGACGTCGACGCCCAGCCCAGGGCGAGCATCCGGCTTCCCACGAAGGTGCAGCCGGTGAAGCGCGAATCGGTCAGGTCGGTCATCGACAGGTCGACCGACTCGAACCGGCACTCGACGAAGGTACACCCCAACAGCCGGGCCTCACTCAGGCTCACCCCGGTCAGCGTGCAACCGTCGAGGTCGAGGCCACGCACCACCTCGTGCGGGTCGAGGCCCTCCTCGATGCTCAGGCCCGCGGCATACCCGGCGATGTCGGTCAGACGCACAACTGCCCTCCCCTCGGGGACGGCCGGGGCCGGAGAGACGGCGAGTGCGGCGGCGTCATGGACGAGCGTGAGCGCCGTGACGGGCGACGAGGCCACGCAACTCCTCGACCGCAGCGGTGGCCGACTCGGCACCGAACACCGCTGAGCCCGCGACGAACACGTCGGCGCCGGCCTGCGCACACGCCTCGATGGTGCTCGCCGACACGCCCCCGTCGACCTGGATCCAGATCTCGCCCCCGTGCCGCCGCACCGCTTCGCGCACCTGGGCCACCTTGGGCAGTTGGTCGGCCATGAACGCCTGCCCACCGAAACCCGGCTCGACCGTCATGACCAAGACCATGTCGACCTCACCGAGCAGGTCGGCATACGGGGCGAACGGGGTTCCCGGTTTGAGCGCGAAACAGGCCCGAGCCCCCGCCGCCCGGATGTCGCGCGCCAGACGCACCGGGTCGCGGGCCGCCTCGATGTGGAAGGTGACCGACGCGACCCCGGCCTCGGCATAAGGCGGGGCCCAGCGGTCGGGATCCTCGATCATGAGGTGCGCGTCGATCGGGATCGGCGAGACCCGCAGCAGCGACTCGACCACGGGCAGACCCAAGGTGAGATTGGGCACGAAGTGGTTGTCCATGACGTCGACATGAGCCCAGTCGGCACCCGCGATCGCGTCGAGTTCGGCCTGCAGGTTGGCGAAGTCGGCGCTGAGGATCGAGGGCGAAATCTGCACCCGCCTACCCTAACGAGACCGCGGCGACCACCGTCACCGATGCGCGGTGTCTCGCCGCCGGACCCGGACCCCCCGGTTGTCAGGCGGGGCATCTATGTTGGGGGGGTCAATTTCCGACGCGGCACCGTCGCCCGTTGCGGCCGGTGCCCGAGCAATGGAGGTGTCATGGCTGACACGGACCAGGGACAGGGCGACGTCGAGGTCGAGGAGCACGTGGTGCGCTCGACGCGGACCGTGAGCGCGAGCCCGGGACGAGTGTGGACCCACATCATCGAGTCCGACGGCATGGAGGCCCTCCTCGGCCCCGGTGCCGTTCTGGGCTCCAAGGGCGAGTCGTGGCGCAGCACCGACGGCCCGCACGGCGTCGTGCGCAGTTTCCACCCCCTCGAGCAGTTGCGCGTGTCCTGGCATGCCGACGACAACGCACCGGCCAGCCTCGTCGACCTCCACCTCATCCCCGACGGTGACGGCACCCGCCTCGACCTGGTCCACGAGCGGCTCTCCCCCGCCGACCCCGAGGCCGACCTCCAGGTGCACTGGGACACCGCCCTGGCCCGCTTCGCCGAGGGGTTGTAGCAGCGGCCTTGCTGCGCCGCGCCGTCAGCTGGTGCGGCGCAGCAGCGCGAAGAACATGCCGTCCGTGCCATGCACGTGCGGCCACAATTGGACGTGCGGGCCGTCTCCGAGAGCCGGCAGCACCGCACCTGCGGCATCGCGGAACAACTCGCGGGCATCGACCACCTCGACATCGGTGCGGCCCTTGAGGACGTCCTTGACGACGAAGGTCGTCTCCGCCAGGTGCGGGCTGCAGGTCGCGTACCCGACGACGCCGCCGGGTCGCACGGCCGCCAGCGCGCTGCGGAGCAGGTCCCGCTGGAGCGGCGCCAGGGCCGCCAGGTCGGTCGGCTGGCGTCGCCACCGGGCCTCGGGTCGCCGGCGCAGGGCTCCCAGCCCGGTGCAGGGCACGTCGACAAGCACCCGGCTGTATGCCGCGGGCTCGTCCTCGCCGACGAGCCGGCCGTCCCCGGTGCGCACCACCGCGTCCGGAAGGGCCCGCAGGCTTTGGCGCACCAGCTCGGCCCGGTGCGGAGCCACCTCGTTAGCCACGAACGGGATCGACCGCTGGGCGGCCACGGCCGCCAACACCCCGCTCTTGCCGCCCGGGCCGGCGCACAGATCGAGCCAGCGCTCCGGCATACCCGCGTCGACGTCGGCGGCCGCCACCGCGAGCGCGACGAGTTGCGAACCGGCGTCCTGGACCGCGGCACGCCCCTGTGCCACGGCAGGAATCCGCCCCGGGTCGCCCGCGGTGAGTTCGACGCCGATCGGGGAGATCGGGTTGGCGGTCGCGGCGGGCGCGCCGAGGAGTTCGGTCACACTCGCCAAGCCGGGACGAGCGACGATCGAGACGCGCGGCGGATCGTTGTCGGCGGCCAGGAGGGCGGCGAGTTGGACGTCGACATCGGCGGCCGACGCGGCACCGTGGCCAAGAAGCGCACCCCGCAGGGCGGTGACGATCCACTCCGGGTGCGAGTGCTCGATGGCCAGGGCCGCCACCGACCCGGTCGCCGGCCGCACCCGCTCCAGCCAAGTGTCGCGGTCGGCCTCGCTGACCCGGCGCAACACGGCGTTGACGAAGCCTGCGGCCCCGCCGGAGGCCACGGCCCGGGCCAACCCCACGGTCTGGTCGAGCGCGGCATGCGCCGGAACACGCATGCCGAGCAGTTGATGCGTCCCGAGCCGGAGGACATCGAGGGCCCGCGCATCGATGCGATCGATCCCCCGGGCGGCCGCGGCGGCGATGACCGCGTCGTAGAACCCCCGGTGCCGCAACGTGCCGAACGCCAATTCGGTGGTGAACGCCGCGTCCCGCCCCTCCAGCCGGGCCGAGCGCAGCAGCCGCGGCAACTCGAGGTTGGCGTAGGCGCCGTCGGCGACCGCGCGCAGCAGGTGGTATGCCGCGGCCCGCGTGGGTTCGGCCCGTCGGGTGCGGGTCACGCGCCGAGACCTTCGCCGATGTCGAGGCGGGCGCCCCGGGCCCAATCGGCGGCCGGCATGGCCCGTTTGCCGGGCGGATGGACCAGCCCGAGACGCACGGGCCCGGTCGCCGTGCCGACGAGGACCGAGCGCTTGTCGGCGAGCAACCGCCCCGGCGGCAGGGACGGAGCATCGACGTCGAGGAGCCCGACCGGGCCCACGCCAAGCCGGGTCCCGCGGAACGTCGTCCACGCGCCCGGGTCGGGGGTGCAGCCGCGGATCAGCCGGTCGATGGCGAAGGCGGGGTGGGCCCAGTTGACCTGCGCGTCGGCCACGGTGAGTTTGGGAGCGAGCGAGATGCCGTCCGGGGGCTGTGGGCGAGGGGTCAAGGACCCGTCGGCGAGGCCGTCGAGCGTGGCGACGAGCAGCCCGGCACCGGCCTCGGACAACCGCTCCAGGAGCATGCCCGCGGTGTCGGTGGGGCGGATGGCCTCGGTCAACGTCCCGAACACCGGGCCCGAGTCCAGACCCTCGTCGATCCGGAAGGTGCAGGCCCCGGTGAGGTCGTCACCGGCGATGAGGGCCCGCTGCACGGGGGCGGCCCCCCGCCAGGCCGGCAGCACGGAGAAGTGCAGGTTGATCCACCCGTGCCGCGGGATATCGAGCACCACCGGCGGCAGGAGGGCACCGTAGGCGACGACCGGGCAGGCGTCCGGGGCCAACGCCCGCAACTGGGCGACGAACTCGGGATCTCGCGGGTGGGTGGGTGTGAGAACCGGCAGCCCATGGTCTTGAGCGAGCACCTTGACCGGCGCGGGCACCCGGTCACGGCCACGGCCCGCGGGCGCATCGGGGCGGGTCACGACGGCGACCACATCGTGCGCGGACGACAGCAGCGCCAGCAGTGAGGGGATCGCGACCTGCGGCGTCCCCGCGAACACGACCCGCACCTGCGCGCCTCCCTCCGTGGTGATGGTCACAGTCTACTGGTGCCGGTTTCCGGCCACCGGACGCTGCGGCTGTCCTAGCCGGCGGGGTCGGGGGGGTCCATCCGGACCCGAAGCGCTTCCCCGCGCCGCCCGGCCGACCACCGGGCCCGCACATCCCGCAGGGTTCGGGCCAGCTCGGCCGCCGACCCGGGAGGAACGCTGACGATGAGCCGTTCACCGGCCGCCGCTCCCCCGCTGGGGGGCCCCAGAGGCAGCGGGCCCAACACTGTGGCCCCGGCCGGCCAGACCACATCCGCGGTGGCCGCGACAAGGTCGTCGTGGCGCCCGCTCACCAGTCCCACCCGGGCCGCGGGGGGCAGGCCGACGGTATGCCGGTCGGTCAGTTCGCGGTCGATGAGCCACGCCGGGTCCCACCGCACCAGGGCCTCCACCGCGGGCAGGAGGACGTGCGTGGGCGCACCGCTCACCACCACGACCCCCCCGTCGCGGCGCGGACGCACGAGGGCGGCCGCAGCACACCAGCGGCGCAGGCTCTCGATCCCGGCGTCGAGGTCGGGACGGTCGAGCAGCGCCCAGGCGTCGAGAAGGAGGGCCGCGGCATACCCGCCGTCGGCGACCGGCTCGGCCCCGGGGGTGGCGATGACCAGGCGCGGCGTCCCCGGGACCTCGCCGAGGACGTCGGCGCCGCCGGAGGTGTGGACGGGGACGCCGGGAAAGGCGCGCCCCAACTCCTCGGCGGTGCGTGCCGCCCCCACGATGCTCGACCGGAGCCGACTCGACCCGCAGGCGGGGCAGGTGAACGCGCCGAGGAGCCGGCCGCACCACCGGCATTGGGGACGCTCGTGGGGGCCGGGCAGGGCCACCGGCCCGGCGCAGGTCGTGCATTGCACGCGCCGTCGACAGGTGAAGCACGACACGGCGGGGATGTAGCCACGCCGGGGTACCTGCACGAGCACGGCCCCGGTCTCCAGGCCGGTCCGCGCCGTCTCCCAAGCGATCGTCGGCAACCGGGCCCGGCCGGCTGTGGCGTCACGCGCACCGGCTTCCTCCTCGCCGGCCACCCGGACCCGGGCGGTGCGTGCCCGCACCGTCGGCCGCGGCGCCGCAATCTGTTTGAGGAATCCCTCCCGCACCCACGAACCGACGACGGCCGACCCGACATATCCAGCAGCGAGCACCCCGGCCCCGTCGAGGTCGGCGCGGACCCGGGCGACGGTGTGGACATGGGCGTAGGGAGCGCGTGGTTCGGCCAGCGAGTCGTCCCCGTCGTCCCACCAGGCGATCAGGCCGAGATCCCGGACCGGGGCGTAGGCGGCGGCTCGGGTGCCGATGACCAACGGCACGTGGCCGCGCCGCACCTTCAGCCACGCGGTGTAGCGGGCTTGGGGTCCCTGGTCGGCGCTGAGTCGCACGTGGTGCCCCCGACCCCAGCGGCCGACGATCTCGCCCTCCACGCGCGCGAGGTCACCGGCGTCGGGCACGACGAGGATGACGCCCCGCCCGCTGTTCAAGGTGGCCGCCGCTGCCTCGACGAGCAGCCCGGGCCACTGCTGCGCCGGGTCGGTGGCGGGCAGGGCGAGCAGGTGCGCGGCGGGTGACCCCCCGTCGGCCAGCCGGCCGAGGAAGGCAAGCCCACCCTCGTATGCCGCCCACGGCGGCATACCCACTGCCTGCGGTGGGGTGCCCGCCGAGGCGTCGCCCGCGCCGGCGGCGGACACCGGCGACCACCCCGCCCACGTCGACGGGGGCGCGGCGGTGACGACGTCAGGAAGAGCCTGCTCGGCACCGGCGTGTCGGGCCGGAATGGCCAGCCGGAGCACATCCCCGACCGTGCCGGCGCTGCGCCGGGCCACCTCCTGGGCGAGGGCCAATACGGGCGGCGTCAGCACCGGTTCCGGGGACACGACCCGGCGGATCGGCGTCAACCGGCCCTCGAACTCGGCCCGGTCGCGGCGCTCGACGACGAACCCATCGAGGTCCCGGCCGGCAAAGCGCACCTTGACCCGCACCCCGGGACGCACCTGGGCATCGAGGTCGGCGGGGACGAGGTAGTCGAACGGGCGGTCCAGATGGGCCAACCCGGTGTCGACGAGCACCGAGGCCACCGGGTCCACGCCAGCGGGGGTCCCTGCGGGGGGCGGACCGGGACGCCGCCGCACCCGGGCGCGGGACATCAGCGCCAACTGATCGCCGTGCGCCGACTCCCCGCTCATGGAGCCGAACCTAGCTCACGCCTCCGACAACGGCACCCGGCCGCGATCCCGGGCCGGAGGGAGATCGTCAGGCGCGTACCGCAGCGAGGAGGGCCTCGACCCGATCGGTGCGTTCCCAGGTGAAGGCGTTGTCGACCCCGGGCGCCGTGGTGCGGCCGAAGTGCCCGTATGCCGCCGTGGGCGAGTAGATGGGGCGCAGCAGGTCGAGGTCGTCGAGGATCGCGGCGGGGCGCAGGTCGAAGACCCGGCCGATGGCGCGCTGGATGAGGTCGACGTCGACGGTCTCGGTGCCGAAGGTCTCGACGTACATCCCCACCGGCTGCGCCTTGCCGATGGCATAGGCGACCTGGACCTCGCAGCGGCGGGCCAAGCCGGCCGCGACGACGTTCTTGGCGACCCAGCGGGTGGCGTAGGCGGCGGACCGGTCGACCTTGCTCGGGTCCTTCCCGGAGAACGCCCCCCCACCGTGCCGGGCCATCCCGCCGTAGGTGTCGACGATGATCTTGCGCCCGGTCAGGCCCGCGTCACCCATCGGCCCCCCGACGACGAACTTGCCGGTGGGGTTGACCAGAACCCGGTAGTTCGACACGTCGAGGTCGGTCCCGTCGGCGAGCATCTCGGCGAGCACGGGGGCGATAACGTGCGTCTCGATGTCGGGGGCGAGCATCCCCTCCAGGGAGATGTGGTCGGCATGCTGGCTGGAGACGACCACGGTGTCGAGGCTGACCGCCCGGTCCCCGCGGTAGCCGATCGTCACCTGGGTCTTCCCGTCCGGGCGCAGGTAGGGCAGCGTCTCGTCCTTGCGGACCT
Source organism: Actinomycetes bacterium (assembly GCA_029778715.1). GTDB lineage: Bacteria > Actinomycetota > Actinomycetes > Actinomycetales > Dermatophilaceae > Phycicoccus_A. The sequence continues at coordinate 47,055 of JAKOPT010000020.1, read as the reverse complement.
GGGTCAACCGCTCCGCCAACCGGTGGGCGAGGTGGATCGGCAGCGGCATCAGGTCGGCGGTGTCGTCGCACGCGTACCCGAACATGAGCCCTTGGTCACCGGCGCCCTGCTTGTCGAGCGGGTCCACTCCCCCGGTGCGGGACTCGTATGCCGTGTCGACACCCTGGGCGATATCCGGACTTTGCTGCCCGATGGACACCTCGACCCCGCACGAGGCGCCGTCGAAACCCTTGGTCGAGTTGTCGTAGCCGATGCGCAGCACGGTGTCGCGGACGATGCGCGGGATTTCGACGTAGGCCTCGGTGGTGACCTCACCGGCCACATGCACCAACCCGGTGGTCACCAGGGTCTCCACGGCGACCCGGGCCTTGGGGTCTTGCTCGAGGATGGCATCGAGGATGCCGTCGGAAATCTGGTCGCAGATCTTGTCCGGGTGACCTTCGGTGACCGACTCGGACGTAAACAGGCGTGCCGACACGCTGGGACTCCTCGGGTGGAAGGGGGGCCACGACAGGACCACCGTCAGGGCTCAATCTACCCGTCAGTTCACTGCGCACCCACAAGCGCACACGACCGGACACGCGTCCGGACCGGGTCGACTTGGCGCCGTCCTCATCTGGATGGCGGGTCGCCCGGGCGAGCACCCGCGACCGGCGCGCCGAGCACCCGGCGTGCGCCCCGCGGCATACCCACCCTCGGCCCGGTCGACCTGGCCTGCGCGACAACCGAACGCAGGCGGAATAGGGAGCCCTCACCTGGGCTCGGATGAATCACCACGGGGTTCCGTGGGATCATCCTTGACGTGAACGAACACGTCGAAGCCGAGACGACCGGGATCTCCGGTTCGGCTGCGGACTCGTTCACCCGCACCGATCGCGCCCCGATCACTGACCAGTTGACCGGACTGTCCGGCGCCGCCGTGCTCCTGCCTGTCGACCGTTTGTCCGCAACTGTCCGCCCACCCCTTTGGAGTCTCGATGAGCAGCCCTGAGTTCCCGACCGTTTTCCGGGGCTACGACCCCTCCCAGGTCGACCACTACGTCGCCCAACTGCGCGCGGCCGTCGAGGCGGCCCAGCAGGAGACGGCCGGGGTGAGTGTGGAACTGGCCAAGGCCCAGCAATCACACGCCGCTCTCGCGGGGCAGGTGGCTGCGCACCAGGCGAAGATCACTGAACTCAAGCAGGCCGCCAGGCGGGCTGTCACCCCGAAGTTCACCGACCTCGGGGCCCGGGTCGGCCAGATGCTCGCCCTCGCCGACGAAGAGGCCGCGGCGATCCGGGACAAGGCGACCACGGCCGCCGAGGAAGCAGTCACCGCCGCGACCACGCACAGTGACCGGGTCCGCGCCGAAGCCGACCGGTATGCCGAGGAGACCCGGTCCCGGGCTGACCTCGCCGCGAACGAGGTCACGAGCCAGGCCAAGGCACACGCGGACTCACTGATCGAGGAGGCCACCCGGGAGGCCTCGGCGCGCCGCGCAGAGGCGGACGCGTACGTCGAGAGTCAGCGCGCTCAAGCGGCGGCGGCGGCACTCGACCACGAAGCGAAGTTGATCGCCCGCCGTGACAAGGCGGACGCGGACTTCACCGCCCAGCTGCGCGAGCACGAGAGCCAGTTGGCGGCTTTGCAGGATCAGGTCGAGACCCTGGGCCGGGAGGCCGAAGCCGACCGGTCTACGAAGGCCGAGAAGGCCGCGCGGATGCTCGGCGAGGCACAAGAGCAGGCCGCCCACCTTGTGGCCGAAGCCCGCTCCCATGCCGACCGGGTTCGGCGCGAGTCCGAGCGCGAACTGGCGGCGGTGAGCGCGCGCCGCGACACCATCGCCGCCCAACTGAGCAACGTTCGCACCATGCTGGCCAACGTGAGCGGTGCCTCCGCCGATCTGGCGCCGGGCACCGGCGAATCCCACACGGGGTCGGAAGCCGCGAGCGAGTCCCCGGCGGCAGCGAACTCCGATCAGGGCCACGAAGAGGCCGGTCATGGCCAGGGGGCTGCGGAGCAGGCCCCCGACGGCGAGCCGGGGCACGCCCAGAACTCCTGACCCGGCTCATGGTGCCCCGGGGCCGCTAGGCCCCGGGGCACCGCCACACGTAGCGGGTCAGAGCAGCGACTCGACCTGGGCCATGACCGCATCGGCGATCTCGGACTTGGGGGCGGGTCCCACATCGGTGACCGCGTCGCTGTCCGCCCGGAGGATGTGGACGAGGTTGTCGTCGCGCCCGAAGGTCTTGTCGACCCCCACCTCGTTGACGACGAGCAGGTCGCACCCCTTGCGGGCGAGTTTGGCCCGCCCGTGGTCGAGGACGCTCGCGGTGTCGTCGCCGGTTTCGGCCGCGAAGCCGACGATCACCGGGGAGCGACCCGGCCCGCGGCGCTCAACGAGTTCGGCGAGGATGTCGGGATTGCGCACGAGGGCGATCTCGGGGGCGTCATCGGTGCCGGCGGTCTTCTTGATCTTGTGCGCGGCGAACTCGGCCGGGCGGAAGTCGGCGACCGCGGCGGCCATGACGAGGACGTCGGCGTCGTCGGCCGCTTCGTGCATGGCCGCGCGCATCTCCAGCGCGGTCTCCACCGAGATCGTCCGCACCCCGGGGGGCACCGGCCGCTCGACGGTCGTCACGAGGGTTACGCGCGCACCGCGTGCCACGGCCGCCTCGGCGAGCGCGTAGCCCTGCTTGCCCGAGGAGCGGTTGCCCAGGAATCGGACCGGGTCGAGGGGCTCGCGGGTGCCACCGGCGGAGACCACGACATGCCGGTCCGCCAACCTCGATGGGCTGGGAGCGTCCGGGACGGGGAGCGGGGTCGCGTCGGGCTTGCGGTGGGAAAGGGGCGGTTCGCCCCCGAACTGTTGGGGTGCGAAGTGGACGTTGGGCGGTTCAGGCGGGAAAGGGGTGACCGGTGCGGCGAGCAGGCGGGCGGCCACGGCATACAGGTCGTCGGGTTCGGGCAGGCGACCCGGGCCGCTGTCCTTGCCGGTGAGGCGACCCGAGGCGGGCGGGACGATGTGCACCCCCCGCTCGGACAGGGTCGCAATGTTGGCCTGGGTCGCGGGATGCTCCCACATCTCGGTGTGCATCGCCGGTGCCATCACGACCGGGCAGCGGGCCGTCAGCAGCACATTGGTGAGCAGGTCGTCGGCCTGCCCGGTCGCGGCCCGGGCGATCAGGTCGGCGGTCGCCGGCGCCACCATGACCAGGTCGGCGCTTTGCCCCAGTCGCACATGGGGCACCTCGGTGATGTCGGACCAGACGTCGGTGTGCACCGGTTTGCCCGACAGGGCGGCCCAGGTGGCGGCCCCGACGAAATTCAGGGCCGCGGCCGTGGGCACGACGGTGACGTCGTGGCCGGCCTCGGTGAACAGCCGCAGCAGCGAGGCGGCCTTGTACGCCGCGATGCCGCCGGCCACCCCGAGGACGACCCGCATGGCCGGCTCAGTCCTCGATCGGCTCGGCGGTCAAGAGCCCGCCGTTGATCTCACGCAGCGCGATGGACAGCGGCTTCTCGTGCACCTCGGAGTCCACCAGGGGCCCGACGTACTCGAGCAGGCCCTCCTGGAGCTGGGCGTAGTAGGCGTTGATCTGGCGGGCCCGCTTGGCGGAGTAGAGCACGAGGGCGTACTTGGAGTCGGCCTGCTCGAGGAGCTCGTCGATCGGCGGGTTGGTGATGCCGATGGGGTTGGCCTTGGTTCCAGACATGCGTCAGGGCTCGTTTCCGTTGGGGGAGGATCTCATCAATGATACGAGGTCCTCGGCGGCACGCTCGACATCGTCGTTGACGATGGTCGTGTCGAACTCGTCGGCCGCCGCCAACTCGACGCGGGCCGTGGCCAGTCGCCGGTCCCGTTCCTCCGCGGTTTCGGTGCCTCGCCCGACGAGCCGCTCGACGAGGTCCTCCCACGACGGCGGGGCGAGAAAGACGAAGTGCGCCTGCGGCATACTCGCCCGCACCTGGCGGGCCCCCTGGAGGTCGATTTCCAAGAGCGCGAGCCGACCATTGGCCAAGGCCGCCTCGACCGGCCCCCGGGGCGTGCCGTACTTGGCCCTGCCGTGGACGACTGCCCACTCGAGCATCTCGCCGCGCTCGACCATGGCGTCGAAGTCGGCGTCGGAGACGAAGAAGTAGTGGACGCCGTCGATCTCACCCGGACGCGGGGCGCGGGTGGTCGCCGACACGCTGAACCACACCTCGGGGTAGCGGCGACGAACCTCGGCGGCCACGGTCCCCTTGCCGACGGCCGTCGGTCCGGCCAGGACGGTCAACCGCATCCGAACCCGCTCAGTTGCCGAAGCGCTCGAGGAGCGCGGCCACTTGGTGCTGGCCCAGGCCGCGCACCCGACGGGTTTCGCTGATCCCGATCTCCTTCATGAGATGGGCCGCCTTGATCGGCCCCACCCCCGGGAGCGACTCCAGCAGCGCCGAGACGCGCATCTTGCCGATGACCTCGTTGGTGCGGCCCGCCTCGATCACCTCCGCGAGCGAACCCTGGGCGTACTTGAGCCGGTTCTTGACCGCCGCCCGCTCGCGCCGCGCCTCGGCGGCCTTGCGTAGCGCGGCATTGCGCTGCTCCGGTGTCAGCGTGGGAAGTGCCACAGTCCCCGTCCTTGTCTTCGATGCGCGACGACAGGCGCCCCGTCGACGCCCCTTGGGCAGCGACTATAGCCATCCTGGCGGCCCGGGGCGGGCATGGGAGGGGGCGCGGTGTGGCGGTCGGGTCTCGCGGGGGTGCCCGGTCGCCTCGCCGTCCCCGGCCAAGAGCTCGCGAAGCACCTCGGATTCGCGGCGGGCCGCGTGTCGCAGCGCCGCCACCGAGGAGCCGGCGCCGAGGATGCCGCGCGAGGAGTTGGCCACGACCTGCGGTAGGGCGGCGCCGAAGACCCGGTGCAGGTCCGCCGCCGTGGCCCCTTGCGCCCCAAGGCCGGGCGCGAGAATGGGGGCGGCACTGGCGGCGAGATCGAGCCCGAGATCGGTGACGGCCGTGCCGACCGTGGCCCCGATGACCAGGCCCACGTGGCCGAGTTCGCCGCGGGCCGCCGCCGGGGCGTTGTCGTCCCGCGCGCCCTCGACGATGCTGCCGGCGACGCTGCCCTCGGGCATCCGCGCGTGTTGGAGCGGGGGCCCCTCGGGGTTGGAGGTGAGGGCGAGGACGAACACGCCGCGCCCGGTGCGGGCCGCCAGGTCGATCGCCGGCCGCAGCGAGCCGTAGCCGAGATAGGGGCTGAGGGTGATGGCGTCGACGGCGCCGGGGGCGTCGTCGGCGAGGAACGCCTCGGCATACGCCGCCATCGTGGTCCCGATGTCGCCGCGTTTGACGTCGAGGATGACGATCGTCCCGGCATCACGGAACGCCGCCGTCGTCCGCTCCAGCACCTCGATCCCCCGCGCGCCGAACACCTCGAAGAACGCCGACTGCGGCTTGACGCACGCCACTTCCCCGGCAAAGGCCTCGACGCAGGTCATCGCGAACCGTTCGAGCCCGGCGAGGTCGTAGGCCAGACCCCAGCTCTCGAGGAGTCCACGATGCGGGTCGACTCCGGCGCACAACGGCCCGTGGGTTGCCATCGCCTCCCCCAGCCGGGCCCCGAATCCCGGGTATGCCGCGCCGCTCGTCGCGCTCATAGCCGCACCTTCCGCTCGTGGGCCAGGCCGACGACCTCGCCGACACTGGTGAAGCCGCGCTCGTCGAGGGCGGCGTCGAGTTCGTCCCGGACCCGGCCGGGCGCGCTCGGGTCGTTGAAGGTCGCGGTGCCCACCTGGACCGCCGCGGCCCCGGCGGCAAGCAGTTCGAGGGCGTCGCGCCCGGTGCGCACTCCCCCGACCCCGAGGATCGGGACGGTGGGTAGACGGTCTTCGAGCATCGCGGCATACACCTGCCAAATGGCGCGGACCGCGACCGGGCGGATCGCCGGCCCGGACAGCCCGCCGGTGACCCCGGCGAGTTGGGGGCGCATCCGGTCGGTGTCGATGACGATGCCGAGGAGGGTGTTGATGAGGGTGAGCCCTCGGGCACCGGCGTCGAGCGCGGCGTCGGCGATCGCGACGATATCGGTGACGTCAGGGGTGAGTTTGGCGAATGTCGGTGTCTGAGGGGGCAGTTCGGCGGTGACGAGGGTGATGACCTCGCGTGAACTCACCGCGTCGCAGGCGAAGACCAGACCACGGTTGGCCACGTTGGGGCAGGAGATGTTGATTTCGACCCCGACGACACACCCGAACGCGGGGTGCGCGGCGAGGGCTCGGGCGACGGTGGCGAACTCGGCCGCGGTGTTGCCCGCGATGGACACGATGACGCGCGCGCCCACCGAGGCCAGCCAGGTGAGGTCGTGATCGAGGAAGGCGGCGATGCCCGGGCCCTGGAGGCCGATCGAGTTGAGCATGCCGCTCGGGGTCTCGGCCATCCGCGGGGTGGGCCGTCCGGCGCGCGGGTCGGCCATGACGGTCTTGGTGACGAACGCCCCGAGCCCGGTGAGGTCGACGAAGTGGTGCAGTTCGCGCCCGTTGGCAGCGCATCCGGACGCGGTGAGGATCGGGTTGGGCAGGGTCACCGACCCCAGGCGGGTCGTCAGGTCGGCCATCTCAGTGCCCTCCGGGCCGGGGGGCGCCGAGTGCGTCGGCGGGCACCCGGCATACCCCGTCGGCGTAGGCGTCCCAGCGCACCTGGTCGCCCCGGAACACCGGACCGTCCACGCACGAGCGCACCATCGCGGTCACCCCGTCATCGCGGCGCACCGGCAACACGCACGTCATGCACACCCCGATCCCGCACGCCATCGATTCCTCGACGGCGACGTATGCCGTGGCCTCGTGCGCGGTGGCCACCTCGGTCACCGCCGCGAGCATGCCCATCGGCCCGCAGGCGTAGGCGTACCGGGCGCCGGTGCGCTCGATGACCTCGGGCAACACCTCGCTCACCCAGCCGCGCCGGCCCAGTGAGCCGTCGTCGGTGGTCACGTGGACCGCATCGGCGACCCGACCGGCCTCCTCGACCCCGTAGAGCCGGTCGGCGCTGCCCGCGCCCAGGATCATCTCGACCCGGCAGCCGCGGGCGCGGAGCACCTCGGCCAGCCAGAACAGCGGGGCCGAGCCGTAGCCGCCACCGACGAGCACACAGGCGCAGGGTTCGTCGGGCAGCGGAAACGGCCGGCCCAGCGGGGCGACGACGTCGACGAGATCGCCGGGCCGCAGCGCCGTCAACCACTGGGTGCCCGCGCCCTTGGCCGCGACGACGACCGCGAGGCGGCCCCCGTCCTCGGCGCTCACCGCGTGCAGCGAGAAGCAGCGGCGCAACAACTGGGCCGAGGTGGGCCCGCCGACGGCGACCGCGACGAACTGCCCGGGCGCCGCGGCATCGGCGACCCCGGGGGCGGCGATGGTGAGCCGGTGATAGGCCCCGACGACCTCGTTGGTCACGAGCGGGCCGCGGGTCTGCGCCGGCCCGCTCACCGCGCGCCCTGCCCGGTGCCGGCGCCGCTGCCGCGCCCGAGCAGGTCGAGGGCGCGGGCGTGTTCTTGCAGCGAGGTGACCGACAGCGTCCCCTTGCGCAGCGCCTCGATGGCCTGAACCGCTGCCGCGAACTCCTGCACGGTCGTGATGAGCGTGACATCGGCGGTGTTGGCGGCGGCCCGGATGGCGTAGCCGTCGGCGCGAGCGGACTGCCCGGTCGGGGTGTTGATGATCATGGCGATCTCGCCGTCGAGGATCATCTGCCCGATGGAGCGCTCGTCGTCGGCCTCGTGATCCCCGTCGCGTTCGGTGATCTTGCGGGCCACGGTGGCCTCGATCCCGTTGCGGTGCAGCACATCCGCGGTCCCCGAGGTGGCGATGATGCTGAACCCGAGGTCCTGGAGCCGGTTGACGGGGAACAACATGGCCCGCTTGTCGCGGTTGGCGACCGAGACGAACACCGTGCCCGACTCCGGCAACCCGCCGTAGGCCGCCAACTGGCTCTTGGCGAACGCCAGCCCGAAGTTCTTGTCGATACCCATGACCTCACCGGTCGAGCGCATCTCCGGCCCGAGCAACGAATCGACGGGTGCCCCGTCGGCGCGCCGGAACCGGTGGAAGGGCAGCACCGCCTCCTTGACCGACATCGGCGCGTGCGAGGGCAACTGGCCCCCGTCGCCGACCCGCGGCAAGACCCCCTCCTCGCGTAGTTGGGCGATGCTCGCGCCGAGCATGATCCGGGCCGCGGCGTTGGCCAGCGCCACCCCGGTCGCCTTGGCGACGAACGGCACCGTCCGCGAGGCGCGCGGGTTGGCTTCGAGGACGTAGAGAATGTCCTGCGCGAGGGCGAACTGGACGTTCATCAGTCCCCGCACCCCGATGCCCTGCGCCAGTTTGAGGGCGCTTTCGCGCACCCGCTCGATCTCGCCGTCGCCGAGGGTGGCCGGCGGCAAGGCGCAGGCGCTGTCGCCGGAGTGGATCCCGGCCTCCTCGATGTGCTCCATGACCCCGCCGAGGTACATCTCCTCGCCGTCGAAGAGGACGTCGACGTCGATCTCGACGGCGTCGTCGAGGAACCGGTCGACGAGCACGGGGTGTTCGGGGCTCGCGGTCGTCGCCTTCTCGACGTAGGTGCGCAGGGTTTCGTCGTCGTAGACGATCTCCATCCCCCGCCCACCGAGGACGTAGGAGGGCCGGACCAGCACCGGATAGCCGATGGTCCGCGCCACCGTGAGCGCCTCCTCGACACTGTATGCCGTGCCGTGCTTGGGTGCCGGCAGCCCGGCCTCGGCGAGGACCCGCCCGAAGGCGCCGCGGTCCTCGGCGAGGTCGATGGCCTCCGGGCTGGTGCCGACGATCGGCACCCCCTCGGCCTTGAGCGCCTTGGCCAGCCCGAGCGGGGTCTGCCCGCCGAGTTGGACGATGACCCCGGCGATCGGCCCGGCGGCCCGCTCCACGGCATACACCTCGAGGACGTCCTCCAGGGTGAGCGGCTCGAAATACAACCGCGAGGAGGTGTCGTAGTCGGTGGAGACGGTCTCGGGGTTGCAGTTGACCATGACCGTGTCGTAGCCGGCGTCGCGCAGCGCGAAACTCGCGTGGACGCAGGAGTAGTCGAACTCGACGCCCTGCCCGATCCGGTTGGGTCCGGAGCCGAGGATGATGACGGCCGGGCGCTCGCGGGGGGCGACCTCGCACTCCTCGTCGTACGAGCTGTAGTGGTAGGGCGTGAAGGCGGCGAACTCGGCGGCGCAGGTGTCGACGGTCTTGAACACCGGGCGCACCCCGAGCGCCTGGCGCACCCCGCGGACGACGCTTTCGGGTATGCCGCGCAGTTGCCCGAGTTGGGCGTCGCTGAAGCCGTGCCGCTTGGCCAGGCGGAGCAACTCGGGCGTGACGCGCGCTGCGGACTCGATCTCGTCGGCGATGGTGTTGATGAGGACGATCTGGTCGAGGAACCACGGGTCGATGCCGGTGACGGCGTGCGCCTGCTCGGCGTCGATGCCGCCGCGCAGGGCCTGCTGGACGGTGACGATCCGCCCGTCGGTGGGGCGCGCGGCCCGGGCGAGCAACTCGGTGGCCTGCTGCGGGTCGGGGCGCGGGCCTTCCCAGTGGAACGAGGAGCCCTTGTGCTCGATCGACCGCAACGCCTTCTGGAGGGCCTCGGTGAAGTTGCGCCCGATGGCCATCGCCTCCCCGACCGACTTCATGGTCGTCGTCAGGGTGTCGTCGGCGAGCGGGAACTTCTCGAAGGCGAACCGGGGCACCTTGACGACGACGTAGTCGAGGGTCGGCTCGAAACTCGCCGGCGTCTCCTGGGTGATGTCGTTGCGGACCTCGTCGAGGGTGTAGCCGATGGCCATCTTGGCGGCGATCTTGGCGATCGGGAACCCGGTCGCCTTGGAGGCCAGCGCCGAGGAGCGCGACACCCGCGGGTTCATCTCGATGACGATGATCCGCCCGTTGCGCGGGTTGACGGCGAACTGGATGTTGCAGCCGCCGGTGTCGACACCGACCTCACGGATGATGGCGATCCCGATGTCGCGCAACCGCTGGTATTCACGGTCGGTCAGGGTGAGCGCCGGGGCGACGGTGATGGAGTCCCCGGTGTGGACACCCATGGGGTCGAGGTTCTCGATGGAGCAGACGACGACGACGTTGTCGGCGTGGTCGCGCATGACCTCGAGTTCGTACTCCTTCCAGCCGAGGATCGACTCCTCGAGGAGCACCTCGGTCGTCGGGGAGTACTGGAGCCCCTGGCCGGCGATCCGGCGCAGGTCGGCCTCGTCGTAGGCAAACCCCGAGCCGAGCCCACCCATGGTGAACGAGGGGCGCACGACGACCGGGTAGCGCAGGTCCTCGGCGGCGGCCAGGCACTCGTCCATGGTGTGGCAGATGATCGAGCGGGCCGACTCGGCACCGCTGCGTTCGACGACGCCCTTGAAGAGGTCGCGGTCCTCGCCGAGTTGGATGGCGGCGACGTTGGCCCCGATGAGGGGGCAGTCGTACTTCTCCAGCACGCCCGCCTCGTGCAGGGAGATGGCGCAGTTGAGGGCGGTCTGGCCGCCCAGGGTGGCCAGGACCGCGTCGGGGCGTTCCTTGGCGATGATCTTCTCGACCATCTCCGGGGTGATCGGCTCGATGTAGGTTGCGTCGGCGAACTCCGGGTCGGTCATGATGGTCGCCGGGTTGGAGTTGACCAGGACGACCCTGATGCCTTCCTCGCGCAGCACCCGGCAGGCTTGAGTGCCGGAGTAGTCGAACTCGCAGGCCTGCCCGATGACGATCGGCCCGGACCCGATGACCAGGACACTCTTGATGTCGTCACGCTTCGGCATTACTTCGCCCCTTCCAGCAGCGAGACGAATCGGTCGAAGAGGTATGCCGCGTCGTGCGGTCCGGCCGCCGCCTCCGGGTGGTACTGCACCGAGAACGCCCGTAACCGGCCCGATGCGTCGCGCAGTTCGAGGCCCTCGACGACGTCGTCGTTGAGGCAGACGTGGCTGACCCGGGCCGCGCCGTAGGGCGTCTCGACGTCGCCGTCGAGGGGGGCGTCGACGGCGAACCCGTGGTTGTGCGCCGTCACCTCGACCTTGCCGGTGCTCCGGTCCAGGACCGGTTGGTTGATGCCACGGTGACCGTACTTGAGCTTGTAGGTGCCCAGGCCCAGGGCCCGCCCGAAGATCTGGTTGCCGAAGCAGATGCCGAAGTAGGGCAGCCCGGCGGCGAGCACCTCGCGCAGCACCCCGACCTCGTGATCGGCCGTCGCCGGGTCGCCCGGCCCATTGGAGAAGAACACCCCGTCGGGGTGGACCGCCTCGATGTCCGCGAAGGTGGCAGTCGCCGGCAGCACGTGCACCTCGATGCCGCGCTGGGCCATCAGGGCCGGCGTCATCGCCTTGATGCCCAGGTCGAGGGCCGCCACGGTGAACCGCCTCTCCCCCACCGCGGGCACGGCATACGGCTCCTTGGTGGCGACCTGCGCGGCCAACGCCGACCCCGCCATCGGCGGCGAGTCGATGACCCGGGTGAGCAACTCCTCCCGGGACCGGGTGGCCGCCTCGCCGGAGAAGATGCCAACCCGCATCGCGCCTCGCTCGCGCAGGTGCCGGGTCAGGGCCCGGGTGTCGAGGTCACAGATGCCGACGACGCCCTGGGCGTCGAGTTCGCTCTCCAGGGAGCGCCGCGAACGCCAGTTGCTCGGCCGCAGCGCGGGATCGCGCACGACGTAGCCGGCGACCCAGATCCGGGAGGACTCGTCGTCCTCGTCGTTCCAGCCGGTGTTGCCGATGTGCGGGGCGGTCATGACGACGACCTGCCGGTGGTAGCTGGGGTCGGTGAGGGTCTCCTGGTAGCCGGTCATGCCGGTGGAGAAGACCGCCTCCCCGACCGTGGACCCGACATGGCCGTAGGCCCCGCCGATGAAGGTCCGGCCGTCTTCGAGGATGAGGACGGCCGGTTCGCGCTGGGTCAGCATGAGGTGGGGACTCCTTCCCGGGCGGTGACGCGACCGCGCAGGATCGTGGCGTACACGCCCGCGGCGAAGGTTCGACCGTGCCACGGGTTGTTGCGGGACAAGGACATCGAGGTGTCGCGGTCGACGGTGCGGCTCGCCGCGGGGTCGATGAGGACGAGGTTGGCGGGTTCGCCGGGCGCGATGGGGCGCCCGTGGCCGGGCAGCCCCGCGATGGCCGCGGGGGCGCTCGACATGACCCGGGCGACGTCGGCCCAGCCGAACGGGCCGCCCTCGACCATGACGTGGGCGACGACCGCCAGGGCCGTCTCCAGGCCGAGCATCCCGAACGCGGCGTCGACGAAGGCGTGCTCCTTGTCGTGCCGGGCGTGCGGGGCGTGGTCAGTCGCGACCGCGTCGATGGTGCCGTCGGCGAGCGCGGCGCGGACCGCTTCGACGTCCTCGATGGGCCGCAGCGGCGGGTTCACCTTGAAGACGGGGTCGTAGGTGCGCACCTGCTCGACGGTGAGCGCCAGGTGATGCGGCGTCGCCTCCGCGGTGATCGGTATGCCGCGCGCCTTGGCCCAGCGGATCACCTCCACCCCTTCGGCGGTGCTCACGTGGGCGACGTGGACCCGGCTGCCGGTATGCCGCGCGAGTTGAGCATCGCGGGCGATGACGACCGACTCGGCCGCGGCCGGCCAGCCGGGCAGCCCGAGCCGCCCGGAGAGTTCACCCTCGTGACAGCAGGCGCTGGGCCCGGCCAGGGACGGGTCCTGGCTGTGCTGGGAGATGACGCCCCCGAAGGAGCGAATGTATTCGAGGGCGCGGCGCATGAGACGCGCGTCGCCGACGCAGTGGCCGTCGTCGGAGAAGACGCGCACCTGCGCGCGCGAGCGGTGCATGAGGCCGAGTTCGGCGAGTTGCTGCCCGGCAAGGTCGTGGGTGACTGCCCCGATGGGTTGGACGTCGACGAGGCCGACGCTGCGCCCGAGGTCGAGAATCCGCTCGGCGGCTTCGGCGGTGTCGGTGACCGGGGTGGTATTGGCCATCGCGAGCACCGCGGTGAACCCACCGACGGCCGCCGCGGCCGACCCCGAGGCAATCGTCTCGGCGTCCTCACGTCCGGGTTCGCGCAGGTGGGTGTGGATGTCGACCAGCCCGGGCAGCAGGACGAGGCCGTCGGCGTCGATGACGTCGGCGTTGCGCGGCACCGCCGCCGCGTCGAGATCGGTGACCACCCCGTCGACGACGACGACGTCGCCCGGGCGACCCTGCGTCGGCAAGCCCGCGGCATACGCGGTGGCACCCTTGATGACCAGCGCGCTCATGCCGCGCTCCCTTCCTCGCCGGCCAACAGGTGATAGAGGACGCTCATCCGCACCGCGACCCCGGCGGCGACCTGGTCGAGGATGACGCTCGCGGCGGCGTCCGCGGCGTCGGCGCTGATCTCCAGGCCCCGGTTCATCGGGCCGGGGTGGCAGATGACCGCCTCCGGGTTGGCCGCGAGCAGCGTCTGCAGCCGGGGGCGGGTCAGGCCGTAGCCGACGGTGTACTCGCGCGGGGTGGGGAAGAAGCCGCCGGCCATCCGCTCCCGCTGGACCCGCAGCATCATGAGGGCGTCCACGGGGCGCTCGCCGGTGAGGACCGCGTCGAGGTCGTGGGAGAGGGCGAACCCGTCGGCCTGCGCCCAGGGGGTGATGCCGCTGGGCATGAGGGTCACCGGGGCGACCGCGGTGACGTGGGCGCCGAGCATGCGCAGCGCGAGGACGTTGGAGCGGAACACCCGCGAGTGGGTGAGGTCGCCGACGATGGCGACGTGCCGCCCGGCGAGGGTGCCGAGGCGCTGCTCCATGGTGAAGGCGTCGAGGAGGGCTTGCGTGGGGTGTTCGTGGGTGCCGTCCCCGGCGTTGACGACCCGTGCCTTGACCCAGCCGGCGACCTGATGGGCGGCCCCGGAGGCGCTGTGCCGCATGACGAGCGCGTCGACCCCCATGGCGTCGATGGTCATCACGGTGTCCGGCAACGACTCGCCCTTGCTCGTCGAGGAGCCCTTGCCGGTGATGTTGATCGTGTCGGCACTCATCCACTTGCCGGCGATCTCGAAACTGCTGCGGGTGCGGGTGGAGTCCTCGAAGAACAGGTTGATGACGGTCCGCCCGCGCAGCGTGGGGATCTTCTTGACCTCGCGGCGCTGGACGTCCTGCATCGAGGCCGCGGTGTCGAGGAGCATCCGGATCGCGGCGGCGTCGAGGTCGGCGATGGAGAGCAGGTGGCGGGGCATGGTGGGGCTCATCGTTCGCCCCCGGCAATGGAGACGGATTCGTGGTCGTCGTGGCCGAGGACACGCACCCGCACCTTTTCGCTGTGCGCGGTGGGCAGGTTCTTGCCGACGTGGTCGGCCCGGATCGGGAGTTCGCGGTGACCCCTGTCGACGAGGACCGCCAGCCGCACCGCGCGCGGCCGGCCGTAGTCGGCGAGCGCGTCAAGGGCGGCGCGCACGGTGCGCCCCGAGTAGAGCACGTCATCGACGAGGACGACGACCTTGTCGTCGACGGTGTCTCCCGGGATCGACGTGGGCATCGGGGCCCGGGTGGGTTGATGGCGCAGATCGTCGCGGTACATCGTGATGTCGAGGGCCCCGGCCGGGCAGGGCTGCCCCTCGACCTCGCCGATGATCGCGGCCAACCGGCGCGCGAGGATCACCCCGCGGGTGGGGATTCCGAGAAGGATCAGATCCGAGGCGCCCTTGTTGGCCTCGAGGATCTCGTGGGCGATGCGCTTGAGCGCGCGGGCGATGTCGGTGTCGCTGAGGACGACGCGAGCATCACCGGGGGTGTCTGGACGCGGCATACGCGTTTCGACCTCCTTCCCCGCCTCTCCGGACGGGTCGTTAAAGGATGCCTGGCAGGCCCACTCTAACCCCTCCCCCGGTATGCCGCCCGCCCGGTCCGTGGCCCGCTCACCCTCGGTGTGTCATCGCGATCCGGCGCCCCCAGCGCGATCACGGCCGACTCCTCGCGCCCGGCCGTGCCCTAGACGAGGGTGGGTTTGATCTCGGCGATCCGGGCGAGCAGCCCGTTGACGAACTTGGGGCTCTCGTCGGTGGACAACTCGGTGGCCAACCCCACCCACTCGCTGATGGCGACCGACTCGGGGACGTCGGCGGCATACCCGACCTCGAAGGTGCCCAACCGCAAAATGGCGCGGTCGACGGCCGGCATCCGGTCGAGGGTCCAGCCCTGGGCCCAGGTGGTGATGAGGTCGTTGATCTCGACCCAGTGGTCGACGACGCCCCGGACCAAGGTGGCGGTGTAGTCGCGCACCGGGGCCTGCCCGACCGGTACGGCGAGGCGTTGGCTCAGCAGTTCGGCGACGTTGACACCGCGCTGGTCGGCCTCGAAGAGCAGATCGAGGGCGGCCTTGCGGGCCTTGGTGCGGGCAGCCATGAGGCGCGGCGGGTCAGTTGACGCGACCGAGGTAGGACCCGTCGCGGGTGTCCACCTTGATCTTGGTGCCGGTCTCGAGGAAGAGCGGCACCTGGATCTCCGCGCCGGTCTCGACGGTCGCCGGCTTGGTGCCGCCGGTGGAGCGGTCCCCCTGCAGGCCCGGCTCGGTGTAGGTGATCTCGAGGATCACGGAGGCGGGCAACTCGATGAACAGCACGTTGCCGTCGTGACGGGCCACGATCGCGTCCTGGTTCTCGACCATGTACTTGGCGGCGTCGCCGACGATCTCCGGGGTCACATGAATCTGGTCGTAGGTGTCGCCGTCCATGAAGATGAAGTCGCTGCCGTCGTTGTAGAGGTACTGCATCGTCCGCTTGTCGACGTTGGCGGTCTCGACCTTGACGCCGGCGTTGAAGGTCTTGTCGACGACCTTGCCCGACAGCACGTTCTTCAACTTGGTCCGCACGAACGCCGGCCCCTTGCCGGGCTTGACATGCTGGAACTCCACGACGGTCCACAACTGGCCGTCGATGTTGAGCACGAGGCCGTTCTTCAGGTCGTTGGTCGTTGCCACGGGTGTCGCCTTTGCAGTCACTGGGTATGCCGTCCGCTCGCCTTCTGGGCGCGCGTCACCCCCGCAGTGGGGTGGGGATCGGCGCTAGTTTACTCGCTGCGGCGGGTGGGCCGGCTCAACCGGCGGTGCGCACGGCGTCGAACGCGGCCCGCAGCGAGCCCGGTGCCGGGTCTGCGAGGCGGGTGGGGCTCGCGAGGGCATCGAGGATGACGAACCGCACCTGCGCACCGCGGGCCTTCTTGTCGCGCCGCATGGCGGCCTGCAGGGCTTCCCAATCCCCGTCCGGGTATGCCGTCGGCAGCCCCACGCTGGCGAGGATCGCCCGATGCCGGGCAACCAGGGCGGCCTCGAGGTGACCGGTGTGCCAGGCCAACTCCGCGGCATACACCATGCCGATGGCGACCGCCTCCCCGTGGCGCCGGCGGTAGCCCTCGACCTGTTCGACGGCGTGCCCGAAGGTGTGCCCGTAGTTGAGGATTTCGCGCAGGAAGGACTCGCGCAGGTCGGCGGTGACGACCTGCGCCTTGACGGCGATCGAACGGGTGACAAGTTCGGCGGTCGCCGGGCCATCCCAGCGGGTCGCGGCGACCGGGTCGGCCTCGATGAGGTCGAGGATCACCGGGTCGGCGATGAAGCCCGCCTTGATGATTTCGGCCAGCCCGGCGACATAGTCGGCCCGGGGCAAGGTCGCGAGCAGGTCGAGGTCGATGAGGACCGCGGCGGGCTCGTGGAAGGCCCCGACCAGGTTCTTGCCTTCGGGGGTGTTGATGCCCGTCTTGCCGCCCACGGCCGCGTCGACCATGGCGAGCAGGGTCGTGGGCACCTGGACAACGGGCACGCCGCGCAACCAGGTGGCGGCGACGAACCCGCCGAGGTCGGTCACCGTGCCACCGCCGACGGCGACCACGGCGTCGGTGCGGGTGAACCCATGCCGCCCGAGCACACCCCACAGGTCGGCGGCGACGGCGGCGGTCTTGGCCGTTTCGGCGTCGGGTACGGCCGCCAGGTGGACGGCGCGCCCGGTAGCCTCGATCCTCGCCGCGACCCGTCGCGCCGGGCCGGGAAAGGCGGCGCTGTGGACGACGAGGACCTGCTCGGCGCGCTCGGGCACCACCTCGGCCACGGCGTCGAGAACCCCGCCGCCGATCCGCACGTCGTAGCGGCCCCCGACGGACACGATCTCGGTCATGACTCCCTCCCCAGCACCGCGGCGATGTCGGCGGCGATGGCCTCCGGGGCCCGCCCGGCGGTGTCGACGACGTGGGTGGCGAGCCGCTCGTAGACCGGCCGGCGCTCGTTCATGAGCCGGACCCACGTGCCCCGCGGGTTGACCGCGAGCAGGGGTCGGGACCGATCGAACCCGATCCGGCGGGCGGCATCGGCAATCCCGACGTCGAGGAACACCACGGTGTGGGCAGCCAAGGCCCCCTGTGAGGCGGGGTCGAGCGGTGCCCCGCCCCCCAGCGCGAGGACCCCGTCCTCGTCCCGGAGGGCGCGCGCGACCTCGGCGCGTTCCAGGGCGCGGAAGTGCGCCTCCCCCTCGGCGAGGAACAGGTCGGCGATCGAGCACCCCTGCGCGGTCTCGATAGCAGCATCGGTGTCGTGGAAGGCCACCCCGAGCGCGTTCGCCAGGACCGCTCCCACCGTGCTTTTGCCGCTGCCAGGTGGGCCGATGAGGACGACGCGGGGGGCCATCACCAGCTCCGCATGGCGTCGGGGATGTGGGCGAGGTATGCCGCGTGGTTGCGTGCCGTTTCGGCCACGCAGTCACCGCCGAACTTCTCCAGGCACGACTGAGCCAGGGCGAGAGCGACCATCGCCTCGGCGACCACCCCGGCCGCCGGGACGGCACACACGTCGGAGCGCTGGTGGATCGCGGTCGCCGGATCGGGCGAGGTGACGTCGACGGTGGCGAGCGCCCGCGGCACGGTGCTGATCGGCTTCATCGCGGCCCGCACCCGCAGCACCCCGCCGACGCTCATCCCGCCCTCGGTGCCGCCTGCGCGCCCGGTGCGGCGCCGGATGACTCCGTTGGCATCGCGCTCCATCTCGTCATGAGCCTCACTGCCGCGGCGGGCCGCGGTGCGGAACCCGTCGCCGATCTCGACACCCTTGATGGCCTGGATGCCCATGAGCGCGGCGGCCAGTTGGGCGTCGAGGCGCCGGTCCCAGTGGACATGGGACCCCAACCCTGGAGGCAGGCCGTAGGCGAGCACCTCGACCACTCCCCCGAGGGTGTCGCCGTCGCGGCGGGCCGCCTCGACCTCGGCAACCATGGCCGCGCTGCCGGTCGCGTCGAGGGTGCGCACCGGATCGGCGTCGAGGGCCTCGACGTCGGCCGGGGTGGGCAGCACCGCGGTGTCGCGGACTCTCGCGCCCCCGATGGCCACCGTGTGCGACACGAGCCTGATCCCGTAGGCCTGGTCGAGGAACCGGGCCGCGACCTCCCCGAGCGCGACCCGGGCCGCGGTCTCGCGGGCGGAGGCGCGTTCGAGGATGGGCCGGGCGTCGTCGAAGCCGTACTTCTGCATCCCGACGAGGTCGGCGTGGCCGGGGCGGGGCCGGGTCAGCGGCTTGTTGCGCGCGATCTCCTTCTCCGCGTTGACATCGTCGGCGGCGGCATACTCCGCCTCCGACACCGGGTCCGGGCTCATCACGGTGCGCCACTTGGGCCATTCGCTGTTACCGATGCGGATCGCGATCGGCGAGCCGAGGGTGCGACCGTGCCGCACCCCGCCGAGGAACTCGACCTCGTCTCGCTCGAACTTCATCCGGGCGCCCCGTCCGAAGCCGAGCCGGCGCCGCGCCAGCGCCGCCGCCACGTCGTCGGTGGTCACCGCAACCCCGGCCGGCAGTCCTTCGAGGGTGGCGAGCAGGGCCGGGCCGTGGGACTCCCCCGCCGTCAGCCAACGCAACATGGCCTCGATCCTGCCATGGTCATCTCAGCCCGTGGGCATCCCGGTCAGTATCCGGACCCCTCACGGGAGGTCGGCAGAGCGCCCCAGGGCGGCCCGACCGGCCGCCATCATCGCCTCGACGGGGGCGGTATACCCGGTGAACAACGCGAACTGAGCCGCGGCCTGATGGACGAGCATGTCGAGCCCACTCACCACCGCCCCGCCGTGGGCGAGCACCGCACGCGCGAGCGGGGTCGGCCAATCGGCATACCCGACGTCGAGGAGCGTCATCTCGCGGGGAAGGCCGCCACCCGGCCCCTCGAGCAGACCCCCGACCGTCGCGGAGGCCGTCGGCGGTACGGTGGAGATGACCAGCCGCGCCGGGTCCTGGACCCAGTCCGCCAGCGGGAGAGCGCGGGCCCGCATCCCGAGCCTCTCGCCGAGGAGCACCGCGTCGGCCGCAGCCTGCGGATTGCGGGCCGCGATGCTCACCTCACGAACGCCCAGGTCGGCCAGGGCCAGCACCGCGGAGCGGGCCGTGGCGCCGCTGCCCAGGACGCAGCCGCGACCGTCGTGGTCGGCCCCGCGCAGCGCGGCCACGATCCCGGCCACATCGGTGTTCGTCGCATCCCAGGCACCATCACCGCGCCTGACCAGCGTGTTGATCGCGCCGGCGCGCCGCGCCACCTCGCTCACGCTCGCCGCGACCGCGAAGGCCGCCTCCTTGAGGGGCATCGTCAGACTGAGCCCGCGCCACTCCGCCCCGAGATCCCCGACGACCTCGGCGAGGCGATCGGCGGTGACCTCGCGCCGGTCGTAACGCCAACGCGTGAGGCCGAGCGCGGCATACCCGGCCCGGTGCAGCACCGGCGACAACGAATGCGCGATCGGCGAGCCGAGCACGGCCGCCCGCACCAGCGACGCCTCGCCTGGCGTCACTTCGCCGCGCACTTGTCCGGGTTCGCCTTGCAGTACGCCGTCAACTGGGCCCGGTTGCGCTCCTGCTCGGCCAGTGTCTCCGCAAACAACGTCTCGCCGGTGTCGAAGTTGACCGTGACGAAGTAGTACCAGTTGCCGGGGGTGGGCTTGGCCGCCGCCTCGATGCTGGCGAAGCTCGGGTTGTTGATGGGGCCCGGAGGCAAGCCCTTGTGGGTGTAGGTGTCGTAGGGGCTGGCCTTGGCCGCTTGCGCGTCGGCAGCCGAGAGGTTGCCCCGCTTCTTCAGCGCGTAGTTGCGGGTGGAGTCCATCTGCAGGAACCCGGCGGTCGGACCGGTCACGTTGTCGAGCCGGTTCTCCAACACCCGGGCCACCTTGCCGCGGTCGGTATGGGCGTTGACCTCGCCCTCGATGATGGATGCGAGGGTGAGAACGCGTTGTTGGTGATCGGCGGGGACGCCGAGTTTGGTCAGTTCGTCCGCCGTCCGCTTGACCATGATCGCCAACTGTTGGGTCGCGGTCGCCTTGTCGGGGAATTCGTAGGTCGTGGGCGACAGCCAGCCCTCGACGTTGCCGCTGGCCACCTCCGGCAGACCGATCGCCGCGGGGTCTTTCGCGGCGGCTTCGTAGTCGGCCACCGGTATGCCGGTCGCTTGTGACAGGCGCGCGAAGGTCTCGCTCTTCCAGAGCCCCTCGGGTAGCGTCACCCCGCCAAGGGCGTTCGCGGGGTTGATGAGCACCTTGAAAGCGTCCGCGCCGCTCATCTGCTTCTTCATGGAGTAGGTGCCCGGCCGGATGAGGGCGGCAGCCGCGGGGTCCGCCGCCGCGGCTTGGAGGTATGCCGTCCGCGTCTTGGTGACCCCGTTGTCGCGCAGGGTCGTGGCAATTTCTTCACCGGTCTGGCCCTTGGCGACCGTGATCTGGACTTGGCCCTCTCCCGGGCCCGGGTAGTCGGTGTCAGAGAGTCCACCGAAGCCCGGGATCTTGCTCACCAAGGGTCGCAGGACGGTCACAGCCGCGAGCCCCGCGCCTCCGACGAGGAGCAGGACCAAGGTGAGAATGACGAAGCGGCGCACGGACCGGCCCCGGCGGCGCGGTGCCTCGTGTTTGGTGTCGCCCCGCTTGCCTTGACGTCGAGGGCCCTCCTCCCCGTTCGGTTCGCGTCGATGACCCCGGTCGTTCTTCGCCGCACGCCGTTTGAGATCGGCGCGTTTGAGATCTCGTCGCCGGGGAAAGTCGTCCCCCTCGGACTCACCGAACAAGGCATGCTCCAGCGGGTCGGTCATCGTCGTTCCCGTCCTTGCCTCGGCTTGCGCCGCTTCTGAACCACCAACTCGCCTGGTGGCCGTCCCGAACTCCGCTCCTCGTCGAGGGCCGCTTGGAGGATGAGGACGGCAGCCACCTGGTCGACGACCCTCCGTGAGCGTCGACCAGGGACCCCGCTCTCGCGGAGGGCGCGGTGGGCATCGACCGTCGTCAACCGTTCGTCAATGAGACGGACAGCGACGGGGGCAACACCGCGCGCCAGCACCGCAGCATACTGACGAGCCGCGACCGCGGAAGACCCCTCCGTGCCGGACAGCGACCTCGGCAGACCCACGATCACCTCCAGCACTTCCTCGGACCGGACCAACGCGACCAAGGCGGCCAGGTCGGCATCGGCCGCGACCGGCTCGGCGGCGTTGGCCCGCGCCAGGGTGGTCACCGGGGTGGCGAGGATGCCGTGGGGGTCGCTGCGAGCGACACCCACCCGCACGGAACCCACGTCGACACCAACGCGCACACCGGGACGCATGACCGGCACTGCTCAGCCGGCGGCGAGTTCGCCGACCCGCCACTCGATGACGCTGAGAGCCTCGGCGACCTTATCCGCATGTTGCCCCCCGCCCTGGGCGATGTCGTCCTTGCCGCCCCCGCCGCCGCCGAGGGTGGCGGCAGCGGACCTGACCAGTTCGCCGGCCTTGAGTCCTCGCCCACGCGCCGACTCGTTCGTGGCGACGACGACGACCGGACGGCCCTTGGCGACGCCCGTGGCCGCGACCACGACGGGGCGCTCGGACCCGAGGCGGCCCCGCAGGTCGAGGACGAGACCCCGCACGTCATCGGCCCCGGCCTCGCCGAGGTCATGGGCGAGGAACCGCACGCCGCCGACATCCCGGGCCTGGGCAGCCAAGGTGGCGGCACCGGCTAGGAGTTGTTCTTTGTGGAGGCGTTCGACCTCGCGCTCGGCCTCCTTGAGCCGGGTCACCATCGCGGCGATCCGGTCGGTGAGTTCCTGCGGCTGGGCGTTGATCATGGTCGACAGTTCGTGGACGATGGCTCGCTCCTTGGCGAGGTAGCGCAGTGCCTCCATGCCGACGAACGCCTCGAGGCGCCGAACCCCCGATCCCACCGACGACTCAGCGGTGAGGGTGAGAGCGCCGACCTGGGAGGAGTGCTGGACGTGGGTGCCGCCGCACAACTCGCGCGACCAGGGGCCGCCGATCTCGATGACACGCACCTCCTCGTCGTAGGTTTCGCCGAACAGCGCCAGGGCACCGAAGTCGCGCGCCTGCGGCAGTGACATGAAGAGCGCGCGCACCGGCAGGTCTTGACGCACGGCCAGGTTGGCAACCTCCTCGATCTCGCTGCGGGTCTCCCGGGAGAGGGCCTGGTTCCAGGCGAAGTCCAGGCGCAAGTAGCCCGGCTTGTTGTAGGACCCGGACTGGAGGGCCGACGGGCCGAGCACCTGCCGCAGCGCCGCGTGGACCACGTGCGTCCCCGAGTGCGCCTGGCACGCCGACAGCCGCCACTGCGGATCCACCTGCGCCGATACCGTCGCACCGACCCGCACCGGACCGGCCAACGCCTCGACGGTGTGCGCGATGAGGCCCTTGACCGGGCGCTGCACATCGACGACCCGCAACTGCGCACCGTCGGCCGTGATGACTCCCTCGTCGGCGATCTGCCCGCCGGATTCGGCGTAGAAGGGGGTGCGGTCGAGGACGACCTGGCCGCGCTGGCCGGGCTCCAACTCCTCGACCCGTTCCCCGTCGAGGACGAGACCGACGATGCGGGCCTCGCTGGTCAACTCCTGGTAGGCCCGGAAGTCGGTGGCGCCCAGCGCCCGCAGGTCCTTCCAGACCTCGGTGTTCGTGTGGCCCGACTTCTTGGCTTTGGCGTCGGCCTTGGCACGCTCACGCTGCTCGCGCATGAGTGCGGTGAAACCCTCCCGGTCCACCGACAGCCCCTGCTCGGCCGCCATCTCCAAGGTGAGGTCGATGGGGAAGCCGTAGGTGTCGTGCAACTGGAACGCCTGGTCGCCCGGGAGCACACTCGCGCCGGCTTCCTTGGTGCGCGCCACCGCGACATCGAGGATGGTCGTGCCCGCGGCGAGCGTGCGCCGGAAGGCCTCCTCCTCGGCATACGCAATCGAGGCGATCCGCTCGAAACCGGTCTCCAACTCGGGATAGGACTGCTTCATCCGCTCCAGGGAGACGGGGAGCAACTCGGGCAGGCACGGGTCCTCGTAGCCAAGGAGGCGCATCGACCGCACCGAGCGACGCAACATCCGGCGCAGCACGTAACCGCGGCCCTCGTTGCCGGGAGTGACCCCGTCCCCGATGAGCATGAGCGAAGACCGTACGTGGTCGGCGACCACCCGCAGCCGCACGTCGTCGGGGTGCGACTGACCCGCCGCGTGCCCGGAGTGGGCGCCGTAGCGCTTGCCGGTCATCGAGGCGGCCTTGGCGAGGACGGCATGCACCTCGTCGATCTCGTACATGTTGTCGACGCCCTGGAGGATCGACGCCATCCGCTCCAGGCCCATCCCGGTGTCGATGTTCTGCTTGGGCAGCGGCCCGGCGATGTCGAAGTCCTCCTTGGAGCGGACCTCGGAGAGTTCCTCCTGCATGAACACGAGGTTCCAGAACTCCATGTAGCGGTCCTCGTCGACCGCCGGGCCCCCCTCGGGTCCGTAGGCCGGGCCACGGTCGTAATAGATCTCCGAGCACGGCCCGCCCGGCCCGGGCACGCCCATCGACCAGTAGTTGTCGAGTTTGCCGCGGCGCACGATCCGCGCCATCGGCACCGAGGTGTGGGTGCGCCAGAGGTCGACGGCCTCGTCGTCGTCGTCGTAGACCGTCACCCAGAGCCGGTCGCCGTCGAGACCGTAGCCGCCGGCCTCCCGCGAGGAGGTGACCAAGTCCCAGGCGAGCCGGATCGCGCCCTCCTTGAAGTAGTCCCCGAAGGAGAAGTTGCCGTTCATCTGGAAGAACGTGCCGTGCCGGGAGGTCTTGCCGACCTCTTCGATGTCCTGGGTGCGCACGCATTTCTGCACGCTCGTGGCCCGCGGCCACGGTGGGGCCTGCTGACCGAGGAAGTACGGCTTGAACGGGACCATGCCTGCGTTGACGAAGAGCAGGTTGGGGTCGTCGTGGATGAGCGGCGCCGAGGGCACGACGGCGTGCCCGTTCTTCTCGAAGAAGGCCAGCCACCGGCGGCGAATCTCTGCGGTTTCCATGGGGGTGCGTGTCGTCCTGTCGTATGCCGTACACGGGCAATCGGCCATCCTACGGGAGGCCTCGGCCTCGACCGGGCGTGTACGATTGGTGTATGTCCGTGACGACTCGCCGTCCGCGCCAGCGCACCAACATCGAAATCGACATGGCGTATGTCGCGACGATCATGGAGCGCTACCAGTTGCGCACCAAGACCGAGGCGGTCGACCTGGCGCTGGCCACTCTCGCCGGTGCGCCGATGGGGCGCGCTGAACTCCTGGCCTTGCGCGGCACAGGGGGTATCGATGTCGTCCCCGATGCCGGGCCGCGGGGTTCCCAATGGTGACCTTGCTCGACACAAGCGCCTGGATCGAGTTCGAGAAGGCCACCGAGAGTCCAGCCGACGTGCGGCTCGCCGAGTTGTTCGCCATCGGGGCCGATGTGGCAACTACCGAGCCAGTGATCATGGAGGTGCTCGCGGGGGCACGCTCTGCCACTCGATTCGCCACCCTCCGGCGGGCGATGAACTCCCTTCATCTGCTGCCAGTCCTCGCCAGCGCCGACTACATCGAGGCCGCCGTGATCTACCGCCGGTGCCGGGCGGTCGGGATCACGCCCCGGGGTCTGACCGACTGCCTCGTCGCGGCCGTCGCCGCCCGCACCGGCGCAACGCTCCTCGCCCATGACGCCGACCTGACCCGGATCGCCGAGGTCATCGGGCTCGAACTGGACGCCGCCTCCCTGCGCCCCTGACCGAGTCGATGAGTCAGCGCCCCAGGCGCCCTCGAAGCCAGTTCCACCGCTCCTGCAAGCGAGCCTCAAAGCCCCGGCCGGTGGGCCGGTAGTAATCGGTCTGTCCCTGCAGATCGTCGGGCAAATACTGCTGCTCGGCCACGGCGTCCGGCTCGTCGTGGGCATAGACGTAGGCGGCGGCGCGATCCCGGCCGGAGGCCACAGCCGCGGCGTCCTTGAGACGCGCGGCGCCGGCATACCCGCTGCCGCGCAGATGGATCGGGACCGGCCCGCCCTTGCCGGCCCGCACGTCGGCAATCGCCTCGTTGATGCCCAGGTAGGCGGCGTTCGACTTCGGCGCGAGCGCGTTGTGCACCACGGCCTGGGCGAGGATGATCCGGGCCTCGGGCATCCCGATCTGGGCCACGGCGTGCATCGCGGCCACCGCCGTCTGCAGGGCGCTCGGGTCGCCCATGCCGACATCCTCGCTCGCCGCGATGACGATCCGGCGGGCGATGAACCGGGGGTCCTCCCCGGCTTCGAGCATCCGCGCCAGGTAGTGCAGCGCCGCGTCGACATCCGAGCCGCGCATCGACTTGATCAGGGCCGAGGCGACGTCGTAGTGCTGGTCCCCGGCCCGGTCGTAACGCACCGCCGCATGCGCCACGGCGCGTTCGGTGTCGGCGAGCGTGATCGGCACCGGGGTCGCTGAGTCGCCGCCGATGGGTATGCCGTCGAGCGCCACTCCCGCCGCCGCCTCCAGCGCGGTCAGGGCCCGGCGGGCATCCCCGCCGCTCAGGCGGACGAGGTGGTCGCGGGCCTCGTCGGTGAGGGCGAACTCCCCGTCGAGGCCGCGCTCGTCGACACACGCCGTCGTCAAAACCGCGGCGAGGTCGTCGTCGGCAAGCGGCTGCAACGTGACGAGCATCGAGCGCGACAACAGCGGGGCGATCACCGAGAACGACGGGTTCTCGGTGGTCGCGGCCACGAGGATGACGAGCCGGTTTTCGACGCCGGGCAGGAGGGCGTCCTGCTGGGCCTTGGTGAACCGGTGGATCTCGTCGAGAAACAGGACCGTATGCCGCCCGTAGAGATCCCGGGCCCGCCCGGCGGCGTCCATGACGGCGCGGACGTCCTTGACACCCGCGGTGACCGCGGAGAGTTCGACGAACTCGCGCTCGGCGGCCGTGGCGACCAGGTGCGCCAGGGTCGTCTTGCCGGTGCCTGGCGGCCCCCAGAGGATCGCCGACAACGGACCGGCCGCCCCGCCGCTGCCCTCGATGAGCCGCCGCAACGGGCTCCCGGGGCGCAGCACCTGCTCCTGTCCGCGCACCTCCGCCAGGGAGCGCGGCCGCATCCGCACGGCCAAGGGCGCCACCAACCCCGCCGAGGAGCGCGCCGACCCGCCGTCGCCCGAGGCTCGCGCGGCGGCGAAGAGGTCACTCACACCGGCAGGCTACCGCCGGGTCGTGGCACTCTGGTCCCATGACGGGCGACCCGGGGAGCAGCGCGCGGGTGCGCCGCCGCTCGCTGCTCGCCGGGGCCGGGGCTGCGTGCCTGCTCGCCCTCGCCGAATGGGAGCCGGGGGGGAGCCGCCCCGAGGGGGCTCGCGCCAAACACCTGGAGCGGGTCGACCCGCACGCGGTGACGTGGGTGCAGACCTCCGATCCGGTGGTCGCCTTGACCTTCGACGACGGGCCCGACCCGGCATACACCCCGGATGTCCTCGCCATCCTCGACGAGTTCGGAGTGCCGGCGACGTTCTTCATGATCGGCCGGGCCGCCACCGCGCACCCACGGCTGGTGGCCCAGGTCCGCCGCGCCGGGCACGCCATCGGCAACCACACCGCCGATCACCTCTGGCTCGACGGCCGAAGCGGCGACGAGGTGGCCGCGCAGATCCGCGGCGGAGATACGGCCCTCGGCGCCCTCGGGGTGCCGACGCCCTCGCTCTTCAGACCGCCGCGCGGGCTCACCAGCCCGATGGTCGCCGCCCAGACGACGGCCCTGGGCAAACGCACGTGCTTCTGGGGGACGAGCATCGAGGGGGATCTGCCGCACCACTCCCCCGAGGTCACGGCCGCCCTCAACGCCGCCCGGTTGCGCCCGGGCAGCATCATTCTCGGACACGACGGCGGTCATCTCGACGGCCCCAACCCGCAGCGTATCGATCGCAGCCGCACGGTCAGGGCCCTACCGGACCTGATCCGGCTCACCCGCCTCGGGGGGTTCGAGTTCGTCACCCTCCCCGATCTGCTGAGCCGCGGCATCGCTCACTGAGACGGCACCGCCGCCCCCGGTGCCGGGGGCTAGGACGTCGACCCGCCCGCGAGCAGGGCCTCCACCCCGGAGCGCATCGCCGCGATCCCGGAGCGCGGCAGATGGTGGTAGGTCGCGATGCCCACCGATCGCGCGCTGTCGATGTTGGGGCCGCTGTCGTCGATGAACCCGACTTCCTCCGGCGCGGCCTCCAACTGCTCCAGGATGGTGGTGAAGAACCGCGGGTCTGGTTTGGCGACCCCGAGTTCGCTCGAGTAGAAGACGTGGTCGAAGTGGGTGTCATAGCCCCACTCGTCGCGCATCCAGGCCCGCCGGTGGTCCTGCTGGTTGGACGCCAGCGCACACGGTATGCCGCGCCCGCGCAACTCGGTGACGTAGGCGAACGCCTGCTCGTCGACGCTCGCCATTTCCCACAACCCGAGGAGATCCTCGACGGACAACGGCACACCGGGAAACTGGGCGACGACCCGAGCCAGGGAGTCCTCGAGGCGCTCATGCCCGGTGAGGGCGGGGCGTTCGGCCTCGAACACGGCCGCCGCGAACCCCGGGCCGCCGACCCGGTCGAGTTCGCGGCGCCAGTTCCACCCGATGGGTCCGTGTTGGAGAACCCCGTCGGCATCCCAGAGCAGGGTGCGCACGCCGGTCATGACGGTGCCGCCACTCGGGTCGTCGGGGTCGTCATGGCCGGTTCTCAGGCAGGAGCAGCGAGGTGCCCGTCGGGGCGCGCATCGACCCCGGCCTCCTTGCGTTGGGCGGCCGTGATCGGTGCCGGAGCGTCCGTGAGCGGGTCGTAGCCACCACCGGACTTGGGGAAGGCGATGACGTCGCGGATGCTGTCGAAACCACCGAGCAGCATGACGATCCGGTCCCAGCCGAAGGCGATGCCCCCGTGGGGCGGGGCACCGTAGGCGAAGGCGTCGAGCAGGAACCCGAACTTCTCCTGCGCCTGCTCGGGCGTGAGGCCCATGACGGTGAAGACCCGCTCCTGGATGTCGCGGCGGTGGATCCGGATCGAGCCGCCCCCGATCTCGTTGCCGTTGCACACCAGGTCGTAGGCGTAGGCGAGGGCGCTGCCCGGGTCGGTGTCGAAGGTGTCGAGGAACTCGGCCTTGGGCGAGGTGAACGCGTGGTGGACCGCGGTCCACGCACCGGCGCCGACCGCCACGTCACCGGCGGCCACCGCCTCCGAGGACGGCTCGAAGAGCGGCGCGTCGTGGACCCAGAGCAGCGACCAGGCCGATTCGTCGATGAGTCCACCGCGGCGGGCGATCTCCAGCCGGGCCGCGCCGAGCAGCGCCCGCGACGACTTGATCGGCCCGGCGGCGAAGAACACACAGTCGCCCGGGGCGGCACCGACGTGGGCGGCTAGCCCGGCCTTCTCGGCGTCGGAGAGGTTTTTGGCCACCGGGCCACCGAGGGTGCCGTCCTCGCCGACGAGGACGTAGGCCAGGCCCCGCGCTCCACGCTGCTTGGCCCAGTCCTGCCAGGCGTCGAGTTGTTTGCGCGGCTGGCTCGCGCCGCCCGGCATGACGACCGCGCCGACGTAGTCGGCCTGGAACACCCGGAAGGGGGTGTGCGCGAAGTACTCGGTGCATTCGACCAGTTCGAGCCCGAACCGCAGATCGGGTTTGTCGGTGCCGAACCGGCGCATCGCCTCGGCATACGTCATCCGTGGGAACGGCGTCGGCAACTCGACCCCGATGACATCCCAGATGGCGCGGGCCAACGCCTCGCCGAGGTCGAGGATGTCGTCCTCCTCGACGAAACTCATCTCGATGTCGAGCTGGGTGAACTCGGGCTGCCGGTCGGCGCGGAAGTCCTCGTCGCGGTAGCAGCGGGCGATCTGGTAGTAGCGCTCCATGCCGGCGACCATGAGCAGCTGCTTGAACAACTGAGGGCTTTGCGGCAGGGCGTACCACGAGCCGGGCGCGAGGCGCGCGGGCACGAGGAAGTCGCGGGCCCCCTCGGGCGTCGAGCGGGTCAGGGTGGGGGTCTCGATCTCGACGAAGTCGCGCTCCCCGAGGACCCGGCGGGCGGCGGCGCTGACCTTCGAGCGCAACCGCAGCGCCTGCCCGGCGTTGTGAGCGCCCGGCCGGCGCAGGTCGAGGTAGCGGTGCTTGAGGCGGGCCTCCTCCCCGACACTCGTGCGTTCGTCGATGGGGAACGGCAGCGGCGCACTCGGGCTGAGAACCTCGATCCGGCTCGCGACGACGTCGATCTCGCCGGTGGGCACGGACGGGTTGATGTCCTTGTCGGCACGCCGGGTCACCTCGCCGACAACCTGCACGCAGAACTCGCTGCGCAGGTCGTGCGCGGTGTCGCTGAGCACCTCGTCGCGGGCCACCACCTGGACGACCCCGCTCGCATCGCGCAGGTCGATGAACGCCACTCCCCCGTGATCGCGCCGCTTGGCCACCCAACCGGTCAGGGTGACGGTGGTGCCGGAGTCGGCGGCGCGCAAGGTGCCGGCCTCGTGGGTGCGGAGCACGAAAGGACCCTTTCGGGGTGGGTGAGCAGGGGCGGTATGCCGCGCGGGCGGCATACCCTCCTATCCTACGGAGCCGGGGCCGCGCCTTCGAATCGCCGACGGCCAGGCGGTCACTGCTGGCGGAGGAACCAGGGGGTGTCGTCAAAGGGTTCGGCGTCGAGTTCGGCGTCGACCGCGGCCGTGTGGGCATCCTCGGCGCGCATCCAGCGGACGATGACGACGGCGAGGAAGGGGATCGCGATGGCCTCGGCAACGAGGAGCAGCACCATTCCCGTCATCCAGTCGACCGTCGTCATCGTCACCACGCCCGGCAGCGCGTCGATGAGGCCGTCGACCGCCGCGATGACGACCACCATCCCCGGGCCCACCCAGGCGGGGAGCAGGTCGTCGGTGAGGAGTGGGAAGTTGACGAGCAGGCCGGTGACCAGGGCCGCGGCCACGAGGGCCAACCATGGGCCTTGCCCCCGGCGGGCCGCCTCGAACCAGCCGGACGTGAAGGCCACGGTGAGCACGCCCGCGGCGACGACCGAGGCGACGAGCGGGAACATCACGGTGCGCGCCACCGCGCCGCGCAGGGCCGCGACCGGCCGGCCGCGGTGGTGTTCCCACCAGTGGACCGGGTCGCCGAGGGCGAGCACCAGCGGCACGACGGCGGCGATCACCGCAACCCCGAGCGCCCCGGCCCACGGGGTTTCGGCCCGGGCGCTCCCCGGCCAGCCCCAGATGCACCACACCAGTAACACCACGCCGGCGACGAGGAAGGGCGGCCGCCACCAGGGCCAGCGGCTGCGATCGTGCGGGTCCTGCTCGGGGGTTTGGGCCGGTATGCCGCGAGCGTCCGCGGCGGGCGGGTGCGCGCTCATGACGACCTAGAACAGCTGGGGCACAAACGTCTGCTCATGCATGGGCGGGCGCACGTAGTGGATTTGCTGCATCTCGGGCAGGTGGACCACCTCCGGCGCGACATCCTCGTAGGGGAATTGGGCCAGGAGGTGGTTGACGCAGTTGAGTCGGGCGGCGCGCTTGTCGTCGGAGGGCACGACGTACCAGGGGGCCTGTTTGATGTCGGTGTACTGGAAGGTCGTGTCCTTGGCCATCGAGTACTTGACGTAGAACTCGTGCTCGGCGAGGTCCATGTCGGAGAGTTTCCACCGTTTGAGCGGCTCGGCGTTGCGGGCCTCGAACCGCTTGCGCTGCTCCTCGAAACTCACCGAGAACCAGTACTTGATGAGGATGATGCCGCTACGCACGAGCATCCGCTCGAACTCGGGGCAGGAGCGGAGGAACTCCTCGTGCTCCTCCTCGGTGCAAAAGCCCATGACCTTTTCGACATTGCTGCGGTTGTACCAGGAGCGGTCGAACAGGACCATCTCGCCGGCAGCGGGCAGGTGCTCGACGTAGCGCTGGAAATACCACTGGGTCTTCTGCCGCTCGGTGGGTGTGGGCAGCGCGGCGACCCGCACGATGCGCGGCGAGGTGCGTTCGGTGATCCGCTTGATGACCCCGCCCTTGCCGGCCGACCCGCGCCCCTCGAACAGGACGACGACCTTCAACCCCTGGTTCTGGATCCAGTACTGCAACATCACCAGTTGCTCCTGGAGCCGCTCCATCTCCGCTTCATAGATGAGCTTCTTGACCCGGCCCTCCTTGGTGTGGATGGCGCCGTCAACAGTGACATCGCCGCGGCCGATGTCGTCGGCGCCCTCGGGAACGGGGTTCTTCTTCGCCATTCGGGTTCCTCACGGGTCCGTGGCCGCGCGCCGCCGGGGACCGGTGACCACGCCGCCGAGTCGGGTGCTCAGGGACGATCCTGCACCCCCTCCCGGCCCGCCACAACCCGGCCCCCTCGCCGGTGCCGGCCGAGGTTACCGTCCGGGCGTCGCCGCGAACCCCGCTCGGCCCTGCTCACGAAGGTCATGAACAGCCAAGGTGGCGATGATGAGCGCGGCGTTCCCGACCCGGCCGGCGAGCACCGCCTCGCGCAACTCATCGAGCGGCACCCAGCGGGTCGGCATACCGGCCTCTTCGTCGGTGCGGGTATGCCGCTGCGCCTCCGGCACCGGGGTGAGGTCGCGGGCGAGATAGAGGTGGAGGATTTCGCTGATGCCCCCGGGTGAGGAGTGGTAGGTGAGGAGGTGGTCCCACCGGGCGGCGACGAGGTCGACCTCCTCGGCGAGTTCACGTTGCCCGCACACCACCGGTGGTTCGCCGGCGACATCGAGCAGGCCCGCGGGCAGTTCCCACTCGTGGGTGCCGATCGGGTGCCGGTACTGCCGGATGAGGACGACGCGCTCCTGCGCGTCGAGGGCGATGACGGCCACGGCGCCCGGGTGTTCGACGTAGTCCCGGATGACGGGACCGGACGGCAGGGCGACCTCGTCGCGTCGCACATCCCAGACGCGCCCCCGGAAGGCGATCTCCGAGGTGAGCACGGGGGCCGGGTCGTGCAGGTCGCTCAGCGGCTCCTCAGTCGGAGTCATCCGCGGCGTCCGTGAGCGGAGGCCGTTCGACCTCGACGAGCCGGGCGGCGCGCTGCTGGGCCAAGGCCGCCCCGATGAGCCCGGCGAACAGCGGGTGGGCCCGGGTGGGGCGGGACTTGAACTCCGGGTGCGCCTGGGTGGCGACGTAATAGGGGTGCACCTCGGCCGGCAACTCGACGAACTCGACCAACCCGAGGTCGGGATGGGTGCCGCTGACGACGAGCCCACCTTCGGTCAGTTGGTCGAGGTAGGCGTTGTTGACCTCGTACCGGTGCCGGTGCCGCTCCTCCACCTCGGTCGTGCCGTACGCCTCGGCCACCAGGGTTCCCTCCCGCAGCAGCGCGTGCTGGGTGCCCAAGCGCATGGTGCCGCCCAGGTCGCCGGCCCCTTCGACGAACGCCTTCTGTTCCTCCATGGTGGCGATGACGGGGGCGGGCGTTTGCGGGTCGAACTCGGTCGAACTGGCCTCCTCGATGCCGCAGACGTGCCGCGCGTATTCGATGACCATGCATTGCAGCCCGAGGCACAGCCCGAGGGTCGGTATGCCGCGTTCGCGCGACCAGCGCAGGGCGCCCACCTTGCCCTCGATGCCGCGCACCCCGAACCCGCCGGGGATGAGGACGGCATCGACCCCGGCCAGAGACTTCTGGGCTCCTGCTGGGGTGATGCACTCGTCGGAGGCAACCCAACGAATGTGGACCTTGGCGTCGTGGTGGAAGCCGCCGGCGCGCAACGCCTCGCTGACCGAGAGATAGGCATCGGGCAGGTCGATGTACTTGCCGACGAGGGCCACCTCGACCTCGTGTTCGGGGCGGTGCACGCGCCGCAACAGCAGGTCCCAGTCGGTCCAGTCGACGTCACGGAAGGTCAGGCCCAGGCGCCGGATGACATAGGCGTCGAGGCCCTCGCGGTGGATGACCTTGGGGATGTCGTAGATGCTCGGCGCGTCGACGGCCGCGGTCACCGCCTCGGTGTCGACGTCGCACATGAGCGAGATCTTGCGTTTGATCGAGTCGGGGATGGGCCGGTCGGCCCGCAGCACGAGCGCGTCGGGCTGGATGCCGACCTGGCGCAGGGCCGCGACCGAGTGTTGGGTCGGTTTGGTCTTGAGTTCGCCGCTCGGGGCGAGGTAGGGCACGAGCGAGACGTGGAGGAAGAAGACGTTGTCGCGGCCGAGGTCGTGGCGCACCTGGCGGGCGGCCTCGAGGAACGGCAACGACTCGATGTCGCCGACCGTGCCGCCGATCTCGGTGATGATGAGGTCGGGCGCGTCCGCGGGGTCGACGCCGGGGGACCCGGCGGCCTCGGCGCGCATCCGCTCCTTGAGTTCGTTGGTGATGTGCGGGATGACCTGGACGGTGTCGCCGAGGTATTCACCGCGCCGCTCCCGCTGGATGACCCGGTTGTAGACCTGCCCGGTCGTCACGTTGGCGCTGCCGTGGAGGTTGACGTCGAGGAACCGTTCGTAATGCCCGATGTCGAGGTCGGTTTCGGCCCCGTCCTCGGTGACGAACACCTCGCCGTGCTGGAACGGGTTCATCGTGCCCGGGTCGACGTTGAGGTAGGGGTCGAGTTTTTGCATCGTCACCGTGAGCCCGCGCGCCCGCAGGAGGTGGCCCAGGGAACTGGCCGTCAGGCCCTTGCCCAGTGATGAGGCGACGCCTCCGGTCACGAAGATCTGTTTCGTCTGCAGCACCACGGGCTTCAATGCTACGTCATCTCGACCCCGAGATGACCATCGTCAATCGGCGGGTCCGCCCCCAGCGTGGTCTCGTAGCACCGTGTCGTATGCCGCGAGCGCGGCCGCGATCGCGTCCGCCCTCGTGGGCAACTCGCCCGCCCGCGCCATCGCCTTGGAACGCAAGTCGTCACGGACCGACCCGTGCCGCAGGACATCGGCGAGCGCGCTCGCCAGCGAACGCGCGTCCCCCACCGGCACGAGAATGGCGGCGTCACCGACCACCGCCCCGGTGCCGCCGGCGTCGGTGGCCACGATCGCCGCACCGAGGTGGAGCGCCTCCTGGAGGGCCACCGGCTGCCCCTCCCAGCGCGACGAGGAGACGACGACATCGGCGGCGGCAAGCAGGTCGGGCACGTCCCGGCGATGCCCGAGCAGGCGCACCGGCAGTCCCTCGCTCCGGATCCGTTTGGCCAGGGGCTCGGCCAGGGGCCCCTCCCCCGCGATGACGGACACTACCTCCAGGCCGGTCGCGCGGAGTTGGGCGAGGGCGTCGAGAAGGACATCGAGGCCCTTTTGCGGCGCCAGCCGGGCGATGGTGACCACAAGCGGCACCCGGGGTGCGGCCGCGAACTCGCGGCGGACGGCATACCGATCCTTGGTCACCGTAGGCCGGGCCGCTGCGGGAATGACGGCCAGGCCGGTGGCCCGGGCTCGCAACCGGCGCATCCGGGCCACCAGGTCGGCCGACACGCCCAAGACGAGGTCGGCACCCCGGGAGACCACCAGTTCGAGAGCCTGATGGATCGCGCCGGCGACCGGGCCGTCGGGTGGTCCGTTGTGGAGGGTGACGACGAGTGGCGGACCGCCAAGGCCCAGCGCCAGCACCGCCAGGGCACCCGCACGCAGGCCATGGGCATGAACGACATCGGTCCCGGCGAGCAGGCGCCGCAGGGTCCGGATGGCGGCGACATCGTGCCTGGGGTGGGGGCGGTCGCTCACGACCAGGGGTTCGACGCGGGCGCCGAGCGCGGCGTACCCGAAGGCCGCCAACACGTCCGGGGGGCCGGTGACGGTCACCTCGTGCCCCTTCTCGATGAGGCCCTCGGCGAGATCATGGACGTGCCGGCCCACGCCACCGGTCGAGGTGGCGACGATGAGCACGATCCTCACCTAGCGTCCTCCTCCCGCGCCGTACTCGTTCCCAGGTGCCCGACGGGCGCGCGTCCGCACGCTGAGGAGTGTGGCACGGTCCCCGATGAGGACCACGAGCAGGCCCGCCACCAGGGCACTGATCGCGCTCACCAGTCCGGCGGTGATCACGGTCGGCCAGGTGTCCCGCGGCCAGGCATGGGTGAGGGTGTCCCCGACCGCAGCGCCCGCGGCGATGGCGACGACGACGGTGGCCAGGGTCCGCCCGGATCCCTGGAGGGCCGCCGAACCCCAGTGGCGGCGCACGAGCAGGACCAGGGCGACGGCACTGACCGTCATCCCGGCCGAGGAGGCCAACCCGAGGGTCCGCAGCGCCGGTCCGGGACCGTCCGCTGCCGAGGTGGCCACGAGCGGGACCACGGCGGCGAGCACCCAGCCGAGTGCCACGGCGGCGCCGGCCGTGGTGGGGTGCCCGCGCACGTACAGCGCCCGGGTGAGCAAGACGGCCACCGAGAGCCCGATCAGGCCCGGGGCGTAGGCGATGAGGCCGCCGGGCAGGGCAGCGAGGGCGGCCGGGCTCGCCCCGGCAGTGCCGCGGCGAGCATCGCTCAGGGTGAAGAAGGCGCCCACCGCCGGCGCCGCCGCGAACAAGACACCCACCGCAAGCCCGGTCAACAGGATGATCCAGCGCAGTGAGCCGGCCACCACGTCGGCGTTGTCCTCCCCTGCTCCATGCCCGTGGGCGAGGGCCGGGAAGGCGCTCATCGCCACGGGCACCGCGAGTACGGCATACGGGAGAAGGTAGACGGTCTGGAGGTACTGGTAGACGGGGAACACCCCGTCCCCACCGCGATGGCCCGCGACCCAGACGGTGACGACGACGGCCAATTGCTGGGCGAGGAGCGCGAGCAGGCCGCCGCCGGCCAACGCTGCGATCCGTCTCCGGTCCCCCGGATGCATGGCCAGGGTGGGGCGCCACCGCCAGCCGGTGCGCCACGCGGGCACGGCGAGCGGCAGGCTGAGGACGGCGACCCCGGCCGTCGTGCCCCAGGCGAGCACCGTGAGGGCTGTGTCGGGCACCTCGCCGGGGAGGGTGCGTCCCTGGGCGAGGTGGCCGTACCAGAGGTAACTCGCGAGGACGACGACACTGGACAGCAACGGTGCCAGGGCCGCCGCGAGGAAGCGCCGATGGGCGTGCAGCACCCCGGTGAGCACGATGCCGACGCCGTAGAGGGGGATCTGGACGGCGAACACCCGCAGCATCCGGGCCGCCACCTCCCCGGCCACCGGGTCGCTCCCGGGGACGAAGAATGCGCTGATCGGTCCGGCGAGGAGCAGGACGAGTACCGCCAACGGGACGAGGACGAGCAGACACCAGGTGAGTAGGACCGAGGCGAGCGCGTCGGCGCGCTCCCGGTCCCCGGCTCCCAGGGATCGCGCGATGAGCGGCACCGCCACGGCCGCGAGTATGCCGCCCGCGGCCACCTCGAAGACGACGTTCGGCAGGGCGTTGACCGACTGGTAGATCGCCCCGACGCCACCGGCGCGCACGGCGTCGGCGAACACGATGACCCGCCCGAACCCGGCGATCCGGGCCAGGAGCGTCGTCACCGCGATCAGGCCGGCCGCGCCGGCGATCCCGGTGCTGACGTGCCGCCTCATGTCGTCGGGCGCCCCCATTCGTCGAGGGCTCGCAGCCACGGGGTTCGCTGGATCAGGGCCGTGAAACTCACCTTCTCGCTGGTCAGGGTCACGGCGGCGATCCCGGCCAGCAGCGCCAGCCGCCCGGGCACCCCGCGCCCCTCGATCAGGGCGGCGCCGAGCACGGCGCCGAGGGCGTTGGCCCCGGTATCCCCGAGCATGGCCTCCCCGCGCAGGTCCGGGGCGAGGACCCCGAGGCTCGCGCCGACCGCTGCCGATGCCCCGGTGGCGCCTGGGCCGCCCGCCAGGACGACCGGAGCGCCAAGGAGCATCCCCACCTTGAGCGCCCGGCCCGGCCGCAGATCAAAGAGGTTGAGCAGGTTGGCGCAGCCGGCGACGACGGCGCCGCCGAGCAGCACTCGTCCCAACCGGGTCAGCCCCCCGGTCCGCTGGGCCGGGAAAGCACCAACTTCACCGCCGGATGCGGCCGGTCGGGCCGATTCCGCGAGGGCGGCGCTCACCAGTCCGGTGACCGCCAGCCCACCGATCTTCACAACCCCGGTGGTGACCTGGCCACGGGCCGCCGCGCGCAGATGGCCGGTCAAGCCCTTGGCCCCCGCGTCCCCGGCCAGATCATCGACCGCCCCGAACACTCCGCCGCCGAGGGCGGCCACGACCGGTCCCGGGCCGGCCAGCAGACCGCCACCCACGAGACCCGCCACGTGTGCCGGTCCTTCGAGGAGGGTCACGGGCCGGCCTGCATGGTTGACCCGAGACCAGCGCGAACCCGCTTCGTGGGCACCGGGGCGCAACACGGCATACGACAAGGCGCTGACGGCGGCGCCCAACGGGAGAGCGGAGAATCGACGACTCATCAGGACTTGGGCATCGGAGCGTAGGGTGCGCTGGCGCCGTCGGCCTCACCGTAATGGCCGGTGACCCCGCTTTCTTGTTGAGCCAACGCGAGGAAGATGCTCGCCACGCCCATCGGCCGTTCGGCGTCGTCGACGGTCGAGACGGCCTGGGCGGCCGCGGCGTCCTTGCGCACGCTCGCCACGACCGAGGTCGAGCCGGTCGGTGCCCCGCCCGAGGGGTTGATGGTGGCCACGACGCTGCCGGCCGACGCCGCGTCGAAAGCTTGCGCCAGCCGGGTCCACGCCGTGGCCGCCGCCTGCTGGGCCGCTGGCGTACTCCCGGTGAGCGGCACGCCAAGGACGATGACCAGTTGCGCGGTGACGGCGTTCTTGGTGTCCACGTCGACGAACTTCCCCGAGACGAGGGAGGCGAGTGCCGCGCGGGCCGCCTCCTGCCCCACACCGGTCCCGGTTCCCGACCTCGAGGTGAGGGCCGCCGCCAGCACCCGGTCGGCCAACGACGGCGGCTGAGCCGAGGACGAGCCGCTCGTGACGCGCAGGCTGGGGGCAAGGTGCGCGGCCAGGTCGTCTCGAGCGTTCTGGGAGTCGGCGGCCAGCCACGAAGCCTGGATTTTCGTGACCGACGCCACTGTCCCGCCGGCCAGGCCGACCGCGCTCGTGACGACGTTGACCGAGTCGTTGTCGATTCCGGGCAGCGCCACGACGGCGATCCCACGGCCCGAGGTCACCCCGGAGATGACCCGCCCGAGACTGGCTTGCGCGTATTGGTCCTGATCGGTGATCACCTTGTTCAGCGAGGTGACCTCGCTGCGCAACGACGACTTGTCCTGACGCAACTGGGTGATCTCGGAGGTCAAAGTGTTGCCGATTTGGCCCTGCAGCGGTCCGGCACCAAGGACGATGCCCACCGCCAAGGCGAGGAAGATCGACACGATGGATACGAGGTGGTAGCGGAAGTCGATCATCGGAATATCCCAACGAAGAGGGACCAGAGGTCATCGAGACGGGCCCACAGCAACTGCAGGATGGCCCGGCCCCCCTCGGTGGCGCCCAGGGCGGCCGCGAGCGCGAACAGCCCAACGCACACCATGACTAAAAGCCACCACCCGCTGATGCGGGCCCGATAGAGCCGGCTCACGCCCTTGGCGTCGATGAGTTTGCTACCCACCCGCAGCCGGGTGAGGAAGGTGCTCGACATCCCGGCTCTCCCCTTGTCGAGGAACTCGACAAGCGTGGCATGGGTGCCGACCGCGACGATCAACGTGGCGCCCTTGTCGTCGGCCAACAGCATGGCGACATCCTCGCTCGTCCCGGTCGCGGGGAACAGCACCGGGTCGATCCCGAGGGCGCGCACCCGCTCCACGCCCGGCGCCCGCCCGTCCCGGTAGGCGTGCACGACGATTTCGGCGCCGCAGCGCAGGGCCTGGTCGGAGACCGAGTCCATGTCGCCGACGATGAGGTCGGGGGTGAGTTTGGCTTCGAGGAGCGCGTCGGCTCCCCCGTCGACGCCGATGAGGATCGGTCGGTATTCGCGGATGTAGTGCTGGAGCATCCGCAGGTCTTCCTTGTAGTGGTACCCCCGGACGACGATGAGGGTATGCCGCCCCTGGAACTGGGTGCGCACGTCGGGGACACCGACCCCGTCGAGGAGCAGTTCGCGCTCCTGCAGGAGATAGTTCATGGTGTTCTCGGCGAAGGCCTCCAACTGTTGCGACAACCCGGCGCGGGCCGCGGCCATCGCTTCCTGGACGCGTGAGCGGTCCTGAAGTTCCCCGGAGCCGAGGTGGACGTCGGCGCTGTAGAGCGCGTTGCCGTCCAGATGGACCGAGTCGCCCTCGGCGACCCGCTCGAGGACCTCCTCACCGACACCGTCGAGAAGCGGGATCCCCGCGTCGATGAGGATCTCGGGTCCGAGATTGGGGTATCGCCCGCTGATCGAGGGCGCCGCATTGACTACCGCCGCCGGCCGGCACGCCACGAGGGCGTCGGCGCTGACCTTGTCGAGGTCGACGTGGTCGATGATCGCCACATCTCCGGGGCGCAGCCGCTTGGTGAGGTTCTTGGTGCGCCGATCGACGCGCGCCACGCCGCTGGGTCCGGAGTACCCCGCGTCACGGTTGCGGAAGGTGCGAAGTCGACGGATCATCGGCGGCATTGTCCCACGGGCGCGATGAGTGCCGCCGGACCTGAGCGACGAGATCGCGGGCGTGTTCGAGGGCGGCGGCCGAGTCGGTGCCGCCGAGCATCCGGGCCAGTTCGGCGATGCGTGCCTCGTCACCGACCTGGTAGACCCCGCTGCGGGTGACCTGCCCGTCATGGGACTTCTCGATGACGAAGTGCCGGTCGGCGAAGGCCGCGACCTGCGCGAGGTGGGTGACGACGACCACTTGGGCGTGGCGAGCCAGGGTCGCAAGCCGGGCCCCGACCGCGAGAGCGGCCCGCCCGCCGATGCCGGCATCGACCTCGTCGAAGACGAAGGTGGGCGGGGCGTCGGCTGCCGCGGCGGTCGCCACCTCGATGGCGAGCATGATCCGGGACAGTTCGCCCCCGGAGGCGGACCGGGCGATCGGTCGGATGGGCCCGTCGGCGCCGGCCCGCAGGCCGATCTCCACCTCGTCAGCACCGGTGGCGCCGGGCTGGTCCAGGGGTCGCACATCCACCTCGACGGTGGCGGTGGGCATCGCCAGCCGGGCCAGTTCGGTGCTGATCGCCCGCCCCAGTCCGGCTGCGGCCTCGGCCCGCACCGCGGTGAGGTGGGCCGCGGCGGCGGCCCTCGCGGCATCCAGGTCCCGCACGCCGGCCTGGAGTTCCTCGATCCGGTCCTCGGCGCCGAGGAGGACGCCGAGCCGTTGCGCGGCGGCGGCGCCCCAGTCGAGCACCTCGGTGATGTCGGTGCCGTAGACGCGGGTGAGGTCGGCCAGCGCGGCCCGGCGGGCCTGGACCTGGTCCAGGCGGCCGGGTTCGACGTCGAGATCGGCGAGGTATGCCGCGAGGTCGGCCGCCAGGTCGGCGGTGAGGATGCCGAGTTCCGCGGCCCGCTGTGCGAAGGCGGCCAGGGCGGGGTCGTTGCGGCTGGCCGACTCCAGGTGGGCACGGGCGGACGCGACCGCACCGAGGATGCCGTGGTCGTCGATGCCGCTGGCCTCGTCGGCGCCGGCGAGCAAGACCGAGGAGGCACCGGCCGCGGCGCGCAACTCCTCGATATGGGTGAGGCGTTCGGCCTCACGGGCCAAGGCATGGTCTTCGCCGGGTTGCGGATCGAGCGCTTCGATGCGTTCGAGGCCAACGGTGATGGCGTCGACCTCTTGGGCCCGGGTGCGGGCCTGGGCTTGGAGTTCGGTGAGTTCGGCGAGCGCGCGGGCGTGTGCGGCATACACCTCCTGATAGGAGGCCAGGGCGGCAGCGATCGGTGGTCCCCCGAACCGGTCGAGGAGGTCGCGGTGAGCCGCGAGGTGGCGCAACCGCCACTGATCGGCTTGCCCGTGAAGGGCGACGAGCGATTCGCCGATGTCGGCGAGCACCCCGACGGGGGCGGAGCGGCCGCCGACGTGCGCCCGGGAGCGGCCCTCGGCACTCACGGTCCGCACGAGAACGAGGTCGTCCTCGTCGTCGGCGCCGGTGTCGAGGGCCCGCAACCGGGCCGGGTGGCCGGCAGGGACGGCGGCCACCCCTTCCACGACCGCTCGGGCCGCCCCGGTGCGGACCAGGGTGGCGTCGCTGCGTTGGCCGATGAGCAACCCGAGGCCGGTGACGATCATCGTCTTGCCGGCTCCGGTTTCGCCGGTGACGACACTCAGGCCCGGTCCGAGCTCGAGATGGGCCTCTTCGATGACCCCGAGGTCGTGGAGGTGTAACTCCGCGAGCATCAGGACCGCCGGGCGCTGCCGCGCCACCCGTGGATAGAGAGGTGGAACTTCTCGACGAGCCGGTCGGTGAAGGGGGCACGGCTCAACCGGGCCAGCAGCATCGGTTCCGGCGAGCGCCGGACCTCGACCCGCGCACCGGCCGGCAGGTCGACCGCACGCCGACCGTCACACCACACGACCCCGGTGCCGTCGGTGTGCGGCACGACTTCGACGGCGAGGTGCGAACTGGGCCCCACGACGACCGGGCGGGCGAAGAGCGCGTGCGCCGAGATCGGGACGAGGAGGAGCGCTTCGACGTCCGGCCAGACCACCGGTCCGCCCGCGGAGAAGGCGTATGCCGTGGAGCCGGTCGGGGTGGCCATGACCAGCCCGTCGCAACCCCAGGTCGACAGCGGGCGCCCGTCGATTTCGACGGTGAGTTCGATCATCCGCTCCCGCGAGGCCTTCTCGACGGTGACTTCGTTGAGCGCCCAGGAGGAGAAGAACACCTGCCCGTGTTGGAGGGCTCGCACTTGCAACGTGATGCGTTCCTCGACGTGGTAGTCGCGGGCGACGATCCGCTCGACGGTGACCCCGAGGGCTTCCCGCTCGGCCTCGGCAAGGAACCCGACATGGCCGAGGTTGACGCCGAGCAGCGGGACCTTGGCGCCGCGCGAGATTTCGGCGCCGCGCAGGATGGTGCCGTCGCCGCCGAGGATGCACACCAGTTCACAGCCGGCGGCCGGGTCGGCCGGGTCGACCATCGTGAGGTCCTCGCAGTCGGCCAATGCGGTGCCGTGGATGTCGGCGGCGAGCGCAGCGGGCTGGACGCCCGCCTCCTTGAGCCGGGCGGCCACTTGGACCGCCAGTTCTTGGGCGTCCGCCCGCGCGGGGTGCACGAGCAGAAGGATGCGACGCTCAGCGTCCAC
Organism: Actinomycetes bacterium; assembly: GCA_029778715.1. Taxonomy (GTDB): domain Bacteria; phylum Actinomycetota; class Actinomycetes; order Actinomycetales; family Dermatophilaceae; genus Phycicoccus_A. The sequence goes on along the minus strand of JAKOPT010000020.1, from coordinate 4,727 downwards.
GGTTGATGCTCCTCATCGGGTCGAGCGAACCTCGACGCCCCCGGACGCCCCGGCAGGCGCGGCGACCACCTCGGCGATGCTGGCGTCGATGACTGCGGGTTCCATCCTCCCTGATGGGGTGCCGCGCAACCACGCGAGGTACTCGATGTTGCCGTGGCGGCCGGGCAGCGGGCTGCGGATGATCCCACACAGGTGGAGGCCGGTGCGCCGGGCCGCGTCGACGACGTTGCGAAGGGCCTCGCGGTGGTATGCCGCCTCCCCGACGATGCCGTTCTTCCCCAGCCGGTCACGGCCCACCTCGAACTGCGGCTTGATCAGGACCACGACATCGGCACCGTCGGCGAGCAGACCTGCCACGACCGGAAACACCAACTCGAGGGAGATGAAGGACAGGTCGGCCACGACCAGATCTTGGGCCGCCAGGGTCGACGGGTCGAGATCCCGGATCGATTGACCCTCGAGGTTGAGGACACGGGGGTCACCGGCCAGGCTCGGGTGCAGTTGTCCGTGGCCGACGTCGAGGGCGATGACCGATTGGGCTCCGCGGGCGAGCAGCACCTGGGTGAAACCGCCCGTCGAGGCCCCGACATCGAGGGCCCGACGACCCTCGACCGCGATCGGCCAGTGCTCCAGAGCGGCATCGAGTTTGGCCGCCGCGCGGCTCACCCACGGGTCGGTGCGCACGTCAATGACGGTGTCGTGGTCGACCGGGGTGGCGGGGCGCACCCGGGAGCGTCCCGCCACGTCCACTCGACCCGCGGCAATGAGATCGGTGGCGTGCCCGCGGGAGCGCGCGAGGCCACGGCGAACCAACTCGGCATCCAGGCGGCTGATGCTCAACTCCCGAGGTCGTCGAGGCGGCCGCGCAGCGAGGCGTGCAACGCCTCGCCCGCAGCCACCAGCGCGTCGAGATCCACCGTCCCCCGGGCCGCAGGGGCCGCACTGGCCTCGGCGAGATGCGCCACCGCCGCGTCGATCACCAGATCGCCGGTGTGCGGCGGCGCATCGCTGGGCAGAGGTGGGGACCCGGAGTTCCCACTCCGCGCAATGTCGCCCCGACGAGGAGTGAAGGTCACTTCCCGTCCGGGCCGGCCGCCGCCGGCTCAGCCTTGGCTGCGGGTTTCGGGGCCGCGTCCGGTGCCTTGACGGCCGGTGCAGCGGTCGCGGGAGCATCCTTGGCCACCGGGGCCTTCTTCGCCGGGGCCTTCTTGGCGGGAGCGGCCTTGGTGGCTGGCGCCTTCTTGGCCGGGGCCTTCTTGGCGGGAGCAGCCTTCGTTGCCGGCTCACCGGCCGCGGTCGCGCTAGGCGCCGGCGCAGCGGACGCGGCCTTCTTTGCCGGTGCCTTGCGCGCCGGGGCGGACTTGGCGGCCGGGGCCTTCTTGGCGGGTGCTTTCTTGACCGGAGCGGACTTGGCGGCAGCCTGTGTGGCAGCCGGGGCCTTGGCCGGCGCAGGCTTCTCCGGGGCCGGGGCGGCCGACGGCGCTGCCTTGGCCGGTGCCTCCGGGGCTGCGGGAGCAGAGCCCGCTCGCGCCGGGGCTCCGGCAGCCGGCGTGGACGCAGCCGGCTTTGCAGCCGGCGCGGCGGGTGCCTTGGCGCGTGCCCGCGACGAGGAACCACGCCCCGCGCGGGGCACGGCGACCGCGACGGCCGCGGCAGCGGCCGCTTCGCCCTTGGAGCGCGCCGTCTCCGCGACGGTTTCGACCTGGGCCGCGAGCGCCTGCACGGTGTCGGTGAGCCGGGTGATCTCCGAGTTGAGCCCGCCGAGATCGAGTCGGCCCAGGGCGGCCTCGATCTCCTTGCGGATGAGGTCCTGCAACTGAGCCCGGTTGGCCGACGCGGCGGCGACAAACTCCTCGGCGAGGTCGCTGGCCCGCTGCGCCACCTTCTTGCCGGACAGTGAGGATCCCGACGTCAGGCTGAGAAACTCCTCCACCGCCTCAGCGGCTCGCGCCCGCGTCAACTCCCCCAGGCCGGAGGCGAGTTCGACGAAACTCTGGATCGATGACTTAGCCATGATGCTCCTGACGGGAAAAGGGATGCCACCGATGACATCAGTGGGCCCACGCTACTCGGGATCGGTGCCCCGGCCCAGCATTGGGTCCTCATCCGGCTGAAGGTGGCGTCCCGTCTGGCTCGCTCCGGTCCCGGGCGTCCCGGGCTTGCCAGCGTCGGCGCACTTCCTCGGTAAGGGCACGGGCCTGCTCCCAGTAGTTGTTGTCGACGAGGGCACGCAGGTCGGCGGCGACCCACGTGGGCCGCAACTCCACGGGCGCTCGCTCGATGCTCTCCAACGACTCGACTCCGGTGAGCACGACGAGGGAGGCCATCCCCGCTGCCCGGGCGCCGGCCACGTCGGTGTCGAGCCGGTCACCGATGGCGAGTAGGTGCGTGATGTCGACACCTTGCCGCTGAGCGGCCAGTTCGTAGATAGGGGTCTGCGGCTTGCCTGCCACCTGGTCCGGTCCCCGTCCGACGGCCCTCGCCACGGCCGCCACGAGGGTGCCATTGCCTGGGGCGATTCCGCGATCGGTCGGGAGGGTGGCGTCGGTGTTGGTGGCGATCCAAAGCGCACCCGATTCCACGGCATACGCCGCCTCTGCCAAGTCGATGGCTCGCACCTGCGGTCCATAGCCTTGGACGACGGCGCGAACTTGGCCGGTGGCTACCTCGAAGCCGCGCTCGGCGAGAGCAGCCGCCACGCCAGGGCCGCCCACGGCGAGCACCGACGCTCCAACTGCCAAGCGTTCGGCGAGCACCCAGGCGGCCGCCTGAGAACTCGTCACCACCGCCTGGTCGGCGACGGGCAGTCCCAGGCCACGGAGGTGGTCGGCGACGACGGCGGGTTCGCGGGAGGCATTGTTGGTCGCGTACAGCACCGGCACCCCCGCCGACCCAAGGGAGGCAACGGCGTGCGGGATGGCCGTCGGGCCCCGGTAGACGACGCCGTCGAGGTCGCAGACGATTCCTTCGTATGCCGCGAGCTCCCCGATCACGGCCGACCCTCCAGGTCCTCGCCCCCCTCGGTGGGGGACTCGTCCGATTGCGGGTCCTCGTCGGCGTCCTCAAGCAGATCGACGACCACGGTGCCATCGAGTTCGTCGAGCCGCTCAAGGGCGTCGGTCTCGCCATCGGTGTCGGCGGCCGCAGCACGGGTGAACCAGGTGCGCGCCTCGGTAGCGCGCCCCAGGGCGAGGAGGGTGTCGGCGTAGGCATAGTGGAGCCGATACGACGACGGTCGGTGCAGGGCCGGGATATCGAGGGCCAGGAGGGCGGCACTCAGTTGGTCCAGGTCGCGGCGCACGCCCGAGACGACAATGGCGAGTTCCTCCCGCTCGGCCTGGGTGAGGGTGCGGGCCTCGGGGGAGGCTGCCAGTTCCAGGGCGCGGGCATGACGCCCGAGGCCTCGCTCGCAATCGACCATGAGGGGAAGGAGATGGTTCGAACCGCTGAGTCGGCGCACGGTCCGGAACTCGCCGAGGGCGCGGGCATAGTCCCCCATGCGATAGGTGACCATGCCCAGGGCCTCGCGCGCCGCCGGGACCCGGCCGGCCCGGCGCGCGGCGGTCTGCGCATGGGCCAACGCAAGCTCGAGGTCATCGGCGGCCAACAGGGCGCCCACCATGACCAGGTGCCGCGCCACGCCTTCGGCGTTCTCCTTGGTCAACGTCCGCAGCTGGTGATGAATGGCTCGATCCAGTTCCTTGCCGGTCACCTCGTCGGGCAGTGGGGGTTCCGGGACCCGGGGTTTGCGAGGCGGCAACATGCTGCGCGACTCCGAGCCCTGGTCCCGGCGTGAACCTGCAGGACCCCCACGCCCGGGTCGATCAGCACCGCGACCCCCCGCAGAGTCGTTGTCGCGGGCTCCCCACGACCGAGATTGACCCCGGGCCGCTCCCAAACCCTTGCCGCCGCGCTCCCGACCGGCACCACCGCGCCGCGCACCCTGTCCACGGTCATCGCCGGCGTCCTCCCCGCTGCCCCGCGAGGCCCATCGGCTCTGGCCGGCGCCCGCGTCCCTCCAGGGTTTACGACCGGCGCGATTGCTCGAACTGTCGGTCCGGCGGGGTCGCTCGCTCCGTGAGTCGGGCATGGGCGCTCTCCTTCGGGGTGTCGTGGGCATCTGCTCCGCCTACTGCTGCACGGCAGCCCGGCGATGACCCATCCCAGTATGGTCCAATAATGCAAATGGCCCGCCGAATCATCGGCGGGCCATTTGGGAATATTTGTCCGGCTGCGTCCTACTCTCCCACACCGTCCCCAGTGCAGTACCATCGGCGCTGAAGGGCTTAGCTTCCGGGTTCGGAATGGAGCCGGGCGTTTCCCCTTCGCTATGACAGCCGAAACTCTATGGAGATATCAATCGTCCCGACCGTATCTCGGGAACTGCACAGTGGACGCGAGCAAAGAATTTAAGTGTGTATCAAGTTGTCGGTCTATTAGTACCAGTCAGCTCCATGCATTACTGCACTTCCACGTCTGGCCTATCAACCCGGTAGTCTAGCCGGGGACCTCTCGGGGCTAAGCCCCATGGAAACCTCATCTTGAAGCGTGCTTCCCGCTTAGATGCTTTCAGCGGTTATCACTTCCGAACGTAGCTAATCAGCGGTGCCCTTGGCAGGACAACTGACACACCAGAGGTTCGTCCAACCCGGTCCTCTCGTACTAGGGTCAGCCCTTCTCAAGTTTCCTACGCGCACAGCGGATAGGGACCGAACTGTCTCACGACG
>JAKOPT010000143.1 GCA_029778715.1 Actinomycetes bacterium | reverse complement strand
GTCGATCTGGCCGGGGTCACCGACGCAGACGATCTGGGGGGCGAATGCGCCGAGCGCGCCCACGTCGGCATAGGTGGCTTGCCACGCCTCATCGACCACGAGCACGTCGGCGGCGAGGACGTTGGGGTCGGCGTAGGTCCACCGTGCGGTGGTGGCGATGAGCACCCCCCCTCCGGAGTTGGGGAAGCGAACGGAGCGGCCGGTGACGACGGTGGCGGTGCCGTCGCTGAGGTCGGGGGCGGGGTGTTTGCCGGGCCAGATCAGGCGCGCGGGGCAGTCGAGCGCGCCGAGGCGGCGGGCGATTTCGACGGCTTGGTCACGGGTCTGGGCGGCGATGCCGACGCGCAGGTCCGCGCGGGAGGCGAGGGTGGCGGCGAGCAGCGCGACCAGTCGGGTCTTTCCGGCACCGGGTGGGCTGGGCACGACGACGGCCGGGTCGCCGGACCACGCGGAGTGCAGGACGCCTGCGGTGGTGGGGTCGTCCATGATCGCGGCGGCGGGGTGACGCTCGGGACGGGCAGTGGGCGGTGCCGGGTGGGCCGAGGGTGTGGGGCTTGCCGGGGCCGGGATGCCGGGTCGGGGGATGGTTCGCATGGGGTGAATGTCCTTCTCGCTCAACGATGGTCAGTCGTCGTCTTGGTTGGTGGGGTCCACTGTAGGCGGGAGCACCGACAACCGGAGTCAGTCGGGTTCGGCACCGGCCACGAGCACGTCGAGGGGCACCGGGCGGCGGGTGGCGGTCGGGGTGCGCCCGGTGGTCAACCATGAGCGGCGGGCGCTGTAAAGGGCGCGGTAGGTCTTGCGTCCGGCGCGCTGTCGGTGCGGGTTCGGTGGGGCGGTGGTCAGGGTCACCGGGTCGCCGTCTCCGGGTGCGGCTCCGGTGGTGCCGGACAGGGTGAGGATCAGGTGACCGGCGCGCACGGTCGCGGTGGACACCGAGGCGCTGAACGGAGCGGCGCTGGTGGCGGGTCCACCGACCCAGCCGGTGATCGCGTTGCCGGGACGTAGGCGAGAGTCGAGCCGGGTGCAGGTGACCTCGACGCGCTTGAGCTTGCCGCTCAGCGGCTTGGCGGTCCCGGTGACCACGTGGCCGGTATGGACGGCGCGGCGACGGTAGATGGGGTCGGTCAGCAGCGCGGCGGCATACAGGTCGGCGGCGTCGCAGCGGGACCGCAGCCCGAGTGCGGCGCGACTGGTGCTGTCCGGGCGTCGCCAGTCCAGCCCGTCGCTGTGCTCGCTCTGGGCGGGGCCGTAGGACCACACATCGTCCTCGGCCAGCACGTCCAGCCACGGCAGCGGCGGGCCAGCGGTGAGCAGGGTGTGCAGGTCGAGCAGGCCGGTCACCGAGTCGTCGGGGATGCCGAGCCATGCGCGCCACGGGCCGGGGTGGTTCTCGGCGGCGGGGACGGTGCCGAGGGTCCAGCGGGTGCGGG
>JAKOPT010000142.1 GCA_029778715.1 Actinomycetes bacterium | reverse complement strand
TCCAGGGCAGGGTTGGGGTTGGCGGCGTCGGCAAGCAGGAGGCGGGCCGGCCAGGCGTCGGAGCCGACCTGGTGGGAGCGTGCGGTGGTGACGTCGGTGTCGGCGTCATCGACTCGGTCGACGGTGGCGACGGCGTCGGCGAGGAACTCCGCGATGGGATCACCGTCGGTGCCCGCTGGGTCGTAGACGTGGATGCGGTCTGGGTTGAGTGAGCCGAGCTCGGAGGCGACGCCGAGGCAGGCGACCTGCACTCCGGCTGACCACGGGTTGCAGGCGACCTCGGCGGCGAGGTAGCGGGCGAAGTCCTGCCCGTAGATGGGGTCTCCGGTGATCGTGACGTTGAGGTCCTCGATGTTCAGCAGCCACACCTGCTCGTGGTCGCCGAGCCCGATCGTGACCAGCAGTGGGTACGGGGCCGGCTGGTCGGGGGTGTGTGGCCCGATCAGGTCGAGTGGAGTCTCGGGTGCGATCTTCCAGTGCATCCCGTCGTCGGTGCCTTCCCATGGTGAGGGCAGCTGTGCCGGGGCGGCCAGGTGCAGCACGAGGTGGGTGGCGGTGAGCTCGACGGCGGCCAGGACCGGCATCGGCTGGCCGGTGGTGCAGCTGGTGGCCGCGAGCCGTCGAAGGATGTCGTCCATGTGCTCGACGGTGGGCGCGCTCTGGCCGCCGATCGTGGTGACGGTCTTCTCCACGGGAGCGAGCTCGGGTGCCGGCGCTGCCAGGGTTCGGCCTGGGCGGCGATTGCGGAACTGGGCGCGTCGCCGGCGGCGTAGCAGTGTCAGCAGCGAGCCGGCCAGGATGGCCCCGGCCCCGGTGAGACCGGCCAGTGCCCAGGGCGCCGGGGTGGCGGCCTCGATGACCTCGGCCGGGTCGGCAGCAGGTCGTGGGGATGTCTGAGCAGCGCCCGCCGGCACGGCTGGGACACTCCCGGCTGGCTCCCGGTCAGTGGGGTCGTGATCGGGTCGGGCAGGCCGCGGCGCCGGGGGCGGGGGTGCGGGGGTTGGCGTGGACGGTGCGGTGGCGCTGCCGGCAGGGGGTGGCGCGGGCGTGGTGGCTGGGATGGTGAGGATTTGGCCGACGTCGATCACGTCGGGGTCGACCAGGTGTCCCCCACCGGGTTGGACGGTGTTGCGGCTGGCCTCGAAGATGAGCGGGTACTTGTCGGCGTCACCGAGCTCGCGTTGGGCGATCTCGGAGAGGATGTCCCCGGCGCGAACGACATACGTGTGGCTGCCTGCGGCGGCTGGCGGGATCGAGGGCATCACCAGGACGGTGCCGACGTGGATGAGGTCGGGATGGGCAGCGACCGCCGGGTTGAGGTCGGCGATGTCATGCCAACGCTCGGAGTCGCCCAGCTCGCGTTCGGCGATCCCGGTGAGCGTGTCCCCAGGCCGGACGGTGTAGGTCGGCTTCGTGGTCGCTGCTGCTGGCGCGGCTGCAGGCGCGGCTGCAGGCGCCGGGGAGGTGGTGGGGGCGCGGTCGACGGTGGTCGATACGGCCGCCGGTGTGGCTGCGGATGCCGGGGACGGGGGCGCGGCCGTGGCGATGGTTGCCGAGGCGGGCGAGATCACGAACAGCAGCAGCGCGGCGGTGACGAGCCGGCGGGCTGCCCCTTGCGGCACTGACAGGCCCGGGATGCGAGGGGCTGGCAGGCGGCGCAGCCGGGCGGTGATCTCGAGCAGGATGCTGCCGGTGAGAGTGATCCAGGATGCCCACGCGATGACCTTGATGGCACCCAACGCGAGGGTGCCGTCGTCGGGGGTGGTGACAGCGGATCGGATCTGCTCGAGGGTGGGCAGGGATCGAGGGATGGGGTTGGCGCCGAGAGCCAGCAGGATGGCTGGGAGCCCGATCACGATGCCGAGCAGGATCAGGGTGGCCAGCAGGCCCACCAGGCGGGTGCGGGTTCTCATTGGGCGACTCCATCGACGGCGCGGTTCACTTGCACTTCGGCGTGGCCGGTGACGGTCAGGGTGGTGATGCCGATGATGCCGAGGAACTTGGTCGTGTAGGTGGTGGTGGTGTCGGTGACGACGCGGGTGCCGCCTTGGATCGTGGCGGTGCCGGTGACTCCGGGCGCGCCGGCGATGTAGGTGTTGGCGGCCGCGAGGGCAGCTGCGGGGTCGACGACGGCGCCCTGTCCGCGGACGGCTGCTGCTCCTTGGAGCTGCTGCCCGCCGGCACGGGCGGCTTCGGCGGCGATGTCCTGGGCTCGTTGCTTGGCGTAGACCCGGCCAGACAGGTCGACGGCCAATCCCACGATGAGGACGAGGGTGAGGGCGGTGGTGATCATCCACACCGTGACCGATCCTCGTTCGGGCTGTCCTTGGCGTACACGCAACCAACGCACGGGTCTCACCGCTCTCGGTAGGTGTCCAACGGCGACCTCACGGTGGCCGTGATGCTCATGGAGCTAGGCAAGCCCGGTAGCAGACCAGCAAGGTCGACCTGGCAGGTCACGGTGGCCCCGACCGAGGCGGGAGTGCCGACCGGCGTGGCGAAACCGCTCGTGTCGACGGTCACTGCGGTGCTGATGCATCGGGTTGTTTGGTTGGTCAGGCTGGCCGACGCAGCGGCTTCTGCAGAGGCTTGCGCTTGGCTCTGGGTGCGGGCGATGGAGGCGGCTCGGGCTGCTTCAGCGGCAGAGGCCTCGACGGCTTGGTGGGCGACGGCGACCCGGCCGCCGGCGATGATCAACGCCAGGAACAGTCCCAAGGCGGGGGCGAGGATGACGACCTCCACGACGGAGGAGCCGCGCTCGGACGGTCCTTGGCGGTGGCGCAGCCGTCGCAGGATCCCGCTCATCGCGTCAGCCTTTCCACGGGCGCTGATGCGCTCTGGGTGATGCTGGGTGTCCATCCCGGAATCACTGACAGGGTGGTTGCGGTGACGACCACGGTGGCGGTGGTGGCGGTCCGGTTGCTGGTGACGGTGACGCCTTGCAGGGTGCTCTCCCCGCCGGCGGCCGCGACGAAGGCGGTCGCGGCGCTCTGGCCGGCAATGGCGGTCCCGTTCTGGGCGGCGGCGGCGCGGGCCCCCTCTTGGGCGGCAGCGATGGCGACGGTGCGGCCGTGGTAGATGATCGCGGCTTGCATGCCGACGAACATGAGCAGGAATAGCACGGGCATCAGCACCACGATCTGGATCGAGGCGACGCCAGCCTCGCGGCCGCCCGCGTACGCGCGGCGGCGTAGGCGTGCGGTCGCGAGGTGGCGTCGGGGGCGCATGGTCAGCCGCTGATGCCGGGCAGCTTGCCCTGGATGTAGGCGTTGATCGCGGCGTAGACGATGCCGGCCAGGGCCAGCAGGGCCACGGCCCAGAACACGATCTCGAGGGTGCTGGCGCCGCGCTCACGGTCCTGGCCGCGCGCGGCGGCAGCCCGGTCGCGCAGGGTCGCCCCGAGGGTGTGCAGGGTTGCGTAGAGGTGGGTCACGGGCGTTGTCCTTTCGGTTGGCTGGTGGGAGTCAGGTTGGTGTGTGGCCGCTGGGATGTCAGTCCTCCTTCCGTGGCCCTCAGCTGGTGCCGAACAGCCGAAGCAGCGGAGGGGCCATGAGAAGAGCGAGGAAGACCACGCCGAGGAAGGAGGCGGG
>JAKOPT010000141.1 GCA_029778715.1 Actinomycetes bacterium | reverse complement strand
CGTGTGGGAGAGGGAAGGGCCGTGGGTTGCTGCGGGGGTTGGCCATGGGAGACGAACGAGCGGAGTCCGCCCGCCTGGTTGGGCTCGGCCGCCCGTCTTGCCGTGGAGGGTGCGGGCCCGTCACCATAGGTACATACAGGTACGCTTCGTGTACCCGTTACGTTCCTGTCGTACTTTGATTCTCGGGTGTCATCGGGTCCGGCCCGCAGGGGATGTCCAGGCCGCGGGCGGTGCGGACCGCGGCGTGGTGGGCGGCGGTGTCGGCGGCGACGGTGGCGGTGCGCCGGGACAGCGCACGGGCGGCCGCTTGCGCGGCGGCGGCGCGGGCGGCGGTGTGCCCGGCCCCGCCGAGGGCGGCCTGTCCGGCCGCACGGGCGGCGGCGGCGGTGTCGCGGGCGGCGAGTTGGGCTGCCACCCGGGTGCGGGCGTCGGCCAACTCGGCGGCCTCGCGCGCGACGTCCAGGGCGGCCGGGCGCACCGCGGGGTCGCCGTGCCAGGCCAGCATCGCCCCGAGCAACCCGATCGCGGTATGCGGGTTGTCGGGCACCCAACCATGCACCCCCGCCCAATCGGCGATCAGCGCGTTGATGTCACGTGACACCCAACCGGCGGCTGCGGGTACGGCCAGCACGCTGGCCCACGCGTGCACGCTGTGCCGGCGGGCCCACGGCGGGGCGTGCGGATCGCGCCGCCACGCTGCCGCCAACCCGGTCCCCCCGCCGTCGGGGCCTGCGCGGCGCTTTGCGCCGCGTCCACCGGCGCCCGGAGGGCGCCGGCTACCGGTAGTGAGTAGAGAAGAACTAGAGATGGAGTTCTTGAAAAGAGACCCTTCGGGATGGGGTGACAGCGCTGTGATCGCGCGGGCGAGAGCTGCGTCGTCGTGCAGCGCCCACACCGAGGCCCAGCCGCGTCCCCGGTCACCCACCCGCCACGATGCGAGCCGTTCGGTGCGGGTGCGTTGTCGGCCGCGGAGCACCTCGGTCGCGACCCCTAAGAGGCGAAGCGCGGCGTCGGCGCGTTGGACGGTGCGCACGGACAGGCCTGTGTCGGCGGCTAGGCGCTCGTTGGTGGGGCGGCTGTTACGGCCGGTGGCGTACTCGGCGTAGTCGGCCCGGGCGGCGGCCACCGCCAGGACCGCGGCCCGGCTGACCTGATTGGCCCCCAGCAGCGGGCGCACCGCGATGTTGTAGCGCAAGTCATAGGCGATCGGGACCGTGAACCGCACCCACCGCTGGCCACGCCCCACCCAACACCCGACACCGGCCCACACCCCGGCCTCTAGCTCAAGAACAATCCCCGGCGCCGCAGGGGGCAGCAACGGGGTGCCGGCGCCGCCGCCACTCCCCCGCTCACAGCCCGCCTGGGCGACTCGCACCGCCCACGGCCGGGTGCGAGCCACCCCGCGGCGGCGCAACAAAGGGCCACAACCGCGGTAGCCGGCCGGGCGAAGATCACCATTCGATAAATCACGGTGCGTCCCGTCTAGAACTGCAGACAGGTATGAGCTACCGTGAGACGAGTCCTGCAACAGACACGTCCCTTTCAAGGGGCAACGGGTGCGGACCCGGAACCGAGCTGGTAACTCGGTTCAAACCCTCGACAAGGCCCCCGAATGGGGGCCTTCGTCATATCTGGGGCCTTCGGATCGCACCGCTATGGATTTGTCCACATCTGCCCGACCGCACAAACGCGGTCCGGGCCGCGGGTGCTACATCGCCAGTGGCAGAACCTCCCGCTCTTTGTTCAGCTCACGGACGAGGTCTGGGTGGCCGGTGTGCTCGGCGAGCACATCGGCCACGTACTGCCCCATCGGTATGCCGAGCTCGGCTGCTTTGGACTTGACGGCCTCATAGACCACGAGCGCCGGCCTGGTGCTGATCTGTCCACGTTCACCCTTGTGGGTCTTGCGTTGGGCCATAGCGCGACCATGCCAGGTCGGCGCCGGAAAAAGCGGGATCACCGCTCGGCGTGTCGTTAGCAGCTAACACGGTGCCCCGGGAAGACTTCGCGTTATGTGGGATGCCGCGGGCAACGATGATGACGACGGCCTAGGACTGTGCGCCGCGCTGCACGCCGTTGCGCTGGCCGCCGCAACCCCTGCCGCCGTCGAATGGGTCGTCACCGGCCGCTGGCCCACGCCTTCAGCACCGCGCGTGGAGATTCAATGGCCGCCTACCGGCGCGGAAGCGTGCCACCGCCTGGCATGACGCCTCGGGAGATCGAAGCGGCAATCGTCGCCGCTTACGCCCACGAGCTCCGCTTGCCCCGCGACTGGAACCTCGGTACTTGAGCGGAAGGCCCCCGCGAGCGCGCCGGACCGAAAGCTATGCACGCCCGCCCTGTAGAACGGCCCGTGCCGCTTCTAGAAGAGGTGAGAGGCCTCTGCTGCAGGGGCGAACGAAAGGACCTACGTTGGGCGTCGAACTGTTCGTTGACGAGTCGTGTCGGACGGATTATCTGCTGTGCGCAGCGGTAGTGCCGGTCGCGAATCTGGCGGCCGCGCGTCGACGGATGAGGGAACTGAAGCCGAACAACCGCGACAGGCTGCACATGCACGCCGAAACCCGGAACCGAGATCGGATCTTGTCTCAGTTCCTCAAGTCGCCACCGATCGACCAGGCGCACGTCTTCGTCGCTGCCCGGCGCGGAACTCAATACAGCCAGCGGCGAGCTCGCACGCGCTGCTTGGAGGCACTGGGGAACTACGCCGCCGACCACGGCGTCACGCGGGTGCTGATCGAATCATGCTCGCAGGACAAGCAGGACCGAACGGCGGTTGTGGGGGCGCTGGCCACCAAATCAGCTGCGGATCGAGTCCGCGTCGCCCTCGACAGCCCTACAGCGCATGAGCTGCTGTGGGCCGCCGATCTGGTGGCGTGGGCCTACGGCGCCGGAGGCGCAACGCGCGCTGCCATCGCGCCCCTGGTGACGGTGCATCGCGTGAATCTGGATTGAAAAAGCTCCACAACGCGCGAGAGCCGGGCGACCAAGCAAAACGTGCTGGCTCCCGGCTCCACTTCCCTGGCTCTTCACCAAGGCCTCTTAAGCGTACGCCGATCAGTCAACTTCTCGTCAAGCAACCCGCGCCGGTTTCGATCTGAGCAACAACAACCTAAACCGGGCGCGAGCCACAGGGCCCTCGTCCCCGCCATTCAGCTAGACCGACACCCACCGCATGCGGCCGGCAACCGGTGAACCTCACCACAGGAGCGGTACAAGCCCCCGAACAGTGAAGATGCAATTACGTTATGACGTAACGGCGTGTTGACGCATATGCGTCATTGCGCTGCGACGTATGGTTCGTCCATGCCGATCTTGTCTCTGGTACACACCAAGGGTGGGGTGGCCAAGACCACCAGCGCGGTCTACCTGGCCACCGCAGCCCATCGTCGAGGTATCGACGTCGAGCTCATCGACGCTGATCCCCAGGGCTCGGCCTTGGAATGGGCCACCGACGCCCAGGGCGACAACCCATTGCCCTTCCCTGTTCTGCCGGCCACCCGTCCGCTCACCGTCAACTCCGACCGTGAACTGACGATCGTCGATACTCCACCTGGGACCGCCCAGGTCATCCAGGAAGCCATCGACATCGCCGATCTCGTTGTCGTCCCTACCGGCGCCTCTCCCCTCGACGTGCGCCGCGTGTGGCCCACCCTGGAAATCACCGCCCACCGACCCACCGCAGTCCTGCTCACCGGGGTCGACCTACGCACGCGCCTAGCCGACGAGGTGAAAGCACTCCTGGAAGGCGAAGGCGTGCCGGTCGTCTCCACTCCGATCGTGCGGCGCGAAGATGTTCGCCGCGCCTACGGAACCGCGCCGGCCTATCTGCACGGCTACGACGACGTACTCACCGAACTAATGAAGGCGCTTGTCCATGTCTGATCTGACTTCCAAGATGGCCGCCCGGGTCAAGACCGAGCCCGGTCGTCGGGCAGCCGAGGCATTCCGTTCCCCCGCCGACGATATGCAGCGGGCGACGGTCTACCTGCCCCGTGCGACCGTTCGAGCGCTCAAGCAGGCCGCTCTGGATCGAGAAACCAGTATGAGCAAAATCCTCACCGAACTGGCCGAACAGTGGCTCTCCTCCAACAAGACGTAAAGACGTAAAGACGCAATAGCGCATTGACGCAGTTGCATCAGTACGTCACGCGAGAGTTGGGACCGTGGCCTCTAGAGACTCACCATCACGAACTTTCTCGCTGTAGCCACGCGGCACGACGTCCGCACATATGACGTAATGCCGTAATTGCGTCATTACGTGAAACGGTCACTTCGTGTTGGTTTCGTCCTTGGTGTTTTTGCTGATGGTGTCGAGGACTTCGCGCAGGGTGCGGGCGGTGGCCTGGGCTTCGGCGGCGAGTAGTTCGGCGCTGTGGGCGAGGGCGCGGGCGTCGGCGGCGTCTTTGGTTGCGGCGGCGGCGAGGGCGGCGTGTTCGTTGCGGGCGGTCTCGGCGGCGGCGCGACGGGTGTCGAGGTCAGCGAGCTCGCGGCGTAGTTGCGTCGCTTCGGCCTCGGCGGTCTCGGCGCGGGTGATCGCGGCGGCCAGCTCGGCCAGGGCATCGGTCTCGGCCTGGACCAAGGCGGCCCGCTCGGCGGCGGCGGTTTCGGCCTGCTCGTCGCGGGCAGCGGCCACCGCCGCCGACCACAGCGGATCCAGAACCCGCACCAGCACATCGGCCGGCACCGGGGAGACATCCCGTGCGGGCCGGTTGGTGCGTAGCCATTCACCGGCCGCATCCGTGCTGACCCCTGCCCGCTCGCGCAGGGACCGCACGGTCACCGGCTTGCCCTCCACGCTCAGCGCGGCGAACGCATCAGCCAGGGCGGACGCGGCGGCGGTGCTCTTAACGGCCATAGCGGGAGACTCCCATCCATACGATAGGTACGTTTCGTGTACCGGGTACGTTTCTGATTGTACCTGCTCGGCTGTTCGTACGCAACAGGCCAAGGGGTGGCTCCTGGGCAGCGGTCTCGAGCAACGCGCTCATCCTGAAACCCGCGCCAGGGGCGCTACGGGTTGCCCGGCATGTCAGGGGGCCCGGTCGGCATGGGTGCTGAATCCGTCGTACCTCGGGAGGAGAATGGCCCAACATGATGGAGGGTGGGGATGGCGATCGCGAACCAGGACTACATCGACGCCGCCGTGGCCGGGTTGGAGCCCAAGCAAGCTTGGAAAGTGCTCAACGTGATCGGCAGTGGTCGCCTGGAGGGTCTTGAGCCCAAGCCGGGAAGACGTTGACCGGCTTGTTCAGATCGCCTCGGGTTCGATCACCATCGAGGAAGCGATCGCGGAACTAGACGCGCGATACAAGCCCACAGGGAAAGCACCCCGGCCCGATGGGCTAGGACCGCGCGGCGAGCAGCAGTGGTCGATAAGACAGCAGTCGAGTGCGGGTTAACCGAACCTTGGATCTCAGTGCAGACGTAAAGACGTAATTACATCATTGCACTATTGCGTCATCGATGCTGGTACGAACCTCAACGCCCGGTGGCCGGGCTGAATTGTCAGAGGCCCGTGCCAGCATCACGGGCATGGCAGCACCCAAGGCGAAAGACACCGCCGCCCAGCGGCGCCAGCGCGCCATCGAGCTCGACGACCAGCGATGACGCTCCTGGGCTACGCCCGCGTGTCGACCACACACCAAAGTGTCGATATGCAGGTGCAAGCGCTCAAAGACGCTGGGGTCGAGCATGTCTGGACAGAGCAGATGTCCGGCGGGCGCGATGACCGCCCCGCCCTGACCGCGCTGCTGGCCGCCGCCACCACCGGGGATGTGCTGATGGTGTGGCGACTGGACCGACTCGGCCGCTCCCTGCCGCACCTACTCAGCGTCGCCGCCGACCTCGATGCCCGAGGAATCGAACTGCGCTCCCTCACCGAGGCCATCGACACCACCACCGCCGGGGGCCGGCTGGTCTTCCACGTCTTCGCCGCCGTCGCCCAATTCGAACGCGCACTAGCGGGCGAACGATCCGCCGCCGGGGTCGCCGCAGCCCGAGCAGCCGGGCGAATACCGGGCCGGCCGAAACTGCCCGCCGACACCATCGCCGCCGTACACACCCTCGACACCGCAGGCACCCCTAGAGCGAATATCGCCCGTTCCCTGGGCATTTCACGATCCAGCGTCTACCGCGCCTTGTCCTGACCTCGCCCCCCAAAGTGGTGCCCCCGCCACCGTCGTCGCAAAGGAGAACATCATGACGTGGCTACATGACCAACAGTTTCAGATGATGGTCCAACGGTGGCGCAGCGACAATCCTGGGCAGGAGCCCGACGAGAAGACCATCGACACCTTGCGCATCCAGGCGCAGATGATCGTCGATGACATCGCGCGGTCGCAGTACCTGGAAGAAAGGG
>JAKOPT010000140.1 GCA_029778715.1 Actinomycetes bacterium | reverse complement strand
TTCGGCGGGACGGCCGGGGGCGAGCAGGCCGCGGCGAACGTTGAGAAACTGATCGCCCTTGCAAGGGATGCCGAATTCTCCACACTTCCAGAGTTTGTCGCAGAACTTGGCCGTTGTATCGACGACACACAACGGGAGGGGGATGCTCCCCTCGACCTCGCCTCCACGGACGCGGTCTCGATCATGACGGTGCACGCCGCGAAAGGGCTTGAGTTCCCGGTCGTCGTCGTTCCCGACCTCGCAGAGACACCCCGGTCCGACAGGGGCACGATCATGGTGGAGGAGGGGTTGCTGCTCGGGGTCTCGATACCGAACCCGGCAAACGATCACGAGCGCGAGGAGACGCCCATCCTGCGGATTCTCAAGGACGAGCACCGGCAGAAGGAGGAGGCGGAGCGTAAACGGCTCTTCTACGTTGCGGTCACCCGGGCAAAAGATCACCTCATCCTCTGCGGGGAGATGCCGGACGCGGCCCCGGAGAGCCTCGCGGACGGGAAGACCCGGATGGCCTGGCTCGCGCACTGTCTCGGGCTATGCGACGAGGTCTACGCCCGGGGCGAAGCCGGCCTCGGGACGCTCCGCATCCCGCTCACCCTTGACCCCGCGGCAATCCCGGTCGACGTGCAGGAGATCGCCCCGGTCTGCCTGCCGGTTCCCGACGACATCCCCGCGCCGGAGGTTCCGGCGTGTATCCCTTCCAACGGGAAGAGGGAACGTGCCTACTCGGCAAGCGAGGTTGAGGCGTACCTCCGCGGCCCGGCCTCCGCCGGAACGACCAAAGATGACGCGGTGACCCGCGGTTTGGTCGTCCACGAGGTCTTCCGCGGCCGGGATCCCGTCGCGGTGCTGCGGCAGTACGGGCTTGACCCTGCCCGGGCTGCGGAGTTCCAGGAACTCTACGCCCGGTTCCTCGCGTCCCCCCTGATGCAGGGGATTGTTCGCGACCACCGCGAGGTGCCGTTTTCGGTGCGGGTGAACGGAATCGCATTCAGGGGTGTCATCGACCGGCTGGTGCAGCGGCAGAACGGCACCTGGATGCTCATCGACTACAAGACCGGGACGCCG
>JAKOPT010000139.1 GCA_029778715.1 Actinomycetes bacterium | reverse complement strand
CGTGGGGGTATTCGCCGTAGCCGCCGCCCTCACCGCATCGGGGGTGGCCAGCGCCGGTGTCGGGCTCGGCCTCTTCGGGGTCCTGTCCATCATCCGGCTGCGGTCCGAGGAACTCACCCAGACCGAGATCGCCTATTACTTCGGCGCCCTCGCGATCGGGCTGCTGGCCGGGCTCGGCGCCGACGCCGTCCCGATGATCGGTGCCCTCATGGCCTTGGTCGTGGTGACGCTGTGGATCGGGGACCACCCGCGGATCGCCACCCGCAGCGTCCGCCAGACGCTGGTCCTGGACCGGGCGCACGGAGATCGTTCGGCCCTGCACGCCCACGTGGAGCGCGTCCTCGGCGGCACCGTCCACGAGATCTCGGTCGTGAAGACCGACCTGGTCAACGACACCACGCTCGTCTCGGTGCGGCATACCCCCCTCCCCCTGGTCGGACGCGCCGGCAGCGTGCGTCCTGCCTCGCACGACGAGCACGTGCGATGAGCCCGGCCTACGCCCCCGCCCCGTCGCCCATCGCCACACTCGCCGCCCCGACCATGGACCTCGAAGCGCTCGCCCCGATCAGCCTGGACGACCTCGTCACCAGCGCATCGAGGCTGACCCGGGTGGACCGCAAGTACGTCGTGCCCCGGCGGCTGCTTCCCACCCTGTTCCAAGCCACCGTCGGCCACGCCAAGGTGCTGGACATCGACGGGGTCCGCGACTTCGCCTACCGCACGGTCTATCTCGACACCCTCGACGTCCAGTGCTTCCGGGCCGCCGGCCAGAAGCGCCGCCGCCGGGCCAAGATCCGCACCCGCAGCTACCTCGACAGCGGGGCCACATTCCTCGAGGTCAAGACCCGCGGGCCGCGTGGCACCACCGTCAAGGAGCGCATCGAGCATCCCGATGTCGAGGAGGCCGGCCTCACCGCGGCCGGAGCCGCCTTCATCGCCGACCGACTGGCCGCGGCCCAGATCGACACCCTTGACGTGGCCTCACTCGTGCCGATGTTGTCCACGACCTACCGCCGGAGCACCCTGGCCCTCGGCCCTGATCGGGTGACCATCGACACGGTGCCCGGATGGACCGCCCTCGGGCCCGCGCAGGGAGACCTCGACCGGCCCGGCCTGGCGATCGTCGAGACAAAGGCCGGCGCGACCCCCACTCTCGTCGACCACGCCCTGTGGCGCCTCGGTCACCGGCCGATCCGGATCAGCAAGTACGGCAGCGGCCTGGCGGCCGTCCGACCTGAGCTGCCCCACCTCAAATGGCATCGCGTCATCAACCAGCACCTCCGCCCCCACTCGAGCGCCACCATCCACGAAGGACATCACTCATGACTCTGCGGCGATTCACCAGCGGGCTCGTGGCGGCCGGAGCCGCCCTCGCCCTTGTCGCCTGCTCAGGCAACACCACCACGTCCACCACGACCGCGGCAGGAGCCGCGAGCGGCAGTG
>JAKOPT010000138.1 GCA_029778715.1 Actinomycetes bacterium | reverse complement strand
CCGTTGTCGAACAGCGAGTCGACGGCCTCCTGGAGCATCCGCTTCTCGTTGTTGACGATGATCTCGGGCGCACCGAGGTCGAGGAGTCGCTTGAGCCGGTTGTTGCGGTTGATGACACGCCGGTACAGGTCGTTCAAGTCCGAGGTGGCGAACCGGCCACCGTCGAGCTGAACCATCGGGCGCAGGTCCGGGGGGATGACCGGGATCGCGTCGAGCACCATGCCGGCCGGCTGGTTGGTCGTCGTCTGGAAGGCCGAGACGACCTTGAGCCGCTTGAGCGCGCGAGTCTTGCGCTGGCCCTTGCCGGTGGCGATGATCTCGCGAAGCACCTCGGCCTCGGCGTCGAGGTCGAAGGTCTCCAGGCGCTTCTGGATGGCCGCCGCGCCCATACCGCCCTCGAAGTACAACCCGAACCGGTCGCGCATCTCGCGGTAGAGGATCTCGTCGCCCTCAAGGTCTTGGACCTTGAGGTTCTTGAACCGGTCCCAGACCTGGTCGAGGCGCTCGACCTGCTGGTCGGCGCGGCGACGGATGGCGTTCATCTCGCGCTCGGCCGAGTCGCGCACCTTGCGCTTGGCGTCGGCCTTGGCACCCTCGGCCTCAAGGGCGGCCAGGTCGGCCTCCTGCTTCTTGGCGCGGGTCTCGATGTCGGCGTCGCGCCGGTTCTCGATCTCCTTCTTCTCGACCTGGATCTGGGCCTCGAGCGAGGGCAGGTCGGCGTGCCGCTGCTCCTCGTCGACGCTGGTGATCATGTAGGCCGCGAAGTAGATGACCTTCTCAAGGTCCTTGGGGGCCAGGTCGAGCAGGTAGCCGAGCCGGCTCGGGACGCCCTTGAAGTACCAGATGTGGGTCACCGGCGCGGCGAGCTCGATGTGGCCCATCCGCTCGCGGCGCACCGCGGCCCGGGTCACCTCGACGCCGCAGCGCTCACAGATGATGCCCTTGAACCGGACCCGCTTGTACTTGCCGCAGGCGCATTCCCAGTCGCGGGTCGGGCCGAAGATCTTCTCGCAGAAGAGCCCGTCCTTCTCCGGCTTGAGGGTGCGGTAGTTGATCGTCTCGGGCTTCTTGACCTCGCCGTGGCTCCAGGCGCGGATGTCGTCGGCGGTCGCGAGGCCGATGCGGAGGAGGTCGAAGTCGTTCACGTCAAGCACGTGGTGCTTCCTTCTTTCGTATGCCGTGAAAGTTCAGTTCTGGGGTGGTCCGGGACTGGCTTCCGGTATGCCGTGAGGTCACCGCGGGAGGTGAGCTCACGGCATACCGACGCCTGGTCTTAGACCTCTTCGACCGAGCTGGGCTCGCGCCGGGACAGATCGATACCGAGTTCTTCGGCGGCCCGGAAGACGTCGTCCTCGGCCTCGCGCATCTCGATGGTCTGCCCGTCGCTGGACAGCACCTCGACGTTGAGACAGAGGGACTGCATCTCCTTGATGAGGACCTTGAAGGACTCGGGGATGCCGGGTTCGGGAATGTTGTCGCCCTTGACGATGGCCTCGTAGACCTTGACGCGGCCGTTGACGTCGTCGGACTTGATGGTGAGGAGTTCCTGCAGGGCGTATGCCGCGCCGTAGGCCTCGAGGGCCCACACCTCCATCTCCCCGAAGCGCTGGCCACCGAACTGGGCCTTACCGCCGAGCGGCTGCTGGGTGATCATCGAGTACGGACCGGTGCAACGGGCGTGGATCTTGTCGTCGACGAGGTGGTGGAGCTTGAGGATGTACATGTAGCCCACGGAGACCGGCTCGGGGAACGGCTCGCCGGAGCGGCCGTCGAAGAGCCGGGCCTTGCCGGAGCCGTCGACGAGGCGCTGCCCGTCGCGGGTGCGGCGGGTGGAGTCGAGCAGACCGATGATCTCCTCCTCCTTGGCGCCGTCGAAGACGGGCGAGGCCACCCGGGTGCCGGGAGGGATATCGCGGGCCTCGTCGGAGAGGTGCTGCGCCCAGTCGGGGTTGCCCTCGACCTGCCAGCCGCGACTCGCGGCCCAGCCGAGGTGCAACTCGAGGATCTGGCCGATGTTCATCCGGCCCGGGACGCCGAGCGGGTTGAGCACGACATCGACAGGGGTGCCGTCCTCGAGGAAGGGCATGTCTTCGACGGGCAGGATCTTGGAGATGACGCCCTTGTTACCGTGGCGGCCGGCGAGTTTGTCACCGTCGGTGATCTTGCGCTTGTTGGCGACATAGACCCGCACGAGCTGGTTGACGCCCGGGGGCAACTCGTCACCGTTGTCCTTGTCGAAGACCTTGACCCCGATGACGGTGCCGGTCTCGCCGTGGGGCACCTTGAGGGAGGTGTCGCGGACCTCGCGGGCCTTCTCGCCGAAGATGGCGCGGAGCAGGCGCTCCTCCGGGGTCAGCTCGGTCTCACCCTTGGGCGTGACCTTGCCGATGAGCAGGTCGCCGTCGCGGACCTCGGCACCGATGCGGATGATGCCGCGCTCGTCGAGGTCGGCGAGGATTTCGTCGGAGACGTTGGGGATGTCCCGGGTGATCTCCTCGGGGCCCAGCTTGGTGTCGCGGGCGTCGACCTCGTGCTCTTCGATGTGGATCGAGGAGAGGACGTCGTCCTGGACCAGGCGCTGGCTGAGGATGATCGCGTCTTCGTAGTTGTGACCTTCCCAGGGCATGAACGCCACGAGCAGGTTGCGGCCCAGGGCCATCTCCCCGCCCTCGGTCGCGGGCCCGTCGGCGATGAGCGCCCCGGCCTCGACGCGGTCGCCTTCAGAGACGACGACGCGCTGGTTGTAGGAGTTGCCCTGGTTGGACCGCATGAACTTGTTGATCTTGTACGTGCGGTAGGTGCCGTCGTCATTGGCGACGGTCACCAGGTCGGCGGACACCTCGTGGACCGCACCGGCCTTCTCGGCGACGACGACGTCACCGGAGTCGACGGCGGCGCGGTATTCCATGCCCGTGCCCACGAGGGGGGCCTCGGCGCGCACGAGCGGCACGGCCTGACGCTGCATGTTCGACCCCATGAGGGCGCGGTTGGCGTCGTCGTGCTCGAGGAAGGGGATGAGCGCGGTGGCCGCGGAGACCATCTGGCGCGCGGAGACGTCGATGTAGTCGACGTCCTCGGCCGGGACGTATTCGACCTCGCCGCCCTTGACGCGCACGAGGACGCGCTCGTGGGCGAACCGGACGCCGTCCGCGTCGAGCGTGGCGTTGGCCTGCGCGATGACGTGCTCGTCTTCCTCGTCGGCCGAGAGGTAGTGGACCTCGTCGGTGAGGCGACCCTTTTCGACCTTGCGGTAGGGGGTCTCGATGAAGCCGAACGGATTGATCCGCCCGTAGGACGCCAACGAGCCGATGAGGCCGATGTTCGGGCCTTCAGGAGTTTCGATCGGGCACATCCGGCCGTAGTGGCTCGGGTGGACGTCACGGACTTCCATGCCGGCGCGGTCGCGGGAGAGACCACCGGGGCCCAGGGCCGAGAGGCGCCGCTTGTGGGTCAGGCCCGCGAGCGGGTTGTTCTGGTCCATGAACTGGGAGAGCTGGCTGGTGCCGAAGAACTCCTTGATCGCGGCCACGACCGGACGGATGTTGATGAGGGTCTGGGGCGTGATCGCCTCGACGTCCTGGGTCGTCATCCGCTCGCGCACGACCCGCTCCATCCGGGACAGACCGGTGCGGACCTGGTTTTGGATGAGTTCGCCGACGTTGCGCAGGCGGCGGTTGCCGAAGTGGTCGATGTCGTCGGTCTCGACGCGCACCTCGACGTCCTCGCCGCGGCGCCGGCCCGGGAGGACCTCTTCGCCGGCGTGCAGGGCGACGAGGTAGCGGATGGTGGCCACGATGTCGTCGATGGTCAGCGTCGACTGCGCGGGGTCGCCCTCGATGCCGAGCTTCTTGTTGATCTTGTAGCGACCGACCTTGGCCAGGTCGTAGCGCTTGCCGTTGAAGTAGAGGTTGTCGAGCAGGGTCTGCGCGGCCTCCTTGGTCGGCGGCTCGCCCGGGCGCAACTTGCGGTAGATGTCGATGAGGGCGGCGTCCTGGTCGGCGACGTTGTCCTTCTCCAGGGTGAGCCGGATCGACTCGTAGTCGCCGAACTCCTCGAGGATCCGGGCCTCGGTCCAGCCGAGCGCCTTGAGGAGCACGGTGACCGACTGCTTGCGCTTGCGGTCGACGCGCACGCCGACCATGTCGCGCTTGTCGATCTCGAACTCCAGCCAGGCGCCCCGGCTCGGGATGACCTTGGCGGTGTAGATGTCCTTGTCGGAGGTCTTGTCGGCGGCCCGCTCGAAGTAGACGCCCGGCGACCGGACCAGCTGGGAGACCACGACGCGCTCAGTGCCGTTGATGATGAACGTGCCGCGCTCGGTCATGAGCGGGAAGTCGCCCATGAAGACGGTCTGGCTCTTGATCTCACCGGTCATGTTGTTCATGAACTCGGCGGTGACGAACAGGGGCGCGGAATAGGTCTGGTCGCGCTCCTTGCAGTCCTCGATCGAGTACTTGATGTCCTCGAAGCGGTGGTCGCGGAACGACAGCGACATCGACCCGCCGAAGTCCTCGATCGGCGAGATCTCCTCAAAGATCTCCTCGAGCCCGGAACGGTCGGGTACGTCACTGCGCCCGGCCGCCTTGGCCGCCGCGACCCGGGCCTGCCAGCGCTCGTTGCCGAGCAGCCAGTCGAAACTCTCGGTCTGGAGAGCGAGGAGGTCGGGGACTTCGAGGGGCTCGCGGATCTTCGCGAAGGACAGACGGCCCGAAGCCGTCCGTGCGGGAGCAGTTGTCTGGGACGCGGTGCGCGCAGCCAAGGAGGGTCCTTCCAACGGCCTGGAGACTTCAGGGTGGCCGCGCCGCCGCCGCCCAATGACCGCGGAGAACGAACCTGCGACGGGCACGTCGAAGGACCCGCTCAACGATGAGGGTCACGGGAGGAGATGGCGCAAGGGCCCATCATATCAATTCCGGGCATGGAAAACAAGCCCTGTCAAATCCCTCCCACCGGGGATCTGCGGGCTTTCGCCGGTTGCCCACTCCCGCACCCACAAGGCGCGTCACACGGGCAACGCCAACAGGATGTATGCCGCGGCGCCCCCAGTCAAGCCCAACGCGCCTGTGGCTTGCGGCACGCACCCTGCACGCGCATCGAAAGTACGCAACTTGCCGTCTCGACTCGCTGCGGACGGCGAGTCGCGTACTTTCGATGCGCCCAAACGCTCCCTGAAAGCGGCGTGCCGCCTCCGAGCCGGCGCACGTAGGCGCGAAAAGGCGGGGGCGGGTCGGCGGCACGCACAGCGCGGGCCGCCACGGCACGCACAGGGCGGGTCAGTGCCGGCATAGGAAGGTTGCGGAGGGGCGGTTGACAAAGGTGAGGGCCCGGCATCACAAAGGCTGGGAGGGCGGCATACCAAGTTCGGGGGCGAGGCGGCCTCCAACAGGTGAGGGCCCGGCATCACAAAGGCTGGGAGGGCGGCATACGAAGGCTGCGGAGGGGCGGCAGACAAAGGTGAGGGCCCGGCATCACAAAGGCTGGGGAGGGCGGCATACCAAGGGCCGGGGGCGAGGCGGCAGACAAAGGTGAGGGCCCGGCATACCGGCACTGAAGCGGTATGCCGGGCCCTCCCGGCGTGCGGTGCGCGTCAAGCGACGCGTCGACTCACTTGAGTTCGACGGTGGCGCCGGCGCCCTCGAGCTGGTCCTTGGCCTTGTCGGCGGTCGCCTTGTCGACCTTCTCCAGGACGGCCTTGGGGGCGCTGTCCACGAGGTCCTTGGCTTCCTTGAGGCCGAGGGAGGTCATCGAACGGACCTCCTTGATGACGGCGATCTTCTTCTCGCCGGCGGCGACGAGGACGACGTCGAACTCGTCCTTCTCCTCCTCGGCGGGGGCGGCGTCGCCACCACCGGCGGCCGGGGCGGCCACGGCGACGGGGGCGGCGGCGGTCACGCCGAAGGTCTCTTCGAATTCCTTGACGAACTCGGAGAGCTCGATGAGGGTCATCTCCTTGAAGGCGTCAAGGAGCTCTTCGGTGCTGAGCTTGGCCATGTCTGGCTTCCTTCCTGAACTTTTGTATGCCGTGAGTGGCGGTTTACGTGGTGGAGTGACCGGCCCGGTGGCCCGGGCGGAGGGTCACTCCGCGTCGCCACCCGCGGCGACGTCGTTGGCCTCGACCTTGGCCCGGAGTGCGTCGACCGTGCGAGCGGCCTTCGACAACGGAGCAGCGAAGAGGTAGACGGCCTTGCTGAGCGAGGCGTTCATCGCGCCAGCCAGCTTGGCCAGGAGCACCTCGCGGGACTCGAGGTCCGCGAGTTTGGTGATCTCCGCGGCGCTGAGGGCCTTGCCCTCGAGCACGCCGCCCTTGATCACCAGGAGGGGGTTTGCCTTGGCGAAGTCACGCAGGCTCTTGGCCACCGTCACCGGATCGCCCTCGATGAAGGCGATGGCCGACGGTCCGGCCAGCTGCCCCTCGAAGGCGTCGACTCCGGCATCCCGGGCGGCAAGCTCGGTCAGCGTGTTCTTGACCACGGCGTAGGTCGCATGGCCGCGCAGGGTGGTCCGCAACTCGGTGAGCTGCTTGACCGTCAGCCCGCGGTACTCGGTCAGGACCGCAGCGTTGCTCGAGCGGAACTTCTCAGTCAGCTCGGCGATCGCCGTCGCCTTCTCGGATCGGGACATGAGGCCTCCTTCCGTTTCGGTCGTCCACCGGTGAAGGAGCCACAAAAAAAGGCCCCGGCGCAGGGCACGGGGCTCACTGTCGGGACGCACACGGCATACCCAACGGGTGTCGATCGTGGCCTGCGCTGGACGCCCGCTCGCGGCGGAACCTTCGTCGCGACTGCGGGTGCAGTCGCGAGACCGGCGGTCATTGGTCGTCTCCCAGGGTAGTCGAGGGTTTGGTGTGGCCCAAATCCGCGCGCACCCCCACCCCTTGGGTCCCTACTTTTCCCGCCTGAAGCACCCAACGTCCACTTCGCACCCCTACGGTCGGGGGGTCAAGTGCACCTTTCCGGTGCGAAGTTCCTCGGCGAGAGCGTTACAGGAGCCGCTCGGCGAGCGGCCACCAGAACTGGTCGCGACACAGAGCGGCATACTCGGTCGGCGTCACCCAGCGGCGCGCCGAGGTGTCCGACAGGGAGGCGGACAGGGCCGGGCGGACACCCTCGACGGTGGCCGTGAACGTCTGCAGCACGTCCCGCTCCGGCAGACACACCAACGGGCCGCTGACGTGGCGAAACCGCTCGTACCCCCACGGCCGGAGCGCCCCCGCCTCCAACTCCAGCCCGGTCTCCTCGAACACCTCACGAAGAGCGTTGTCCCGCACCGACTCCCCTGGTTCACGCCAGCCGCCGGGGGACCCCCATTCCTGACGCCGCACCGAATGCACGACGGCGAAGTGCCCGGCCGCATCGCGCACGAACACCATGGCCGCGAACACCCGTGCCTCGGCGACCGGGCGCGCCGACAGCAGCAGGTCGATGTCCGCGACCGTACCCGACGCCAACTCGACCCCCGCCGCCCGCGCCACGCCCTTGTCGCCGCGCCGCTTGGTCATCCGTAACCCGCTGTGCTGCAACGCTTCAAGTAAGACCCGCGGCTCGACGGGGCGGGCACCCAGGGCGAGCGCCGCGGCATACAAGTCCTCGGGAACGTCGTAGTGGTCCCCCTCAAAACCCTGCCGCGGCAATCCCAGGGCCGCCGCGAAGGCGTGCAACTCCTCGATCGAGGCATCACTGACCAGGTGCGACCACGCCCGCCCATGCGCGGGCCACGTGGGCGGGTCGATGAGCACGGCCATTCGCCCAGGGTATGCCGCCCGCTCGGGGCCTGTGGATAACTTTCGAGGCCGTTCGCCGAAAGTGCCTAGTGTCGATTCCAGGAGGTGACACGGGGTCACCACACAAGGCAAGGAGCCCACGATGGCAGCACAGTTCCAGGTCGACACCGACCGCATCCACGCCGCATCCGCGGACATCGTCCGCATCGGCAGCGACCTCGAAAGCCAGGTCCAGTCGATGATGTCGCGGCTGACCGCCCTTCAAGACGCGTGGCGCGGCAGCGCGGCCACCCAGTTCCAGGGGGTCGTCGGTCAGTGGCAGGCCACCCAGAACCAGGTCAAGTCCGCGCTCGACAGCATCGGCCGTGTGCTTTCGGCCGCCGGCGCCCAGTACGCCGATGCCGAGGCGCAGGCCACCCAGATGTTCAGTCACTAACCGCCTGGCCCGGAGGCCGGGCCGGCCCGCTCATCGGGTCGGCCCGGGCTCGACGGGCCAATCGTCCTCGTCACTTCGACGGGCTCGGCTCAACGGGCTCGGCTCTACAGGCCTGCCTCGACCGGCTCGGCTCGCCGGGGCCGGCTCGACGGGTCCACTCGACCTGGTCGGCTCACCAGGGTCGGGTCACCGGGGCGACCCGGCGGCGACCGTGGTGGTGCCGACCTCGCCGTGGGCGAGGGTGGCCGCAAGGGCCCCTCGCCACGGCGTCGCGGCCAGCCCGAACGTCGCGGTCGCGGCGCGGGAGTCGAGCACGAAGGGCCGCTCGAACTGGTGGCGGGTCTCGTCCAGTTCGCGGATCAGGGGTATCACCCGCATCGCGGCTCGGACGGCTCCCGGCAGCGGGCGCACCGTCGGGGCGGGTATGCCGCACAGCCCGGCGACGTCGGCGGCCACCTGGGCCATGGTCCGGGGTGGCGCCGTGGGCACATGCCACGGGCGACCCCAGGCGCGATCGTCGGTCGCGAGCGTGGCGACGAGGGCGCCGATGTCGGCAAGGTAGGTCCACGAGTGGGGCGCATCGGGGACCCCGACCACCAGGCGCGCCGTGCGGCCGCGAGCAGCCGGGGCGATGACGAACCGGTTGAGCATGCTGACGCCTGAGCGAGCCCCGGGCCCGAAATAGTCACTGGCGCGGACCTCGGTGGCCCGCAGCCGGCCGGCCTCGTGAGCGGCGAGCGCTTCCTCCCACATGGCCGCGCGCACCCGGCCCTTGCTGCCGTTGGGCCGCAGCGGGGTGGCCTCGGTCATGGGTGCCGTCACCTGCCCGTAGCCATAGAGGTTGGAGACCGTGACCAACCCGGCGCCCGTGGCCTGCGCGGCCTCGAGGAAGGCGGCCGCCAGCGGCGGCCAGTCCCGCTCCCACCGGGTGTACTGAGGGGGGTTGACCGCGTTGACAAGGGCGTCACAGCCCCGGGTGGCGCGGGTGAGCGCAGCGGCGTCGGTCGCGTCGAGGGCCAGACCGTGAGCCCCGGCGAGCGGGTCACGGCCGGGCTCGCCGCTGCGCGTGGCCACGATGACGTCGTGACCCGCGGCGAGCAGGTGGACCGCGCTCGCGGTTCCGATGCCTCCTGCGCCGACAACAAGGATGCGAGACATGAGTACTCCCGTCACTGTCGAGATCAGTGTTCACTGATAGGAACAGTGAACACTGATCTCGACAGATTGGCAAGAACAGTGTTCTTTTTCGTGACCACTGGTCTCGCCATATGAGATGCTGGCTCCATGACCGACACGCCCGCCCAGGGAATCCGAGCCCGCAACCGGGCCGCTCTCGAAGAGGAAATCCTCGCGGTGGCCACCCGTCACCTCGCCCGCTCAGGCGCCGCCGCCCTCTCCCTGCGCGCCGTGGCCCGGGACCTGGGCCTGGCTCCCTCGGCCCTCTACCGTTACGTCGCCTCCCGGGACGACCTGCTCACCCTGCTCATCGTCCGCGCCTACAACGAGCTGGGCGACGCCGTGGATGCGGCCCTCGCGGCAGTCGACGACGGGGTCGACACGCCGGCGGCCACCGCGGCTCGGGCCGAGGCACGCTTTCGCGCCATCACCTCCGCCCTGTGGCAGTGGGCCCGCGCCCACCCGCACCAGTACGCCCTCATCTACGGCTCCCCCGTCCCCGAATACCACGCCCCCGCGGAGCGAACGACCCCGGCGGGCACGCGCGTCCAGGCCCATCTCCTCACGGTCCTGCGCGGCCTCGCCTGCAGCGACGCCGGCGCGCAGACCGATGAGGCGGGCCCGGCAGCCACCGCGGCCGTCGCCACTCGCGCCTTGGCCAGCCTCCTCGACGACCCACTCGTCCGCTCAGCGGGCCTCCCCCCGACCCTGCTCCTGCGCGGCCTGGGCGCGTGGAACCTCGTCCTCGGCACCGTCGGCTGCATCCTCTTCGAACAACTCGGTCCCGACGTCCCCGACGACCCGGACGCCTACGTCACCGCGACCACCGACCTGGCCCTCGAACTCGTCCGGGCGCCGCGCTGAGGACATCAGGCAGGCCACGGCCAGCCCCGCGGCATACGAAACCGGGCGACACAGGCGACCCGGAAGCCGGTGCCGCGGCGAGCCCGCGGCATACGAAACCGGGCGGCTTCCCCGAAAGGAAACCGCCCGGTTGTCGTATGCCGCGGGGCTGGGTCAGAAACCGCCCATCCCGCCCATGTCGTCGCCACCGGGCATGGCCGGGGCGGACTTCTCGGGCTTGTCCGCGATGACGGCCTCGGTGGTGAGGAAGAGCGCCGCGATGGAGGCGGCGTTCTGCAGCGCGCTGCGGGTCACCTTGGCCGGGTCGATGATGCCGGCGGCGATCAGGTCGACGTACTCGCCGGTGGCCGCGTTGAGGCCGTGACCGGGCTTGAGGTGCGAGACCTTTTCGGCGACGACGCCACCTTCGAGACCGGCGTTGATCGCGATCTGCTTGAGCGGAGCCTCGATGGCCACCCGCACGATGTTGGCGCCGACGGCCTCTTCGCCGGTGAGCTCCAGGCCCGCGAAGGCCTTCTTGCCCGCCTGGATGAGGGCCACGCCACCACCGGCGACGATGCCTTCTTCGACGGCCGCCTTGGCGTTGCGGACGGCGTCCTCGATGCGGTGCTTGCGCTCCTTGAGTTCGACCTCGGTGGCCGCGCCCGCCTTGATGACGGCGACGCCGCCGGCGAGCTTGGCGAGGCGCTCCTGGAGCTTCTCGCGGTCGTAGTCGGAGTCCGACTTCTCGATCTCGGAACGGATCTGAGCCACGCGACCGGCGATCGCGTCCTCGTCCCCGGCGCCTTCGACGATGGTCGTCTCGTCCTTGGTGACGACGACCTTGCGGGCCTTGCCGAGCAGGTCGAGGTCGGCGGTGTCGAGCTTGAGCCCGACCTCCTCGGAGATGACCTGGCCACCGGTGAGGATGGCGATGTCGGCGAGCATGGCCTTGCGGCGGTCACCGAAGCCGGGTGCCTTGACGGCGACCGACTTGAAGGTGCCGCGGATCTTGTTGACGACGAGCGTCGACAGGGCCTCGCCCTCGACGTCCTCGGCGATGATGAGCAGCGGCTTGCCGCTCTGCATGACCTTTTCGAGGACGGGCAGGAGGTCCTTGATCGAGCTGATCTTGGAGTTGACGACGAGGATGTAGGGGTCGTCGAGGACGGCCTCCATCCGCTCTGCGTCGGTGACGAAGTAGTGGCTGATGTAGCCCTTGTCGAAGCGCATGCCCTCGGTGAGTTCGAGTTCGAGCCCGAAGGTGTTGGACTCCTCGACGGTGATGACGCCTTCCTTGCCGACCTTGTCCATGGCCTCGGCAATCATCTCGCCGATCTGGGTGTCGGCGGCGCTGATCGAGGCGGTCGCGGCGATCTGCTCCTTGGTCTCGACGTCCTTGGCCTGGGCCAGGAGTTCGTCGGACACGGCGGTGACGGCCTGCTCGATACCGCGCTTGAGCGCCATCGGGTTGGCGCCGGCGGCGACGTTGCGCAGCCCCTCGCGCACGAGCGCCTGGGCGAGGACGGTGGCGGTCGTCGTGCCGTCACCGGCGACGTCGTCGGTCTTCTTGGCGACCTCCTTGACCAGCTCGGCGCCGATCTTCTCGTAGGGGTCGTCGAGTTCGATTTCCTTGGCGATCGAGACACCGTCGTTGGTGATCGTGGGGGCGCCCCACTTCTTCTCCAGGACGACGTTGCGGCCCTTGGGGCCGAGGGTGACCTTGACGGCGTCGGCGAGGACGTTCATGCCCCGCTCCAGACCGCGGCGCGCCTCCTCGTCGAAAGCGATGATCTTTGCCATTTTCGAGGGTTCTCCCGCACGAATCGATGGTGTGACCGGTGGTGCCCGCGACGGACGATGCGGTATGCCGTCGGCTCACGTCGCCGGGACACGCGCACCTCACCGGGCCGGTCAGGTACTTGTCACTC
The DNA here is from genome assembly GCA_029778715.1 of Actinomycetes bacterium. Taxonomy (GTDB): domain Bacteria; phylum Actinomycetota; class Actinomycetes; order Actinomycetales; family Dermatophilaceae; genus Phycicoccus_A. The sequence continues at coordinate 79,928 of JAKOPT010000138.1, read as the reverse complement.
TCAAGGGGAGAGTGCTAAGCCCATTATTGGCACTCGACCCCGGAGAGTGCAAACGGGCGGCCCGATCCGCGGCGCGCACCGGGAGGAGCGAAGCGTCACCGCAGCACCCTCGTCGCCCCATCACCCGCGACCGTCAGCCAACGGCCTGGGGCCAAGGTGAGGGAGGCGCGAAGGGGGCTGCGCAGCATACGAAATGGCGACACGGGGGCCGGGTGAGATGAACGTCAGGTGAACACTTCGACTTCCCTTTGTGTCCTGGCCGTGAACACGGCACAGTGTGCGCGTGACCGCTGTGACCCTCACCCTCGTCCTCGTCATTGTCACGGCCCTGGCCTTCGACTTCACCAACGGCTTCCACGACACCGCCAACGCGATGGCGGCCTCGATCTCGACCGGAGCCCTGTCCCCCAAAGTGGCCGTCGGACTGTCGGCCGTCCTCAACCTCGTCGGGGCGTTCCTCTCCGTCGAGGTCGCCCTCACCGTGTCCAACGCGGTCGTCAAGATCCAGAACAAGGATGGCTCGCCCATCAAGGCCCTCGGCGCCGACGGCGGCCAGATGCTGCTGCTCATCGTCCTCGCCGGGCTCGCCGGCGGCATCCTCTGGAACCTCTTCACCTGGCTGCTCGGCCTACCCTCCTCGTCCTCGCACGCCCTCCTCGGCGGCCTCACCGGCGCCACGGTCGCCGCGTTGGGCTGGGCCGGGGTCAAGTGGAACGGTGACGGCAGCAAACTCGACGGTGTCATCGGCAAGGTGCTCCTCCCGAGTTTCATCTCACCCGTCATCGCCATGCTCGTCGCGTTCCTCGGCTCCTGGCTGGTCCACCGGATCACCAACTCCGTCGCCCACATGTTGAGCGACAAGCACTTCCGCTGGGGCCAGATCGGCAGTGCCTCCCTCGTCTCGCTCGCGCACGGCACCAACGACGCGCAGAAGACGATGGGCGTCATGACCTTGGCCCTGCTCGCGTCGGGTCACTGGAAGGACACCCACTCGGTCCCGCTGTGGGTCAAGTTCTCGGCCGCGAGCGCCATCGCGCTCGGCACCTATCTCGGCGGGTGGCGCATCATCCGCACCCTCGGCAAGGGCCTGGTCGACATCACGCCCCGCCAGGGGATGGCCAGCGACGGCGCGACCGCCTCGGTCCTCATGGCCGCCTCGCACCTGGGCTTCGCCCTCTCGACGACGCACGTCGCCACCGGTTCGGTGCTCGGCGGTGGCCTGGGGCGCGGCACCCACGTCCGTTGGAACACCGCGGGCCGGATGGTGGTCGCCTGGGCCACCACCTTCCCCCTCGCCGGGGCCGTGGCGGCCCTCATGTTCTGGATCGGGCACGCCATCGGCGGCGGGGTCGGCGCGATCGTCGTCTTCGCGGTCCTCGCCGCGGGCGCGGGGTGGATGTACCGCCGCTCGCAACAGCACAAGGTCGACTCCAGCAACGTCAATGCCGAGTGGGACCGTCCCCAGGATCTCCTCGACCAGCACGCCCCCGATCACGCCGGCACCCACGAGGTCCCCACCGCCGACCTCATCGAAAAGAAGTGACCCCATGAACACCATCTCCCTCGCCCTCAACGGCGCCGGCCGGGTCCTCATGGCCGGACTCGCCTTCGGTGTCGGACTCCCCGTCATCTACGCCCTCGCCATGCGCATCCTCACCCTCGGAGCGGCGACCGTCGTAGACCCGGATGGCAAGGCGGTCCTACGCCCGACGCCCTTGGGCAAGGCCATCGCCGCGCTGCTCATGCTCGCCATCGTCGGCGGTGTCGCCCTCGGGATCACGATTATCGTGGCGGCCGGTCTGGGCAAGGCCGTGAGTTTCGAGCACGTCATCCCGCTCCTCGTCGACAAGAAGAAGTGAGACCCATGGCATTTGCGCTCAGCGACATCGACCGCTACCTCGACGAGGCCTACCCCAACGGCGTGCCGACCGAGGACGCAGGTCCGCTGGTCGCCATCCTGCGCGAGCGACTCGGCGCAGATCAGACGCTCACCGCGGTGTTGCGACTTGCCGGCGCCGGCCACCTCGACATGTCGGCGGCGGCCGTTGTGCCGGCCGCTGCTGACCTCGCCGAGGCCGACGTGCGCCGGATCTCCGGACGGCTGGCCGCCGGCGGTTGGCCGTTGGCGCTCCCGGCGACCGCGCAACGGCCGGTGCCCCCTGGCGCCGCGCCGAGCCCCGATGAGGACGAGTCGCCGAGCGACTCCCCCCTGGGCCGGATCGTCACCTGGCTCCGCGAGGGCTACCCCACCGGTGTCCCCGACCACGACTACATCCCACTCCTCGCGCTCCTCGAACGCCGTCTCACCCGGTCCGAGGTCAAGCGCGTGGCACGGGCTCTGCGCCGTCACCACGTAAGCCCCGCGGGTCCGGAGGACATCGCCGCGGCGATCACCGACCTCACCGACGTGGACGCCTCCGAGGATGAGATCCGCCGGGTTGCCGATCGGCTCGCCAAGAAGGGGTGGCCGGTCGACTTCCCCGACCCCCTCTGAGTGTTCCTTCGCCGGGGCGGCATCCGGGGTCAGCGAACGACGTTCGACTGCGCCGGTATGCCGCCTCGGCGTTTGCATGCCGCCGCTCACCGGAGGCCGCCGTTGGGCGTATGCCGCGGTCGCACGTATGCCGCGGTCGCACCGCTACGTCAACGTCACGGACACGTCAACGCCACCGAGGCGGGAGCTACGAGGACGCGGTGCCCAACCGGGCCCGGTCCCACAGGGCCGTGGCCACCCGGGCACCGAGCACCCCGAGCGCGGCGGCGAGCAGGCCGACCAGAGCCCCGCCGACGACGTCGGGGACGTGATGGACATGGGCGAGCACGCGGCATACCCCCAAGAGGGCCGCGAGGACGAGGGCGACCACGCCGAGCCGCCGGTCGAACCAGGTGACGACCCCCGCCACGGCGAACCCCAACGCCGTGTGATCCGAGGGGAACCCGTTGTCCGCCGGGTGCGCGATCAGGGGCGCGACCCCGTCGACGACGAACGGGCGCGGGTTGGTCCACAGGGCGCCGGCCACCGTCACCAAGACTCCGACGAAGGCTGCCGCGACAAGGCCAGCAACGGCATACGTCACCTTGGTCTCGCGCGCAGCCCGCGCCGATTCGAGGTAATAGCGCGCGGATTCCGCGGCGTGTTTACCTCGAATGGAGGGAGAGCGAAGCGCCGGTAGCCTGGTGCGGTGACCCTCAGACTCCAGGACTCGCTCACCGGCGAGCTGCGCGACTTCGTCCCCGTGACCCCCGGGAAGGTCGGCATCTACATCTGCGGGCTCACCACCCAGGCCCCGCCGCACCTGGGCCATGTGCGCTTCGCCGTCGCCTTCGACGTGCTCCGCCGGTGGCTCGAACGCGGCCACGGCTACGACGTCACCTTGATCCGCAATGTCACCGACATCGACGACAAGATCCTCGCCAAATCCGCCGAGTCCGGTGAGCCGTGGTATGCCGTGAGCTACCGCAACGAGGTCGAGACCGCCGAGGCGCTCGCCGGCCTCGGGGTGCTCCCGCCGACCTACGAACCGCGCGCGACCGGGCATGTTCCGGAAATGGTCACCCTCATGGAGACCATCGTCGAGAAGGGGCACGCCTACCCGGCCGCGGACGGCAGCGGGGATGTCTACTTCGATGTTCGGTCCTGGCCGACCTACGGGTCGCTGACCAAGCAGAAGATCGACGACATGGCCGCCGCCGAGGACGCCGATCCCCGCGGCAAGCGCGACCCGCGCGACTTCGCCCTGTGGAAGGGCCACAAACCGAGCGAGCCGGCGACCGCTTCCTGGCCGACCCCATTCGGCGCCGGTCGCCCCGGGTGGCACCTCGAGTGCTCGGCGATGGCCCGCAAATACCTCGGCGACACCTTCGACATCCACGGCGGGGGCGTCGACCTGCGCTTCCCCCATCACGAGAACGAACTCGCCCAGTCGACCGCTGCCGGGCTCGGGTTCGCCAACTACTGGCTCCACAACGGCTGGGTCACGATGAGCGGCGAGAAGATGAGCAAGTCGCTCGGCAACTCGCTGCGGGTCTCGCACGTGCTCGCCGAGCACCGCCCGCTCGTCGTGCGCTACTACCTCACGGCCGCCCACTACCGCTCGATGATCGAGTACACCGAGGGTTCGCTCGCCGAGGCCGCCGCCGCTGTCGAGCGGATCGAGGGTTTCCTGCGGCGTGCGCTCTCCCCAGAGGCGTATGCCGCGCTCGCTCAGGCGTATGCCGCGCCGGATGGGTGGCGCGCGGCCGGGGTCGAGTTCCCGGCGGAGTTCCGGGAGTCCCTCGATGACGACCTCGGGGTGTCGGGGGCGTTGGCCGTCATCCACGAGACGGTGCGCGCCGGGAACACCATGCTCGACGAGGGCGATGTCGAGGACGCCGCGCAGGCCGCCGCGCTCGTCGTCGCGATGACCGACGTGCTCGGCGTCAACCCGTTGGACGCCGCGTGGGGGGCCGGCGACTCCGGGGCGCAGGATGCCTTGGCTGCCCTCGATGCCCTCGTCCAGGCCCAGATCGCCGCGCGCGCCAAGGCCCGCGCGGCCCGCGACTGGGCGACCGCCGACGCGATCCGGGACGGTCTCACCGCCGCCGGGATCGCCGTCGAAGACACTGCCTCGGGAGCTCGCTGGAGCCTCTCCCGCAATCGTCAGGAGGCGTAATGGCCGGCAACTCGAACCGACGTGGTGCGGTGCGCCGCTCGGGGAGCAAGAAGGGCGCGACGGTCGGCTCCGGTGGCCAGCGTCGCCGCGGACTGGAGGGCAAGGGCCCCACCCCCAAGGCGGTCGACCGGCCCAACCACAAGGCCCACAAGATGGCCAAGGCAGCGGCCAAGCACGCCCCCTCGCGCCCGTCGCGCTCGGGCGGTCGCAAACACGGCGCAAGTAGTGAGATGGTCGCCGGCCGCAACGCCGTCGTCGAGGCGCTGCGCGCCGACGTGCCGGTGGCGACGATGTACGTCGCGGGCCGCATCGACGCCGACGACCGAGTGCGCGAGGCGCTCAAAACCGCGGGTGAACGCGGCATACCGGTCCTGGAAACCCCACGCGGTGAACTCGACCGGCTCACCGATGGCGCCGTCCACCAGGGGTTGGCGATCCAGGTGCCGCCTTATGCGTACGCCCATCCCAGCGATTTCGTCGACCCGCAAGCCCCCGGCATACCCCTCGTCGTGGCCCTGGACGGGATCACCGACCCCCGCAACCTCGGCGCGATCATCCGCTCGGTGGCGGCGTTCGGCGGCCACGGAGTCGTCGTGCCGGCGCGGCGTTCGGTGGGGATGACCGCTTCGGCGTGGAAGACGTCGGCGGGGGCCGCGGCCCGGGTGCCGGTGGCGCAGGTGAGCAACCTGACCAGCGCGCTCAAGGACTTCCGCAAGGCGGGCTTCTTCGTCATCGGCCTCGACATGGAGGGCGACGTCGACCTGCCCGAGTTGGGTTTGGCGACCGAGCCGCTTGTCGTCGTCGTGGGCTCGGAGGGCAAGGGGTTGTCGCGGCTGGTCCGCGAGACCTGCGACCAGATCGTGTCGATCCCGATGAGTTCGGCCGTCGAGTCGCTCAACGCGGGCATCGCCACCGGGGTCACGCTCTACGAGATCGCACGCCAACGCTCCGGCAAGTGAGGCACGGTCTAGGACGGCGAAGCGTCGGCACCCGCAGGGAATTGTCATCGACGCGATACCGAAATGCCATTACCGATGCGAACTGTCTTGTGCAAGGATCGGGTGTGCCGGAGGGAACCCCGCTCCTGGGGGGCCTAACACTCTCACCCGAAAGGGACAGTCCATGTCCGACTATGGAACTCCTCCTCCCCCGCCCCCTGGTGGCTACGCCGCTCCCGCGCCGATGGGCGGCGGCATGGGGGCCCCGCCCGACAACAAGATGGTGTGGTCGATTCTCGCCACCATCTTCTGCTGCCTCCCGTTCGGGATCGTCGCCATCATCAAGTCCTCCGAGGTCAACAGCAAGTGGGCCGCTGGCGACGCGGCCGGGGCTCAAGCGTCGGCCGCTGAAGCGACCAAGTGGGTCAAGTGGTCCGTGATTTCCTGGGCCGTCATCATCGTGCTTTACCTCATCTTCGTCGTGGGTCTTGGGCTTCTTGGCGCAGCATCCTCCTCGGGCAACTGATCGCCACCGCCGAGGTGCAACCTCGTGAGTGCGTCTGATCGCACCAGTCAAGCGGCTCCACCGGCGTCTCGCCGGTGGAGCCGCTTGGTGTCGCCGCTGTCCGTGCTCGCAGCCACCGGTGCCTTCGCCGTCGTCATCCACCTGCGCGACCCCACGGTGCCCGGCCACTACCCGACGTGTCCGTGGTTATGGCTCACCGGCACCTACTGCCCCGGCTGCGGCTCGTTGCGCGCCTGCCACGCGCTGACCAACGCAGACGTGGTCACCGCCTTCCACTACAACCCGTTCGCCGTGATCGTCGCCGTGGGGCTGGCCGCGACGTGGCTGCGCTGGGTGCGGCGTCAATGGCGAGGGGCACCTCGCACCTGGATCGCGCCACCCTGGATGGTGTATCTCCTCATCGCGAGCATCATGGCGTTCTGGGTGCTGCGCAACGTCCCCGGCTTCGAGTTCCTCGGACCGCGCCCCTGATCCCCGGCTCACGACGGTGAGCCGGGGCAGGACCATGGGCGACGATCAGACCTTGGGGACCTTGATGACGGTCGACTTCACGACCATGTCACCCAGGGTCAAGCGGTTGGGGTCCCACAGCATCCATAGGTAGGACAGGTAGACCACCTGGTTGACGACGCCGTGCACGATGTCGCGCAAGAGGGCATTGCCCGCGCCGATCGGCTGGCCACTCGTACTGTCGATGAGTTTGAGCCCGAACATCTTCTTGCCGACGCTCTGGCCGGTGCGCCCTTGGCGCACCACCCGGTTCCAGACCCACACACCGATGATGGCGGCGAAGCCGGCAAATATGAGGAGGACTCCAATGCCGACAGCGACCCCGGAGCCAGCGCTGTAGTGCGGGTTGCCGTACGCGTCATACGTCGCGGACGAGGCGCCCCCGATGGCCGCGACGAAGACCCCAACCATCAGGACGGCGAACCCGATCAAGTTCAGCAGCCCGTCGATGATCGCCGGCACTACGCGGTCCCCGAAGGTCGCAACCGGGCCGAAGTGGTGCTCGACATAGGGAAGAGAGCCCACCGCCACGACCGGAGGCTGGGCACCTGGGGGCGGCGCGGCGGCATACCCGCCGTAGGGGTTGGGCGGCGGCGCATAGTGGGGAGCGGCATACGGCGGGGGCGACCCGGCCGGCGCGATGGGCCCGGGGGCCGGGGGCGCGACCGGAGCGGGGGGCGGGAACTCTGACGCGGCGGGAGGCTGCGGCACCGGGGGTGCAGCAGCGCCTGTGGGCTCGCCCGGCTCCTCGACCGGCCGGGTCGGGTCGGTGGGCGGAGTGGACGGCTGGTCGGTCATGAGAATCCCCAAACGACGGAACGATGATGACGTCGATCCTAGGCCAGGAACGCACAGCCCACCGGGCCCATCGGTCTCATCCGCAGCAATTCAGGGTGCGTTCAGGGTCGACTCAGGTGCGGCCCCCGCTTCGCCCCCGTTCCGCCCTGCTGCGCCTCGGGTGCGGCGAGCGGCGGTGGTCGGTGCGGATCACGCGTCGGGCAGGGCAAGCACCGGCATCTCCACCGTGTCGGTGCCGACGACGGCCCGCTCGTCGGGTTTGGTGGGGAGGATCTTGGCGAGGTAGTCGGCCCATGCCTCCCCGATGGGGATGTCGTGCTGGGCCCGCTCGGCGAGGTACCAGCGGTGCTCGAGCAACTCGTGGAACAACTGCGCCGGCTCCAACTTGGCCCGCAGCGGCGCCGGGATGCTCCGCACGAACGGCGCATAGATCTGCTCGACCCAGTCGTGGGCGACGAGTTCCTCGTCGTCGGCGCCCCGATCGGTGGCCGCGCGGTAGGAGTCGAGGTCGTTGAGGAGGCGGCGGGCCTGGTTTTCGCGCACGTCGAGACCGGTGAGGCGCAGGAGTCGCCGCGAGTGATGCCCCGAGTCCACGACCTTGGGGGCGATCGTGACCGTCGTGCCGTCGATGTCGGTTGTCATCGTCAACTCGTCGACGTCGAACCCGAGCCGGTTGAGGCGCCGAATCCGTTCGTCGACACGCCACCGCTCCCCCGCCGCAACCCGCTCGGGGCCGGTGAGGGCCTCCCACAGCGCGTGATAGCGCTCGACGATGCGTTCGCTGACCTCGATCGGGTCGCGCTCCTCCTGCAGCAAGCCACCGGCCTCGAGGTCCATGAGCTCCCCGGCGATGTTGACCCGGGCGATGTCGAGGTCGTGTTCGCGTTGCCCGCGGGAGAGCCCGGCGTGCAACTCTCCCGTTTCCGCGTCCACGAGGTATGCCGCGAAAGCGCCGGCGTCTCGCCGAAACAGCGTGTTGGACAGGGACACATCGCCCCACCAGAAGCCATCGAGGTGGAGCCGGACGAGTAGCACGGCGAGCGCGTCGATGAGCCGGATCGCGGTGCCCTTGCGCAGGCTCTGCGAAAACAGCGCGCGATACGGCAGCGAAAAGGGCAGGTGGACGGTGATGAGGCAGGCGTCCAACGGCTCACCGGTGGCCGACTCACGACCGGCGACCACGGCATACGGCTCGACACACGGCAACTCCAGGCGTCGCAAGTTGCGCAACAACTGGTACTCGCGGCGGGCGATGTCGGCCTTGATCTCCTTGACGGCCACCACCCGCCCCGAGAGCCGGACGAAGCGCACGACATGCCGGGAAATACCCCTGGGGAGCGCCGCCAGCAAGTCATCGGGCCACTCCGCCAAGGGGATGTGCCAGGGCAGGTCGAGCAGCGCCGCATCCGGGGCGGAGGTGGTGATTTCGAGAGCCATGGTCCTCCTCACGCCAGGCCCGGACGAGCACCCCAAAGGCACCTGGGGCCCGAGGGAGGTGGCGTCCCGGGCCCCAGGGCGTTTGCGGGGGGTGCGGCGGGTGGGCTCAGCCCAGGCGTTCGCCGGTCTCCTTGTTGAACACGTGAATGTGGTCGGGGTTGGGGTAGACGTAGATCTTCTCGCCCTTGGCCGGGACCCGGCGGCCGTCGACCCGCGCGATGAACGGCTTGCCGAGCGCGTCGTCACCGGCCCCCTCGAGGGTGATGCTCGGGTCGCTCGGGGTGCCGTAGACGTAGGCGTCGGCACCGAGTTCCTCGACGACGTCGACGATGATCTCGAGACCGTCGTTGTTGCTCGTCACCTCGACGTCCTCGGGACGGACCCCGACGATGACCTGACTGCCGGCTCCGGCGAGCTCACTGCGCGGGATCTCCAGGACGTGGTTGCCGAACTTGACGCCCGATGCCGTCACCGGGACGGCGACGAGGTTCATCGCCGGGGAGCCGATGAAGCCGGCGACGAAGAGGTTGGCGGGGCGGTCGTACATCTCGCGCGGCGTGGCGATCTGCTGGAGCACGCCGAAGTTGAGCAGGGCGATCCGGTCGCCCATGGTCATGGCTTCGACCTGGTCGTGGGTGACGTAGACGGTCGTGACGCCGAGGCGGCGCTGCAGGCTGGCGATCTGGGTGCGGGTCTGGACGCGCAACTTGGCGTCGAGGTTGGACAGCGGCTCGTCCATGAGGAAGACCTGGGGGGAGCGGACGATCGCCCGGCCCATGGCCACCCGCTGCCGCTGACCGCCGGAAAGGGCCTTCGGTTTGCGTTGGAGGTATGCCGTGAGGTCGAGGATCTTGGCGGCGTCCTCGACGCGCTTGCGGATCTCGCCCTTGTCGACGCCGGCGATCTTGAGGGCGAAGCCCATGTTGTCGGCGACGGTCATGTGCGGGTAGAGCGCGTAGTTCTGGAAGACCATCGCCACGTCGCGGTCCTTGGGCGAGAGGTCGGTGACGTCCCGGTCGCCGATCCAGATCTTGCCGCCGTTGACCTCTTCGAGGCCGGCGAGCATCCGCAACGCGGTGGACTTGCCCGAGCCCGAGGGGCCGACGAGGACGAGGAACTCACCGTCCGCAATGTCGATGTTGAGTTTGTCGACGCTGGGGGTGTCGTTCCCGGGGTAGATGCGCGTCGAGTTGTCGAACTTCACGGTGGCCATGACTGGCTCCTCCTTCACCGGCAGGTACGTGCCGGACGATCCGTCGTAAAGGGCTCCGCCCACAAATGTAAGCGGTTACATCATTGTGCACGGCGGCACCTGTTTTGGAAAGGCCCGTTCCACTTCTCGTTTCTGCCAGGCCCCTCCCCTGGCGCGCCCGCGCGAGCCCCACTACCGTCGACCTATGAAAATCTCCGACGTGGTGCGACGCAAGGGTGACTCCGTGGTGACCGTCCGTTCGGACGCCACGGTCATCGACCTCATGGCCCTGCTCGCCGAACATCGCATTGGCGCAGTCGTGGTGAGCGACGACGCAGCCGCGGTCGACGGCATCGTCAGCGAGCGCGACATTGTGCGTCATCTTGCAACGGAGGGGTCGAGCGTCCTCGAGGGCCCGGTCGCGGCCATCATGACGACCATCGTCCACACGTGTGCACCCGAGGACGACCTCACCGATCTCGCGGCAACCATGACCGAGCGGCGCATCCGCCACGTCCCGGTGGTCGTCGACGGTCGGTTGCAGGCCATCGTCAGCATTGGCGATGTCGTCAAGTCACGCATCGAGACGCTGCAGGCCGAGGCGGCTCACCTGCGCGACTACATCCAGACCTGAGATCGCCTGGGCCGGCCACGACCCGCGTCACGACCCGCCCGGATGGCAGCGGCACCGGGCGGCACGGCATACCGTTGACCCGTGGCAATGGACGAGGCGCGCACCGCGGCCCTGCCGGAGGCGACCCCCGCCGACGGCAGCGACGAGGACCTGCCCGGTGATGGCGTCCTCGGTCCCTATCGGTTGGTCCAGCGACTCGGTGAAGGCGGCATGGGGGTCGTCTACCTCGGACTCGATGGGCACGGGCGGGCGGTCGCCCTCAAGGTGCTCCGTTCCCTCACCGCGACCGATGCCGAAGCGCGCGCCCGGCTGCGCCGCGAAGTCGATGCCCTGCGGCGGATCGAGAGCCCGCGGGTGGCGCCCATCATCGACGCGGATATCGACGGGCCGCGGCCCTACGTCGTCACCCGGTGGGTCCCCGGCCCGGTGCTCGACCGGGTCGTCGACGCTGAGGGGCCGCTCTCGGGGGAGGCGCTGCACCGGCTCGCGGTCGGCCTCGCCGAGGCGATCGAGGCGATCCATGCCGCGTCGGTCATCCACCGCGACATCAAGCCCGGGAATGTCCTCCTCCACGACGGCGAACCGGTCCTCATCGATTTCGGGATCGCCCATCTCACCGACGACGTACGCCTGACGAGCGTCGGCCTGGTCATGGGCACCCCCGGCTATCTCGCTCCCGAGATCATCGAGGGCGAACCGGTCACCCCGGCGACCGACTGGTGGGGCTGGGCTGCGACCTTGGCGTATGCCGCGTGCGGGCGGCCCCCGTTCGGTCGCGGCGCGATGGAGGCCGTGTTGGCGCGGGTTGCCCGGGGAGAACCCGACCTGCGCGGTGTCGATGCCCGCTTGGAGCCGTTGCTGCTCGCGGCCTTGTCACCCCGCGCCGCCGAACGGCCGCACCGCCAGGAGGTCGTCGAGGCGCTGGCTGTCTATGCCTGCGGGGGTGACGTCACCGATGTCATCCGGGTGCGCCCGGGCGCGTCGCACACCCAGGTGGTGCAAACGTCGGGCACCGCGGTGATGCCGCAACCTGTTGCTCCCCCTCTGCCTCCCCCTGCGCCGCCGGTGCCGCCGCCCTCGGCGCCCGTTGCGGCGCCGGGGGTGCCGATGGCACCGGCGAGTCCGCCGCCTCCCGTTCCTGGGACAGCGGTGCATGGCCCCCCTGTCCTCGCCGCATCCGCGCCCCTCTCGGTGCCCCCACCCGGTATGCCGCTGCCGCCGCCTGCTGGCGCACCGGTCCCCGGGCCGCCGGCTGTTCCTTATGCGCCGCTCCCGTCCCGCCCGGCCCCGTCGCCTGCACATGGTGGTGATTCAGGGGCGGGCTACCCGAGGGGTGCGGCTGGCGCGGCACGCCCGGAGCCGACAGCGGGACCGGGTGGCGCGGCATACCCGGTCGGGGCGGCCCACCCGGGACCGACAGCAGGACCGGGCGGGGCGGCATACCCGGTCGGGACGGCCCACCCGCCGAGCCCACCACCGGTCGCGCCCAGCGTGCCGCCGACGGCATTGCCACACCCTCGGCCGGCGATCGATCCGCGTATCTCGCAACCGTTGCGCACGGGTTCGGTGCTGTTCCTCCTGGCGCTCGGCGTGATGGGCAGCGCGGTGGCGCCGACGTGGACGGCGATCCTGTTCGTGCTCGCGAGCGCGGTGGCGCGCACCGTGGACCAGTCGATGACGGCGCTCGTGCTGCGACGGCATACGCATGGGCCACGGTCCTCCGACGTGGCGTTGTCGTTGGCGGCGGCGCCCTGGAGGGCCGTCCTGGCATTCGGTGCGAGCCTCCTGGGGGGCCTGCTGCCGCTCGTGGTGGCCGTGACGACGGCGTTTGCGGCCTCCTTGGCGTGGGGGGTGGTGACGGGGTCGTCGCGACCCGACGCGTTCGTCCCGCTCGCCGTCGGGGGGGCGCTCGGGTTGCTCTCGGCGTGGTGGGGACCCGCGGGCCCGTCGTTGCGCCGGGGCACGCGCAGCCTCATCCGGGGAGCGACACCGACGCTGGGTGCGCAACGGGTGGGCGCCGGTCTGGTGGCGTTGCTGGTCGTGGCCCTGTTCCTCTGGGGCGTGGTGGGCCGGGGCACCCCGACGTGGGACCCGTCGTCCGACCCGGCGACCTGGTCGATGTTCCTGCCGTGAGGCCGGCCGCCGGGGCTGAGCCTCTGGGGGATTTGGCGGTTTCGGGTCGTGGCTGGTGGGGGGTGGCGGGCCCGGGTCGGCGTTGCCGGCGGCGCCTGGGGTCGTGGCTGGTGGGGGGTGGCGGGCCCGGGTCGGCCCTGCCGGCGGCGCGTGGGGTCGCGGCTGGTGGGGTGGCGGGCCCGGGTCGGCGCTGCCGGCGGCGCCTGGGGTCGTGGCGGCTGCCGTGCGAGGTGGGCCTTTCCGTGGGGTTTGGGCGTCGTGACGTTTGCCTTGCGCGGGTAAAGTGCGTCACCGACGCTGGCTGCCTCTCGGGGGAAGTCGGCGTCCTGCTGGAGTGGCGCAATCGGTAGCGCACCTGTCTTGTAAACAGGTGGTTGAGGGTTCGAGTCCCTTCTCCAGCTCTCGGCGTTTGCGCAGGTCAGCGCAGGTAACGCCTTCGGGCCATCATGCCGCACCAGGCCCCGAATACGACCCAGGTGTGCCCACGGGAGTACCCGACGTCCGCGCGTTGCCCCTCGGTTTGCCCGCCGCTCGCCCGCTGACGTCGGTGTGCCCGCCGCTCGCGCGCTAGGTCGCCTTGCCAGCGCGTTCCGTGAGTGGCTCATCAGCTCGGGCGCCCCCGAGACGTCGTCTCCGGCGCCTATCCCCTTGGTCTCGGGGAAGGCCGGGGGCTTGGATGAGGATGTGCCTGACCGCATCATGTTCGTCCAGTTGAAGTAGGACTACGGCGCCGACCGTGGTCCGGCGCGGATCGGCCGGGTCCGCTTCTCCAGGGCCTGGCGCACCGCGCTCTTCGAGGAGCGCAGCGCACCCAGCGTCGAGCCATCGCAACGCCCTCCGCCCACCGCGACTCGAACTTCTACGACATCGCCACCGGCGAGGAGTTGTGGGTGTCCGGCCCAAGCGCGACCGAACCGACGGACGCTACGGGCATCAACCACCCCTGGCCCTGGCGGACGCCCGCGACGCCTACAACGCCTTCTTGGCCGGGTCGCCGCTACCCGAGCGGGAGCGTGGTTGATCGGTCGGCCGTGGCTCACGAGAGGGCTGTCTGGGCCGTCGCGCTCGCCAACCGCTCTTGGCTGCAGCGTGGTGGCGGTCGGGACGACCACCACGCTGCAGCCAAGGCGTGAACAACGTCACGGCCGAACGCCACAGTCACATCAGCCTCACCTGCCTCGCCCTGTCAGCCGCCGGCGCCCGCCGACGTGATCAACGCAGCCCTCACCGCACACATGCGGCGGGAAACGGGCACTTCGCACCCCAACAGTCCCCACCGACCCGCCCAGCACAACGCTCAACGCCGAACACCCGGTGGGAAACGGGCACTTCGCACCCCAACAGTCCCCGCCGAGCCGCCCAGCACAACACTCAACGCCCAACATCCGGTGGGAAACGGGCACTTCGCACCTCGACAGTTGGGGTGCGAAGTGGACGTTGGACGGTTCAGGCGGGAAAAGGGGGACGGGAGGGGCGGCCAGGGGGCCAGCGGGAGCAGATCGCGGCGTACCGGAGAACTCCGTCTCCTAGACTGGCGCGCATGCTGGGCAGGGTCGGACTCCAGACCCGGATCGTCGCCGGTTCGGTGACCATCGTCTCGGCGGTGTTGATGATTCTCGGCGTCGTCTTGTGGCGGGCGATCACGTCGGCGGTGTCGGCCACGGCATACCAAACCTCGCTGGCGACCCTGGCCACCATCGTTCACGAGGTGCAGACGGGGCCGGTCGAACGGGCGGTGCCGGTCGGCATTCAGCCACTCACGAGCCAACGGGTCCAGCAGGTCCTCGACGACAAGGGACACATCCTCGCCTACTCTCAACCGCGTTACCGAGACCAGGTGGTGGCCACCATTCAACCCAAGCCGCTGCTCGGGGATGTGCACACGAAGGAGCACTACGAGTTGCCCGGAGTGGACGGGTCGTCCGTGCTCCTCGTGGCCACCCGCGCCGAGGCGCAGGACGGCAACCCGGTCACCATCATCGTCACCGAGCCCTTGCAACTCGACCCCGAAGCCCTGAGCCGGCTCATGATGATCGCCGTCGCCATCGGGGTGGCCGCCATCGCGGTGCTCACCCTGGTGCTGCGCTCGGCCGTCCGGTCCACGCTCGGCCCGATCGAACAAATGCGGCGCGACCTCGAGGCGATCACCTCCTCCCGGGAGGCCGGAACGGTCTCGGTGCCCGGCCGCGACGACGAGATCGGTCGGCTCGGGTCCACGATCAATTCCCTCCTCCTGCGGCTTCGGCGATCCGATGCCCAACGGACCGCCTTCGTCTCCGACGCCGGTCATGAGTTGCGCAGCCCCCTGACGACCATCGGCCTGTCCGTCGAAATGCTCGCCACCGACCTGCCGCCCCAACGCCGCATCGTGGTCGCCGAGCGTGCCCTCCGCGAAACCGCACGCCTCCACGACCTCGTCGAGGACCTTCTTGCCCTCGCCAAGGCCGACGAAGCCCGGGATCAGACCGACGCCGAGGACATCGACCTCGACGATGTCGTACTCCTCGAGGTCGCCGTCGCCCGGGCCAAGGGCGCCCGCGTGATCGCCACCCTCGAACCGGCTCGCATCCGCGGGGTACCCGAACAAATGCGGCGCGTCGTCCGCAACCTCGTCGACAACGCCATGCGCCATGCGACGTCGCAAATCCGGGTCGCCGTCCGGGTCGCCGGGTCGCAGGCGGTGCTCACGGTCGACAACGACGGGCCCCCCGTGGGGGTCGCCGACCGGGAGCGGGTCTTCGACCGGTTCGTCCGCCTCGACGAGGCGCGGGACCGGGACCGCGGCGGGTCCGGCCTCGGGCTGGCCATCGTCCGTGAACTCTCCACCCAGCATGGGGGCACCGCCCGTGCAACCCAAGCGCCCGACGGCTGGTGCCGTTTTCAGGTCACCGTGCCGGCCTCGCTCGACCCGGCTGACGGCCCGGAGGCCGCCACGGATTAGCGGCGAACGCTTCGGTTGCGGCCGCGTTGTGGCCGTGCCGTCGTTGTGGCCATGCCGCCGTTGTGGGTATGCCGCCGGCACCAGTTGACCAAATGACCGCGCCGACACCCCCTCGCGACCGGCCCTCCTCAGCCGAGGGGCGCCGCGTCCGCGACCAGCCGGTAGCCGCGCCCACGCACCGTTTCCAGACTCATCACACCGAACGGGGCGTCGATCTTCTTGCGCAGGTAGCCGACGTACACCTCGACGACGTTGTCGGCGCCAGGGTAGTTCGAGTCCCACACCTCTTCGAGGAGCACGCCCTTGCTGATGACCTGATCCGGGTGGCGCATGAAGTGCTGCAAGAGAGCGAACTCCCGGGTGGTCAAGGTGACCTCGGTGCCGCCGCGGTGCACCCGATGGGTCGAGGGATCGAGGGTGAGGTCTCCGACGATGAGCCGAGTGGGGCGCTCCTTGGGGCTGCGGCGCATCAAGGCCGACAATCGGGCGGCCAGCACGGAGGTGTGAAACGGTTTGGTCACGTAGTCGTCGGCCCCCAACTCGAAGGCGTCGGTCTGGTCGTACTCGCCGTCCTTGGCAGTGAGCATGAGCACCGGGGTCCACACCTCGCTGGCGCGCAGTTGCCGGAGCACGTCATAGCCGTTGAGGACCGGCAGCATGATGTCGATGATGACGACGTCGTAATCCCCCTGGACCGCGCGGTTCAGTCCCGTCCGACCGTCATGCGCGAGGTCGACAACCCACCCGTACTCCTTGAGTGCTTCCCCCGTTGCGAGGGCCAGCGATCCTTCGTCTTCGATGATTAGGCACCGCATCCCTCCAGCATGGCAGACCGTCATCGTCACCGCCGGACTCACCGATTCGACGAGAGACAGCCCGCCCGCGGCGTGTCGTTCCCGCGACCGGTCACCGGCGCGATCTACCGTCCCGGAAGGGCCGGGCCAAGTATGAGTTGGCCCGGCCAAGGCCCTTTCGGGGCGTTGGTCCCGAGGGCGTCGCGCCGGTATGCCGTGACCGATTTCACGCCCAGCGCCGGGGCTCAGCGCAGCACGTGCCGGGAGATGACGAGCCGCTGGATCTGGTTGGTGCCCTCGAAGATCTGGGTCACCTTGGCCTCGCGGAAGTAGCGCTCGACGGGGTGATCGGCGGTGTACCCCGCGCCCCCGAGCACCTGCACGGCGTCGGTTGTCACCCGCATCGCGGCGTCGGTGGCGAGCAGTTTGGCGACGGCCGCCTCCTTGCTGAACGGCCGGCCGGCATCCTTGAGACGCGCGGCATGCAGGTAGGCCGCCCGCGCCCCCGACACCGCCGCCTCCATGTCGGCGATGAGGAAGGCCAACCCCTGGTTGGCCGCGATCGGGCGCCCGAACTGGGTGCGCTCCTTGGCATAGGCCGCCGCCGCGTCGAGGGCCGACTGGGCCAGACCCGTCGACGAGGCCGCGATCCCCAACCGGCCGGCGTCGAGCGCGGCGAGCGCGATCGGCATACCCTGCCCTTCGGCCCCGATCCGGCGCTCGGCACCCACCGGGACCGCGTCGTAAATAACCTCGCGGACCGTGTCGCAATCCAGGCCCATCTTGCGCTCGGGCGGGCCGAAACTGAGCCCGGCCGCGTCCGCCGGCACGATGAAACACGAAATCCCCTTGGCGCCAGTGTCGGCGGTGCGGGCGAAGGTCGTGTAGTAGTCGGCGTGCCCGGCGTGGCTGATCCACGACTTGCGCCCGGTGATCTCGTATGCCGTGGGCTCCCCGTCCGTCGTGGCCCGCGCCCCCGTCGTCATCGAGGCGACGTCGGAGCCGGCATCGGGTTCGGAGAGCGCGTAGGCACCGAGTTGGTCCCCGGAGAGCATCCCCGGCAGCAGCGCTTCCTTCTGAGCCTCGGTGCCGAAGGTCGTCACCGGGAAGGCCGTGAGGGAATGGACCGACACCCCGACGGCCACGCTCATCCAGGCGCTGGCGATTTCCTCGACGACCTGGAGATAGACCTCGTAGGGCTGACCACCCCCGCCGTACTCCTCGGGGTGGGGGAGCGAGAGCAGCCCGGCCCGGCCGAGGATCGTGAACACCTCGCTCGGGAAGTCCTCGCCGGCGGCCGCGGCCTTCTCGGCGGCGTCCACGCGCGGCCGCAGTTCGCGGGCGCAGACGTCACGGGTCATGGCCAACAGGTCGTAGGCCTCGTCGCTGGTGATGAGTCGATTGACCGGCATGCACCGACCCTAGACCCGGGGGTCGGGACCGCGCAGGGGGGCGGTGGCCCAGGCCGAGGACGGGTCGCTCAGGGGGTGGACTCGTCGGTGAGCGGCGCCAAGGTCGGGCGCTTGGCGGCGATGACGTCCCCTGAGGAGGTGCCGCGGAGCCGCCGCTCGACCCAGGGGGCGGCGTGGACCTTGAGCCAGTGGGCGTGATCGCGCAGTTCGTCGGCCCGGGCCCCCTGCGGCGCCGGCGGCAGCTTCACGGCATACGAAGGATCGAGCGGGGGCAGGCCGAGCGCGACGAGAGCCGCGCTGGTGACGCGTTCGTGACCCTCGCTGCTGAGGTGGATGCGGTCCTCACCCCACATCCGCCAGTCCTGGATCGAGGTCAGGCCCCAGAGGTTGACGACAGCAGCCCCGTGTCGCCCGGCAATGGTGAACAGGTTCGCGGTGTGGATGGCGTGCCGGCCCCGCAGCGGTTTGAAGATGCCGGCCTCGGCGGTGTCGGTGGGCGTGGCGAGCAGGACGTCGGCGCCGGTGGCCCGGATGGCGATGACGGCCGTTTCCAGGCGGGCGGCGAGGGCGTCGATATCGACGGTTGGGCGGAGTAGGTCGTTGCCGCCGCCGACGAGGGACACCAGATCCGGCGACATCGCGAGCGCGGTCTCGAGCTGGGGGCCGACGATGTCGTCGAGTTTGCGGCCGCGGACGGCGAGATTGGCATAGCCGAACGGGCGGCCCGCGGCGCGGGCCCGGCCCTGGAGGGCGCGGGCCAGCCGGTCCGCCCAGCCGACGAACCGGTCCGGCACGTCGGGGTCCGGATCGACCATGCCCTCGGTGAACGAGTCGCCGATGGCGACGTAGCGGCTCCACACGCGTTCTGGTGTGCTCACGGCGGGATCACCGGTCATGGTCGGCTCCTCGGGTGCAGGGCTTGCCCTTGGTCACGGCAGGCTCCAATCGATGGCGGGGGCGCCCTGGGCCCGCAGGAGTTCGTTGGCGCGGCTGAACGGGCGCGACCCGAAGAATCCCGACCGCGCCGACAAGGGCGACGGGTGCGCGGACTCGATCCGCGGCATACCGCCCAGGCGCGGGGCGAGATTGCGGGCATCGCGCCCCCAGAGGATGGCGACGAGCGGCCCGCCGCGGGCCACGAGGGCGTCGATCGCGGCGGCCGTCACCTCCTCCCAGCCCTTGCCTCGGTGGCTGGCCGAGGCCCCCGGCCGCACGGTGAGGACACGGTTGAGCAGGAGTATGCCGCGTTCCGCCCACGGGGTGAGGTCACCGGTGCTCGGGAGGGGGACGCCGAGGTCGGTGTGCAGTTCGGTGAAGATGTTGACCAGGCTCGGCGGGAGGGGGCGCACGTCGGGAGCCACCGAGAACGAGAGTCCGACGGGGTGCCCGGGGGTCGGGTAGGGATCCTGGCCGACGATGAGGACCCGGACCTCGTCGAGGGGGAGTTCGAAGGCGCGCAGGACGAGCGGGCCCGCCGGGAGGTAGCCGTGGCCGGCGGCGACCTCGGCCCGCAAGAACTCGCCGAGGGCAGCGACCTGAGGGGCGACCGGGGAGAGGGCCTGCGCCCACGACGGGTGGACGAGGTCGGTCAGGGGGCGCGCGGTCACGGACACCAACCTAACTCGCGCAACGATCGTCGCCCGCAGTGGGCGCGAGGCTCGTTGGGCGGCTCACCCTGCACCAAGTGGGGTGCCAGCCCCTCACCCGACGACCCACCGTGCACCAGGTGGGGTGCCGGCCCCTCACCCGACGACCCACCCTGCGCCAGGTGGGGTGCCGGCCCCTCACCGGACGACCCACCCTGCACCAAGTGGGGTACCAGCCCCTCACCCGACGGCTCACCCTGCACCAAGTGGGTGCCAGCACCTCACCCGACGACCCACCCTGCACCAAGTGGGGTGCCAGCCCCGCACCGGACGACCCACCCTGCACCAAGTGGGGTGCCAGCCCCTCACCGGACGACCCACCCTGCACCAAGTGGGGTGATCACCCCACTTCCGGCAGGGTAGGTGGCAGCGAGGGCTCGGTGAGCCATCTCTCAGCGAAGCCCCCGAGGACGCAACTCGAGCATCGCGCGGGTCGTGGCGAACGAGACCGCCAACACCGGGAACAATGGGGCCATGCATATCCCGGGCGACCGTGACTTCGCCGCGCTCATCGACGACCTCGCCGCACGCTATGCCGACCGGTTCACCCGGGAGGACATCGTCGCGCGGGTAGCCTCCACCCGCGCGACGATCGAGGCCGGCTCGCACCATCCCGAGTTTGTCGAACTCCTCGTCGCCAAGGCCGTGCGCGATCAACTCGCCGCCGAAGCCCTCGCCCACGGCCAGTCGGCCCGCGCCGTGCCGACCCTCCTCTTCGTCTGCCGCCACAACGAGGCCCGCTCCCAGATGGCCGCCGCGTTCGCCGAGCGCTTCGGTGGCGACCACGTCCAGGTCGGCTCGGCCGGTCCGTCGCCGAGCGGCTCGATCAACCCCCTCGTCGAGCGCGCCATGGCCGAGCGCGGCATCGCCCTGACCCGCCCCTACCCGGTCGCGCTCACCGACGACACCCTGCATACCGCGGACGTCATCGTCGAGATCGGGGTCGATCTCCCCCAACTCCCGGCCAAACACCACGTCCACTGGAAGATCGTCGACCCCCACGGGCAACCCATGGACGTCGTCCGCGAAGCCCGCGACGCCGTCGAGGGTCACGTGCGTGCCCTGCTCGCCGACCTCGACGTCCCGATCGCCGACGCCTGACCCGACCGTATGCCGGTTCCGCACCGACCCCTGCCATCCCCCGAGCCAAGCCCCGACATGTCCACGGCCGCCTCCCACCTGGCCCGGCTCGTATCCGGCGCACACCCTGGCCCCACCACTCCGCCGGCTCCGGCCGTAGGACCCCACGGCATCGTCGTCGACGACAGGGACCGGCGCGGCACTCGTCCCGGGCCACCGCCGGCTCCGGCCAGAGGACCCGACGGCATCCTCTTCGACCTCGACGGGACGCTCGTCGACACGATCGGGCTCATCATCGCCTCCTTCCAGTACGCCGTGCGCGCCGTCCTCGGCGCGGACCTCGATGCGACTACGGCACGCTCGTGGATCGGGCGCCCCCTCCTCCCGGTCCTCCTCGACCTCTCCCCCGAGCACGGCGCCGAGATCGATCGGGTCTATCGCGAATGGAACCTCGCGCATACTGCCAAGCACATCCGTCCGTATGCCGGGGTCTCGGCGATGCTCGCCGGGCTCGCCACCGCGGGCCGGCCGATCGCCATCGTCACCTCGAAGCGGCGGGTGAGCGCCGAGTTGGCGCTGGCCAGCGTCGGTCTCACCGGGGCGATCCCGATCGCGATGACCCTTGAAGACACGCAGGCCCACAAGCCCGACCCCGAACCGCTGCTCGCCGGGGCCACCTGGCTCGGCATCCCGGCGGGGCGCTGCGCCTACGTCGGCGATGCGACCGTCGATGTCCTCGCCGCTCGGGCGGCCGGGATGACGGCGGTCGCGGTGACCCGGGGCGCGGGTGAGCGGGAGGCGCTCGTGGCGACCGGCCCGGACCTGGTGTGCGACAGCGTCGGTGAGCTCGCGGCATACCTGGGGGTCGGCACCACCGTGTGACGGAGGTGACGCCTGGGGCAGGTGAAACGACTGAGTTGGGTGTTTCATGACTTGTCCAGTCGACACGCCGCCAGCCGGACCGGGAAATGACACCGGTGTCATTCGCTGGTTAGAGTGGCGGAAACCATCCAGGAGGAGAAGGGTCCAGCGGTGAACATCGTGCGCGAGCAGGTCATGCCGACCCCGGCCACCGGGCCCGGCGGACTGTCCGAGCGGGACCGCGCGATCCTCGCGTTCGAGCGGCAGTGGTGGAAGTACGCCGGGTCCAAGGAGAGCGCCATCAAGGACCTCTTCGACATGAGTTCGACCCGCTACTACCAGGTCCTCAACGCCCTCATCGACAACCCGGTCGCCCTCGAACACGACCCGATGCTCGTCAAGCGCCTGCGCCGCCTGCGGGCCTCGCGTCAACGCGCCCGCTCCGCCCGCCGCCTCGGCCTCGAGGTGTAGCACCCCAGACCAGCGACGCCCGTCCGTGAGGGAAGCCGGACGGGCGTCGCTTGCGTTTTCCGTCCCGTATGCCGTCCGGCTCGGTATGCCACCGCAGCCGGGTTGGTGGCCGGTCGAGTGTGCCGCGCAGCGGCCAAACGACCCGGCCGTGGCGCCGACGGGGTCGAGTCAGTCGATGGGGAAGGTGGCGGCCTCGGCACCGATGGTCGTCGACTCGCCGTGCCCGGTGAGAACGATCGTGTCCTCGGGCAGGGTGAGCAGCCGGGTGCGGATCGAGGCGAGGATCGTCGGGTAGTCGCTGAACGACCGGCCGGTCGCGCCCGGCCCACCGTGGAAGAGCGTGTCTCCGGAGAAGACGACACCGAGGACGGGGGCGTAGAGGCAGCAGGCGCCGGGCGCATGCCCGGGGGTGTGCCGGGTTTCGAGGGTGACATCGCCGACGCGCAGGGTCAGCCCATCGGCGAGGTCCTCGTCCGGGGAGTGCGTCTGGGTCTGGTCCCAGAGCACCCGGTCGGTGGGGTGCAGCCAGATCGGTCCCCCGGTCGCGGCACGCACGGCCTCGGAGGCGTTGACGTGGTCGTTGTGGGCATGAGTACAGACGAGCGCGACAACCCGGCGCCCACCGACACCGGCGATGATCGCGTCGGCGTCGTGGGCGCAGTCGATGACCAGGCACTCCTCGTCGTCGCCGATGATCCACACGTTGTTGTCGACATCCCAGCAGCCGCCGTCGAGACAGAACTGGCCGGAGGTGACGACGTTGTCGATGCGCACCCCGCCCGGCGAGATGGGGAGGGCGGGGTGGGCTGGGAGGTCAGCGGGCGGCATACCGGATCAGCCTTCCATCACGACAACGGAGCGCAACACGTCGCCGTGATGCATCTTCGCGAACGCAGCCTCGACGTCGCCAATGCCGATCCGCTCGGTGACGAAGGCACCGAGGTCGAAGCGGCCCTGCCGGTAGAGGTCGACAAGCATGGGGAAGTCGCGCGAGGGCAGGCAGTCGCCGTACCAACTCGACTTGAGCGCGCCGCCGCGGCCGAAGATCTCGATCATCGGCAACTGGACCTGCTTGTCCGGGGTGGGCACCCCGACGAGGACGACGGTGCCGGCGAGGTCGCGGGCATAGAAGGCCTGCTCGTAGGTTTCGGGGCGGCCGACGGCTTCGACGACGACATCGGCGCCGTTGCCGCCGGTGAGGGCGCGGATGCCCTCGACGACGTCCTCGCGGATCGCGTTGATCGCGTGGGTTGCGCCAAAATGCCTGGCCTGCTCGAGTTTTCGGTCGTCGACATCGACGGCGATGATGGTGGTCGCGCCCACGAGGGCCGCACCGGCGATGGCGGCGTTGCCGACGCCGCCGCAACCGATGACCGCGATCGAGTCGCCGCGCTGCACGCCCCCGGTGTTGACGGCCGCCCCGAAGCCGGCCATAACGCCGCACCCGAGGAGCCCGACGACGGCGGGGTCGGCGCTCGGGTCGACCTTGGTGCACTGCCCGGCGGCGACAAGCGTCTTCTCCGCGAACGCCCCGATGCCCAGGGCCGGGGAGAGCACCGTGCCGTCGGTGAGGGTCATCTTCTGGGTCGCGTTGTGGGTGGCGAAGCAGTAGTGCGGTTTGCCCTTCCGACAGGCCCGGCACTGCCCGCAGACCGCCCGCCAGTTGAGGATGACGAAATCGCCCGGCGCGACCTCGGTGACCCCCTCCCCGACGGCTTCGACGACCCCCGCCGCCTCATGCCCGAGCAGGAACGGGAACTCGTCGTTGATCCCCCCCTCGCGGTAGTGCAGATCGGTGTGGCAGACCCCGCACGCCTGGACGGCGACGACCGCCTCACCGGGCCCGGGGTCGGGGATGACGATGTCGACGAGTTCGACGGGCGCACCCTTGGCACGCGCGATGACGGCCTGGACGGTCTGGGGCATGGGCTCCTCCTTGAGCTCAGTCGTGAGGAGTCCCAGTCAACGCACGGATCCGCGCCAAGGCAAGGGTCGCCTCACGCTGTGGTCACCGCTCGCCGTTTCGTATGCCGCCCGCACGAGCGAGCCCGTGGGTGCGTCCCCCACTGGGGGGCGGACCCACGGGCTCGTTCTGCCCGCCGTGAGATCGGCAGCTACTCGTCCGCGGTGCGATCAGGCGCGGTGACGACGGATGCGTGCGGCGCCCAGCCCCGCGGCACCGGCGGCCACGAGCACGCCCAGGCCGCCGAGCAGCCAGCCCGGCGATGGTGCCGGTGCGGGTTGGGTCGCGTCGGTGCGCACCACCTTGGGCACGACCGGCGGGGCCGATGAGGTCGGCGTCGGGGTGGGGTTCGGAGCGGTCACGTTCCAGGTCAGCAGCATTGGCTCACCCTCGTTGGGAACGCAAACTACCGTCCACGAGGTCAATCTCTGGCCGGTGAACTCGAAATCGATCTCGCTCACCTTGAGGTCGTAGTTGCCGCTCACCTTCGCCTTGTCTGGCGGAACCTGGATGCCATTCCACGTGGAACTACTCATCGCCACGGGCGGCAGCGCGGCGGCCACGTTCGAGATGGCGCCTCCGGGGCGGTCGATCTTCATCTTGACCGTCCCGGAAACCTGTGGGCCGCTTGAGTCTGGCAGTCCCTGCGGCGCGATTTCCGGCAACTGCACCTGGACCGAGATGGGGGACAACGGAACCGAGGCTCCGACCTGGTAATTCCCGCCCGGGGCGTCGGTCCACACCGCGATATCCATCGTGTAGGGCTCGGGCTCGCCGGCGATCGCCTGCTGTCGGGCACAGGTATAGGCCTGGGACGGCTGATCGGCGGCCGAGGCTACCGGGGCCGCGATCACCAGCCCCGTACTCAGAGCGGCTCCGGCGACCAGCACGGCCATACGGGTGGGTGTGGGCATGACTCCCTGCTTTCCAACGTCGACGAACTGCCGAAACACGTGCGCAGTCCGTCCGCCACGATACGCCCGCGCGCAGGCCCTTGACTACTCATTCGGGGGACCGACATCGGCCGCGAATCCGGTCGTTCGACAGCGGCTCTGGAGGCGAACTTGACGCCTGGGGAAATCGCCTTGGGAAAACGCCTTGGGCGGCTGGCGAATACGTCACCCTGGGCGGACCGATTGGTGACGAACCAGTCAGTTGGCGCTGGCCAGGTCTGCCCAGACGACCCAATTGCCTTCGTAGTGCCCGCCCTGCAGGGGCGTGCCAGGATCGCAGGTAATGAGCCGAAGGAGCGGTCTAGGGTTGCCGGCATCCCAGATCGACTTGTCGCCGGGCACGTCGACCTTGCTTTCCGCAGCCGACTTGGTCACCGTGAAAGACACCTGGTCCCCGGAGTCGAAACGCACCTCGATCCGGTCCCCGGGCCGAGCGTCGATGATCTTGGCAAACGTGTCCGGCCCCAGAGCAGCCGAGTTGATATGCCCCGCGAGAATGCTCGCCCCCGGCCAGCCTGGTTTGGGCCAGCCCGACCCGGCATACCACCCCACGACCCCGAAGGGTGGTTCGAGGGCACCGTCGGACTTCAATTGAACGGGAATGATTTTCGCGTCCACCAGGGTGATGCCGGCCGTTGTGGTGACGCTGATTCGGCTCGGCATACCCGACGGATTCGGCGAACTGGGCGACGGCGACGGACTCCCGGAAGGAGTCGGTGAGGCGCTGGGCGACGGCGTTGTTCCCGCAGCCAGCGAAGATGCGGGTGCCGGGGCCTTCCCCCACCAGCCGAAGTGCATGGTCAAGGCCAGCGCGGCGACGACGAGCACCAGCCCCCCGGTCCACACCAGAGCCGGGCGCAACGGTCGCGGCATACGGCCTGCCATGACCCGACACCCTACGGGTGACTCACACTCCACCGCGTGATTTCCCCCCATTCGGCTGCGTTGCTCCCTGGTCCTGGGGTGCCATCAGTGGTCGATGTCACGTCGGTCGCGCAACGCCCGCCCTGACCCGTGAGAGGCGCCGACCGGGGGTTGGTCGCCACCGACAATCCTCGCCGCCGTAGCGCCCCAGTCGCCCGTCATGACGACGTAACCGCTGGTCAAAGACATGAAGATGGTCCCCTCCCGACCCGTCAGGAGGACCCCTTCGACGCGCCTGGGACCGCGCCCCTGGTGCGGCTCTTCGCCCGCAGTTTGGGCGTGCCCGCTCAACGGAGTGCGGGATCGGCCCCGGCAAAGCCTGGGAGGATGCGTCGACGCGTCGTACCCTCGATTTATGTTCGCCGTGAACTGGGCTTACGTCGCCATCAACGTCGTCTGGGTGATGCTGTGGTTGGCCGCAATCGTCGTGAGTCTGCTCCACGTGAAACGCGGCGTATGGGCAATCCTCGTCATGGTCGGTGCCTTCTTGCACCTCTTCAGTTCGAGTTACTACCTCATGCGCGGACTGGGCATGATTCCTATTCGGGTCATGGCCGAGACCATCTGGGTCGGCTACCTCACCTCGATACTCGAACTCGTCGGCATCGGCGCGATCCTCGTCGGCGCCTTCATGGCCGGCCGAGGAATGCTCCGGGTTCCCCCGGCCCCAGCGCCTGGAAGCGGATCCCCCTGGGCGCCGCCCGAAGCGTCGGCGCCCACTCCCCAGCCCTACCCGGTGCCCGCTGCTCCGGCAGCACCAACCCCCTACCCGTATGCCGCGCCGCAGCAGCAGCCATACCCCGCGCAACCCGGTCCAGAACCGACAGTCTCAGGCCAGCCCGCGCCGAGTCAGCAGGCGCCCGACCCGCACGGCTGGCCACCTCCCATGCCCTCTTCCGCGCAGCCGGTCCCATCCCCCGGGGTCCAGTCTCCTGCCCAATCTTCGGGTCCGACGCCTCCCACTGCCCCCGCTCAACCGGCACCCCGGATCCCCGATATTCCCGACGCCCACTGACGTCGCCCGCTTCGTCGAAACCGCCCGTGCCCATCGTGTCCCGGGGCGTGGGGTGAGGGCTATGGCGGCTCATCACAGATGAGGGTTGTGCTCGTACTGCGCGTCGGTGGCGGATTTCGCCCCCAACGAGCACCTCAATTGTGAAGAGGCGTACATGCTGCATGCCGTCTCTGTCGAGGACGACCCCATGATGATCCGTCCCGTTGTCCCCAGAAGTGTGGGCATGACGAGTCGCGCGGCCAGGCTTGTTCCGCGTTTACGTTTGCCATAGGTCCACCGAAGGAGGCCTCATGTCAAGTGTCTGGACCCGACGCCTTGCGCCCCTCGCCGTCATCGCAGCCCTGCTCCCCGCCGGATGCGGGACCCCTCGAACTCCCGAGGCGTTCTGCACCGTGTATCACGAGCAAAAGGACGCCTATCTCTCGAAGTACAACGCCGCCGCCAAGGACATCGAGAACACCAAGGATCCCCTGACACAGACGTTCGCCGGATTGGGTATGGCACTGGGAGCCATGGGGGACGTGGTGACGATCTTCGACAAACTCGACAAGGTGGCCCCGGACGATATTGAGCCCGACGTCGCCAAGATCCGCGACAGCCTTCAAAAGCAGATCGACACTGCCGGCAACTCCATCAGCGACCCTCTTGGCGGACTGGCATCGGGCCTGATGTCGGCGCTGACAACCCAGGGCTCATGGCAGCGAGTCAACGAGTACGTTGTCGCGCACTGCGGCGAAAAGGGGTAGCCGCGGCCAACTTCGACGATCAACACGTCCTCGCTGACGGGTCCGCCCTCGCGGAGCCGGGCCTGACCCGGGGCAGGCCCTCCGCAAGCCGCCTGCGAAAAGGGTCCGCCTCGTCAACCCGCAGGCTGTGTCGACGCCCTGGCGATCACGAGTGCGGTGGCGATCGCTGCGATCCCTTCACCTCGACCGGTGAGCCCCAGACCGTCGGTCGTCGTGCCGCTCACCGACACCGGTGCCCCGGCCGCCGCCGAAAGTGCCTCCTGAGCCTCGGTTCGCCGGGACCCGATCTTGGGTCGGTTGCCCACGACCTGAATGGCGATGTTGCCGATCTCGAAGCCCGCCTCGCGCACCAGCCGGGCCGCTTCCCCCAACAGGGCCACGCCCGAGGCGCCGGCGAACTCGGGCCGCGACGTGCCGAAATGCGCCCCCAGATCCCCGATCCCGGCCGCGGTGAACAAGGCATCGCAGGCCGCGTGTGCAGCGACATCGGCATCCGAATGCCCGTCCAGCCCCGGTTCCCCAGGCCACAGCAGCCCCGCCACCCACAGCGGACGGGCCGGGTCCGCGGCATACGCATGAACGTCGGTGCCGATCCCCACGCGCGGAAGGTGCGTCATAGGGCCCATCCAAGCAGCCGTCGACGACACGCGGCGCGCTAGTCAACGAACGAGGAGCGCGGCCCGCTCCAGGTCCTCGGGAGTGGTCACCTTGAACGCCAACGGGTGGCCGTCCACGACGACGACATGGTGGCCGGCGAGTTCGACCAAAGCCGCGTCGTCGGTGGCGTCCAGACCGGAGGCGTATGCCGCCCGCAACACCTCCGCGCGGAACCCCTGCGGGGTCTGCACCGCGCGCAACACCGACCGGTCGGGGGTGCCGGTGATGACCCCGTGGGCGTCGACCGTCTTGATCGTGTCGACAACCGGCAACCCGGGCACCGCCCCCGCTGCACCGGCCCGCACCGCCGCGACCACGTCGTCGAAGACGCTCGTCGGGGTGAACGCCCGCGCCGCGTCGTGGATGAGCACGACATCGCCCGCATCGCCCCCCAGCGCCGCCAACCCGGCCCGCACCGAGTCGCTGCGCTCGGCGCCACCGGCCACCCACCGCGCCCCGGCGGGGAGGACCGCCTCGACGTCAGCCGGCCACGCGCGGTGCGCCAGCACCTGCTCGGCGACGACGATGACCAACGCGGCCAGGTCGGCGACCGCGGCGGCCCGCTCCACGGCATACGACAGCAGGGACCTGCCCCCCACCTCGACGAACGCCTTCGGCATCCCCGCGCCCAACCGAGCGCCGGCGCCAGCAGCCACAATGACGACGCCGACCCCACCGGATGAGGTGGCGTCGGCGTCGGTCACGTGAGGAAGAGGTAGGCCGCGGGGCGGCGACTCAGGAGGCGAGGACCTCGTCGAGGATCGACTCGGCCTTGGTCTCGTCGGTCTTCTCGGCCAGGGCGAGTTCGGAGACGAGGATCTGGCGGGCCTTGGCGAGCATGCGCTTTTCGCCCGCGGACAAGCCGCGGTCCTTGTCGCGACGCCACAGGTCACGCACGACCTCGGCGACCTTGATGACGTCGCCGGAGGCGAGCTTTTCGAGGTTGGCCTTGAATCGTCGCGACCAGTTGGTCGGCTCCTCGGCGTGCGGGGCACGGAGCACCTCGAAGACCCGGTCCAGGCCCTCCTTGCTCACGACATCGCGGACACCCACGAGGTCGCAGTTCTCCGCGGGGACCTCGATGACGAGATCGCCTTGGGCCACCTTGAGCTTGAGGTAGAGCTTTTCTTCGCCGCGGATGACGCGGGTTTTGATCTCCTCGATGCGGGCGGCGCCGTGGTGCGGGTAGACGACCGTCTCGCCAACTGTGAAAACCATGTGGTGTTGTCCCCTTTCGCGACCTCCAGAATAGCACGACTTTGCCCCCGCCCCGAACTCGAGCGGACGCCGTTTGCGCAGGTCAGGGCCTATTTCACCGAGCACTGCCCGGCAACCTGGGGCTTGACAACCAGCGGGTTCTCGGGCACGCGCGCGCCCGAAGAGGCCGTGGCCAACGCAGCCTGGCACGACGCACACCCCGAGGAACCGCACCTCCGCTCGCCGCCCGGCAGGGTCGCTGAACTCGAAAAGGGCCGCCCCCATGGGCCGCTGCCGCGGGTGCGCGCTACGCTGACCCCGTGATCACCAAGGCCTCGCGCGTTGCCGCCACCCTCGCCCTTGCTGCGGCCCTCACGACGAGTGGCTGCGCCATCATGTCGCCGGTCCAGACGGATATGCCGTATCAGGCCAGCGACGGGATCAACCTCGACCTCGGCGGTGACCTCGCCGTCCGCGGACTCGTGGTCGTCGGCAGCACCAAGTCCGGTGGGGGTGGCCGAGTCGCCGGCCAATTCGTCAACAAGAGCGACAAGAAGGTCGTCGTCACCTTTGCGACCAGCGGTGCCAGCCAGGTCACCGCAAGCGTGCCGGCCTACTCGTCGGTCAACCTGGCCGACAAGGACGACCTGACGATGACGGGTATGCCGGCCGTTGCCGGCCAGTTGGTCACCCTCAAAATCAGCACCAGCGGCACCGGCGACAACCTGGCCCAGGTGCCGGTCGTCTCCCCGGAGCGCTTCTACGCCGACTACAAGCCGGCCTCCTAAGCCCGCCTTTCCCCTCGGCGGGTCCGGCTCAGCCGCCGACCCGCCCCTTCCCACCCCGCGCCCGGCATGTCGGCCGCGGGGTGGTGACGTTCAGGCCTCGTACTTGTACCCCAGGCCGCGCACCGTGACGATGTGCCGCGGGTGCGCCGGGTCGGGTTCGATCTTGGCGCGCAGCCGCTTGACGTGGACGTCAAGGGTCTTGGTGTCGCCGACGTAGTCGCTGCCCCAGACCCGGTCGATGAGTTGCATCCGGGTGAGCACCCGGCCGACGTTGCGCAACAACAACTCGAGGAGTTCGAACTCCTTCAGCGGCATCGGCACCGCGCGCCCGCCCACGGAGACGACGTGCCGCTCGACATCCATGCGCACCGGTCCCGCTTCGAGCGTGGCGGGCAGCAACTCCTCGGGTTCGCTGAGGCGCCGCAGCACCGCCTTGATCCGGGCGAGCAGTTCCCGGGAGGAGTAGGGCTTGGTTACGTAGTCGTCGGCGCCGAGTTCCAGGCCGACGACCTTGTCGACCTCACTGTCCTTGGCGGTCAACATGATGACGGGCACGTTCGACTTGGAGCGGAGCACGCGGCATACGTCGACCCCGGACAACCCCGGCAACATGAGATCGAGGAGGACCAGGTCGGCACCGGCCGCGTCGAACTCGGCCAAGGCATCCGGGCCGGTCTCGGCGACCGCCACCTCGTACCCCTCCTTGCGCAGCAGGTAGGAGAGCGGGTCGGAGAAGGACACTTCGTCCTCGACGACGAGGATGCGAGTCATGAGGGCTGGTCTCCTTGGCTGGTCGAGTTGGACGAACTGGGCGACAGCGGCGCGGCAGGCACCGCGGTCGCGGGGAGGACGAGAGGCTCGTCGGGGGTCGGGGAGGGGGCCAGGGGCAAGCGGACGGTGAACGTGGAGCCGTGGCCTTCGGCGCTCCACAGACTCACCTCGCCGCCGTGGTTGGCGCAGATGTGCTTGACGATCGCCAGGCCCAAACCGGTGCCGCCGGTGGCCCGCGAGCGCGCCGCGTCGACCCGGTAGAACCGCTCGAAGATCCGCTCCTGCTCCCCCAAGGGTATGCCGTGGCCTTGGTCGGCGACCGAGACCTCCACCATCTCCCCCACCCGCCGGGCCCCCACGGCGACGCGGGTACGGTCGTCGGAGTAGTTGACCGCGTTGGAGACGAGATTGGCGACGGCGGTGACGAGAAGTTCCCGGTCACCGTAGACCCGCAGGTCGCTCTCCGTGACGACGTCGATGGTGATCGAACGAGCATCGGCCGAGACGTGCACCCGGTCGACGGCCTCACTGATGACGTCGGCGATGGCGACCAACTGCGGCTCGTGAAGGGTGTCTTGGACCTGCAGGCGCGAAAGGTCGACGATCTCCTTGACCAGGCGGCTCAGCCGCGACGACTCGACCCGGATCCGTTCGCCGAAGCGGGCCACGGCTTCCGGGTCGTCGCGGGCGTCGAGGATCGCCTCGGAGAGCAGAGAAATGCCGCCGACCGGGGTCTTGAGTTCGTGGGAGACGTTGGCGATGAAGTCGCGCCGGATCTCCTCGACCCGGCGGGCGTGGGTGTGATCCTCGGCGAGGACGAGCACGTGGGCACTGCCGAGGGGCGCGACCCGAGCCCGCATGACGGTGCTGCCTGCGCCGGTGGGGCCCTTGGTCAGTTCGAGTTCGGCCTCTCGGATGATGCCGTCGCGGCGCACTTGCCGCGCGAGGTGACGCAACTCCTTGTGGACCAGCTCCCCATGACGCACCAACCCGTAGGCCACCGCTGACGAGGAGGTGCTGACGACCGCGTCGGAGGCATCGAGCACGATCCCGATCGAGCGGAGCACGCTGAGGACATCGCCGATCCCGCGGGGCAGCGGCGGCTCGGTGGTCGGCGGCACGGTCCGTTGCGAACGCTCGGACAGACTCGCCGCGACGACCGCGAGGGCGCCGAGGACGAGTCCGACACCACCGCCGAGGGTGGCCGCCAGCACGGGATCCACAGCGCCAGACTAGACGCCCGCGGGGGCGGGTTCGGGGCCCGCCAAGCGGCGCGGCATACCTCATGGCTGGGGTCCCGCTGATGTTCACCTGGGCGCCGACCGACGTTCACCGGAGACTGCGACGCTGCCCAGGCGGGCACCGGTATGCCGTCGCTGCGGTCGTGGCGGTCGCTGCCGCCCAGCCCGCACTCCGACGTATGCCGACCCAGGACGGTTCCGATGCGCAAGGCGTTCCACCACGACCTCGACCGGGTCACCGAGGACTTGGTCGAGATGACCCGGCTCGCCGGCTCGGCCATCAGCCGCGCCACTACCGCCCTCCTCGACGCCGACCTGGTCCTCGCCGAGTCGGTCATCGCCGCCGACGCCGACCTCGACGACCTGCGCGAACGCCTCGACTTCCAGGCGATCGACCTGCTCGCCCGGCAACAACCGGTCGCCACCGACCTGCGGATGGTCGTCACGGCGATGCGGATGAGTTCGGATCTGGAGCGCATGGGGGATTTGGCCCGGCACGTCGCCAAGATCGCCCGGCTGCGATATCCGTCGTCCGCGGTGCCCGCCGAGTTCCGGGCCGTCGTCGTCGATATGGGGCGGGTCGCGGAAAGCATCGTCCTCAAGGCCGGGGCCATCATCGCCGCCCGGGATGTCGAGGGCGCGCGCACCATCGAGGCGGACGACGACGCGATGGACGACCTGCACCGGCTCTTCTTCGAGCGGATCGCCGCCTCGGACTGGTCGCACGGCACCGAAACCGCCGTCGACCTGACCCTGCTCAGCCGCTACTACGAACGGTTCGCCGACCACGCCGTCTCCGTCGGACACCGCGTCATCTACCTCGTCACGGGCCACTACGACCCGGACGCCGAAGGCAGCCACGAAGACACCGAAGACGTTCTCCTCCCAACCCGCCGCTGAGGCCGCCAAGCCCGTCGCTAGGATCACGCATGTGACCAACGACGAGCGCATCTCCGTAACCGAGGACTACGCCCACGAACTCGACGAGATGGAAGAACTCGCCGGTCCTGAGGGTGATCGCGTCGAGGGCGCCGTGTCCGGCGCCGCCCCCAAGGCCTGGCGGATCGGCTATCCCTACGACAAGAAGTTGTCGCGCGAAGAATACGAGGCGACCAAGCGCCAGTTGCAGATCGAGTTCCTCAAACTCCAACTGCACGTCAAGGAGAGCGGCGACAAGATCCTCGTCATCTGCGAGGGGCGTGACGCCGCCGGCAAGGGCGGGGCGATCAAACGCTTCATGGAGCACCTCAATCCCCGTGGCGCCCGCATCGTCGCCCTTGAGAAGCCGACCGACCTCGAGCGCACGCAGTGGTACTTCCAGCGCTACATCCAGCACCTGCCCAGTGGCGGTGAGATCGTCTTCATGGACCGCTCCTGGTACAACCGGGCCGGGGTCGAGCGGGTCATGGGCTACTGCACCCCCCAGCAGTACCTCGAGTTCATGCGTGAAGCCCCCGAGTTGGAGCGGATGCTCGTCAACTCCGGCATCACCTTGGTCAAGTTGTGGTTCTCGGTGAGCCAGGCCGAGCAGTTGGCCCGGTTCTCCTCGCGCCAGAACGACCCGGTGCGCCAGTGGAAACTCTCCCCCACCGACCTGGCCAGCCTCGACAAGTGGGACGCCTACACCGAGGCCAAAGAGGCGATGTTCTTCTACACCGACACCGGTGACGCCCCGTGGACGACGATCAAGTCCAACGACAAGAAGCGCGCCCGCCTCGAAGCCTTCCGCGTCATCTTGAGCAAGGTCGACTTCCCGACCAAGGACCCCTCGGTCGTCGGCACCCCCGACCCCCTCATCGTCGGCCCGGCCTCGCGCATCTACGAATCGGGCGAAAACTCCTCGCGCCTGCTCCCTCGGCTCTGACGCGCCTGCGGCCCCGACGGCCCGGTCCCCGTTTACAGGGGCCGGGCCGTTGCGTCTGCCGCGCTGGACGCCGTCAACAACCCACCTATTGGTCGAATGTTGACGGCCTCGAGGGGTCAGCGGGCGTCAACAATCCACCTATTGGTCGAATGTTGACGGCCTCGCGGCGTCGGCGGGCGTCAACAACCCACCTATTGGTCGAATGTTGACGGGCGTGAACGCCGGTGCGGGGGCCGACCTGACGGTCGGCCCCCGCACCTGGGGTATGCCGCGTCAGCGGCCCTGGTTGGCGACTGCCGCCGCCGCTTCGGCCGCGGCCTCGGGGTCGAGGTAGCGCCCGGGCGCGGTGGGCATGAAGTCCTCGCCCAACTCGTAGACCAGGGGCATGCCGGTCGGGATGTTGAGGCCGGCGATGTCGGCGTCGCTGATCTGGTCGAGGTGCTTGACCAGGGCCCGCAGGCTGTTGCCGTGGGCGGTGACGAGGACAGTCTTGCCCTCGCGCAGGTCGTCCTTGATGGGCCCATCCCAGTAGGGCATCAACCGGGGGATGACCAGCGAGAGGGACTCGGTGAGCGGGACGTCGACACCGGCATACCGGGGGTCACCTGTCTGGTCGAACTCGGTGCCGGCCTCGATCGGCGGCGGCGGGGTGTCGAAACTGCGCCGCCACATCATGAACTTCTCCTCGCCGTACTTGTCGCGCACGGCGGCCTTGTCCAGGCCTTGGAGGGCGCCGTAGTGGCGCTCGTTGAGGCGCCAACTGCGGCGCACCGGGATCCAGTGCCGGTCGCAGGCGTCGAGGGCGAGGTTGGCGGTGGTGATGGCCCGGCGGAGCACCGAGGTGTGGAGCACGTCGGGGAGGTAGCCGGCGTCCTTCATGAGGTGGCCGCCGCGCACCGCCTCGGCGCGGCCTTGGTCGGTCAGGTCGACGTCGACCCAGCCGGTGAAGAGGTTTTTCTGGTTCCAGTCGGACTGTCCGTGGCGCAGGAGGATGAGGGTGTATGCCGTCATACCGTCAGCGTAGACCCGCGCCTCACGGCGCTCGGGGCGGGTCGCCGGGGCGTTCCAACAAGCCCCGGAACGCCTCCAGATTGCGCAGGGATTCGCCCCGATCCACCCGCCAGGCCCATTCCTGGCGCATCGAGGTGAGGAAGCCAAGGGCGAGCAGTTCGTTGAAGGGCCCGTCGCTCGATTCGAGGATGGCGCCGAGGAGGTGGTCGACCGAGTCCGCGCTCACCGCCTCGAGGGGGAGGCGGCCGGTGACGTAGACATCGCCACTGGAGTCCACGGCATACGCGATGCCGGGCAGGCGCAGGTTGCGGGCGAGGAGGAACCGGTAGACCCGATCGTGGTTCTCGTCGGGGTTGCGGATGACGAAGGCGCGGGCGACGAGCGAGGTCTCGCCGGCGAGGAGGGAGACGACGGTCTTGAGCTTCTTCTCGCCGGGAAGGGTGACGACAAGTTCGCCGGGGCTGGTGCCGGGCTCCCACTCCAGGCCGGCCTCGGCGAAGTAGGTCGTGAGGGTCGTGGTCACGTGCTCGTTCATGGGATCACCGCTGCCGGGATGCCGACGAGGGTGTCGGCGTCGTTGATGGAGGACTGCCGGGGGATCGCGACGGCCGCCTCGTAGACCGCGACGAGTTGGTCGACGGTGTGGTCCCAGCCGAAGGCTTGCGCGTGCCGGGCCGCCGCCAGGGCCCGTATGCCGCTCCGCTCGTCGTCCTTGAGGGTCGCGTCGAGCGCTGCGCCCCAGGCGGGCACGTTCCCGACCGGGAGGAGCAGGCCGGCGTCGCCGACGGCCACCGGCAGCCCGCCGACGTCCGAGGCCGCCACCAGGGCGCCGCAGGCCTGGGCCTCGACCGCGACCAGCCCGAAGGACTCGCTGTGCGAGGGGACCAGGACGGCGTCGGCGGCGCGGTACCAGTGGGCGAGGGTGGCGCGGTCCACGGGCGGCAGGAACCGCACGGCGTCGCCCAGGCCGAGGTCGGCGGCGAGGTCCGGCAAGCCCATGGGGTGGCGCACGCCGCTGCCGCTCGCCCCGCCGAGGACGGCGAGGGTGAGGCGACCGCGCCACGTGGGGTTGCGGTCGAGCAGGTCGGCGGCGACCCGGAGGGCGTGATCGGGACCCTTGAGGGGCTGGATGCGGCCGACGAAGAGGAGCAGGATCGCGTCGCCGGGGACACCGAGGGCGGCGCGGGCGGCATACCGATCGCCGGGAGTGAAGATGTCGAGGTCGACTCCGGGTTCGGCGACGGCCACCCGGGCGGGGTCGGCGGCATACATCTCGATGAGTTCGAGACGCTCGGCGGCCGTGTTGGCGACCAGCCGGGTGGCCGCGTCGACGACTTGGGCCTCGCCGATCTCGCGGCCGGGGGGTTCGGGGTCGTCGCCGGGGGCGAGGTGGAGGTTCTTGACCCGGGCCATCGTGTGCATGGTGTGGACGAGGGGGGCGTTCCAGCGGTCGGCGGCGAGCCACCCGACCTGCCCGGAGAGCCAATAGTGGGAGTGGACGAGGTCGTACCAGTCCTCGGGGACGCGCGCGGCGACCCGGCACAGACCGGCGGCGAATGCGCAGAGCTGGCCGGGAAGGTCCTCCTTGGCGAGCCCCTCGTAGGGGCCGGCGGCAATGTGGCGCACGTGCAGGCCCGGTTCGACCTCGACGACGGCGGGGACGGCCGCGGTGGTGCGGCGGGTGAAGACATCGACGGCGATGCCGCGCCGGGCCAGGCGGCGCGCGGTTTCGAGGACGTAGACGTTCATCCCGCCCGCGTCGCCGGTGCCTGGCTGGGCCAGCGGGGACGTGTGGACGCTCACCATGGCGATCCGGCGCAACCGCTCGGGGCGTTCGGCGGGCGGCGCGGGAATGGTCACTGGGCGAGTCTCCCACGCCCGCAGGGCGGTGCCGTCGCGTCCGAAGTCAGCGGGTACGCCCAAAGCGCTTCTGGGCGGCCTGCCGGCTCACATCGAGCGCCGCGCCGATCACCGTCCAGGATTCACCAGCCTGCCGAGCACTCCGCACGGCCTCGTGCAATTGCCGGTCCGCCTCGGTGACGGCCCGTTGTGCCGCGACGATGCGGCGGAAGGCGGCCGCATCACGCGCCGTATGGCTGGCTGGCTCGAGGTGCTCCAGGCCAGTCGTGTCGGGTTCGGTGCGTACCTTGGTCATCACATCACCTCATCTCAAGTAGTCGAAAAGGCGGGCTCTCAGTTGGTCCGCGTGAACGATTCGGACTGGACTGTCGGCTGGGACCGCCACGAGTTCAAGCATCCGTCCGTGACGGTCCGGACCGATGACCAGCAGCCGCTCCTCACCGGCGTATTCGTATTCCACATATCGCACGGCATCGGTCCACGCATGATCGATGTCCTCGCCGCCAACCCCATGCTTGTGAGCCGAGGGGAGAATCTCCACCAATCGACGGTATGTTCCCGGGCACCGAAATGTCAACTCGCAGTTGACACTGAGCGGCGGGGCTTGAGCATACGCGGGGCCGGTCGGGGGTGCGGCATACGCTGGGGTGATGGCCAGCGCAAAGCCGGTGGGTGTCATCACGCGCGGCACCACCCACCCCAACCGGTTGCGGCGGTGCGACCGATGGTTGGTGGCAACGCAGGCGCGCCGCCTCCACGCTCCGGCCACGCCGCCGGTCGTCGTCGACCTCGGCTACGGCGCCTCCCCGATCACGACCCTCGAACTCCACGAGCGGCTGCGGCGACTTCGCCGGGACATCCGGGTCGTCGGGCTCGAGATCGACCCGGCTCGGGTCGCCGATGCCCAACCCGTGGGTCGCGAGGGCCTCACGTTCGCGCGCGGGGGGTTTGAGATACCCCTTCCGAGCGGCGAGCGCCCGCTGGTCGTACGCGCCTTCAACGTGTTGCGCCAGTATGCCGAGGGCGAGGTTCCCGCGGCCTGGGCCACGGTTCAGGGCCGTCTCGCCGCGGACGGGATCCTCATCGACGGCACCTGCGACGAACTCGGCCGGCTCGCCACCTGGATCACCGTGGCCCCGGCTGGGCCGACGTCCCTCACCCTCAGTTGGCGGCTCGCGGGTCTCGAACGCCCCAGCGTCATCGCCGAGCGACTCCCCAAGGCCCTCATCCACCGCAACGTCCCCGGCGAGGCCATCCACGCGTTCCTCACCGACCTTGACAGGTCGTGGGCGTATGCCGCGGGGCACGCGGCATACGGGGTCCGGCAACGCTTTCTCGCCACCGCCGCGGCTGTGCGCGAGGCGGGTTGGCCGCTGCGCGACGAACCGTCACGGTGGCGCCTGGGCGAACTCACCCTCCCCTGGTCCGCCGTCCGCCCTGAGGTGAGGCGTCACCAGGGGCCGTAGGGCCCGTCCCGACGTCCCGACCCGCGTCCCATCACCCGGTCGAGGGCGGGTTTGACGTCGGCGAGATAGACCCCGGCCGCGACGACCGCGATGAGGCCGAGCATGTTGCCGACCGAGGCGAGGAACACGAACCCGACGGCCGTGGCCACCCCGAGGATCGCCACCCAGAACCCCTTGGTCTTCTTGTCCGCCGCCGTGAAGGCATCGGGTCGGCGGCGCAGCGCGTCGACCAGCGCCCACGCCTCGACGCCGAGCGCGGCCCCGCCGAGCAGAAGCGCAATCCATGCTTGGGCGCTGGTGATCCACGTCATGCGCCCAAGGGTATGCCGCCCCGGACCTCCTCCCCTGCCAAAGGTGGGGCGATCACCCCACCTCCTGCACGCAAGACCGCACAACGAGCCCAGCGGCGACCCCAGCCACCCCCACCAGCACCAACCCCAGACCAGCCACCCTGCCAAAGGTGGGGTGATCACCCCACCCCCTGCAGGGTAGGCAGCGGGACGAGCACAGCGGCAACCCCAGCCACCCCCACCAGCACCAACCCCAGACCAGCCACCCTGCCAAAGGTGGGGCGATCACCCCACCCCTTGCAGGGTAGGCAGCAGGAGCGGGCCCGGGATCGTCCGAGGGGCGCCGCGGAGGGGCATGAGCCAAGGGGCTAGGGCGAGGGCAACGATCCGAGGAAAAGCCCCCAAGGTGTATTCGCCCAGCAAGACGACGCTCGCCGCCCTCATCGGCTGGCCTCGCCGGCTCAACTTGGGTGGGTGACAGGGGTCTGCCAGGGCCGGAAGTGCTGGTCCCCGGATAGCCGGTTGGCCGGCGCTCCGCCCGGAAGCGACGCGGAAAGTGGTGACGGCACGCGGAAGTTTCCGCGTGCCGTCACCACTTTCCGCGTGCCTTCGCCCATCGGGGCTGCCCGAGCGGGGAGGACGGACGTTACAGGAGGCTCGCGGCATACCCGTCGGGGTGAGGCTCGTCCAGGTGCCCTCACGCCTCCGGCAGACCTCACACCTCGAGGACCGGGATCACCGGAACCCCGAAGCATGGGAGCATCGACGCCACCCAACCAGGGAACTCACACGTCGAGGACCAGGGTCACGGGACCCCCGAACCCCGCCCAACCAGGGAACTCACACGTCGAGGACCAGGGTCACCGGGCCGTTGTTGACCAGTTCGACCCGCATGTCGGCCCCGAACCGGCCGGTGGCCACCTCCACCCCCCGCTGGCGCAGCGCGTCGGCGAGGGCCGCGACGATCGGCTCGGCGACCGGGCCGGGTGCGGCGGCATTCCAGGACGGGCGACGGCCCTTGGACGTGTCGGCATACAGGGTGAACTGACTGACGACGAGCACGGGCGCACCGAGATCGGCGACCGAGCGTTCGCCGGAGAGAATGCGCAAGTCGGCGATCTTGCGCGCCGCCGTCTCGATGTGGGCGGCGCCGTCGCCGTGCGTGACCCCGACGAGGACGAGCAGCCCCTCGCCCGCGATGGCCCCGACCACCTCGCCGGCCACGACGACGCGCGCCCCGTCGACCCGTTGAAGCACCAGTCGCATGATGACCCCCTCAGAAGCCGGTGGCGACGAGGGCACCCACGGGTATGCCGTGCCCGAGCACCGGCGACTCCTCCAGGCGCGGCAACGCCTCCGATTCCACCCCGGCCGCGCGCAGGGCGCCGGCGAGGACGACCATCCGGGCCCGGCCCCCACCATCGGCAACCTTGACCGCCAAGCCGCGTCCATCGGCGAGCCCGACGGCGACCACCGCCTCGGCGCCGTCCTTGGCGATCAGCCCCGGCGTCTGGCGGACCAGGGCCGTCACATCCCGGTCGGTGCCGCCGAGATACTCCGGGGCTGCCCTCATGGCCGTCGCTATCCGCGCCGCGGCGCTGCCC
The DNA here is from genome assembly GCA_029778715.1 of Actinomycetes bacterium. Classification (GTDB taxonomy): domain Bacteria; phylum Actinomycetota; class Actinomycetes; order Actinomycetales; family Dermatophilaceae; genus Phycicoccus_A. The sequence continues at coordinate 39,553 of JAKOPT010000138.1, read as the reverse complement.
GGGTCGCGGTGGGGTGCGGCCGCGAGTGCCCCGAAAGCGCGCGCCAGGCCAGCCAGCGAGATCGCCATGACCGGCGCCCCGCACCCGTCGACGGCGGTCGCGGCAACCGGCTCGGCGGCATACTCCTCGATGACTTCAGCGATGGCCCGCTGCAGCGGATGGCGCGGGTCGCGATACGTCTTGGTGTCCCAGCCGGCCAGGACGCAAGTGGCAAGCATCCCCGCATGTTTGCCCGAGCAGTTCTGGGCAATCGACGCCGGGCCGCGTCCCTCGCGGATCCACCGGTGCTGCTCGGCCTCCTGCAGCGGCAGCGAGGGGGTGTTCTGCAGGTCGGCCTCGGTCAGGCCGGCGCCGGCGAGGATGCGGCGCACCCCGGCGCGATGGAAGTCCTCGCCCGAGTGGCTGGAGCACACCAGCGCGAGCAGTTCGTCGGGCAGGTCGAGCCCGTGACGGACCATGGCAAGCGCCTGAAGCGGCTTGCTTGCCGACCGCGGGAACATCGGGCTGCCGCCCTCGCCCCAGACCCGCTCGATCGAGCCGTCGGGCGCGGTGAGCACGACGCTCGCGTGATGCACCGATTCGATGAAGCCGCCGCGGATCAGGTGCGCGAGAACAGGCGCGTGGGTGAGGACGGCGGGCGCAGCATCGGCCGCGGGCGGGGTCTCGGTCACGGCGCCCACCTTAGGGTGTGGCGTTTGCCGCCGGGCGCCGGAAAGCCGAGGCGTGCCCTCTAGTACGTCCGCGGCATACGGGACCGGTGGCGTTGCGGCCCGGCCAGGACCGCGGCATACGGGACCGGTGGCGCTACGGACCGGCCAGGACCGGGGCATCCGGGCCGGCGGAGCGTTACATACGGGACCGCTGCGACGCGGCCAACGGCTGCGCGCCGCGGCATACGAGACCGGTGCGACGCGGCATACAAGACCGGTATGCCGGGCGCACACGGAAGCCGGGTGGGTTCCGTTGCAGGAACCCACCCGGTCCATATGGGGGCGAAAGGGGGAGCCCCCGGCCGCGCGAGGCGCGGCAGGTGTGTCAGTCGCCGACCTTCTCGGCGGCCTTGGCGGTCGCCTTCTCGGCAGCGGCGGCGGTCTTGGCGGCGCTGGTGCGGGCGCCCTTGGTCGCGGACGCGGTCTTCTTGGCCGCGTTGCGGGTCGTGGTGCTCGTGCGCTTGGCGGCGGTCCGGGTGGCCTTGACGGCGTGGGCAACCTCGGCCTCGGCGAACTTGACCTCTTCGACGACCGAGTCGCGGATGGCCTCGGCGGCCTTGGTGGCCTGGTTGCGGCCGGTGGTGATGGTGGCCTTCGCGGACCGTTCGACGTCCTTGGCGGCCTTGGTCGCCGTGGTCATCGCACCCTTGGCGGTCGCCATCGTGGCGTCCGCCTGGGCCATGAGGTCCTGGGTGGCCTTCTGGCCCCGGATGCGCTCGACGAGCTTCTTGCCGCGGGTGGCAAGGTCCTCGTAGCGGGCGGCCCACTTCTCCATGCTCGCCTTGCGGGTCACGGCAGCCTGGTGCGGCAGGTCCTTGACCTCGGCGATGGCGGCTTCGGCGCGGTCCTGGACCTTGGCCGGGGCGAGGTCGGCGACGATCTTGTCGAACTCGGCGCGCATCTGGGCGCCGAAGTCCTCGGCGGCGTCCGCGGCTTCGCGGGCCTTCTCGACGGTCAGGTCGGTGGCGCCGACGAGGGCGTAGAAGGGGCGGGTGTCGACGTTCTTGGTGAGTTCGGTGATCTTGGTCATGGTGTTCATCTCCTTGGCGGCGGGCCGTGGGGCTCGCCTGGGGTCTGGGGTGGTGGTCGAGTGGTCTTCGGGTATGCCGCTCAGGTGCCGGTCGCGTGGGTCGCCTCGGCTGGGTCGGCGGGCGGGGTGGATCGTGAGGCGGATGCGGTTTCGGTGTTTGCGCTGGTGGCGCTGGCACTGTCGACAGCGGAGCCGTGGTCGGCGGCGCTAGTGGAGCCGCCGGTGCTGGTGGCGCTGGTCGCGTCCCGATGGCCGTCGGTGTGGCTAGCGACGAAACTCTCGTAGATGTCGAGCAGTGAGGTCTTCTGGCGAGGCGTGAGTGCGGGGTCTTCGACGATCGCGCGGCGCACATCGGTGCGAGCGCTGGCCGTGACGGCCTGTTCGTCGAGGATGCCGGCCTTGACGTAGAGCGATTCGGCGGAGACTTCGAGGCCCTTGGCGAGTTGCTGGAGGATTTCCGCGCTGGGCCGCTTGAGGCCGCGCTCGATCTGGGAGAGGTACGGGTTGGACACGCCCGCGAGTTCGGACAACTGACGCAGGCTGAGCCGGGCGGACTTGCGCTGCTCGCGCAGGTACTCGCCGAGGCTGGTGCTCAGCTCGTTCAGTGGGTTCCGGCTCATGCCTCCATTATGCTTGCTCTAGTTAGCAAAACGCAAACTCGCGCAAGCGTGAGGCCGGTCACTCTGACGGGTGACAGAGTCCAAGTCCCTGGGGACGTCTTGGCTGATGAGTGGTGGCGGTCCCCACGACCACCACGCATCAGCCAAGCGACCACGCCGGCGCGCCACCACCAAGGGCGCGCATCGACCGGCTCAGCGGGTGCGGCGATCCAGGATGCCGAGCAGTTCGCGGGCCTGGCCGGTCGTCATCGCCGGGCGCTGCAGGATCTGGGCGACCTCGGCCGCGCGCGCGACGAGTTCGGCGTTGTGCGTCACCATCTGACCGCGGGCGAATACGACGTTGTCCTCCATGCCGACCCGCGCGTGCCCGCCGGCGCCCAAGGCCGTCGCCAGGATGGGCAGGTGCCCACGCCCGAGCCCGGTCGCCGACCACGACGTCACACAGTCCGGCAGCGCGGCGAGCACCGCGTGCAAGGTGGCCGCCGTCGCCGGCAACGCCCCGGGCACGCCGAGCACGATGTCGATGTGCACCGACCCACCGAAAGGCAACCCGTGCTGGTTGACCAGCCGCTCCAGCGCCGCCAGGTGCCCCACCTCGAAGATCTCGAACTCCGGCACGACCGAACGCTCCTGAGCCCGGACATAAAGGTCGGACATGAAGGGCATCGGGTTGAGGAACACGTCATCCCCGAAATTAACCGTGCCGCAGGTGAGCGAGCACGAGTCCGGGTCGGCGTCGAGCACGGCGAGCCGAGCCTCGAACGGGTCATGCACGGACCCGCCCGTCGACAACTGGACGATCAGGTCGGTGCGCTCGCGCACCCCCGCCACCGCCTCACGCAGCAACCCCACGTCCAGGGTCGGCTGGTGCTCGGCGTCGCGCCGGTGGATGTGAATGAGACCCGCCCCCGCGGCCTCGCAGCGCACCGCCGTCTCGACCAACTCATCGAGCGTCGTCGGCAACTGCGGCAGGTCCGCCTTGAGGTGTTCGGCGCCCGTGGGCGCGACGGTGATCAGGGTGCCGGGAGCGGGGCGCAAAGTCATGAGTCCACTCTGCCACGTCGCAGCCCCTCTTGCCGAAGATTCTTCGGTCTTTCGGTCATCACAACGGCAGTTTGTGCGGCAGCCACCCCATCGACAACAAGATCGACATCTGGGGGTGCGGAACCCTTGAGTATGACCAACCCGATCGGCCCTTCTTCGGTATGCCGCGCCGCCGAGGTCAGGCGCCCCACCTCCCGGCCCGCCCACCGCAATTTCCCCGACGGACCGCCGGGCACCCCGGCGCTGCCGGTCCCGCTGACACCGTCGGCCGCGCTCGCGCTGCCGGGGCCGCTGGCCCCGCTGGCCCTACCGGCTTCCCGTGCCCTGCTTTCCCCGCTGGCGTTGCCAGCCCCGCCAACCCCGCCGAGCCCCTCGGCCACGCGCACCACGGACCCCACGTCCGGCAGCACATGCCCCGACCCGTCGAGGTGAACGAACGCCAACCGCCGCGGCGGCCGACCGAGGTTGTGGACCCGCGCCACCGTCTCCTGCCCCCGGTAACACCCCTTGTGCAGATGAACCGCCGTGCGCAGCCAGTCGACCTCATGCGGGATCGTCTTGTGATCGGTCTCGAATCCCAGTCGCGGCTGCCACGCCGCCACCCGCAGCGCCTCCGCCGCCCACATCCCCGCGAGCGGCCGGTCGCCCACGGCGCGCTCGAGGTCGCCCCGCGGCACGATCACCTCCCGCCAGGACCGGTCCGCCCCCGGGTGCCCCTCGATCGGCCCGTATGCCGCGGCCGGCTCACCCCCGCGCGCCGGCGCCGGCACGACATCCATCCCGGGCCAGGGGTCGACCCAGGCGAGCAACTCGCCGGGCAGGGACTCGGCCGCCACGGGCTCGCCGAGCACGGCATACGCCGCACTCACGTCCTCGACCTCGACCCGCAGCATGAACCGCATCGCCTCCAACCAGGCGACGAGCGCCGGCGCCGTGCCCGGTTCGACGGTGAGCCAGGCGCGCTCGCCGTCGTCGACGAGGTGGAGGTCGTGCTCGACGTGCCCCTGCGGGGAGAGGACGAGCGACTGGCGGCTCTCGCGGGGCCGCAGCCCGAGGAGATGCTGGGTCGTCATCGAATGCAGCCACGACAACCGGTCCGGACCCGCGACGGTGACGACGCCGCGGTGCGAGAGGTCGACGACGGCCAACCCCTCGAGAAGGAGCCGCTGCTCACGCAGCGGGTCGCCGTAATGCGCTGCCACACCAGCATCGACGCCCGCCCCCTCGACGGCGCCGGGCCGGCTCAGCAGCACCGACCCGCTCATGTTCGCTCCGGGGCACAGGCGGCGCACCAGCCGTGGATGGCCGCGTGGGTGAGGTCGGCGGCGAACCCCCGCTGCGCCGCCACCTCCGTCGCGAAACCCGCACCGACCTCGACGGGGACCTCGTCAACGTGACCGCAGCGGCGGCATACGAGATGGATGTGGGTGGCGTGCGAGGCGAGGTGATAGTCGGGCACCCGATGGTCGACATGGGTGTGGGCGACCAGCCCGAGTTCCTGGAGCGCCTCCAGGCTGCGGTAGACCGTCGACGCGGGCAGGGCCGGGCCGCCGTCGCGGGCCACCTGCTCGGCAATGCGTTCGGCGCTCGCGTGCCCGGTGGCCCGGACAGCGTCGAGCACCCGCACCCGTTGCGTGGTCAGCCGCCGCCCGCGAGCGCGCAGCGCGTCTCCGAGGTCGGTCATCACCCCACTGTATGCCGCGCCCCCGACGGTATGCCGTCCCTGATCGGGCCGAGTGGGCCCGGCGGCGCACGCGGGGCAACCGGCCCGGCGGGCCCATCGTCGGCGCACGGCATACGCCAATTCCCCGGGCGCTCTCGCAAAGCCCGCCTACACTGTCGGAGTGTCAGACCTGCTCGAACCCTCGACGGCGCCCTCGCCCGGCGACCCCGATCCGGACGCGGCCCCGAGTCGTCGGGAGTCGCGGCCGCGACCGCGGTGGGGCAGACGCATCGTCGCGGTCCTCTTGGGCCTGATCCTGCTCGCGGTGACGGCGGTCGCGGCCTTTGTCGTGTTCCTCAACCAGAAGGTCGACAGCAACGTCCGCCGCGAGGCGCTGCTGCCCACGCCGACGGGCACAGCCTCGCCGGCGCCGACCGGCACCGGTATGAACGTGCTGCTCATCGGCACCGACAACCGGCCCGGGGAGACGGTGGGCCGCTCCGACGTCATGGTGCTCGCCCACGTCAGCGAGGATCGTTCGAAGGTCTATCTCATCCACTTCCCCCGGGACATCTGGGTCGATATCCCCGGTCATGGGCAGGCGAAACTCAACGCGGCCTACGCCTTCGGCGGCGCCCCACTGCTTGTGGAGACCCTGCAGAACCTCCTCGGCGTGCACATCGACCACGTCGCCAAGACCGATTTCGAGGGGTTCAAGGCGATGACGGACGCGGTCGGGGGGGTGCGGGTCTACTCGGAGGAGGCGTCGAGCGGGCAGGGCAGCGGATATGCCATCCACCAGGGCTGGAACGACCTGGATGGCGCGGGCGCGCTGTCCTTCGTGCGCGAGCGGTACGAGTTGAGCCAGGGTGATATTTCCCGGGGTAAGCGGCAACAGGCCTTTCTCAAGGCACTGCTACTTCGTGCCACCAGCCCGGATGTGCTGACCAACCCGGTGCGCATCGCCCAGTTCACGGATGCGGCGACGAAGGACTTGGTGCTCGATCAGACGTTGACCATGGACGTCATCCGCAGCGAGGTCTTCGGGCTGCGGGGGGTGCGCAGCCAGGACATCGTGTTCATCACGGCGCCGTTCAACGGCTACGGCTGGAGCGCCGATGGGCAGTCCATCGACATCCTCGACAAGACCGGGATGACGAACCTGGGGACCGCGATCCGCGAGGACAAACTCGGCGGCTACACACACACCGCGGTCGCGCCCTGACCTGCGGCCGGTTCGGGCTGGACGGCCCCGCTCGACGCACCCAGCGAGGCGCCCCGGCCGGACCGAGCAGCGCGTCAATCCACGCGCTTGAGTTCGGCCGAGACGTGGCTGGTCAGCGGATGTCCCATGGCCGTCATGTCCATGACCCACATGAGGTTGGAGTTGACGTAGCCGTACATGCGGTGCGCCGCGGAGTAGTCCTTGGCCAGCGGGGAGCGCATCACCCCGTCGGTGCGGATCTCGATCTTCGCGGGTTCGGCGGTCCCGGCATACATCTCGACGTACCCCGTGGGGTGGGCGAGGAGGAACTCCACGTTGGTGCCGTCGGTCTGCTTCTCGATCGGTCGCCAGAAGCCGACTTCGGTGGCGAGCGGGCGGACGAGGTTCCCGTCGTCGTCGAGGAGCCAGGTGCGGCTCTGCCACTGCAGGAAGGGGCGCCCGTCGTGGCTGCAGACGATTTCCTGCCCGAACCGGACGGATTCCATCGTCGGGTAGCCCACCACGCCGGCACCCTCCCAGCGGCCGATGAGCCACGCGAGGGGGGCGAGGGCGGGGGGCAGGTCGGGATCGAGGGTGAAGGCCATTTCCCCAGGGTATGCCGCGGGCCGGGGTCTCGCGTCGGCCGCCGCTTAGGCTCGGTGTATGCCGCAGCGTCTCGTCGTCAAGATCACCCACGGACCCGAGGCTCTCGAACGCCTCAACCAGGCGGTCACGGTTGCCGCAACTGCGTTGGCTGCTGACGCCGAGGTGAGCGTCTGGCTCACCGGTGAGGCCGTGTGGCTCGCCGTGCCCGGCCGCGCTGAGGAGTGGGAGTTGCCGTATGCCGCGCCGCTCGCCCAGTTGCGAGACGCCCTTGTCGAGGGGGGCGCCTCGGTCACCGTGTGCGGGCAGTGCGCCGCCCGTCGCGACCTCGCCGAGAACGACCTCATCGACGGCGCGACGATCCGCGGCGCCGCCAGTTTCGTCGAGGAGATCCTGTCCGACCACACCCGAGCCCTCGTCTACTAGACCCGCCACAAGGCAGCCGCCACGGCGGCCACCGCAGCACCTGGGCGATCCCGCCTAGAGAATGAGGGCCGCGACGTAGGCCAGGCCGCCGACCGAGAGCACACTCGCGCAAGCGGCAGTGACTTGAGCGGACAGGGCCGTCGCCCCGGGCTGGGCCCGGATGACGTCGCGCACGGCATACGCGACCCCACCACTCAGCATGCCCACGAGGAGACCGGCGCCCCAAGTCGGACCGCTGAGCACGACCGCTAGGGCGGTTCCTGCAAGTCCGCCGACGAGAAGCGCCATGGGCACCAGCCACGACCGCCACCGATCGGGCACAACCACCGCATCCGTGGCCAACGAGGCGACGACCCCACCCATCGCGACGGCGAGCATCGCCGGGCCACCCTGCGCACGACTGAGCCCGACCAGCCCAGCACCGACACCGACGAGCGCAAGACCAGCACTCGTAACCACCACCGCCTCGGTGAGACCCGAGCGCCCGCCGCGGCGCACCAACTGCAGGAGGAACATGACAACGGCGGCGACCGCGAGAGCCACCGGCACGAGCCGCAGATAGGGGGAGTCGTCGACGAACCCCACGGCCAAAGACGTCAACGCCCCGGCCAGCACCACAACAAACCCGACCCGCCAACCGCGCACTCCGCACACGTTGCCCCAGCCCCAGGCCAACCCCGCCGACAGCCACAAGAGCAAGCCGGCGAGGATGATCGGCGAGGCATAGGCATCGAGCACGACGACGCCAGCGATCGCGGCCATGGCGAGCAGTCGGATGAGCCGCCAAGGCACGGAAATCCTGTTGGCTGACGAGGGCTTCTTCGCGTGGGCCGAACGCCTGGCCCGCCGGGAGGCGCGCGTCTCCACCACCGACTCTCCGGCCGGCCCGGATGGCTGGGTCTCCGGCTCAGTGGCTGCAGCGACCCCATCCACCGGATCGGCCGACGCAACCGCACCGGACGACGCGCTCGGCTCGGGCACCGTCGCGGTCGGGTCCGCCGGCTTCGTCGGCGTCTCGGACTGATCCACGTGAGGCATCCTCGCATCATCCCCCGGCAAACGGTGGGAGGACCTCGACGAGTGCCCCGGACCCGACGCGCACCGTGTCGTCGGTCACGCACTGCCCGTCGACGAGCAGGCTCGACACCTCGAGGACAGCAGCCAACGACGGCTGCCACCGCACCAACTCCGCACGGACCTGTCCCACCGTGACCGCCTCGACCCGGCACTCGGCGACCCCGGCCGCGGCCCGTGCCCCGGCCCAGAACCGGACGGTGACCGACCCCACGCCAGACGGGCCCTCCAGGGCGCCACCGGGGCCGCCACCGGACGCAACGGAGGGCGACGACGAGGTCGGCACCACGGCATACCACCTATCCTGGGGGGCAATGGCCCACGTTTTGCTGCTCACGAACTCCTTGGCGTCCAGCGCCGAGGTGCTCCCCGCGCTGGGCCTGTTGGGGCACCATGTTCGCATCCTCGCCGCCGAGGCGAGCGCCCTCATCGACGCACCAGACGCCGACCTCATCCTCCTCGACGCCCGCCGCGAACTCGCCCTCGCCAAGTCCCTCTGCCGCGTCATCGGGGCCACGGGGAGCACCAGCCCGCTCCTCGTCGTCGTCACCGAAGGCGGCCTGGCCGGGCTGAGCGCCGACTGGGGCATCGACGACGTCCTCCTCGACAGCGCGGGCCCGGCCGAGGTCGAGGCCCGGTTCCGGCTCGCGCTCGGCCGTCAGCAGGCAGGCTCGCCCGACGCCGCCTCCTCGATCACGACCGGGGCGCTGGTCATCGACGAAGCCACTTACTCGGTCAAACTGCGAGGGCGGGTCCTCGACCTCACCTACAAGGAGTTCGAGTTGCTCAAACACCTGGCCCAGCACCCCGGCCGGGTCTTCACCAGGGCGCAACTGCTTCAGGAGGTCTGGGGCTACGACTACTACGGCGGCACCCGCACCGTCGATGTCCACGTCCGCCGGTTGCGCGCCAAACTCGGCACCGACTACGAAGCCCTCATCGGCACCGTCCGCAACGTCGGCTATCGGTTCGTGCCCGAGGAGGCCGGGGACGTCGAAGAGGCGCTCACCTCGTGAGCCCCGTCGGCCCATCGCTCGGCGCCGAGTTCCCCGGCGGGTATGCCGCGGGCACGCCCGCCAGCCCCGGCCCGCCGCCCGCCGCGCTCCCGGGTGGGTATGCCGTGAGCCCACCCGCCACACCCCGCCGTCTACCCGTCTCCGCCGACCTGCGGGCGGCGACTCTCGCGCTGGCCGCGGCGGCCACGACCGCCGACCGGGTCGCCCCGCTGTCGGAGGCATTCCTCCTCGCGCTCACCGGCGAACGCGCGGGCACGACGCACCTCGGCATCGGCGCCGCCGACGGCCCGCTCCTCGCCTATGCGCAGGTCGACCCGACCGGCGCCACGGAACTCCTCGTCCACCCTGCCCACCGGCGCCGCGGCCTGGGCAGCGCCCTGTGGGCCGCCGCTCTCGACCACGCGGCCGCCACGATCTGGGCACACGGCGACCTGCCGTCCGCCCGCGCCGCCGCCACCGCCTGGGGGCTGGCCCGGGTCCGCGAACTGCACCGGATGGCCCGGCCCCTCACCCCGGCCGACGCCACCCTTCTCCCCTTCCCGGCCGGGTTCGCCCCACGCCCGTTCCGACCGGACGTGGACGACCAGGCCTGGGTCTCCCTCAACGCCGCGGCCTTCGCCCATCACCGCGAACAAGGCCGGCTCACCCTCGCCGACCTGCACGAACGCCTGGCCCAGCCCTGGTTCGACCCCGCCGGGTTCTTCCTCATCATCGACGAGGCGCACCCCGAACTCGGGCCGATCGCGTTCCACTGGACCAAGCGCGAGGCCGGCCCCGACGGGAGCGTCGCCGCCGGTGAGGTCTACGCCGTCGGCGTCCACCCGGCATACCAAGGGCGCGGCCTGGGCCGCCCGCTCACCCGGCTGGGCACGGCCCACCTCGCCGGGCGCGGCGATCGCCGCGTCGAGCTCTACGTCGACGGCGACAACGCCGCCGCCTTGGCGACCTACCGCCGGGAGGGTTTCGTGTCGGTGGACATCGACGCGATGTATGCCGTTCACCTTCCGTTCACCTCGTGACCCGCGCGCCCGCACCTGCCAGGATGGGTCCATGTCGACGCAGCCTGTGCCCCAGAGCCCGCCACCGGACGAGGCCGTCGCGAGCGGGCGCGCGTCCAAGGGCGGCGTCGCGCTCGTCACGACGACCCGCGCCGACGCCCAGGCCCGGTCCGCGGACGGCCGGTTTGTGCGGGTCGTCGGCGCCGCGCTGACCGGCACCGATGGCGACGGGTTGCCCGCCGACCGGTTCCTCGACCGGGAGGTGTCGTGGTTGCAGTTCAACGAGCGGGTGCTGCAATTGGCCGCCGACCCGGCGATCCCGCTCCTCGAACGCACCCGCTACCTCGCGATTTTCACGAGCAACCTCGACGAGTTCTTCATGGTGCGGGTGGCCGGCCTCAAGCGGCGGATCGCCACCGGCATCGCGGTGCGCAGCGCGTCCGGGTTGGAGCCGCGGGAGGTGCTTGAGCAGATCGGGCTCGTCGCCCACGACCTCCTCGACCAGCAGGCCCGGATCTTCCACGACGAGGTGCGTCCGGCCCTGGAGGAGGAGGGCATCACGGTCGTGCGCTGGGAGGAGTTGGCGCCCGAGGAGCAGGCCCAGTTGGGTCGCATCTTCGGGGAGCAGTTGTTCCCCGTGCTGACCCCGCTGGCCGTCGACCCCGCGCACCCCTTCCCCTACATCTCCGGGCTCTCCCTCAACCTCGCCGTCGTCCTGGCCAACCCCAAGACCGGCAAGGAGCACTTCGCCCGGGTCAAGGTGCCCCCGCTCCTGCCGCGCCTGCTCCGCGTTCACCCCGTGCCGCCCGACAGCACCGTCGACCTTTACCACACCCGGTTCGTGCCCCTCGAGGACGTCATCGCCGCGCACCTCAGCGAGTTGTTCCCGGGCATGGAGGTGCGGGAACACTTCACGTTCCGGGTCACCCGCAACGAGGACGTCGAAGTCGAGGAGGACGACGCCGAGAACCTGCTCACCGCCCTCGAGAAGGAACTCACCCGGCGCCGCTTCGGGCCGCCGGTGCGCCTGGAGGTCGACCGCGAGATCGGCGACCGGGTGCTCGACCTGCTCGTGCGCGAACTCGACGTTCACCCGGGCGAGGTCTACCACCTGCCCGCGCCCTTGGACCTGCGGGCGTTGCACATCGTCGCCGACCTCGAACGCTCCGATCTGCACTTCCCGGCGTTTGTCGCCCGCACCAACGTCGACCTCGCCCCCACCGAGAGCGCCAAGGCCCGGGACATCTTCGCGAGCATCCGCAAACAGGACGTCCTGCTCCAGCACCCCTACGACTCCTTCTCCACCTCGGTGCAGGCGTTCATCGAGCAGGCCGCCGCCGATCCTCGGGTCCTCGCCATCAAGCAGACCCTCTACCGCACGTCCGGGGACAGCCCGATCATCGACGCCCTCATCGACGCGGCCGAGGCCGGCAAACAGGTGCTCGCCGTCGTCGAGATCAAGGCCCGCTTCGACGAACACAACAACATCAGCTGGGCCCGCAAACTCGAGCGCGCCGGCGTCCACGTCGTCTACGGCATCGTCGGCCTCAAGACCCACTGCAAGTTGGCCCTCGTCGTGCGCCAAGAGGAAGACGGCCTGCGCCGCTACTGCCACGTCGGCACCGGCAACTACAACCCCAAGACGGCCCGCCTCTATGAGGACTTCGGGCTCCTCACCGACGACGAACAGGTCGGCACCGACCTTTCCCGGCTCTTCAACCAACTCTCCGGACTGGCCCCCCGCAGCCGCTTCAAGCGCCTCCTCGTCGCCCCCCGCTCGGTGCGCCGCGGCCTCCTCGACCGGATCGAGGAGCAGGTCGCCCGGGAGGCGGCCGAGCCCGGGTCCGGATACATCGGTTTCAAGGTGAACTCGATCGTCGACGAGGACATCATCGACGGGCTCTACCGCGCCTCCCAGGCCGGCGTCGAGGTCGACGTCTGGGTTCGCGGCATCTGCGCCCTTCGCCCCGGCGTGCCCGGCCTGTCCGACCACATCCGGGTCCACTCGATCCTCGGCCGGTTCCTCGAGCACTCGCGGATCTTCTTGTTCGGGCGCGCAGGAGCCGGCGAGGCCTGGATCGGCAGCGCCGACATGATGCACCGCAACCTCGACCGGCGCGTCGAAGCCCTCGTCCTCGTCGACTCCCCCAAGCACGTCGAGCAACTGCGCGACACGATGGCCCGGGGCATGTCCGGCGACTGGTCACACTGGGCGTTGACCAGCGATGGCCGGTGGCGCCGGCATCACCGAGACGACGACGGCGCCCCCCTGCCCGATCTGCAGGCGACGATGATCGAGGTCCACACCCAGCGTTGGCGCAAGGCGCGAGCCTGATGCCCTCGGCGATTCCCGCGGCAGGGACCATCCCGTGGCGCATCCGCGACGGCGCCCTGCACGTCGCCCTCATTCACCGACCCCGCTACGGCGACTGGTCCTGGCCCAAGGGCAAGGTCGACCCCGGCGAGGAATGGCCCGTCACGGCGGTCCGCGAAACCCGGGAAGAGACCGGGATGCAGGCCCGACTCGGCATACCCCTGCCCGACGCGACCTACATGGTCATGTCCCGCACCGGGCGCCCCGACGAGAAGCGGGTGCGCTACTGGGCCGCCACCGTCACCGGCAAACCCGGTCGGCTGGCCCACGAGGTCGACCAGGTCGACTGGATGACAATCGCCGCCGCCCATTCGCGCCTGGACTATGCCCGCGACCGCGACCAGCTCCTCGCCGTCGCCCAGGCGCACCAACACGGCTGGCTCGACACCTGGCCGCTCGTCGTTGTCCGGCACGCCAAGGCGATGGCCCGCTCGGACTTTCGCGGTCACGACGACCAGCGTCGCCCGCTCGACGGCCGGGGCCGGGCCCGGTCGGCCGGGCTGGCACCGGTGCTCGCGGCATACGGCATCACCCGGCTGGTGAGTTCGCCGTCGGTGCGGTGTGTCGACACGCTCGCCCCGTATGCCGCAGCCGCCCGGTTGCGGATCCGGACCAAGGCGGGACTGTCCGAGGAGGGGTTCGAGGTGGACCCGACCAAGGCGGTCCACCACACGCACCGCTTGCTCGAGCGGGGCGAGGCGGTGGCGGTGTGTTCGCACGGACCGGTGCTGCCGACGATCATGACAACCCTGGTCGAGGCCGTCGACCCCTCCCTGCCCCGCCACGACGACGTCGCCGGGCTGCTCACCGAGGCCGCCGCGGACCGGCTCGTCAAGGGGGAAGCGTTGGTATGCCACGTGTCGGGCCGCGGTGATCGCGCCCGGATCGTCGCCGCCGAGCGCCACCTCCCCTGACTCCGGCGCCCCCGTGCACAGTGGGCGCCGGGTCCCTGCGCCGGGCCGAGTCGGTCGTTGGACACCCTCGGGCGCCCTACCGTGCAGTAGGTGGGGCGATCGCCCCACCTACTGCACGGTAGGCGGCCCGAGCGAAGCCCCCGAAGGCGCACAACGACCACTCGCGCGTGACGCACACCACGCTGTGCGACCACTGGTCGAGCAATAGCCGGGCACCGTTCACGCCGCGTTCACCCGCGACCGGCCGCCGCGTCATCCGCTCTCCCTAGCGTCCGAGACGTCGGCCAAGGCTGTCCGGCTCCTCGTCTCACTCCTGTGAAAGGTGTCCTTCGTGAAGACCACGCGTATCGGCCAGTTGGCCAGTCTCGCCGTCATCGGTTCCCTGGTGCTGGCCGGCTGCGGCTCCGACAACACCTCGGGCTCCGGCAGCTCGTCCTCCCCGGTTGCGGTCGACTGCTTCACCGGCACGATCAACGCCGAGGGTTCGTCCGCCCAGAAGAACGCCATCGAGGAGGCCATCGCCAGTTACGGCAAGGCCTGCTCGGGCGCCAAGATCAACTACAACCCGACCGGTTCCGGAGCGGGCATCAAGCAGTTCACCGCCGGCCAGGTCGACTTCGCCGGCTCGGACTCCGCGCTCAAGACCACCGCGGCCGACGGCGGGCAGACCGAGGCGGCAAAGGCCGAGGCCTACTGTGGCGCGCCGGCCTGGAACATCCCGATGGTGACCGGCCCGATCGCCGTCGCCTACAACCTCAAGGGCGTCGACAAACTCGTCCTCACCCCTGCCGTCGCCGCCGACATCTTCGCCGGCAAGATCACGGCCTGGAACGACCCGGCGATCGCCGCCGTCAACCCCGGCGTCACCCTCCCGAGCACCGCGATCAAGGTCTTCTTCCGCTCCGACGAGTCGGGCACGACCGAGAACTTCACCAAGTACCTCAAGGCCGCTGCGGGCGGCAAATGGGCCGCCGAGCCGGCCAAGAAGTGGACCGGCGCCGGTGAGGGCAAGGAGAAGTCCGCCGGGGTCTCCGAGGGCGTGAAGTCCACCGACGGTGGCGTGACCTACGTCGAGTGGAGCTACGCCAAGGACAACAAGCTCGGAGTCGCCCAGATCGACAACGGCGGCGGGGCCGTCGAGTTGACCGGCGCGGCGGTCGGCAAGGCCGTGGCTGCGGCCAAGCAGGTCGGCACCGGCAACGACCTCGCCCTCAAGCTCGACTACACGACCAAGGAGGCCGGGGCCTACCCGATCCTCCTCGTGACCTACGAAATCGTCTGCAGCAAGGGCAAGGACGCCACCAAAGCGAAGAGCATCAAGGCCTTCCTCAAGCACTTCGCCTCCGCGGATGTCCAGAAGAGCCTCGAGGGCATCGGCTACGCCCCGCTGCCCACCGAGGTCGAGACCAAGGTGCTGGCCGCGATCGACGCCCTGTCGTGAGCACCGCGGCATACCGGTTGCGTTCGTGCCCCTCTCGCCGACGCAACCGGTATGCCGCCCGGCCCGGTCGCGCTGCCACCTCCCGGTGGCGCTGCCGAGCCAACTGCCCGGTCTGACCCACCTCTAGCGAAGGACCGCACGTGTCGACGTCCATCACGGGCCGCTCGGTCATCGACGAACTGCCCGATCCAGAAGGCCGTCCGCCCCTGACGGGCGATCGGGCGAGCACCGGCCGGTGGGGGGACCGCCTCTTCGGCGGGGCCGCCACCTCCTCGGGCGTGCTCGTCATCGCCCTCGTCAGCCTGGTCGGCCTGTTCCTCGTCATCCAGGCCGTGCCGTCCCTGCTCAACAACAACGTCAACTTCCTGACGTCGACCGAGTGGGTGCCCTCGGGCGCGCAGCCGCGGTTCGGGATCGCCGCGCTCCTCTGGGCGACGGTCATCACCTCGGTCATCGCGATGGCCGTCGCCGTGCCGCTGGGGGTCGCGGTGGCGCTGTTCATCACCCAGTACGCCCCGCCGTGGCTGTCCAAGCCCGCCGCGGCGATCATCGACCTGCTCGCCGCGGTGCCGTCGATCGTTTACGGCTTCTGGGGCTTGAACGTCGCGGGCCAGTACTTCGAGCCGGTGCAGAACTTCCTCAACACCTATCTCGGCTGGATTCCGCTGTTCAAGGACGTCGGGACGAGCGCCAAGAGCACGCTGGCGTTCGCGGGGCTGATCCTCGCCATCATGATCCTGCCGATCATCACGGCGATCTCCCGCGAGGTGTTCGCCCAGGTGCCCACGGCCCACAAGGAAGGCGCCCTCGCCCTCGGCGCCACCAAGTGGGAGATGATCCGTACCGCGGTCCTGCCCTTCGGCAAACCCGGTGTCATCAGCGGCGCCATGCTCGGTTTGGGCCGGGCCCTCGGCGAAACGCTCGCCATCATGATCCTGCTCTCGGCACTCAACCCCAACGCCGCGTGGAGTTGGTCGATCTTCACCGGCGGGGAGACCTTCGCGAGCAAGATCGCCCTCAACGCCGGCGAGTTCGACTCGCCGCAGAAGACCGGCGCCTACATCGCGGCGGGCCTGGTCCTGTTCATCCTCACCTTCGTCGTCAACGCGATCGCCCGGATCGTCATCGAGCGCAGGAAGGCCTTCACCGAATGAGCACCCTGACCCAGGCCGCCGTCGAACCCTCGACGACCCCGCCGGTCCACACCGACCTCACGGGCATGTCCGGGCGCCGCGCCTTCACCGACCGGGCCGCCCGCGTCGTCATGTGGGGTGCCTTCCTCCTCGCCTGCATCCCCCTCGTCTGGATCCTGGTGAGCACCCTCGTCAAGGGCGGCCACATGCTGCTCTCGGGGAGTTGGTGGTCACTCTCCCAAAACGGCATCACCTCCCGGGTCGTCGGCGGCGGTGCCGCCCACGCCATCCAGGGCACCTTGATGCAGGCTGCCGTCACCGCGATCATGTCGGTGCCCATCGGCGTCCTCACCGCGATTTACCTCGTCGAATACGGCCGGGGCCGGCTCGCCAAGGTCGTCTCCTTCATGGTCGACATCCTCACCGGGGTGCCCTCGATCGTCGCGGCCCTGTTCATCTATGCCCTGTGGGTGACGACCTTCGGGTTCCAGCGGGTGCCGTTCGCGGTCACCTTGGCCCTCACCCTGCTCATGATCCCCACGATCGTGCGCTCGACCGAGGAGATGCTCAAGCTGGTCCCCAACGAACTCCGCGAGGCCTCCTACGCCCTCGGGGTGCCCAAGTGGAGGACCATCGTCAGCATCGTCCTCCCCACGGCCTTCTCCGGGATCGTCACCGGCGTCCTCCTCGGCTTGGCCCGGGTCATGGGCGAGACGGCACCGCTCATCATCCTCGGCCCCTACACCAAGTCGATGGCGCATGACCTGTTCAACGGGCTGATGGCCACCTTGCCGACGATGATCAACCAGGACCGCACCGAGGCCCTCCAACCCGCCCTCGACCGGGTGTGGGGCGCCGCCCTCACCCTGATCCTCCTCGTCTTCGTCCTCAACCTGCTCGGCCGCTTCCTCGGCCGGTTCAGCAAGGTCAAGAACTAACCCGGCCCCGGCCCCGGCCCCGCCACGCAGCCAACCGCACCCGACCACGCCAGCCAGCTCCACGGCATACGGAAAAGAGCACCGACAGACATGGCCAAGCGCATCGACGTCCACGACCTCGACATCTTCTACGGCGACTTCAAGGCCGTCGAAGGGGTCTCGATGACCGTCGAACCCCGATCGGTCACCGCCTTCATCGGCCCCTCGGGGTGCGGCAAGTCCACCGTGCTGCGCACCCTCAACCGGATGCACGAAGTCATCCCGGGCGGGCGCGTCAGCGGCAAGGTGCTCCTCGACGACCAGGACCTCTACGCCCCCTCGATGGACCCGGTCGCGGTGCGCCGCACGGTGGGGATGGTGTTCCAGCGGCCCAACCCGTTCCCGACGATGAGCATCAAGGACAACGTGGCGGCGGGGTTGCGGCTCAACGGGGTCAAGGACAAGAAGAAGGTCGACGAGGTCGTCGAGTCCTCGCTCAAGGGCGCCAACCTGTGGAACGAGGTCAAGGACCGTCTCGACAAGCCCGGCGCCGGGCTCTCCGGGGGGCAGCAGCAGCGATTGTGCATTGCGCGCGCCATCGCGGTGTCGCCGCAGGTGCTGCTCATGGACGAGCCGTGTTCGGCGCTCGACCCGATCTCGACGCTGGCCATCGAGGACCTCATCAACGAACTCAAGGCGCGCTACACGATCGTCATCGTCACCCACAACATGCAGCAGGCGGCGCGGGTTTCGGACCAGACGGCGTTCTTCAACCTCAAGGCGACCGGTCAGCCGGGTCGGCTCGTCGAGGTGGGGGCGACGCAGAAGATCTTCAGCAACCCCGACGAGCAGGCCACCGAGGACTACATCAGCGGTCGTTTCGGCTGACCGGCGCCGCGGCGTCGGAGCTGGGGCCGGCGCCGCGGTGTGGTGATCGCGGCCGTGGCAGTGGTGTGGTCGCCTGGGCCGGCGCTGCGGTATGCCGCCCGCTCCCCCGGGTGCCCCGCCGGTTTGGGTGCCCGCCGGGTGCGGGTTCACCCCACGAGGCGGAGTATGCCGTGTGCGGCCGCCGCAGCCAGGGCCGCGCCGGGCAGCGTCGCCACCCAGGCGAGCGCGATGTCGCGGCCGACATCCCACCGGACTTGGCGCACATTGCGCGCCGTGCCCGCGCCCATGATCGCCGCGGTGATCGCGTAGGTGCTCGAGATGGGGGCCCGGAAGGCGGTCGCCACCGCCAGGGTGATGGCCGCGGCCGTCTCGGCAGCGAATCCCTGCGGCGGGGTCAAGGCGATGAGGCGCCGACCGAGGGTACGCATGATCCGCCACCCCCCGGCATACGTGCCCACCGACATGACGACCCCACTGAGCAACACGACCCACAGCGGCACGAAATCGCCGTGCTCGGGAGCGTGCCGGCCGT
Source organism: Actinomycetes bacterium (assembly GCA_029778715.1). Classification (GTDB taxonomy): domain Bacteria; phylum Actinomycetota; class Actinomycetes; order Actinomycetales; family Dermatophilaceae; genus Phycicoccus_A. The sequence continues at coordinate 20,966 of JAKOPT010000138.1, read as the reverse complement.
CGGCGATAAGCGCCAAGACGACGATGCCGGCGACCTTGGCCGCGTCCTGCATCCCGTGGCCGAATGCCATCGCCGTCGCGGACACGGTCTGGGCGTACCGAAAACCGCGCCCCACCCGCCGCGCATCCCCGCGCCGAAAGACCCAGGTGATGGCCGTCATCAGGCCCCAGCCGAGGAGCAGGCCGATGACCGGGGAGACGAGCATGGGCAGGACGACTCGTTCCAGGACGGCGCGCCACTGGATGCCCACTCCCCCGACGGCTGCCGCGCCGACCAGGCCCCCGATAAGGGCGTGCGAGGACGAGGAGGGCAGCCCGCGCCACCAGGTGAGCATGTTCCAGCCGATGGCCCCGATCAGCGCCCCGGCGCACAGCGGCAGGGTGGCGCCGGTGGCGTCAACGATGCCGGACCCGATCGTTTCGGCGACCCGCACGCCGAAGAAGGCCCCAAGGAGGTTCGCGCCAGCAGCGAGCAGGAGCGCGATCCGGGGGGTGAGCGCGCGGGTCGACACCGAGGTGGCGATCGCGTTGGCGGAGTCGTGAAAGCCGTTGGTGTAACTGAACACCATCGCCAGGGCCACCACCCCGACCAGCGCCACCTGCTCCACTGCGCTACGTCTCCTTGACCGCGATGCCCTCGATGGTGTGCGCCACCTGGTCGAAGGCGCTCACCGTGGCATTGAAGGCGTCGGCGGCCAGACGGTACCGCATGAGGGTGAGCGGGTCGGCGGCATACGTGTCGAAGAGTTCGGCGGTGAGTTTGCGGTAGTTCTTGTCCGCCTGGTTTTCGAGGCGGCTGATGTCGACGCAGTAGGGCGCGAGGTCGCGCAGGTTGCGCAGTCGGGGCATCGCGGTCGCGGTGAGATCGGCCATGCGGGCGATGACGTCCACTTGGCGTCCCATCCGCGGGGGGAACTCGTCGATGCGGTGCAGCCGGATGACATCGGCGGCGGCCTCCATGGTGTCGACGCACTCGTCGAGGGCGCCGGCCAGGGTGTAGAGGTCGCCGCGGTCGAAGGGGGTGAGGAAGGAGGTCGTGATCTTGTGGACGATGTCGTGGGTGATTTCGTCGGCGGCACTCTCGATCTCGGCGAGCCGTTTGGCGATGGCCTTGCGTTCCTTGTCGTCCTGCGCGCCGAGGATCGCGGTCAGTTCGGCGGCGGCGCGCCCGATCAGCGTCGCGGCGCGCTCGAACAACTCGAAGAACCCGTCATCACGGGGCGTGAGGCGAAGTCCCACTGCAGTCGTCTCTCGCTCTTGGGGGCACGAACGCCCCCAAGGCTACGGCCTTGGCGGGGGCGTTGGGTGATGGGTGCCGGGCCGGGAGCGCCTCACGGCGCGAGGCCGCTCGTAGCGGCTGATGTTGGGACCCGGGGCTGCCACGGCCCGGCACTCACGAAGGAGGGTAACGCACGGGAGCCGGTTGGGTGTTCCCGAAAGTGCCGCCGGGTTTGCGGTCGCCTTCCCCCGTTCGGTATGCCGCCCCCACCGCACGCGCCTCCGCCGTCCCCTCCGCGCCCGCCCCCCGCCGCACGCGTCTCCGCCGTCCCCGCCCCACGCGCCTCCGCCGCCCCCTCCGCGACCGCCCCCCGGCACGCGTCTCCGCCGTCCCCTCCGCGCACGCCCCCCGGCATGCGCCTCCGCCGTCCCCTCCGCGCCCGCCCCTTGGCACCCCCTCCCGAGCCCGTGTCCGCTGCCACCTCGCGGCACGTGCGTCCGCCCCTCAGCGCGCGGGATATGCCGCCGCCTTGCCGCTCGCCGAACTGGGCCCTCCTGCCACTCGGGGCTCGGCCTCGGGTCGCGCTACCGTGCAGTTTGTGTCGTGATCACCCCACCTATTGCCCGGTCACCCGCAGCAGGTCGCTGTGGGATGAGAGATGAGCGCTTGGCTGATGCCTGGTGGTCGTCGGGACGACCATCAAGCTGCAGCCAAGGCCCACTCCCGGCGCTGAACCCGGGCGGACTGGCCTAGACGTGAGGTGGAACGACCCCGGCGGGAGGTCAAAGAGCACCGATCCCACAAATCCATGGAAGCCCTGTGCATGTTGGGATGCAAGTGGCCTATGAGGCGCGCGGCCGAAGACCGGCGCCATACCTCGTGCAGGCTCCCCTGCGAAAAGCGGGGCGATTACCCCACCTCCGGCACGGTAACCAGCACGAAGAACACCCGCGCCACGCAGTGAGCACGCCAGGCCAGCACAGTCGAAGAGTCCCAGCCCCAGTCGAGCCGCACCTCATGCAGGCTCCCCTGCGAAAGGTGGGGCGATCACCCCACCTCCGGCACGGTAACCAGCACGAAGAACACCCGCGCCACGCAGTGAGCACGCCAGGCCAGCACAGTCGAAGAGTCCCAGCCCCAGTCGAGCCGGACCAGTCCAGCCAGGCGGACTCATTCGCGAGTGCCTGCTCAGGCGAGCAGGCCGACCACACCACTCGCAAAGGCCGCACCGGCCCAGACGAGCGGCGCCGACTCAGTCGAGGGTGCCCGCCCGCCACTGGGCCGCCGCGGCCACCAGGTCGGCGCCGGTGGTCTGGATCGCCGCCGCCGACGCGGTGAGTTGGGAGGCCCCGGCGCGATCATCGACGTCCCGGTCATGCGCCACCTCGGCGCGTCCGGCGGCGAGCACCAGGCAGAAGGCCGCAGCTCGCTCGAGAGCCACCGCCAAATCGCCCTGGAACACCCCCGTCAGGATGGCGTCCACGACGCGCACGAGTTCCTCGGGGGACGGCGGTTCGGCGATCCCGGCCACCGCGTGGGCGACGTCCGTGAACCGGATGCCCGCGGCATACTCACGGCTGGCCTCAATCGGGTTGCGCCGCACCCACTCTCGCAACGCGTAGAGGCGCCACAAAGCCCCCGGCAGCGAGCGGGCGGGGCGTCCGGCCCACAGGTCGGCGACGGTGTCGAGGCCCAGGTCATCGACGAGGGCGACCAATCGCGCCGTCACCTCGGGGTCGCGGGCGGCGCGCCCGGTGCCCACGAGAATGGCGGCGGTGTGGTGTGCGATTTCGGTGATCTCGGCGGGGCCGGGGAGGGTGCCGCCGTTGGCCTCGAGGTCCTCCGGCCCGAACGGCACCGGTCGCCGCGGCGTGCGGCGCGGCCCAGTGGCGCCCGAGGAGGTGGTCACGTGGTCCAGTGTGACAGCGCGGGGCAGGTACCCTAAGCGGTGCGACTTTCGGTATGCCGCCCGCGTGCGCAGGCCGTCGGCTCACCGTCGCGGTGGGTGACGGTGACCCGGTGCGGCAGCGGAAAGAGCGCGGGCCTCTAGCTCAATGGCAGAGCTGCGGACTTTTAATCCGTAGGTTGTGGGTTCGAGTCCCACGGGGCCCACCGACCAGGCCATGTCCTTCGCTTCGTTCCCACGGCGAAGGTCCAGCGCGCGCGGCTCCGGTAGCGTGACGCCGGAAGGGAGGCCGACTGCGATGACCGACCCCGTGTTGGGCTTCACCTATGACGCGTCGGTGCTGCCCCCTGCCGATCCGCCTGCATCGAGCGTCGAGCGCGTCCTGTGGCGCTATCAGCGCGCGCTACCCGAGTTCGTCTGGGATGCCGCCCAGTTGGAAGGCAACCCGTTCACCTATCCGGATGTGCTGACCCTCATGGACGGCGTAACCGTGGGGGGGCACAAACTGAGCGACGAAGCCCAGGTGCGGGGCCTCATCGACTCCTCACGGCTGCTCGTGTCGCTCGTCAAATCAGGTGCCTTCGCCCTCGACAAGACCACGAGCCACACCATCCACGCCGTCCTGGCCCGCGACGAAGCCTTCGACGCCGGCCTGTTCCGCGGTGAGGGCCAGGAAACGACCACGCCGTCGGTCTACCTCGGCGAACACGGGAGGCACATACCCCCACTCACGGAGGCGGGCGCGGCCAATCTCACCACCCTGTATGCCGCGGGCCTCGAAGCCATCGCGGCGACCCCCACGGTGACCGGGCAGGCACGTTTGTACTTCCTCTTCGCCGCCTTGCACCAGTTCTATTTCGACGGAAACAAGCGCACCGGCCGGGCCATGATGAACGGCCACCTGCTCAGCCACGGACTCGACGCGCTCTCGATCCCGGCGGCGGCACGGCATACGTTCAATGCCACCATGGTGGGCTTCTATCGCACGAAAGATGCCACCGCGATGCTCGGTTTCCTCGCTACAACGGCGCAGCGGGCCGCGGAAGACCCGCGGCCCGCCCACGATCGCTGAGTTGGCGTCGAGAGTGCCCCGGTCAGGGAGCGAGGGTGCCGATCTTGAAGTGGGGCAGGGTGTCCTGAGCCTCGGCCGTGTTCGCGTGCCGCTGGTTGAAGGCGGTGCTGCCGTCGCGGCCGCAGATCGACCGGATCGGGCTCGCGCCACCGGGGTGCTGAGACAGCCACTGGGTCAGGTCGTAGACCGAACCGTTGATGGCGCTCCAGCAAGAGCTGCTGGTGGCGTGCTTGGCCACCTGGGCCATGGTGTACGTGGCTTCTGTGGGCGATGCGCTGGGCGCACTCGCCGACCCACTGGCAGAAGCCGACGGCGAGGCCGAGCCACTGGCGGACGCTGACGCCGACACCGACGGAGACGGGGACACCGAGGGTGAGGCGGTCGAGCCCGTCTTGGACATGTCGACCTCGGACCAGGCGGCCTTGGCGCCGGTGTGCCCCGCAGCCATCGTCACCCCGAGGACCGCGAGCGCCACCAAGGACGCGGCCGCGCCGAAAAGGGTCGAGCCGAGCCCCGAACGCTGGGATTTCGGTGCGCGATCCCTCGCGGGTGCCGCCTCCCCCTCTGCTCCGCTACTGGATGCAATGGCCGCACTCGTGGCGCCGCGGCGACCGCTCCGGCCGCCCCACATGACGGTAGCCAGCCAGGCGCCCCCCACCACGAGCAGCGCGAACGCCGCGATCGGCACCAGGTCGCCCCACTCGCCATGGTCACCGGGTTCCCCGACGACGCGCGCCAGGGCCTCACCGGACTCCTTCGCGACGAACGCCGACCCAGTGGCAACCACCAGCGCGATGAGGACGAGCGCGGCATACCGCTGCCGCCAGCGAGGGACCACGGTGAGGGCGATGACACCCAGCGCAGCCAACGGGAGCAACACGACGACCGCATGGACCACGAGGGGGTGCAGCGGCAAACCAAGGATTGAGTCAAACACGGCGGTGAGCGTAGGGGCGAATTCCGAGAGTTTCCTGAATGCCGTCTCGACGTTGCCTGCCCGACAGCCGAGCGTCCGATGGGACGCAGGGTGGCGTCAGGCCGCGTCCCGGATGCCGAGACGCGGCCTGACACGGGTCCGGCGCGGATCTGACACGGGCCTGGCGCGATGGCCAGGCGCGGGCCTGGCGCGCCGGCCACCGCGCGAACGCGACCTCAGTCGGCAGCGACCTTGCGCAGCCGACTCGGCCACCAGGTGCGGTCGCCGAGGTCATGCACCACGGCCGGCACGAGCAGCGAACGCACGATGAGGGTGTCGATGAGCACCCCGAACGCGACGATGAACGCTGTCTGCACGAGGAACAGCAACGGGATCACCGCCAACGCCCCGAAGGTCGCCGCGAGCACGATTCCCGCACTCGTGATGACCCCACCGGTGACGGCGAGCGCGGCCAGGATGCCCTGCCGGGTGCCGCGCCGCGGCACCTCCTCACGCGCCCGGGTCATGAGGAAGATCGAGTAATCCACGCCGAGGGCGACGAGGAACACGAACGCGATCGTCATCGTCGAAGGGTCGGCGTTGGCGAACTTGAACACGTGGTTGAACATGAGCGCGCTGATCCCGATCGTTGCGGCGAACGAGAGCAGGTTGGCCACGATGAGCAGCAGCGGCGCGACCAGCGCCCGCAGCAGCAGGATGAGGACGAGGAACACGACGAACGTGATAGCCGGCACGAGGACCCGGAAGTCACGGTCGCTCGCGGAGCGCACATCCTGGGCTTCGGCCGCCCGCCCGCCGACGAGCGCCTGCGGCGAGACCGCGTCGAGGTCGGTGCGGAGCCGTTCGATGACGGCGCCCGCGGCCGGGCTTTCGCCGGGCATCGTCAGGGTCGCCTGGACGAGGACCTGGCCGTCGACGACTTTCGCGGGCGCACCGGGGGCCACCCCGGCATACGCATCCTTGAGATCGGTATGCCGCGAGATCACCTCGAGCGTCTGGGTCACCTTGTCTTCGGGGACGAGGACCTGGACCGGGGAGCCGGCGCCCGCGGGGAAGTGCCGTTCGAGCGCCGTCTGGCCGGTGACGGATTCGACCTGGGTGCGGAAGGTCTCGCTCGCGGTGATGCCGTCCTGTTTGAAGGTCGGCACGAACGCGGCGGCGGCGGCCAGGGCGAGCGCGGTGATGATCCAGGTGCGGCGCGGGTGACGCCCGACCCCGCGAGCGACCCGGGCCCACCCCTTGCTCGGGGTGTCGGGGCGCAGCGCCTCCGTCACGGCCTCCGACGGGGAGATGTGGTCGAAGCGCGGGATGCGCGGCCAGAAGATCCAGCGCCGCCCGAGCACGAGCAGGGCCGGCAGCAGGGTGAGCGAGGCCGCCATCGAGCCGAGGATGCCGAACGCACCGACCGGGCCCAGACCGCGGGTGCTCCCCAGTTGGGCCAGGAGCAGGCAGAGCAGGCCGAGGATGACGGTCGTGCCGCTGGCGAGGATGGGAGCCACCGCGGCCCGCCAAGCCACCTTCATTGCCTCCCACGGCGACTCGTATTCGTGGAGTTCCTCCTTGTAGCGGGCCACGAGGAGCAGCGCGTAGTCGGTGGCGGCCCCCACGGAGAGGATGAACATGATTCCCTGGCTCTGCCCGGAGAGGTCGATGTGCCCGGCCTTGGCCAGCGGGTAGACGACCATTCCGGCGAGGGAGAGCCCGAACACCGCCGACATGAGCACGGCGAACGGCAGCACCGGGCTGCGATAGACGACGAGGAGAATGACGAGGACCACGGCGAGGGTGACGCCGAGAAGGATGCCGTCGATGCCGGCAAAGGCCTGGACGATGTCGGCGACGAACCCCGCCGGGCCGGTCACGTGGGTCGACAGCCCGGAGGCACCCAGGTCGGCACTGACCGCCCCGCGCACTGCCTCGACGACCGCCCCCAGCGGCCTACTGCCCTTGGCATCGGTCGTCGACACCTTGGCCTGGTCCAACGACACCGCGACGAGCACCCCTTGCCCGTCCTGGCTGGGAATGACCGCGGGTTTGAGCGAGGTGAGGTAGTCCCCCACCGTGCCCCCGGCTTTGGGCACGGTCACCGTCGGCAGTTTCTGGGCCATCGCGCCGACCGCGGCAAGGTCCTCGCGGGTGAGTCCGGCCGGGCGTTCGGCGACGATGAGCAGGGGCAGGGCGTGTTCGCCCTGGAACTTCGCCGCCTCGGCGGCGACCGTCACGCTCTCGGCCTCTTTGGGCAGGAACTCACTCGTGTCGTTCTTCTGCACCTGCGACAACTTGCCAACCGAGCCTCCGCCGACCCCGCCGATGCCGAACCAGGCGACGACGATGAGCAAGGCGACGATGACGACCGAACGTGGATTCTTCACGGAGGCGCGCGACTTTTTCACGGGGACAGTCTGGCGACCGGAGGCGACGTCCCGCACCGGGAGAGATCAACCCAACGGTTGATTGCGGCATACCAGCCATGGCGTATGCCGCAGGGCCAAGTCCCAGCCGGGCTCGGGTCGGCGACCCCGCTGGGACCGGGCGGGCGCGGCATACCGGGCCGGGGCGGCATACCGGCTAGGACAACACCCGGTTCCACCGCGACGGCGACGGCCACGACGGCCCCAACCCGGCGAGAAGCGCACCGCTGCAGTGGTAGACGTCCGGGCGGCCCGGCCACACCTGGTCGCTCGGCCGCAACTGCTCGTCGAGTGCGTTGAGCCAGGTGCCACGCTCGTCGATGAAGTAGCGGGCGGCGTGGTCCCAGACCCGCTCGTACCACCGGGCCCAGTGGACATCGCCGGTGATGCGGAACAGGGTCGCGCACGTCTGGATCGCCTCGCAGACCGGCCAGTGAAGCCGCAGCCGGGAGACCGGCTTGCCCGCGAAATCGACGGTGTAGACCAGGCCGGGCCGGTGGTCGACCTCCCACAAGTCGTCAAGGGCGGTGCGCGACAGGGCAGTTGCGGCTTCGACGAGCCACGGTGAGTGCGGCACGACCGGTGAGGTGTGCAGGTCCGCGACCAGCCGGGCCCACTCCAGGAGATGCCCGGGGGTCACCCCGAACGGGCGGAACGGGTGGTCGGGGATGCGCGCGTTGTAGTCGAGGACCGGCGCCCAGTCGCCGGTGTAGTGCTCGGGGAGGAGCCAGTTGTGGGCGCGCGCGGCGCTGTTGATGAGCCGGGCGGCGATGGCGTAGGCGCGGTCGTGCCAGATGACCTCGCCACTGGCATCCCCCATCGCGAGGAACGCCTCGACGCCGTGCATGTTCGCGTTGGCGCCGCGATAGTCCTCCTCGTCGCTCCAGTCCGGGGCGAAGGACTCGCGCAGGGTGCGGCTGCGGTCGTCCCAGAGGTGGGTGTCGATGACCTCGACGGCACGCTCCCACAACTCCATCGCCCGGGGGTGCCCGACCCGGCGCGCGCTCGCCGCGGCCAGCCCAACGTGGACGTGGTCGTAGGCCGACTTGCGGGTCACCGTGCCGGGCTCGGTGAACCAACCGCCGTGCTCCCGGTCGCGGTGCAGGCTCAGGAGGGAGTCGATGCCGTGGTCGAGGAGGGCGCCGGACCCCGGTATGCCGCGAGCCTCGGCGATCGCGGCCACGTGGGTCATGCGGGCGGTGAGGAACAACTGGGGGCGCTTGTCCGTCATGGGCTGCCCGGCGGCGTCGAGCCAGGCGAACCCGCCTTCGGGCAGCGGCGAATGAGACACGAACGCGATGACGCCGTTGAAACCCCGTTCGAGCCAGGCACGATGGGTCGGCGAGTCGAGCCAGAGCGTCATGGTGTCCTCCTGCGACAGTGCCGGGCCCACGGCGTGCGGGGTATGCCAGCCCTAACCCTGGCACGGGTGGCCGGTCCGGGGAAGGGTGAACGGGCCGAGGTGAGCCGTCCGGTTCGGTTCGGTTCGGTTCGGGGCAACCGGGGGCCGCGCGGATGCGTCGGGTGGCAGACAGTCGAGTGAGGAGTTTGTGTCGCCTCGCGGCGCGTGAGGCGACACAAACTCCTCACTCGACAGGTCTTGGGGCGTTCCGCGGCGGCATACCTCACCCCAACAGCGTGGCGAGCGCGTGAATGACCAACCCGGCCAGGGCCCCGACGACCGTGCCGTTGATGCGGATGAACTGCAGGTCGCGCCCGACGTGAAGTTCGATGCGCTCGGCGGCCTCCTTGCCGTCCCACCGGTCGACCGTCACCGAGATGACCTCGGCCAGTTCATGCCCGTAGGTGTTGACGACGAACGAGACGGCCTCGCCGAGGCGGGCTTCGAGACGCTCGCGCCAGATCTGGTCCTCGCGCAGGTGGCGGCCGATGTGCTCGAGGAGTTCGTCGCCGCGGACGTGGAAGTAGGAGGACTCGTCGTCCATGGCGGCCAGCAGGCTTGCCTTGAACGAACTCCACAAGGCGAGGGCGGTCTCGGGCACCTGGGGGTGGGTGAGGAGCCGTTCCTTGAGCGCCTCGGCGCGCTCTTGGACCTCGGGGTCGGTCTGCAGGTCGTCGGCGAGGCGTCGGAGCAGGTCGTCAAGGGCGCGGCGGGCCGGGTGGCGCAGGTCGCGGTGAATGTCGTTGAGCCAGGTGAGCAACTGGCCGTAGCTCCACCCGATGACCTTGTCGTCGAGCCACGGCGGGGTCCACCAGGGCGCCCGCTCCCCGATGACCGAGGCGAACGTGCCGGGGTTGTCGCGCAACCAGTTGTGGAAGTGCTCGAGCCCGAGGTCGACCAGCCCGGCATGGGTGCCCTGGGCAACGATCCCCTCGAGCAGGGTGCCGGCGATGGGGGCGACGGGTTCCTTGGTGAGGCGGGGCAGCAGGAAGTCGGAGACGAGTTGCCGCACCTCGTCGTCGCTGAGCCGACCCAGACCGGCCCGGGAGACGCGCACCGCCTCGGTGAGCACCCTGCGTCGGTGGTCGGGGGCGCCGAGCCAGGTGCCGATCCGGTCGGCGACGCGGGCGGCGGCAAGGCGTTCCCGGGCGATGTCCTCGGTGAGGAAGTTCTCGGTGACGAACTCCTGCAGGTTGCGGCCGATCTCGTTCTTGCGGCGCGGAATGATCGCCGTGTGCGGGATCGACAGCCCGAGCGGATGCCGGAAGAGGGCCGTCACCGCGAACCAGTCGGCGAGCGCACCCACCATCGCGGCCTCGGCGCTCGTGTTGACGTAGCCCCAGAGGCCGTCGTGGGGCAGGCGCAGGGTCGCCACGAAGATGACGGCCGCCAACCCGAGCAAGGAAAGGGCGACCAGGCGCATTCGGCGCAACCCGCGCCGCCGCTGTTCGTCCTGGGGAGAGGGTGCCAGCAGGCTCACCCCGCCATCATCCCCCAGCCGTCGGCGCCGCCGCCGAGCCGGTATGCCGCGCGGTCGCCCCACACGCGTACACAACCCACCTATTGGTCGATTGTTGACAACCGACCGCCGCCCGCTCGCCCCACACGCGTACACAACCCACCAATAGGTCGATTGTTGACAACCGACGGCCGCCCGCTCGCCTCCACGTGCGTACACAACCCACCTATTGGTCGATTGTTGACGACGTTCGGTCGAATGTTGACGGCCGTCGCCAGGTCGGGCGGGTGCTGCCGGGCGCCGCCGCCGAACCGGTATGCGCGCTGCTACGGGCGGGTGATGGCGACGTTGCTCGAACCGGGGAGCACGTAGATCTGGGTCGAGTTCGCCGAGTACCAGCGGTTCGTCCCGTCCCAGGTCCCGGCACTACTGACGAAGCAGAAGTTGAAGGTCGGGGTGCCGGTCACGGTGGTCGTCCACCAGTGACGACCGTTGAGGTAGCCCTCATAGGTCATCGACCGATCACCACTCAAACCATTCCACGGGTGCATCGTGTAGCCCGTAGCCGAGGCCGGCTCGGCGTAATGGACGGTGACCTGCTGGCGATAGCGAGCGATGAACGCGGCATACCGGCTCAGGCCCAAGCCCGAGGCGACGTCCCCGACCCGCAGCACGGTGAGCCCGGTGTAGGGAGCCCAGTCGAAGGCGTTGACGATGTTGTCCCAACCCGCGCTGGTGGCGACCCCGCCGGCAAGCGCGTTCTCGCCCTTGATGGTCACGCCCTTGGTGCCTGCGTACTTCGCCACCCAGAAGACGAGGTCCTGGGCGCGCGAGTAGTACGGGGAGGTGTCGTTGTTGCTCATCTCCAGGCAGGTGAAATGGAGGATGACCGGGCGGCTCGTCGTGATTTGGGTGGCGAGCGACACGATGCGGGCGTAGCCGTGGCCGGTCGCGTCGGCGCCCATGTCGACGCTCGTTTGGACCAGCCCGGCGGCGACTTCGGCGGCCCGCGGGTATGCCGGGTTGGTCATCGCCCAGTGCACGCCGGGGACCTTGTAGCCCAGGGCCGCCCCGGGGAAGGACGAGCCGAGCGCCGCGGACACGGCGTTGAGGACGGTCTTGCCGTGGGTGACGAGGGCGGAGTTGTACCAGTCGATGAAGTCCTTGCCGTAGGTGCTCGTGCGGTAGGCACCGGAGGTGAAGAAGGTGTCGCCGTCGGTGGGCGGTGAGATCTGGGCGGTGCTCGTCAGGTTCGTTCCCCAGGCGGCGTTGACCGCGCCGAGGGTGCCGTACTTGGTCATCGTCGAGGTGCGGAAGTCGGCCAGCGCCAACGGGCTGTAGGACTGCAGCGCCCCGCGGGAGGGGTAGCCGGTGCCCGTGTCGTGCGCGTTGTAGCTCGGGTATCGCAACTCACCGGCCGGCCCGAGGGAGACGTTGATCTCCTGGAGGTCAGCGGCATACGTCCCGGCGTAGTGGGCGGCGAAAGCCGAGGCGAAGTCGGCATACTCACCGGAGACGAGCGGGTCGGCCCAGGCTTGTACCGTTTCGTTGCTGTAGTGGCCCTGCTCGGACTTGTACTTCAAGCCCTGGGAGTCGAGCGTGACCCCGCCGAGGACGCGCCCGGTGTACTTGGCGGCCAGGAAGCCCGGGATCGGGATGTTGCAGGTGTCGCCGACGTTGCCACCGCATTGGTGGAAAGAGAAGATCGGCACGATCTTGAGCCCGTGCGCCTTGACCTTGGCGAACACGGTGTCGTAGTAGCCCCAGTTGAAGACGTTGTCGCTGGTTTCGACCTGTCCCCACCACACGTCGACGGACACGGCGTCAACGCCGTATTCCTTGGCGGTCTGGATCTGCGATTCGAAACCGGCCCAGTCCGTGATCTGGAGCGGGGCCATGACGTTGGCGGTGAATCCGGGGTTGTTGGTCGCGGTCGCCGCGCAGGCCTGCGCGGGCACGGCGACGACGGCGATCGCGGCGGCCAGGGCGACGGCCGCGCCGGTCGTGAGGATCGAGGGGAGGCGAAGAGACACGAGGACTCCGGGGTTCGAGAAGGCGCCGCCACCATGGAGACCCAGGTCGCGCGACGCTGCGTGAACGTGGTGGGACCAGTGTAGTAAAAACGCTTTCATCGCGCTGGGTGAACGGCGATCTTCGTTCACAACCCACCTATTGGTCGATTGTTGACGACCGACGGCCGCCCGCCGGCCCCCGCCCGCCGGCCCCCGCCCGCTGACCCCCGCGCGTACACAACCCACCTATTGGTCGATTGTTGACGACCGACGGCTGTCCCCTGGCCCCCGCGCGTACACAACCCACCTATTGGTCGATTGTTGACGACGGACCCACCTGTTGGTCGATGGGTGACGACGTCGCGAGGTCGGACGGGTGTCGGCGGGGCGGCATACAGTGACCGGGTGCGGTTCCACGGCGGGCTGACCCCGACACACGACCTGACCTACGACGACGTCTTCATGGTCCCCAACCGGTCCGACGTCGCGAGCCGCCTCGACGTCGACCTGTCCACCACCGACGGCACCGGGACGACCATCCCGCTCGTCGTCGCCAACATGACCGCCATCGCGGGGCGGCGGATGGCCGAGACGACGGCCCGGCGCGGGGCGCTGACGATCATCCCCCAGGACATCCCGGCCGAGGTGGTCGCCGACGTCGTCGGGTTCGTCAAGACCCGCCACCTCGTCTACGACACCCCGGTCACCCTCACCCCCGCGACGACGACCGGTGAGGCCCTCGTCCTGGTCCACAAACGCGCCCACGGGGCCGCGGTCGTCGTCGACGAGGGCCGCCCGGTCGGCATCGTCACCGAAACCGACCTCACCGGGGTCGACCGGTTCACCCAGGTGCGCGACGTCATGGTCCGCGACATGGTGACCGTGCCCGACGGCATCGATGTGGTCGAGGCCTTCGACGTCCTCTCCCATGCCCGCCGCCGCCTCGCCCCGGTCGTCACCGCCGACCGCGCCCTCGTCGGCATCCTCACCCGCTCCGGGGCACTACGCGCCCACCTCTACACCCCGGCCCTCGACGCCGCCGGCCGGCTGCGGGTCGGAGCGGCCGTGGGCATCAACGGCGACGTCGCCGCCAAGGCCGCAGCGCTGCTCGCCGCCGGGGCCGATGTGCTCGTCATCGACACCGCCCACGGGCATCAGGTCAAGATGCTCGAGGCGTTGCGCGCCGTGCGGGCGTTGCACCCCCAAGTCCCGGTCGTCGCCGGCAACGTCGTCTCGGCCGAGGGCACTCGCGAACTCATCGAGGCCGGTGCCGACATCGTCAAGGTCGGGGTCGGGCCGGGTGCGATGTGTACGACGCGGATGATGACCGCCGTCGGCCGTCCGCAGTTCTCGGCCGTCCTCGAGTGCGCTGCCGCCGCCCGTGACCTGGGCAAACACGTCTGGGCCGACGGCGGCGTGCGCCATCCACGCGATGTCGCCCTCGCCCTCGCGGCCGGCGCCTCCAACGTCATGATCGGCTCGTGGTTCGCCGGCACCCTCGAATCCCCCGGTGACCTCTACACCGACGAGCAGGGTCGCCACTACAAGGAGTCCTTCGGCATGGCCAGTTCCCGCGCCGTGCGGCAGCGGACGGCGACCGACACGGCATACGAGCGGGCCCGCAAGGCGATGTTCGAGGAGGGCATCAGTTCGGCCCGGATGTACGTCGACCCGGCCCGCCCCAGCGTCGAGGACGTCATCGACGAGATCGTGAGCGGGTTGCGGAGCAGTTGTGCGTATGCCGGCGCCCGCACCTTGGCCGCGTTCCACCAGTTGGCGACGGTGGGGGTCCAAAGCACCGCCGGCTTCGCCGAAGGCCGCCCGCTGCACACGTCCTGGTAGCGACCGCTCGGGCGACTCCGACGAGGACAGCCGACGACGCCGACGAAGGCAGCCGACGACTCCGAGGAGGACGACCGACGACGCCGACGACGCCGACGACGGCGGCACGGCGGCGGCATACCTCCTGGCGGGCGCGGCATACCGGACCGGACCCGGGGGCGGCAGGATGGACGCCATGACTTCGCGCGCCACCTCAGACCCTGGCTACGACGTCGCGGCGGTCCGGGCGCATTTCCCGGCGCTGCGGGAGGGGGCGGCGCATTTCGACGGGCCCGGCGGCACCCAAACTCCCGACGTCGTCGCCGAGGCGGTGGCGCGCACGCTGACGTCGGCGGTGGCCAACCGGGGGTTCGTCACGGCGGCCGAACGGCGGGCCGAGGAGATCGTCGGCGCCTGCCGAGCCGCCCTCGGTGACCTGCTCGGCGCCGACCCGCGCGGGGTGATCTTCGGGCGCAGCGCCACCGCGTTGACCTACGACCTGTCCCGGGCGCTCGGGCGCACCTGGGGTCCCGGCGACGAGGTCGTCGTCTCCCGGCTCGACCACGACGCGAACGTCCGCCCCTGGGTGCAGGCCGCGGCCGCCGTCGGTGCCACCGTGCGCTGGGCCGACTTCGACCCCGCGACCGGCGAGCAGCGGGCCGAGGAGTTCGCGGCCGTCATCACCGAGCGCACCCGGCTGGTTGCCATGACGGCGGCGAGCAATCTCATCGGGACCAAGCCGCCGGTATGCCGTGTCGGCGAGCTCGCCCACGAGGTCGAGGCGCTGCTCTGGGTCGACGGGGTGCATGCGAGTGCGCACGCGAGCGTCGACCTGCGCCGGCTCGGGGCCGACTTCTGGACCTGCTCTCCCTACAAGTTCCTCGGCCCGCACTGCGGCGTGGTGGCCGCCGACCCGGAGATCCTCGAGGGGCTGGCGATCGACAAGTTGGCGCCGTCGAGGGACGAGGTGCCTGAGCGGTTCGAGTTCGGCACCCTGCCCTATGAGCTCATGGCCGGGACGACGGCGGCCGTCGACTTCCTGGCCTCCCTGTCCGGTGAACAGGATGCGGCCTCGCACCGCCGCGACCGGCTCGTGGCCGCCTTCGACGCCATCCACGCCCACGAACAGCGCCTCGGGGCCCGCCTCGAAGCCGGCATCCGGGCGCTGCCCGGCGTGCGCGTCTTCGCCAACGCGGCCAAGCGCACGCCCACGCTCCTCTTCACCCTCGACGGGCATGACGACCAGGACGTCCGCCGGGCCCTGGCGGAGCGCGGCGTCAACGCCCCGGCCGGCAGTTTCTACGCCCTCGAGTGCAGCCGGCGCCTCGGCCTCGGCGACGACGGCGCGATCCGGGTGGGGCTCGCGCCCTACACCGACGACTCGGACGTCGACCGGCTGCTCGCAGCCCTGGAAGAAATCGTCGGCTGATGGTCACCGCCCTGGTGCCAGACCCGTCGCCCCCGGGGCCGATCGACGCCCTGCGCCGGGTCGCCTACCTCCTCGAACGCTCCCGCGCCGGCACCTACCGGGTCGAGGCCTTCCGGCGCGCGGTCAAGACGCTCAAGGCGCTGCCGCCCGGGGAGGTCGAGGCCCGCGCCAGCGCCGGCACGCTCCAGGAGTTGCCGGGCATCGGGTCGGCGACCGCCGGGGTTGTCGAGGCAGCCGCGCGCGGTGAGCGGGCGGCATACCTCACCGGGTTGGAGGAGAAGGTCGGGGGTCCGCTGGCCGCCGGTGGGGAGGAGTTGTATGCCGCGCTGCGCGGCGACTGCCACCTCCACTCGGACTGGAGTGACGGCGGCTCGCCCATCGACGAGATGGTGCTCACCGGGATGGAGTTGGGCCACGAGTGGCTCGTCCTCACCGACCACAGCCCGTCGTTGCGGGTGGCCCGAGGGTTGAGCGCCGAGCGGCTGCTCGCCCAGATCGGGATCGTCGAGGCCATCGACGCGGCGGTCGGGGAGGGGTTCGCGTTCCTCACCGGCATCGAGGTCGACATCCTCGACGACGGCCGGCTCGACCAGCGCGCCGATGTGCTGGACCGGCTCGATCTCGTCACCGCCTCGGTCCACAGCAAACTGCGGATGGCCCGCGCCCCGATGACGGCCCGGATGCTCGCCGCGGTGCGCAACCCCCGGGTCGACGTGCTGGGGCACTGCACGGGCCGGCTGGTCGAGGGGTCTCGGGGCACACGCCCGCCGTCGGAGTTCGACGCGCGGGCGGTGTTCGAGGCGTGCGCCGAACACGAGGTGGCCGTGGAGATCAACTCGCGCCCGGAGCGGAGCGACCCACCCGATGAGTTGCTGTCGTTGGCGTTGGAGATGGGGTGTTTGTTCGCCATCGACTCCGACGCGCATGCCCCGGGGCAACTCGACATGAAGGCCTACGGGTGCGCGCGTGCGGCCGCGCACGGCATACCGGCCGACCGGATCGTGACGACGTGGCCGGCGCCGCGACTGCGGGAGTGGGCGGGTCGGCGCACGGCCGGCTGACACACCCACGGCCCTGGTGGACATAGGGATGACGTGAGACCGACAACCGCGCAGCGTGAGACCCGCTTCAAGGAGGTGTACGCCGCGCATTACGAGCCGATCCTGAGGTTCGCGCGGCGCCGCACCGACCCGGCCAGTGCCGACGACATCGTCGCCGAGACCTTCCTCGTCGCCTGGCGGCGCCTCGACGCCGTGCCGGTCGCCCCCGGTCAAGCGCTGCCGTGGCTGTATGCCGTCGCCCGCCGGTGCCTGCTCAACGCGGCCCGCTCCCAGCATCGCCAGGATGCGGTGGCGGTCCGGCTGTGCGCGCAGCCGGCGGGTATGCCGGGTCGAGACCCGGCCGCCGAGTCCGGGCTTGACGAGGTGGCGGCCCGGGTGGACCTTGCCGCCGCCTGGCAGCGCCTCGGGGCCGGTGAGCAGGAAGTCCTCTCACTCGCCCTGTTCGAGGACCTCACGTCCGCGCAAGGTGCGCGGGTGTTGGGGATCAGCTCGGCGGCATACCGGTTGCGGCTTTCACGAGCCCGGCGTGCGCTGCGCGGGCACCTCCTCGCCCCGGCGCGGGGGCACGTCACCGCCGCCGGAACGCCCACGGCCGGGCCGCGAGCCGCCGCCGCGCCGCCCGCCCCCCGCCTCGAATCGCCCACCGACCACCCGACCTTGCAGGAGAGCACACCATGAACGTCCACGTCCTCGACCCCGCCCGTGACCACACCCTGCGCACCCTCGACGCCGCCCCCGCGGGGGAACCGGTGGACCGCGAACGCCAGGCCCACCTGCTCGCCGCCGTCATGGCCAGCGACCCCACGGCCGAGTGGGGCCCCGCACTCGACGCCGCCGCCCCGGGTGTGGCGCCCGGATCGTCGGCCGGCTGGATTCCGCCGCGCCGCCACCCGTGGCGCCGGGTGGCGCTCGCCACCGGCGCGACCGCCGCCCTGGCCGCCGGAGTCGTCGCCCTGCCCGGCCTGGGTTCGAGTTATGCCTACGCGACATGGACGGCGACCCCGACGAGCGTGGCTCCCGGCGAACTCGCACGGGTCGTCAATGCCTGCCGGGACCAACTCGGCACCATCGGCGGGGCACCGGCCCCGTCGGTGCGCGCCTCGGACCTCGCCGTTCGCCTCGCCGAGCGTCGCGGCACCTGGGTCGCGGTGTTGCTCGCGACGACGACGCCGAACGCCTACGAGTGGACGGCCTCGTGCCTGGCCGAGTTGCCGGCCGGTTCGGGCGCCAACCCCACGCATGTGTCGTCGGCCGCGGCGGGGGGCGGCGGGTTCGCCGCGCCGACCGGGCGGGACTTCACCGAGGGGGCGATCGCCGAGTTCGGGAAGGACACCGGCCTGTTCGGGTCCGGGCGCCAGGAGCCGGCCTCGGTGACCTCCGGTCGCGTCGGCTCCGACGTCGTCGGGGTGACGATCCACTCCCAGGGCGTGAGCGTGCAGGCCTCCGTCAAGGACGGCACGTATGCCGCGTGGTGGCCCGGGTTGGCCTTCAACCCGGCCGACGCCGGCCTGCCCAGCGGCGAGGGTGGCCCCAGACCGACGATCACCTACGACGTGACGCTGCGCGACGGCACGGTCCTGAAGAACGCCGCGCCCTGGCGCCCCACGTCCCCGGGACCGGCCGGATCGGAGAGTCAGTCCGCGGGCGCCCCGGCCTCCACGTCGTAGGGGCATAGACTCGCGGAATGGAGCAGCGGAGCGACCGCGAGTACCGCCGGGACTTCTACCGGGCGGTCGACATCCAGCACGGCACCGACGAGCGCGCCCAGGCCTACTACGTGCCGATCTATGAGCGCGCGGGGATGCGCGACTACGACCACGTGCCCCGGATGCGCGACGAGATCGATTTCAGTGTCGCGCAGTCGGTCCAGTGGTTCTCGGGGTTCCGCGGGTGTGGCAAGACCTCGGAACTGGTGCGCCTGCGCCACGAGTTGGAGGCGGAGGGATACCGGGTCGCCTTCATGGATGTCGAGGACTACTTCAACACTTTGCTCCCCATGGAGACCGCGATCCTCCCCCACGCCTTGGCCGCCGGTTTCGCGCATGCCATCGATCACGACCTCAACGGCCCGCCGATGCGCCGCTACTGGGAGTTCCTCAAACGGATCCGGTTCACCGGCAAGGGGACTCTCGACGTCGACGGAGGGGTGGTCAAGGCCGGCGTCGAGATCGCCCCCTACCTCAAGGACGACCCGACGTTCGCGGCCGAGGCCAAGGAGATCTTCAACCACAATCGCCGCACCTTCCGCGCCGAGTTTCACGCCTTCTTCGCCGACATCCTCGCCACCTTGGACGCCACGGAGCCCGTCGTCTTCATCGTCGACTCGATCGATCATTTCCGCGGGATCGGCGAGACCTTCGAGCAGGTGCGGGCCTCCGTCGAGGCGACGTTCATCGAATTGGCCGCCGACCTACAGATCCCCAACCTGCACATCATCTACACGATCCCCATCTACCTCGAGGTCGGCAGCGGCTCGCTCCGGCATGTCGTCAACGTCAAGTTGCATGACCGCGCCGGGGCCGTCTACGAGCCGGGGTATGCCGCCTTGCAGGACGTCATCGCCCGGCGGGCTCCCGGCGCTGACCCGAGTCGGCTCATGTCCGAGGAGTGCTGGCGCGAACTACTCACCTTGAGCGGGGGCACCTTCCGCGACCTGCTCCGGTTGACCCGGCTCATCCTTGTCGACGCCAAGTCCTTGCCGGTCGATGCGTCGGCGGTACAGCGGGCGGCGGCCAACCTCCGGGACAACTACACGACCGTGCTCACGCGTGAGCATCTCGACATCCTGCGCCAGGTCCGCGACACGCACATGCTCTTCACCGACCAGGCGCGCAAGGGCGACGAGATGCAACTCATCACGATGGGGGCCATCTTGCGCTACCCCAACGCCCAGACGACCTGGTTCGACGTCCATCCGCTGCTCAAGCCGCTGCTCTGACCGATGGCGCCCGATCGAACGCTGAACAGCGCGTGGGATCAGTTGCGGATCCACCTCGAGTGGACGATCGGGCAGCCCTCCGTCGTGCTTGTTGCAGCGGCCAATCCGGTGGACCGGGCCGACCTGGTTGAGCGGCTGCGGACCCAGGCCCATCGCCGCGGCCAACCGATCCGGGTGTATGCCGGTGAGCCGGACGAGGTCGTCGCGGCGGTGACGGCCGATCTTCCCCAGGAGGGGTTGAGCGTCGTCTCGTTGCCGTACGGCACCAAGGAGGCGGCGGCGCGGGCCCGGATCCTCGGTCGGCTCAACGAGGTGCGCACCCGGCTCGCGCGTCCGGGCCAGGGGGCGTTGATCGTGCTCGGCCCGAGTTCGTTGGCGGCCGAGTGTGTGGAGTATGCCGCGGACCTGTGGTCGGTGCGCTCGCTCTACCTCGTCGTCACCGACGCACTCGCGGGCCCGGCGCCCGACGCACCGATGACCTCTACCCCCGCTGCCGAGGAGGTTGAGGGTCTGCTCTTCGCTCGCTACTCACTCCCGGAGAGTGTCCGTTCCGCCGGTGCCGGGCCGGTGCTCAGCCTGCTGGCCCGCGCCAGTCGCGTCGCCGGAAGCGACCTCGGCGCTGCCCGCACGCTGGCCCTGGAGGCGGCGCGAACGGCTCCCGAGGACAGCCTCGAGCAAGCCCTCGCGTTCGTCGCTGCCGCCGAACTCCACGGCGCCGCCGAGGACGACGCCGGACTGACGACCGACCTTCGGCACGCGCTCGACGTCTTGGCGCGACAACCCGGGGCCGACGTCATCGGCCTGGTTGACCTCCTCGGCGACGTCGCCTTCCGTTACCGAGACCTGGCGACGGCAGAACTGGCCCGCGACGCATCGCTGAGGCTGCGCCGGGAGTTGGCCGAGCGGTTGGGCACCCCCGAAGCCCTGCGCGACCTGTCCGTGTCCTTGAACAACGTCGGGGCCGTCGCCCAAGCCCGCGGCCACTGGGACACCGCCGCCACCGTCTACGACGAATCGTTGTCCCTGCGCCGGGAGTTGGCCGAGCGGTTGGGCACCCCCGAAGCCCTGCGCGACCTGTCCATCTCCTTGGACAACGTCGGGGCCGTCGCCCAAGCCCGCGGCCACTGGGACACTGCCGCCACCGTCTACGACGAATCGTTGTCCCTGCGCCGGGAGTTGGCCGACCGGTTAGCCACCCCCCAAGCCCTGCGCGACCTGTCCATCTCCTTGAACAACGTCGGGACCGTCGCCCAAGCCCGCGGCCACTGGGACACCGCCGCCACCGTCTACGACGAATCGT
>JAKOPT010000137.1 GCA_029778715.1 Actinomycetes bacterium | reverse complement strand
GGGGCGGCAAGAGCGCCGGCTCGGTGTCCAAGAACACGTCCGTGCTGGTCGCCGGCGAGACGACGGGGTCGAAGCACGCGAAGGCCGAGTCGCTCGGCATCCCGATCCTGGACGCCGACTCCTTCGACGACCTGCTGGCGCGGGGCGCCGATGCCATCCCCGGGTAGCCTTGCGCGCGTGGACGGGCTCAACAGCAACCTCAACCTCAACGGGGACGCCTCGCCGACCGTGATCCCGGGGCTGGGGGAGTGGGGGCCGACGAGCGTGCCCAGCACGCGGTCGAAGAAGCGCATGCGCTGGCTGATCGTGCTCTTTTTCACCCTCGCGCTGACCGCCGTCACCCTGTTCGGCTGGTTCATCTACACGGTGCTCAACGGATGATCGTCGACGTCGACACGCCGGTCGGCCCCGGACGCCTGACGCTGTCGCTGACAGCGGACGCCCCCCGCGCGGTCCTTCTGGTGAGCCATGGAGCGGGTGGCGGGATCGACACGGTCGACCTCGTGGCCCTCGCTGAGGCGCTTCCGGCCCAGGGCATCGCGGTGGTCCGGTACGAGCAGCCGTGGCGCGTCGCCGGCAAGAAGGTCGCCTCGCCGCCCGCCACCCTCGACGCCGGCTGGCGCCCGGGGTTGGACGCCGTCGCCGCCCGGTTCCCGGGCGTTCCGTTGGTGGTCGGCGGCCGCAGCGCGGGCGCCCGCGTGGCGTGTCGCTGTTTCGCGGAGCCGGCCGTCGGCGTCCTGGCGTTGAGCTTTCCGCTGCACCCGCCGGGGCGTCCGGAGAAGTCGCGCGTCGACGAGTTGGCCAGCGTCGCCGGACCCGTCCTGCTGATCTCGGGCGACCGCGACCCTTTCGCAAGCGCTGAGGAGTTGCGGACGGCGATCGCGGCGGGACAATCCGGCGAACGGCAGCTCGTCATCGTTCCTGGCTCGGCGCACTCGTTCCGGGCGCCCGGAGCGGCGCAGCTCGCGGCCGCGGCGTCCGAGTTCGTCCTCGGGCTGCTGCCGCCCCAGAGCTGAGAGCCTCATGCTGCGAATCGGAACCCTCGGTGAGCCGGCCCTGCTGCCGGACGCCCTCGCGGCGCTGCGGGACCTCGCCGACGCCGGGACCCTCGACGCGATCGATCCGGAGGTCCTGCTGATCTCCACCACGGCGACGCTGGATCGTCCCGCGCTCGCCAGCCTGCCCTCGCTTCGGCACGTCCTGGTCTGCGGCACGTCGTTGGGCCGGATCGATCTGGGCGCGCTCGCAGAGCGCGGCATCAGCGTCGACAACGTCACCCACTACGGCGATCACCCGGCGGCGGAGGTCACGTTCATGCAGCTCGCCGCGCTCGCTCGCGGCTTTGGCGTCCATCAGTGGCGGCCCGAGCCGCGGGAACTGGCGGGGAAGCGCTGCACCATCATCGGGCTGGGCGATCTCGGCCGCTCGATGGCCCACCTGGC
>JAKOPT010000019.1 GCA_029778715.1 Actinomycetes bacterium | reverse complement strand
TGGACATGGGCGCACCGCTGCGAGGTATCGAAGGCTTCGGTGACCCGCACCTGCGCCGCCGTGGTGACCGCTTTCAGTTCTTCGAGGGCACCAATCAGAACCAACCGGTCCGCGTCGCTCAACCCCTCCCCGGTGATGTTCGACAGCACGGCCCGCACCCCGGTGAGGGGTTCGAGGGTGGTGGTTGTCGACATACTTCATCGTACACCCGTACCCATTCCAAAGCAACCCTGTGGGGAGGGTAATTGTGCTGTACACCAAGAATATTCCGCAGCAGTCAGGGTCTCTTCCGCGCCCTAGATCGAGCCACCATGCGCGCCCAGAACCAGGTCGCGCCGCGCCCGAGATCGGGCCTCACTTCGCACCCAGGATCGGGTCTTCCGCGCACCTGGGTCGGGTTTCCAGCGGTATTCGAGACAGGGTTCCCCGGAGCACCCGGGAACCGGTCTCCAGTCTCGCCTGGATCAGGGTGTCCCGCCCCGCCTGGGACCCGGTATCCAGCCGCCGAGATTGGCGCTAGTCGCGTGGGGATCTGGTGCAAGGGCGCGGCTCGACGTTGAACTTGGGGTGGGAAGGGGGCACTTCGCACCCGAACATTCGGGGTGCGAAGTGGACGTTAGGCACTTCAGGCGGGAAAGGAGCGCCCCCACAACGCCGATCCTGGCTGCTACGCAGCCTCAGAGGCGGGGCAGGAGGCTTTGGGCGACGGCTCGATAGGCCTTGGCGCCCTTGGAGGTACGCGCGGTGGCCAGGATCGAGCGGCCCACGCCGGGCGCCTCGGCGAACCGCACGGTCTTGGGGATGGGCGGTTCGAGGACGTCGAGGCCGTAGCGCTCCCCGACGTCGGCGAGGACGGCGCGGGCGTGGCTGGAGCGCCCGTCGTAGAGGGTGGGGAGGACCCCGAGGACGATGAGGCGCTTGTTGAGGAACTTCTTGACGTCGGCGATGGTGTCGAGGAGTTGCCCGACCCCGCGGTGACTGAGCATTTCACAGGGCATCGGGATGAGCACCCCGGTGGCGGCGGTCAGGGCATTGAGGGTGAGGACACCGAGGCTCGGCGAGCAGTCGAGCAGGATGACGTCGTAGTCGTCGCGCACCTCGGCGAGGACCTGTTGGAGGACGTACTCGCGGGCCGGGCGGCCCAGGAGGGCGCCCTCAGTGCCGGCGAGGTCGATGGTGCTCGGGACGAGGTCGACGCCGTCGGCGCACGTGACGATGACGTCGTCGAGGTCGGCTTGGCCGAGGAGGACGTGATGGATCGACTCCTCGACCGCATCCGGGTCGACGCCGAGGGAGAAGGTGAGGCAGGCCTGGGCGTCGAGGTCGACGAGGAGGACCCGCTTCCCCAGTTCGGCGAATGCCGCGCCCAGGCTCGCGACCGACGTGGTCTTGGCAACGCCGCCCTTCTGGTTGGCGACGGCGATGATGGCGGCCTTCGGCGGCTTCGGTTTCCTCGCTCGTGGACGAGGCGCGGTCGCCTTCGCAGCCGCAGGAGCGTCGGGAACCTTCGAACGAGCGGGCACGGGCTCTCCTCACGTTCGCTTCGGGTATGCCGCCGCCCCAAGTCTTCCACGTCGCTCGTGGGCCGCGGTTGCTCCCGGTGGGTGCGCCTTCATTCGACCTCGGCATCCGGGAGAACAACCTGACCGAGCGGACCGGGATTCCAGGCCACCTCCCAGCGGAAACCATCCGGGTCGGCGAAATAGCCGGAGTACCCACCCCACACCCGGTCGACCGCGCTGGTCACCGGATCGGCACCGGCACGGCGAGCCAGAGCCAACACCTCGTCTACCTCGGCGCGCGACCGCACGCACTGGGCCAGCGTGATCGGGGGCACTCCCCCAGCCACCGCCCCACCACCGCGCTCGAGGCCCAACTCGGCGTCGAACGCCGAGCGCCGCCACAACGACAAGACCAGGCGTGGCCCAGCCTCGAACATGACCACCTCATCCCCGTCCTCGAACACCGGCGACCACCCCAGACCCTCGACGTAGAACCGTCGCGAGCGCTCGAGGTCGCGCACCGTCAAGGTCACGAAACTCACTCGTTGATCCATCACTCGTCCCTTCCATCGGAAACCTCGCCATCGTCGGCCGCAACCGCACGCGGGTCGGGCGCACCGGGCTCGTCCTCCCCCAGCGCCGCCCACCCGGAGTGCTCGGGCCCCACTTGCTGTCCCTCCGGACAGTGGGCCCGAAAGTCGCACCACCGGCAGAGCGGCCCGACCACCGGCGCGAAGGCCTCCGACGCGGCCCCGGCCCGGGCATAGTCGGCATCGGCCCGGCGTGCCTCCTGCGCGATCGACTTGGCCCGCTCGACCTGCCGCGCCAGCGACTCCGACGTATGCCGGTGGCCCACGACCACCCCGGACGGGACGTGGTGCAACTCGACGGCATACGTCGGGCGGCGGAACATCTTCCAGACGGCCGCGGCATACAGGGCCAACGCCATCGAGGACCGGGCCTCATCAACGCTCGGGACCCGGCGCGAGGTCTTGTAATCGACGACGACCAGCTCCCCATCCCGTTCGTCGAGCCGGTCGATGCGCCCCGTGAACCGCACCGTCCCGCTGACGAACGCCACCGTCCGCTCGATCCCCACCGGTTGCCGCCCGCCATCGAGCCCGGTGAGGTATGCCGCGACCGCCGCCTCGCTGCGGTCCCGCCACCGGGCGCTCTGGGCACCGTCGCGGAACCCGACGTCGATCCAGCCCTCCCGGACCAGCGCAGCGCCAGCCTGCGGGGTGCGATCGGCCCGATCCCACCAGTCCCGCAACGCGTTATGGACCGCGTTGCCGACCGATGTGTGCGCCCGCTGGGTACGTTTCGGCGGAGTCGGTCGGTCGAGATAGGCGAACCGGTAGCGGCGGGGGCAGTCGAGGAAGGCGTTCAACTTGCTAGCGCTCGCGGCATACAGGCTCGGCGGCATGCCCGGGAAGGTGCCCTGCACACCCTCCGGGGCCACCGGCCCGCCGCTGCTCTCCCTCACAAACGCCACCCTATGAGGGCACTCCGACAACCCCCACCAGGGCCTGTGGAAAACTTCGCCGGCCTGTCGGTGGTCTGCGGCAGGCTGGCTCCATGACCAGTTCACCCATCGTCACCCGCGATACCGCCGCTGACGTCTTCGACACCGTGATCGACCACGACACCCGGGAGGCCGGCGCCTTGGCGTTCCTCCTGCTCAATCCCGACGGGTCACTGCTCACCTCCCTCCTCGTCGAGGACATTCCGCCGGGACTGACGCGCCGACAGCAAGCGGCCACCTTGGACCGGCTCTTCACGCAGGTTGCCGAGTTCGGGGTCGCCATCGCCTTCGCCCATGCCCGCGCAGGGTCCGCCATGATCACCGACGACGACCGGACGTGGCACGAACTCGTACTGCTGGGCGCGCGCGACCACGACCTCCCCGTGCTCGGCGGCTGGGTCGTCGGCGGGTTCGGGGTCCGGGCCCTGCCGCGCCCGCTCGGCGAGGACCTCGCCGCCGCCTCGTGAGCTCCGCAGCACTGGCTCGCACTTCGGGCTGGAGGCCGCGTCCGCCCCCGATGCGATGTCGGGTGGAGTGGGCCCGTTCAAGGTGCCGGTGCGATGTACTCGACGCCGCCAGCGCGCTCCACGATCCGGGCCAACGACGCGGGCGGGGTCGTGTGCTCCCCGAGGCGATTGGGCTTCCCCGCGCCGTGGTAGTCGCTGCTGCCGGTGACGATGAGGTCGTGGGCCAGGGCCAGATGCAGGGCGCGCCGCACCCCGTCACGGTCATGGTCGCGGTGATGCACCTCGATCCCCGCCAACCCGGCGTCGACGAGTTCCTCGATCAGGTCCGTCGGCAACGCTCTCCCCCGCGTCACCGTGAAGGGATGCGCCAGGACCGGCACCCCACCCGCGGCGCGCACCAACCGCACCGCACGCGCCGGGTCGACCGCATAGTGGCTCACGTAATAGGGCGACTCGTTGTGGAGCAGGTCGGCGAAAGCGGTGGCCCGGTCGGGCACCACCCGAGCCGCGACGAGCGCGTCGGCCAGGTGGGGCCGCCCCAGGGTCGCGTCCGGCCCGAGGTGGGCACTCACCTGCGCCATGGTGATCGGTATGCCGTCCGCGGCCAACGCGTCAACCATCCGGTGCATGCGGGTCTGCCGGGAGGTCCGGGCGTGCTCGATCTCGCCGAGCAGGGTTTCGTCGGTGGGGTCGATGAGGTAGCCGAGGAGGTGGACGCTGCGACCTCCCCGCTGGCAGGACATCTCCAGTCCGCGCACGAGTCCCAGCCCGGTATGCCGCGCCGCCTCCTCCGCGGCCACCCACCCGCGCGTGGTGTCGTGGTCGGTGAGCGCGAGGACGTCGAGACCGGCGGCGCGTGCGGCATACACAACCTCGGCGGGCGTGTCGGTGCCATCACTGGCCACCGAATGGGCGTGGAGGTCGATCCGCGAACTCGGCATGGTCGGCATACCGCCTCAGCGTAGGCCGCAACTGGGGCGGGTAGTGCTCCCCATGGCCAGCCGGGCACCGGCTCTCTAGGGTCGAGACCAAGGGACGACACACAGCACCCACGGGAGGGTCAATGTCCTACGTGGACCTCGCCGAGCTCAACAGGATCGGCCAACTCTTCGACCGGCAACGCGGCTACTTCGCCCAGGGCCAGACGTTCGTGGCCGCCAACTGCGTGCCCCGCGGCTACACCGGCCTGCTCAGTTACCTCGCGCCGCACTACCAGGCGTGCTATGACGCCGGCACAACGGGCTTGGGTCACGGGGTCCAGATCACCGAGAAGTGCGCGTCCACCATCCGGGCCAACCAGCAGCAGTACCTCAGCGATGATCGCGCCAGCAGCACTTCCCTCGGCAAGTACGGCGACCTGCCCCCTGGGGGCAAACGGCCGCCAGGGTCGAGCGGTCCGGACGTGTGGGGTGGGGTCAAGTCCGTGACGTCCGGGGCCAAGTGGGTCGGCGACAACGTCGGTCGCACGGTGTCGGGAGCGAACGGCATGTGGAACTGGCAGGAGAAGCGCGCGGACATCGATGCGCTCGGCAAACCCGTCAAGGACGGCAGCAAACTCTTCGGCGCCGACACCAAGAAGTGGGAGGACCCGTGGGGCACGGTGAAGAAGAAGGCCAGTGAGCGGTTGGCCGACGCCATCGCCGCCCGCCGCGGATACTGGGACAACGCCGACTACGACGCCACGATGCGTC
Organism: Actinomycetes bacterium; assembly: GCA_029778715.1. Classification (GTDB taxonomy): domain Bacteria; phylum Actinomycetota; class Actinomycetes; order Actinomycetales; family Dermatophilaceae; genus Phycicoccus_A. Next base: position 142,397 of record JAKOPT010000019.1, on the reverse strand, counting down.
GCCGCTTCCAGTCGGCCTACGTGTTCTCGCAACCCGACGGTCACGACTCCTACGCCCAAACACCACGCGCCTCGCGACAGAACGCGCTCAACCTCGGCCTCGACGCCCTCCAGAAACCGGGCCAGGTCGTCTCCGGGGTCGACGGGGTCATCGAGGGCGGTCGCAAGGTCGCGGCCGAGATCGCGCGCGCGGGCACGATCAGCCATCTACGCACCACCGGTTCCAGCGACTCGGGTTCCTGGGCCACGACCACGGGAGGTAACTGGTGAGCGCCACCGTCACCGAAAAGATCGCGCTGACGCAGGACTGGAGCGCGACGCTCAGCCCCAAGGGAACGGCGGACTTCGCCGCCAAGTTCGAGAACAACTGCGGCCTGCTCCTCGGGCGCGTCTTGTGGGTGGCCCGTGAGGCTTTCCACTACGACGTCATGAAGGAGATCGTCTACCCGCTGTGCGGCGACTGGGGTCAGCTCGGTGTGTCGAGTCAGGCGTGGGGCAGCGTGCACCACGGGTGCCTCGACATCAGCGAGAACGTCGCCGCCATGGCGCAACTCCCCGAGTCGATCTGGGACGGCGGCGGGCAAGACCCGGCACCGGATGCCTTCCGGGCCCGGATGGCCGCGGTGTCCAGCGACTTCGAGCGCTACGCCCAGGCCGCGCAGTTGACCGCCCAGTTGGTCGACAGCCTCATCGAAGTGGGGAAGGCCGCTGCCGACGGGATCGCCCTGCTCATCAGCCTCATCTCCGAGACCCTCGAGCGGATCATCGTCGAGGCCGCGATCCCCGTCGTCGGCTGGGTCGCCGGAGCCGTCGAGGCCGGGGTCTTCGTCACCCGCTTCTGGCTCAAAGTCAGTGCCGCCCTTCGGCTGCTCGAGAAGGTCGTCTCCACCATCGAGAAGGTCGTCATGACCCTCAACAAGGTCATCTCGGTCCTGAAAATCCTCAAGACCACCCTCAACGGGTTCGCCGGGGCCCTCTCACTGGGCAACGGCCTCAACACCTCCGACGCGGTGCGGCGTGGTTGGGGGGTGACCGCGTGAGTTACGAAGACGGCCTCCTCGTCGAGGCGCGAGCCATGCTCGCCGACCTCGCCCAGGACCTCGAGGACATCCGCGCGCTGAACGCCGAGGTGCTCACCACCGCCGCTGCCGAACTCGAAGAGGACGCCGCCCGCGACGAGGAACGCGCTCGCCGGGCCCGCCGCGGCGAACTCGGGCCCGACTGGCGCCGCCTCCAAGAACGAATCGACCGCGGCGAGACCTCGCTCGGGGCGATCGCTCAGGGCCTCGACGACTCCTGGGAGGCGCAGGAGGTGCGCACCCACACCATCGACAACCTGGCCGCATCGGCGGATGGGTGGCGACTGCCCGACCCGGACGCCGACGAGCCGGAGATCGACATCGCCCACTCCTCGCGGCCGAGCCCGGCGGACCTGCCCGCGCAGGCCCGGGCCGCGATGGCAGCAGTAGCGGCCACGACGGCCCGGCTGCAGGCGGCCCAGCAGCGGCTTCGCGAACTCCCCGTTCCCGATCCCGGCTAGGACTCCGGCGACCGGTTTGGGGACTTCCGTCGTGGCCAGCTGCGCCGCAGCGGGCCACGCCCGGCGGCAAACCCCACGGCGGCGAGGACGACGAGCCACCCGAGGGCGAGCGCGACACCGGCCACCGCCAGGGACGCGCCCCGCCGGGGGAAAAGGGGCAGGTACCCCGGTTGGCCGGGCGCGGGCACGACGCGCGTGTACCAGCGCCGGTCCGGGTCGAGACGGACCGTGACGGCCGCGCCCACGGCATACGACCCCGTCGACCCGTAACTGGGACCGGGGGCATAGTTGCGGGTGCCGGTCGTCGGGTCACCCTGCTGGCCACCGGCGAAAGCGGCGGCCGGCGAGTATGCCGTGAACTCCCGTCCGCCGGAGGCCACCCTCAGGTGGTGGATCGCGCGGGGCAGAACCTCATCGGTGCGCACCACCGCCTGCTCCTCGGCAAGGAGGAAGCGACCGGCGAGGGCATCGCCGACGACCGCCGACGAGCCGAAGGCAGCAAGGGAGACGACGGCCACGACGGTTCGCGTCCACCGAGGTCCGCGCCGGGGCAGCTGGGTGAGGAGCAGCACGAGGAGCACCAGACCCGGCCAGAACGCCCAGGACGGCCACACGCCGGGCTGGGCCACGAGTGCATCGTCGACATAGGCCTGGCTGCGCCACCACCCGACCACGCTGACGAGCAGGAAGACGACCGCCGAAACGATCCGCAGCGACCGGGGCAGGTCACCGGCGACCCGGCGCCCGCCCTCGGGCCGAGCCGCAGGTTCGGTCACCGCCGCGGGATGAGGAGAGTCAGGTCGAGGTCGAGCACGACGCCGGGGAGGTAGCGCCCGTCTTCACCCTTGTAGGGGAAGTCGGCGCAGGCCAGGTCCTTGGTCGCCACCATCCGCACCCGCAGGGCACCGAGATCTGTGCGCCCGGGCAGTTCCATCTTGTCGAGGACCTCGGACCAGGCGTAGACGGTGTCGCCGGCAAAGGTGGGGTTGGCGTGCGTGCCGCCGTTGATCGCGGCGATCCACGCGGCGTTGGCCAGGCCGTTGTAGGACAGCGCCCGGGCCATCGAGATGATGTGGCCGCCGTAGACGATGCGCCGCCCGAAGCGGCCGTGCTGCTCGACGTGCTGGTTGAAGTGGACCTTGGCGGTGTTGTGCCACAACCGGGTCGCCGTCATGTGCTCGGCTTCCTCGATGGTCATCGCGTCGACGTGGTCGATGCGCTCGCCGACCTCGTAGTCATCCCACAGGTAGGGGCTGCCGCCGAGCGCGGTGTCGTAGCCGACTCCGGTGAGCCCGGCCGGGACGACGAGGTCGGCGGCGGCCACGGCCGAGGGCAACTCGGGGATGACGGTCTCGGGCGCGGGGGCCTCGATGTTGCCCTTGCGGACCATGACCCAGCGGACGTAGTCGAGGACGACCTCACCATGCTGGTTGGTGCCGGTGGAGTGGACGTAGACGACGCCGGTCTTGCCGTCACGGTTCTCCTTGACCCCGACGACCTTGCTCGTCGCGGCGAGGGTGTCGCCGGGGAAGACGGGAGCGGTGAAGGAGCACGCGGCATACCCCAAGTTGGCGACCGCGTTGAGGCTGACCTCGGGCACGGTCTTGCCGAAGACGGTGTGGAAGACGATGAGCGGGTCGAGCGGCATCGCGGCCATCCCCATGGCGGCGGCGAAACTCGCCCCCGAGGTGAGCGCGAACCGCGACCCGTAGAGCGCGGTGTAGAGGGCCGCGTCGCCGACGGTGACGGTCCGGGGGCTGGTGTGGATCAACTCCTGCCCGACACTGAAGTCCTCGAAGTAGTTGCCGGCATAGGTCTTGCCCATCGTCATCTCCGTCGGTAAAGAGGGGTGGCTGCACTCCGTGCCATCCTCCCGTGCCGTCGCGTATGCCGCCCAGCCCGGTCGGCGTGCGCTCCCTCACAGCCGCTGGGGTGTCGGTGGACGCGCATAGGGTTGGCGGCATGGCGGATTTCATCGGTGCGGTCGACCTGGGCACCACGAGCACGCGGTTCATGATCTTCGACCACGACGGGCGCGAGGTGGCCAAACACCAACTGGAGCACGAGCAGATCCTCCCGCGCGCCGGGTGGGTCGAGCACAACCCGTTGGAGATTTGGGAGCGCGCCCAGACCGTCATCGGGTCGGCCCTGACCAAGGCCCGGCTGTCCCTGACCGACCTCGCGGCCATCGGCGTGACCAACCAGCGGGAGACCACGATCCTGTGGGACCGGCATACCGGCCGACCGGTCCACAACGCCATCGTCTGGCAGGACACTCGCACCGACGCCATTGCCGCGGCCCTCGCCGCCGACGGCCGCGGCGCCGTCATCCGTGACAAGGCCGGCCTGCCGCCGGCGACCTACTTCTCGGGCGCCAAGATCCAGTGGCTTCTCGAGCATGTCGACGGGTTGCGGGCCGGGGCCGAGCGCGGCGACATCCTCTTCGGCACGCCCGATACCTGGATGATCTGGAACCTCACCGGCGGACCCGACGGCGGGGTCCACGCCACCGACGTCACCAACGCCAGCCGCACCATGCTCATGAACCTGCAGACCCTCGACTGGGATGAGGAGTTGCTCTCCTTTTTCGGGGTGCCGCGCGCGATGTTGCCGCAGATTCGCCCGAGCAGCGACCCGGCGGCCTACGGCGTGGCCACGGCCCTCTACGGCGGGCAGGTGCGCCTGACCGGGGTGCTCGGCGACCAGCAGGCCGCGACCGTCGGGCAGGTGTGTTTCGAGGCGGGCGAGGCCAAGAACACCTACGGCACCGGCAACTTCCTCCTGCTCAACACCGGCACCGAGATCGTGCACAGCCGCAACGGGCTGCTCACCACGGTGGCCTATCAACTGGGCGACGCCGCGCCGGTCTATGCCCTGGAGGGCTCGATCGCCGTCACCGGTTCGGCGGTCCAGTGGCTGCGCGACCAACTCGGCATCATCTCCGGCGCGGCCGAGGTCGAGACGCTGGCCCGGCAGGTCGAGGACACGGCCGGGGCCTACTTCGTGCCGGCCTTCTCCGGGTTGTTCGCGCCCTACTGGCGCAGCGACGCCCGGGGGGCGATCGTCGGGCTGAGCCGCTACACGACCAACGCCCACCTCGCCCGGGCCACGCTAGAGGCGATCTGCTACCAGAGCAAGGACGTCGCCGATGCGATGAGCGCCGACTCCGGGGTCGCCCTCGACGTCCTCAAGGTCGACGGCGGCGTGACGGCCAACGAGTTGTGCATGCAGTTGCAGGCAGACATCCTCGGGGTCCCGGTCGCCAAACCCGTGGTCGCCGAGACGACCGCGTTGGGGGCTGGGTATGCCGCGGGCCTGGCCGTGGGGTTCTGGTCGAGCACGCAGGAGTTGCGGGCCAACTGGGCCCAGGCCCGGGTCTGGGATCCGACCTGGACGCCCGAACAGCGTGAGGCTGGGTATGCCGGGTGGCGCAAGGCCGTCGGGCGCACCCTCGACTGGGTCGACGTCGGGCGCTAGGTCCGCTCCTGGGCGAGGTGGCAGATCTCGTCGTACGGGCAGCGGGTGCCCGGCTCGGGTGAGAGTGCGCCGGGGGCGGACGGCATACCGGTGGATGGGTGGTAGCGGCGCGGCCCGGGAGCGCCTAGGCTGTCCCCTCGGTTCCCAATGGTGCGTATCACGAGACAGGTTGCACGATGAGCAACACTTATCCCTCTTCCCGGCTGCACGACCTCATCGCCCACTCCCGGTACGAGGTGATGCCGACGGCCAAGATTGTCGACCAGGTCACCCAACATGTGCCGACCGAGGTGCCGATCACGATCACGGCCGCGCAAGGCAAGGGGCTTGAGGCAACCCTGTCGACGACCGTGGACCTGGCCCGTCTGGGCTACCGCGTCGTCCCCCACCTCGCGGCCCGGATGATCCACGGCCGCACCGAGCTCGAGGAGATCGTCGCCCGGCTCACGGCCGAAGGGATCACCTCGGTGTTCGTGCCCGCCGGCGACGCGACTCCTCCGGTCGGCGACTACGTCCAAGCCCTCGATCTGTTGCGCGACCTCGACGCCCTGGGCCGCCCGTTCACCCACGTGGGGATCACCGGCTACCCCGAGTCGCACCCGACCATCGATGACGACGTGACCATTCAGGCGATGTGGGACAAGCGCCAATACGCGACTCATCTGGTGTCGAACATGACGTTCTCGGACGAGCACTTCAGCCAGTGGATCGAGCGGGTGCGCCGCCGGGGAGTGACCCTTCCGGTGCTCGTCGGCGTCCCCGGACCGGTCGAGCGGGCCAAACTGCTGCGGATGGCCACCGTTATCGGGGTCGGGGAGTCGATGCGCTTCCTCAAGAAGCAGCGCTCGATCTTCGCCCGGATCGCCGCACCCGGGTTCCACCCCGACAAGTTCGTCACCCGCGTCTCGGCCCTTTCGGCCGAGCCCAACCTGGCCATCGAGGGTTTCCACGTCTTCACCTTCAACCAGGTAGACGTCATCGAAGCGTGGCGGCAGCGCCTGCTCGCCGCGCCCGCCCCCCGCTGACGCACTCGACGCGGACGCCCCGCCGGACCGCGGCGGCGCGACAGGGGGTGAGCGGACGGCATACGACGTCAACGGCCTCGCGTGAGCGGGCGGCATACGACAAACCGTCCTGGCCTACCCTGGAGCGGTGACGACGAATCGGCTGGCCACCCTGCTCAACGGCCGCTTGCCCCTGATCGACGGCGGCTACGGCTGGCTGCTGCAAGAGCGCGGCCTGCCGCCCGGAGACGTCGCCGAATCGTGGAACCTCACCAATCCCGAGGCCATCCGCTCACTTCACGAGGAGTATGCCGCGGCCGGCGCGACGATCCTCTCGACCAACACGTTCGGGGGGACGCGGGCCCGGCTGGCCATGAACGGCCTCGAGGACCAGGTGGCGGAGGTCAACCGCTTGGGCGCGGCCCTGGCCCGGGAGGTAGCGGACGCACACGGCATCCTGGTCGCCGGTGACGTCGGCCCGTCGGGGGAACTGCTCGAACCGCTGGGCACCTTGACCCCGCAGGACGCGCAGGAGATGTTCGCCGAGCAACTGCGGGCGCTGGTCGCCGGGGGGATCGATCTGGTGCTCGTGGAGACGATGAGCGACCTCGGGGAGGCCAAGGCGGCGATTGCCGCCGCACGTGCGGTCGCGCCCGAACTCCCCATCATCGCAACGCTGTCGTTCGACACCAACCTGCGGACCATGATGGGCGTCGACCCGGCGTCCGCGGTGCGCGAACTGGGCGCGGCGGGAGCCGACGCGGTCGGCGCCAATTGCGGACGCGGCCCGGAGGAGATGATGACGATCGCCACCCAGTTGATCGCCGCCCGCGGCGATGAAGACGTGCTCGTCATCGCCCAGTCCAACGCCGGGTTGCCGCACCTGGAGGGCGGCGAGTTCGTCTACACCGTCGACCCGGCCGGGATGGCCGAGCACGCGGTGGCGCTGCGCTCGCTGGGCGTCGATGTGGTCGGGTCGTGTTGCGGCTCGACCGCGGAACACACAGCGTCGATGGCGAGGGCCCTGCGGGGAACGCCCATCACCTCGCGGGGGTGACGAGGCCGGCCAAGGCTGCTGCCAGGGCCCCGAGCCCTGTCTGGCGGACTCGAAGTGGGAGCCCGATCCGCTGGGCTGCGTCCTCGGCGAGAGTGCGCAATTGGGCCTGCTCGACCGGATCGGTGGTTTGCCTGAGCCAGACGACCTGGGTGTAGTGCTTGAAGTAGTCGTCCCGCAGCTCCGCGTAACGGTCCAACCCCAACTCGGCGATGACCGTGCGCGCGAACGACTTCACGAGGAAATCGGTGAGCACATAGGTGCCGGGCGCCTCGGCGAGCAGCGCCTCGATGGTGGGCGCCCCGGCATACAGGTCGTAGCAGTGCAGCCCGGGGAGACGAGCGATCCCCAGCCGGGCGCAGAGGGCGTCGAGCGCGCCGTAGGTGCCGCAGTCGGCATACCCCACGGCCAGTCGGGTATGCCGCCCGCTCACCTCGCCGGCGAGCCGCTCGACCTCGCCGGCGATAGCGGCGGGCGTGTTGTGCAGGAGGGGGTTGAGCGGGTAGATCGTGAGGTCCCAGCCGTTGAGGTCCCGGAGCGCGCCGATGTGCGTGGCGAGCGCCCCACAGGCAATCACACCAACCCCGTGCACCTCACCAGCCCCTGATACCTCGCCAGCCCCACCCGTCGCACGACCGGCCTCCTCGCCCGTCACACTTTTCCCGCCTGAACCGTCCACCGTCGAGTTCGCACCCCTAAGGTTCCTGTGCGAAGTGGACGTTTGTGGGTTCAGGCGGGAAAAGGGTGACGGGTGGGACGAGACGCCGGGTGACGGGTGGGACGACGAAAACGACGGCTCAGGAGGGGAAGGCGAGCAAGTCGACGAACCGGTCGTTGAAGTCGGGTCGGTCGGAGAGTTCGACATAGGTCACCTCCGTGAGCAGCGCCTGGGCACCGGCCCGCTCGCGCGCGGACAGCAACGCCATTTTGGCGCCCTCACCAGCGACGTTGCCGGCCGAGACGATCCGCAGCACGGACAGTTTGGGCACCAACCCAACCCGGATCGCGGACGCGGGCGACAGGTACGACCCGAACGACCCAGCCAGCAACACCTGCTGCACCTCGCGCGCCTCGACCCCCAACTCCTCCAGGAGCAGCGTCCAGCCCGTCGAGATCGCCGCCTTGGCAAACTGCAACTCGCGCACATCCCGCTGGGAGAGGTAGACGCACTCGCTCGGCTCGGCATCGGGGCTGGGCCGGTGCAGGATGAACACCCGCTCCTCCCCCATCGCGGTGAGCCGGTCGACCAACCCGGTATGCCGTGCCGCCGCCTCCTCCTGGGGGATGAACCTCCCGGTCGCGTCGAGGAGGCCGACCCGGGCCAGTTCGGCCACCGCATCGACCAGGCCCGAACCGCAGATGCCCACCGGGTCGACGTCGCCGATGACCCCCAGCGTGACGTCGTCGTCGGAGAGTTTGACGACCTCGACGGCCCCCTCGGCGGCCCGCATCCCGCACCGGATCGCCCCGCCCTCGAAGGCCGGGCCGGCCGGTGCCGCGGTCGCCACGATCCGCTCGCCGTCGGTGGCGACGATCTCGCAGTTGGTGCCGACGTCGATGAACAGCCGCACCCGCTTGTCCCGGTCGATGCCGCTGGCGAGCATCCCGGCGACGATGTCCCCGCCGACGTAGGCCCCGAGCGCGGGAAACACGTACGCCCGAGCCCGAGGATGGACGGCCTCCCCCAAGCCGAGGTCACTGCCCAAGAGCACCGGCCAGTCGGCGCTGCTCTGGATGAACGGCGCCACCCCGAGCGGCTCGGGGTCGATGCCCAGCAACAGCGCGGTCATCGTCGCGTTTCCCCCAAGAGCGACCTCGTAGACCTCGCCGGCCTGCACCCCGCCCTCGGCGCACACCTCGAGGACCAGATCGCGCAGGGTGCTTTGCGCCAATTCCTGCAGGCGCCCCAGGGCGGCCGGGTCCATCATCGTCGCCGAAATCCGGGTGATGACATCGCCGCCGAAGGGTTGCTGCCGGTTGAGCATCGAGGCCACGGCCACCGGGGTACCCGTGTCGAGGTCGAGCAGGGTCGCCACGACCGTCGTCGTCCCCAGGTCGAAAGCCACGGCGAACCGGCGCCCGGTCGTGTCCCCGGGTTCGACGTCGATGAGGTCCTCGTCGACGACGACCGCGGTGACCTTGAAGTCCGACGCCCGCAGCACCGTCGGCAGCCGGCGCAGCGCATGCAAATCAGGACGCACATCGAGGTCGTCGAGGGCGCCGGTGAGCCGCTCGTAGTCGGTGCGCTGATCGCTCAGGCTCGGCTCGTCCAACTCGACGTACCGCTTCTGCACGTTGGGGCGCAGGATGACCTGTCGGCCGACCCCGACCGTCGAGGCCTTGGGCCGGGTCACCAGCGGCGGCACGGTGAGCGCCAGGTCGCGGGTGGCCTTGACCAGGCACGCCAGGCGCCAGCCGTCGGCGAGTTCGGTCTGGCTGAAGGTGCGCACGTCGTGGCGCGTGATGGGCGAGGTGCCCGAGGTCAGTTGCACCTTGCACTTGCGGCAGGTGCCGTGACCACCACAGGTGGAGTCGATGGCGATGCCGTTCCAGGACGCGGCATCGAACACCGACACCCCGGGCGGGACGCGCACGTCGCGTCCCGCCGGGGCGAAGGACAACAACACCCGACCGCTGCCGTCGTGGGTCGCCTCGTGCGCCTCGTGTGGCTCGATGAGCCCCTCGCGGCGCAGGGCCTCGACGGAGCGGCGGTCGTCGTCGGTGGCAGTCACGATCGGGCAGCCTACGCGCCCGCGTCGGTGCCCGCGGCAGCCGCCGCCGCCTCAGCCGCGGCTTCGGCCGCCGCCTTGGCCGCGGCCTCCTTGGCTCGGAAGGCCGAAATCCACGCCATGCCCCACTCGTCGTTGCCGAGGAGCAGGTCCGCGGCCCGCACCGCCTCCACGATGAGCGGCGTGCGCGCGTCCATGATGGCGCTTGTCATCCCCTCCGCCATCGCCAGCGGCAGCCAGGCCGCGTTGATGGCGTGCCGACCCGGCATACCGAAGGAGACGTTCGAGGCGCCGCACGTCATGTTCAGGCCCCACCGGTCGTGGATCTCGCGGATCGTCCGCAACGCGGTGCGGCCCACCGTCGGATCGGCCCCGATCGGCATGGCCAGCGGGTCGATCACGATGTCCTCGATGGCGATGCCGTACTCCTCGGTGGCGACCCGCACGATCTTGGCGGTCAGCTCGATCCGCTTCTCCCAGTCCATGGGAATCTCGTCGGCGTCGTTGGGGAGGGCGATGATCGCCGCGTCGTACTTCTTGACCAACGGCAGGATCGCCTCCAGCCGCTCGTCCTCACCGGTCACCGAGTTGACCAGGGCCCGCCCCTGGTAGACCGACAACCCCGCTTCGAGGGCCTCGACGACCGAGGAATCGATGCAGATCGGGAGGTCGGTGAGCGACTGGACCAGTTGAATCGCCTTGCTGAGCAACTCCGGTTCGTCGGTCAGCGGCACACCCATGTTGACGTCGAGGACGTCGGCGCCGCCGGCCACCTGCGCGGCGACATCCTTGGCGACCAACGACAGGTCACCGGCGCGCAACTGCTCCTGGAACAGCCGCCGGCCGGTGGGGTTGATCCGCTCCCCGATGATGCAGAAGGGGGCGTCGGACGCGATGACCACCTCTTTGGTCGCCGAGCGCAGCACCGTGCGCCGGACCGGACCCTCGTATGCCGTCATGCCGGCACCGCCGTCCGGCGCGCCTCGAGGAGGGCCTTGGCTCGCTTGACGGTCGCGGAGGCGTCCGCGGCATACCCGTCGGCACCGACCACGTCGGCGTACTCCTGGGTGACCGGCGCTCCGCCGACCATGACGATGACCTGGTCGCGCAGACCGGCCTTCTCGAGGGCGTTGATGTTCGCCTTGAACATCGGCATCGTCGTGGTGAGGAACGCCGAGAAACCCACGATGTCGGGGCGGTGTTCCTCGATGGCGGAAACGAACTTCTCCGGGCGGACCTGGACGCCAAGGTCGACGACCTCGAAACCGGCGCCTTCGAGCATGATGTTGACGAGGTTCTTGCCGATGTCGTGGACGTCGCCCTGGACGGTGCCCATGACGAACTTGCCGATCGTCTCCACCCCGGTGTCGGCGAGCAGCGGGCGCAGCACCTCCATCGACCCGGCCATCGCCTTGCCGGCGATGAGCATCTCGGGAACGAAGAAGTCGCCGCGCTCGAAGCGGGCGCCGACCTCTTCGAGGGCGGGGATGAGGGCGTCGAAGAGGAGGGTCCCAGGCTCCATCCCCTGGTCCAGCGCCTGATGGGTCAGGGCCAGCACGTCGGGTCCGTTGCCCTGGAGGGTCTTGTCGTACAGACCTTGGAGTATCTCCTCAGGGGTCATGCTGCACCGTCCTTTCGACGGTCGGCGCCTCCGAAACCATGGCGGCGCAGTCGGGTTGAGAGTGCCCGGGCGTGGGCGGCGACGACGGTCCCCGTCGTCGAGATCGTGGCGGCGATCCGGCTCGTCGGGCCGGACACACCGAGGGCGGCGACCACCTTGCCGTCGACCAGGACCGGGGCGGCGACCCCGGTCAGGCCCGGTTCGAGTTCGTCGATGGTCGTCGCATAGCCCAGCCTACGGATGGTCGGCAAGGTGGCGGCGAGAGCGTCCACGGAACCCACCGACTGCGCGGTGAGCTGCACCAGGGCCCCCGCGGGCAGCGGCAGCGCCTCCCAGGCGTAAAGGACCTTGCCCAGCGCGGAGGTGTGCGGCGGCACCTCCACCCCCACCCAGTTGCGGCTGCCGAGGAAGAAGCTCGAGTCGACCTGGTCGATCTGGACCACCGTCCCGGCTCGGGCGACCGCAAGGTTGATCGTCTCCCCGGTCGCCTCCCCCAGGGCCACCAACTCGGGCCGCGAGGCCTCGACGAGCACGGCATCGGCATCGTGGCTCGCGGCATACATCTCGAAGAGGGCGCCGGGCACGAAGGTGCCGTCCTCGCCGCGGCCGACGAGTCCGCCGCGTTCGAGGGCGGCGAGCAGCCGCGAGGTCGTGGAGCGCGCGTAGCCGCTCTGCTCGGCCAACTCGGTGAAGGTGACCGGCCCGCCGGCGTGGACGATGCGGGCGGCGAGGTCGAGGGCACGGTCGACGGCCTGGGTGCCGGTGACCGGCGGGGTGGGCGGCGCGGGCACGGGCACCTCCTTTGGTGGTCGTCGGGCGGGGCGCACGCGCGCCGGATGCCGGTGAGGCCCGCAAGCAGCCGCCGTGACGGGCCCGCGAACCGGGGCTTGACGGCATACCCCACCGGGGCGCCATCATGTGGAACGCAAGTTCCACGCCCAGAGGCTAGGATCTTCGTCACATTCTCGTCAATGCCTCGTCCACGAGGCCGACCGCTCAAGGGAGAGCCGTGTTCGTCAACCGCATGCCCCGCTACGAGATCCTCAGCCAGGACGCGATGGCCACCCTCGACGGGGCCTGGCGCCGCCTGGTCACCGAGATCGGGGTCGAGTTCATGAGCGAGCGCGCCCTCGACCTGTTCCGGGCGGCCGGGCAGCGCGTCGAGGACAACACCGTCTTCCTCGACCCCGAGTTCGTCCTCGCCCAGGTCGCTCTGGCGCCCAAGGAGTTCGACGTCCAGGCCCGCAACCCCGCGAACACCGTCCACATCGGCGGGGACCACATGGCCTTCGGCGCTGTCTACGGGCCGCCGTTCGTCCGCGAGGGCGACGTGCGCCGCGACGGCACCTTCGCCGACTACCAGAACTTCCTGCGCCTCTCCCAGTCGTATGCCGTCCTCGACTCCGCCGGCGGCGTGGTCTGCGAGCCCAACGACCGGCCCCTCGACAGCCGGCACCTCGACATGAACCTGGCGCTCATGACGCTCACCGACAAGATCTACATGGGCAACGTCGTCTCCGGCCCCAACGCCGCCGACACCATCAGGATGGGCGAGATCCTCTTCGGGGGGCGCGCGGCCATCGAGAAGACCCCCGTGTCGATTTCGCTCATCAACTGCAACTCGCCGTTGCGCTGGGACGACCGGATGCTCGACGCGCTCTTCGAGTATGCCGCCGCGGCCCAGCCCGTCGTCCTCACCCCGTTCATCCTCATGGGCGCGATGTCGCCGGTGACGATCCCCGCCGCGCTCACCCAGCAGATCGCCGAGGCGCTCTCCGGCATCGCGCTCGCCCAGCTCATCCGCCCCGGCACGCCGGTGATCTTCGGTTCGTTCCTCTCCAACATCGACATGCAGTCGGGCTCGCCGACGTTCGGCACCCCCGAGTCGGGCATCGGCCTGCTCTGCACCGGCCAGATAGCGCGCCACTTCGGGTTGCCGTTCCGCACCGGCGGGGGCCTCACGAGCAGCCAGGTCGCCGACGCCCAGGCCGGCTACGAATCCCTCATGACCCTCCTGCCGACCTTCCTCGCCGGCACCAACTGGGTCATGCACACTGCCGGCTGGCTCGAGGGCGGGCTCGTGGCGTCCTTCGAGAAGTTCGTCGTCGACTGCCAGATCACCGAGATGCTCCAGCACGAGTTCACGCCGTTGGAGATCAACGAGGGCTCGCTCGGGTTCGACGCCCACCAGGAGGTCGGGCACGGCGGGCACTTCCTCGGCTCGATGCACACCCTGGAGCGGTTCCGCACCGCCTTCTACCGGCCGTTCCTGTCGAGCTCGGACAACTTCGAGCGCTGGACCCGCGGCGGCGCCCTCGACACCAACGCGCGCGCGACGAACCTGTGGCGGGCCAAGCTCGACGCCTACGAGCAGCCCCCGCTCGACGACGCGATCCGCGCCGAACTCGAGGAGTTCGTCACCCGCCGCCGCATCGAACTCGGCGACTAGGGCGCGGGCGGCTCCCCATGGCGATCAGCGCCTTCGACCTGTTCTCGGTGGGCATCGGCCCCTCGAGTTCGCACACGGTCGGCCCGATGCGGGCGGCCCGCACCTTTGCGTTGCGCCTCGCCGAGGAAGGGTTGCTCGATTCGGTATGCCGCGTGCGCGCCGAGTTGTTCGGCTCCCTCGGCGCCACCGGGCACGGGCACGGGTCGGTCAAGGCGGTCGTCCTGGGCCTGGAAGGGCATGCGCCCGAGACGATCTACCCCCGCGGCACCGATGCCCGGCTGGCGCATGTGCGCGAGGTCGGCAAGTTGCGCCTAGGCGGCACCCACGACATCGACTTCGCCGTCGACGACGACGTCATCCTGCACCGACGCGAGACGCTGGCATTCCACGCCAACGGCATGCGCTTCTCGGCCTGGACCGACGCGACCGAGGGGGCCGAGCCGGCATACACCCGCGAGTTCTACAGCGTGGGCGGCGGGTTCGTCCTCGACCAGGACGAGGTGGGCGAGAACCGGATCGTTCCCGACCACACGCCGGTCAAGTATCCGTTCACGACCGGGGCCGAGTTGCTGGAGCGGTGCCGGGAGTCCGGGTTGCCGATTTCCGGGGTCATGATGGCCAACGAATTGGCCTGGCGCACCGAGGAGGAGGTCCGCTCTGGGCTGCTGCACCTCTGGGATGTCATGCAGGAGTGCGTCGACAACGGGTGCCGTTCCGAGGGGGTCCTCCCCGGCGGACTCAAGGTGCAGCGGCGTGCCCCGCGGCTGGCCCGGCAACTCAAGCGCGAGCACGCCGGCGACCCGTTGGCCGCCGTCGACTGGGTGAGCCTCTATGCGCTGGCGGTCAACGAGGAGAACGCCTCGGGCGGGCGGATCGTCACCGCCCCGACCAACGGTGCCGCGGGGATCATCCCGGCGGTGCTCCACTACTACACGCGCTTCGTGCCCGGCGCCGACGACGACGGGGTCGTCTGCTTCCTGCTCACCGCGGCGGCGATCGGGTCGCTGTTCAAGGAGAACGCCTCGATCTCCGGCGCCGAGGTCGGGTGTCAGGGCGAGGTCGGCTCGGCCTGTTCGATGGCGGCCGGCGCCCTGGCCGAGGTGCTCGGTGGCACGGCCAAGCAGGCCGAGAACGCCGCCGAGATCGGCATCGAGCACAACCTCGGGCTGACCTGCGACCCGGTCGGCGGGCTGGTCCAGATCCCGTGCATCGAGCGCAACGCGGTCGCCTCGGTCAAGGCGATCACGGCCGCCCGGATCGCCCTGCGCGGCACCGGCGACCAGATCGTCAGCCTCGACACGGCGATCAAGACGATGCGCGACACCGGGCGCGACATGAAGGTGAAGTACAAGGAGACCGCCCGCGGCGGCCTCGCCGTCAACCTCATCGAGTGCTGACCGGCTCCCGTCACTCTTTTCCCGCCTGAACCGCCCAACGTCCACTTCGCACCCCAACAGACGGGGGGCGAAGTGAGCCTTTCCCACCTGAAGCACCGGGCCGTGCTACGGCCACCGCCCCTGGGCGCAAGGGTTGGGCCGTGGACGCGACGGCGGCGCTGCTCTCGGTGGCCGGCCATGGCCCGTCACCGTTGGGCGAGCCACCGTCCATGGGTATGCCGCGCGTCGCCCTCTGGGGCCTGGCCGCCGCACACGCCTGGGACCTGCCGATCACGACTCGCCCTGGGACGCACCCGCCGGTGATCACGCTCGCCGTCTCCCGCGCCAGCCCAGCGCCTCAGGTGTTCGGGTTGTCGGTGCGGCGCATTGCGGGGTGGGATCAGCGCGTCCACCCCATCGCCTTCCCGTGGCGCACCACCAAGGCGGCGACCATCGTCGATTGCGCCGCTCTGGGCAGCGCCGACGATGCGATCGCCTGGCTGGCGCTGGGCATCCAACGACGTTTCGTCGACGGGCTCACCCTCGACAATGAACTCCAGGCCCGCGGCAAGGTTCGCCACGGCGTCCTCATGAGGGAGGTCCTTGGCGACATCACCAGCGGCGCCCGTTCGGTCGCCGAGGTGCGCTATGCCCGCGACGTCGAACGCGCCCACCGCTTGCCCACCGCCTCGCGACAGGTGCCGAGCACCGTCAGCGGACGGTCGGTGCTCGACAACGAGTATGCCGAGTGGGGCGTTGTCGTCGAGGTCGATGGCCGCTTGGGCCATGAATCCTGGACGGACAGAGTGCGAGACGGTGCTCGTGACCGGCAGCTGAGCGGCCAGGGCCGGGTCACCACGCGGCTCTTCTGGTCCGATGTGGCCACTCGCCCGTGCCAGAGCGCCAAGGAGATCGGCGACCTGCTCGGCAGCCGCGGCTGGACCGGTCGTGCGCGCACATGTCGGCGCGCCGACTGCGTCATCGCACAGGATCGATGACGTTCGCGCGGCGGCCATGCTCAACCGGCCTCACACGCGCACCAAGTCCGCTAGTGTCTCGCCATGCGCAACACAGGGGACCTCACAGCAACCGATCCCAGCCCGCCGCCGGGAAAGAAGACTCGCGCCCGCGGGCCGAAGGACAAGACGCCCGCACCGGACCGCGGCGACACCGTCCAATCGGTCGACCGGGCCGTCACCATCCTCGAACTCCTCGCCCGCGACGGCACCGCCGGCGTCACCGCCCTCGCCCACGAACTCGGCGTCCACAAGTCGACCGCCTCCCGGCTCCTCGCCGCCCTCGAATCCCGATCCCTCGTCGAACAGGTCGAGGAGCGCGGCAAATACCGCCTCGGTGTGGGCATCCTCCGCCTCGCCGGGGCGACCAACGCCCGGCTCGACGTCGTCCAGGAGGCCCGCCCGGTATGCCGCCGGCTCGCCAACGCCACCGGCGAGACCGTCAACGTCGTGATCCTCAGCGGTGGCGCCGCGCTCTACATCGACCAGATCGCCGGCCCCTCCACCCTGTCCTCGTACAACTGGGTCGGTCAGCACATCCCGCTCCACGCGACGAGCAACGGCAAGGTTCTGCTCAGCGAACTCTCCCGCTCCGAGGTCGACGCCGTCCTGGGCGAGCTCACGGCATACACCCCGGCGACCATCACCGATCGGGAGGCGTTCCTCACCGAGTTGGCGACGGTCCGCCACCAGGGGTATGCCGTGGCCGCCGACGAACTCGACGTGGGCCTCACTGCCCTCGCCGCACCGATCCACAACGCCCACGGCGAGGTCATCGCCTCGGTGTCGGTGTCGGGGCCCTCGTTCCGGATCGATGCGGCACGACTGGCCGAACTCGTGCCCCTCGTCACCGGGGCCGGTGACGAGATTTCGGCGGCTCTGGGCTGGTTGGCCCCCGAGCGTCGAGCCGCCCCGCTCCCTGACCGCACCCCGGTCAGGGGTTGACCCCAGCCGCGAACCCCTCCATTGTGTGTTGCGAATCTCACGCAAGGTTGCGTGAATCGCAACACAAGCCGTATGCCGCACCACTCGAACGTTCGTCAGTCACCTTCGCGAGGAGCCCGCCGTGCCGGATCTGTTCATCGACGGCCACTGGGTGGCCCCTGCCGAGGGCGGAACCCGAATGCTCACCTGCCCGGCCACCGGGGAGGACCTCACCACCGTCGGCGAGGCCACCGAGACCGACACCCTCGCGGCGATCGACGCGGCATACCGGGCCTTCGCCGACGGCCAAGGGGAGTGGCCCCAGACCCCGATGCGCGAGCGCGCCGCCCTGCTGAGCCGCGTCGCCGACATCCTGCGCCGCGACAAGGCGGCCATCGCCGAGGTGGAGGCGCTCGACACCGGCAAGCGCTACGTGGAGGCCGAATACGACGTCGACGACGTCATCTCGGTGTTCGAGCACTACGCCCGGCTCGGCGCCGACCACGACGACGCCGGCCGCACCGTCGAGACCGGCCGCGAGGGCATCAAAAGCCGGGTCGTCAAGGAACCCATCGGGGTGTGCGCGCTCATCACCCCCTGGAACTACCCACTGCTGCAGGCGAGTTGGAAGGTCGCGCCGTGCCTGCTCGCCGGCAACACCTTCGTCCTCAAACCGAGCGAGATCACCCCACGCTCCACCATCGCCCTGGTCAAGGCCCTCGAGGAGGCGGGTGCCCCGGCCGGGGTCGCCAACCTCGTCCTCGGCACCGGCCCGAGCGCCGGCGGTCCCCTGTCGACCGACCCACGGGTGGCCCTGGTGTCCTTCACCGGCAGCCTGGCCGTCGGGCGCCACCTCATGGCCGCCGCCGCCCCCACCGTCAAGCGGGTCGCCCTCGAACTCGGCGGCAAGAACCCCAACATCGTCTTCGCCGACGCCGACCGCGAGGCAGCCCTCGACAACGCGCTCACCGCGGTGTTCCTCCACTCGGGCCAGGTGTGTTCGGCCGGCGCCCGCCTCCTCATCGAAGAGTCGATCGCCGACCAGTTCGTCGACGACCTCGTCGCCCGGGCCGCCGCGATCCGCCCCGGCACCCCCTTCGACGAGCACGCCCAGACCGGGTCGCTGACGAGCGCGGCGCACCTGCGCAAGGTCGAGGACTACGTCGCCCAGGGGCTGGCCGAGGGGGCCCGGCTCCGCACCGGCGGCGCCCGACCCGACGATCCGGCCCTCGCCGACGGCTACTTCTACCTCCCCACCGTCTTGGACCAGGTGCGCTCGGACATGCACGTCGTCCAGGAGGAATCCTTCGGGCCGGTCCTCACCGTCGAGACCTTCACCACCGAGGACGAGGCCATCGCCTTGGCCAACGATTCGATCTACGGCCTCGCCGGCGCCGTCTGGACGACCGACGAGGCCCGCGCCGACAAGGTGGCCGCCGCCCTGCGGCTGGGCACGGTGTGGATCAACGACTACCACCCGTATGTCGCACCCGCCGAGTGGGGTGGCTACAAGCAGTCCGGCGTCGGGCGTGAACTCGGCGAACTCGGGCTCGAGGAATACCAAGAGACCAAGCACATTTGGCGCAACACCGCGCCCGCACCTTCAGGATGGTTCGCATGAGTTGGCGTATGCCGTCGTTGCCGGCCCGCACGGAAAAGGCCTTGGCGCGCACGACCCTCGGGCCGGCGCCCGAGCGCGTCGATGTCGTCATCGTCGGGGGTGGAAGCGCCGGCTGTGTCCTCGCCAACCGGCTTTCCGAGGACCGGAGCACGAGCGTCCTCGTCCTCGAAGCCGGGCGTGCGGACTTCAAGATCGACCCGTTCATTCACATGCCCGCCGCGCTCCCCTTCCCCATCGGGAGCCGCTTCTACGACTGGCAGTACGAATCCGAGCCCGAGCCCTACATGTACGGCCGGAAGATCTACCACGCCCGCGGCAAGGTCCTCGGCGGCTCCAGTTCCATCAACGGCATGATCTTCCAGCGCGGCAACCCCATGGACTACGAGCGCTGGGCCGCCGACCCGGGCATGGAGACGTGGGACTACGCCCACTGCCTGCCCTACTTCAAGAGGATGGAGACCTGCCTCGCCGGCGCCGACGAGTGGCGCGGCGGCTCCGGCCCGCTCATCTTGGAGCGCGGGCCGGCGACCAACCCGTTGTTCTCGGCGTTCTTCGACGCCACCGTCGAAGCCGGCTACCCGCGCACCGACGACGTCAACGGCTACCGGCAGGAGGGCTTCGCCCGCTTCGACCGCAACCTGCACCGCAGCCGCCGGCTCTCGGCGGCCCGGGCCTACCTGCACCCGGTCATGGACCGGCCCAACCTGCACGTGCGCACCCTCGCCTACACGACCAAGGTTCTCTTCGGGGGCACCCGCGCGGTGGGTGTCGAGTACGAAGCCCTGGGCCAGCGGCATACGGTCTGGGCCGGTGAGGTGATCCTCGCCGGCGGTGCCATCAACTCCCCGCAACTCCTCCAACTCTCCGGAGTCGGCAACGCCGACGAGTTGGCGCCCCTGGGCATCGACGTCGTCGCCGACGTCAAGGGGGTCGGCGAACACCTCCAAGACCACCTCGAGGTCTACATCCAGTACGCGAGCAAGCAGCCGGTGTCGATCGCCCCCGGTCTGAAGTGGCACAACCGGCCCAAACTGGCCTTCGACTGGCTCTTCCTCCGCAAGGGGCTCGGGGCGACCAACCACTTCGAGGGTGGCGGGTTCGTCCGCAGCAACGAGGACGTCGACTACCCCAACCTCATGTTCCACTTCCTCCCGATCGCCATCCGCTACGACGGCAGCAGCCCGGTCGAGGGACACGGCTATCAGGTTCACATCGGGCCGATGTACTCCGATGCCCGAGGTACCTGCAAGATCACCAGCGCCGACCCCCACCGCAAACCCGCGCTGCGCTTCAACTACCTCTCCACCGAGCAGGACCGGCGCGAGTGGATCGAGTCGATCCGGGTCGCCCGGCACATCCTCACCCAACCGGCGCTCGCGGCATACAACGACGGCGAAATCTCCCCGGGACCGAGCGTGGAAACGGACGAGGAGATCCTCGATTGGGTCCGCAAGGACGCCGAAACGGCCCTTCACCCCAGCTGCACCGCGCGGATGGGTGTCGACGACATGTCGGTGCTCGACCCGCTGACGATGCGCGTCCACGGCACCGAGGGGCTGCGGGTCGTCGACGCGTCGTCGATGCCCTACGTCACCAACGGCAACATTTATGCCCCGGTCGTCATGCTCGCCGAGAAGGCCGCCGACCTCATCAAGGGCGATCAACCCCTCCCGCCGTCGCACGCTCCTTGGTACAACTACCGCAAGGGCAGCCCGCTGTGGCCGCCGCACGACCCGCGCAACAACGACGTTGCCGGGCCCGCCCAGTGATCGGAGAGCCGACCATGACGACCCCTACCCGCTCGCCGGACACCGGCGCGGCCCTCTCGGTCCAAGGCCTGTGGAAGATCTTCGGTCACAAGGCCGAAAGCCTCATCGGCACCCCCGACCTCGAGCTCTCGCGCTCGGAACTCCAGGCCAAGAGCGGGCACGTCATCGGGGTGCGGGACGTCTCCTTCGACGTCGCTCCCGGTGAGGTCTTCGTCGTCATGGGGCTGTCCGGGTCGGGCAAGTCGACCCTGGTGCGCCTCATCACCCGCCTCATCGAGCCGACCGCCGGGCAGGTGCTCCTCCACGGTGAGGACATCACCGCGATGAACGACGACGCCCTGCGCGAGATCCGGCGCAAGAAGGTGTCCATGGTGTTCCAGCACTTCGGGCTGCTGCCGCACCGCAAGGTCATCGACAACGTCGCGTTCGGGTTGGAGGTGCGCGGCGAGGACAAGAAGGCCCGCCGCGACCGGGCCCAGGAGATGGTCAACCTCGTCGGCCTCACCGGCTACGAGAACAACTACCCCGACCAGCTCTCCGGCGGGATGCAGCAGCGCGTCGGCCTGGCCCGGGCGCTCGCCGCCGACCCCGACATCCTCATGTTCGACGAGCCGTTCTCCGCGCTCGACCCGCTGATCCGCCGGGATATGCAAAACGAGGTCATCCGCCTCCACCACGAGGTCGGCAAGACGATGGTGTTCATCACCCACGACCTCCAAGAGGCCCTCAAACTGGGGGACCGCATCCTCATCATGCGCGACGGCGCGATCATCCAGATCGGGACCCCGGACGAGGTTGTCGCGGCCCCCGCCGACGACTACGTGCGCGACTTCGTCTCCGAGGTGCCCAAGTCGCACGTCCTCACCCTCAAGTGGGTCATGCGCCCACCGGCCAACGCCGAGGAGGGCGTGGGGTCGCCGTCGCTGCGCGACACCGCGATCGTCCGTGATGCCGCCCGGACCGTGTTGGCCCACCAGGGCGTATGCCGCGTCGTCGACGAGAACGACAACTTCGTCGGCGTCGTCGACGACGAGGACATCCTGCGCGTCGTCGTCGCCGAGGACGACTCCCACGCGCCGGCCGCGGCGGGCGCGAGCGCGCGATGAGCGCGACGACGCAGACCCCTCCGGCGCCGCCCCCGCCGGCGATCAAGGAGGAGCAGCCGTACATCGACCCGGTGCGCAAACGGCATACGGCCAAAAAGCTGCTCGGGGTCCTCGCCGCCTGGCTGGCCTGCTGGGGTCTCCTTCGGGGCACTCAGACGCTCGCGATGCCCAACCAGGAGACCACCCCCCTCCACGAGTGGCTCAACCAGGTCCGCGACAACTTCCAGTTGATGGCGCAGGACAACTGGTTCTTCCACGGCGTTCTCGGCGGCCTCGGCGCCGGCTTCAACTGGGTTGTCGCCCTGCTCCAAAGCCACCTCAGTTCGGTCACCCCAGACAACTATCGTCCACATAGGGGTATGTTGTAGCCCGTGAGCAAGAACCTCTCAACGGCGCGGGAGTACCTGCGCGTCTCTGACGATCGTGGCGGCCGGTCGAAGTCGACACCCGAGCAACACGCCGAGAACGTGGAAGCGGTCGCGGACCGCGGCTGGACGCTGATCGAGCCGTTCTACGAGGACCAGGGCATCAGTGCGTCGGAGTTCTCGCTGGTCCAGCGACCGGCCTACAAGCAGATGGCGGCCGACCTCAAGGCCGGCCGGTTCGGCGCGGACGTCCTGGTGGTCTGGGAGGTGTCCCGCGGATCGCGGCAGGTCGACGAGTGGTCTCCCCTGCTCAAGCTCCTGGCCGACAACCACGTGTTGCTCTACGTGAGCTTCAACGACAAGCTCTACAACCCGCGTGACCCCGGGGACGCTGCCGACGTCCTGAGCCTGGCCGTCGAGGCACAGAAGGAGTCGGCCAGGACCAGCGCCCGGATCACTCGCCACACCCGCTCGACGGCGAAGAAGGGCAAGCCGCACGGCAAGCGCCTGTACGGCTACGACCGCATCTACGACGAGGTGACGCGGGAGCTGAAGGAGGTGGTGTTCAACCAGCCCGAGGCCGAGGTGATACGCCGGGCCGGCCGAGAGGTGCTGGAGGGCAAGACCTTCTACTCGATCGCTCAGGCGTTCAACGCCGAAGGCATCCCGCCCCGCAGGCCCTCGTTCAAGGACCACAGGAGGGGGCTCGGCTGGACGAGCGTGGCCATCCGGCAGATGTTGGAGATGAAGTCGTACGGCGGCATCCGCAAGCACGAGAACCTCAAGGGCGACATCAAGGCCGAGTACGAGGCGGTGTGGCCGGCGATGTTCGACGAGGTCACCTGGCGGCGCCTCCAGGAGGAGCTGGCTCGGCGCAAGACCACCGACCCCCAGGGTCAGCGGGTCCGGCCGAACGAGCACTGGGAGCCGAAGCACCTGCTGGCAGGCATCGCCGTGTGCGGCGAGTGCGGGGCGATCATGCGGGTCGGCAAGCAGAACGAGGGGCGGCGCAAGCCGCTCCTGGGCAAGAACGGCAAGCAACTGACCTGGACGCGCACGCTGCGGGGACAGGAAGTCGTCCAGAAGCGCTGGGAGCCCAGCCGGTCGTACTCGACGTACGTGTGTGTGGGCGCGCCTGGTCGCACAGGGTTCCACGTTGCCGTCAAGGAGACACTGCTCGATGAGGCCATCGAGGCGGCCGTCGTGGCCCGTCTGTCGCGGCCGGACGTGCTCGCGGTGCTCGGCACACGCGACGAGGGCCTGGACGCCCGCAGGGCCGAGCTGCTGGAGCAGATCGAGGCCAAGAAGCGCTACCTGGCCGACTTCGCCCGAGAGGCCATGGAGAAGGGCGTGCCCGGGCTCCTAATCGACCAGGAGCTGATGGTGCGACCGCAGATCAACGCCCTGGAGGCCGAGGTGGAGGCGCTGGTCAGAACGGACCCCATGGTGCTGGATCTTGTTAGGAGCAACGACGTGGCGGGTCAGTGGGCGCAGCTCGACCTGGCGGCCAAGAGGCGCATCCTGAAGGCGGTCGTCACCCCTGTCATCTCTAAGCTCGACCCGGCCAAGCGCGGTCAGCGTGGCCTCGACTTCGAGCGCATCAGCCTGCGCTGGCACTGAACGGGGAGGGCGCAGCCTGCCGGCGAAGCGGTGATCTCGGGGCGGGGGTGCGGCGGCGAACTTGCCGGCTTCGCTTGGCGACTCGGAGAGTCGCCGGGTTGGGATCTGTGCTGTGTACAACTGCATGTGATGTTCACGCGTGGACCAACAACTTCTTGATTGTACCCACGCTGTCAAGTCGTGTCAACACGAGTTGGCTGGTACACGAGCACAACCGTGACGTTGAGGGCCCTGGTACGAGCTGAGCGCCGCAGGCGCGGTGGTCGACGAGGCGTCGACCGGGAGCGCTTCGGAGCAGGGTCGAAGTGACGTAGGCACAACAAGGCTTCTCATGGGTCCAGAGCGCGAAGCGCGTGGGTCGACGAGGCGTCGACCGGGAGACGTGATGGCACAGGTCGTTGTGCCGCAAGCGATCTTGGGCACAGAGCGCGCGTAGGCGCGTTGGTCGACGAGGCGTCGACCCGGGAGTGCTTCTGGCACGAATCGGGTGCCGCAGGCGACGGGATAGACCCGCGTCCTGCTTCAACAGACATGACGAAGGGGGGGTGGGAACCGTGACGGCTGAGATGACGATTCAGGGCAGCACCATTGCGCGGGACCTGCTCACCGCGAAGGAGGCCACCAGCCTCGGCTACGGAGCGCGGTCCACGTTGAACCTGTGGGCCGAGAAGGGCCTCATCAAGAAGGTTCGCGTCGGGGCCGGCATCCGGTTCAGGAGGTCCGAGCTCGACGCGATGGTTGCCGGCGTCAAGCCAGCGAAGGCTGCCGGGGCGACGGGCGAGCCCGCCCGCAAGGAGACAGTCCAGGAGTGGGCCGAGCGAATGGCCGCGGCCGCTCCCCCGATGGGCCTTGACGTCTTGGGCGTGGTGACGGCGACGCTGCGAGAGGCGGCCGAGGTCCGCGAGCAGACCGAGCTGGCTGCGTAGGCGCCCCGGACCCGTGTACCCGTTTCGGGTACACAAACGGGTACACGCGTTTGCGCTGGTCAGAGGCGGTTTCAACACCACAGGGGACCGCTGTACCCGATGTTCCGGCTAGGCGGCCTACCAAGTTGCATCACGAGAACTGAGAAATGCATGGATACTGGATATCTTGGATATGAGCGTTCGAGGCCAACACCAGCTCGACCCCTATCAGTCTCAGATTGGGCTTGCGTGCGCGTCCGCGCCTCAGTGGGGTTCATATCCCAGACGCGTATCTTTGCGATGGATATGGATATGCTCTAGACTGGTCACAGTTTGGATATTCTGGATACGACCTTGGGTCGCATCCCCGACCGAGAGGGGCTGGCGATGGCCGTGCGCTCGTACAAGTTCGTCCAGTTCCTCCGCAACGGCCGGACCGGCGAACCGCTCTTCAACCATGACATGCTCCTGCGCGGCCTCGCCTTCCGGTCCATCAAGGGCTGGGCGTACGTCCTACATGACAAGGACGAGGGTGTGGAGCCGCACTACCACGTGGCGCTCTGGACCGACGTGAACCTTGAGCCGCAGACTCTCGCGCGCTGGTTCGGTGTGCCCGAGGGCATGGTCGAGCGTGTCAAGGGCGGCAGGGCAGGGTTGCTGCGCACCTTGCAGTACATGACGCACGAGCGCCAGAGTGAGCAGGCCGACGGCAAGTACCCCTACCCCGACGACGAGGTCGTTGCATCGGAGGGCTGGGACTGGCGGTACGACGTCAATGAGGCGGAGCGTCGGCAAACCGCCAGTCGCGGGCGCCGAGGATCGCGAAGCATCGACTTGGAGGTCCGCGAGGAGGGACTGTCCGTCCGCGACGCGATCCGGCGCGGCACCTCGGTTCCCATCAACAGGCTCCGTCGCCAGCGGGCCGCGCACCTGGCCGACCAACGCTCCCTGGAGTCACGGGTCAACTTCTACGTACACGGACCGGACACCTTGGGAGCCAAGGCGCTGGCAAAGGGGCTGGCCCTGTCGCTGGCAGCCCAGGGCAATGGTCAAGTCTTCACTCTTCGCAACAGCATCGACGAGTACGACGGCGAGTCGGTGATCTTTGTGCCGGACGCCAACCCAAGTCGCATGGTCCACAGCCTGGACGACGACCCCATCAGCGGCCGTCGCTCTCTCTTCGAGGCGCTGACGCTCCTCCCCCAGGGGTCCATGGTGAGCACCTCGTTCGGACCGAGCCAACTGGTCCACCGAAGCGTGGTGATGTCCGGCAAGGCTCCGTTCGAAACGTTCCGGCGCGGCCTGGAGTCGGTCTACGCCATGGTCACGACCACAGCAGAGAAGGACTCGTACGTCCACCTCCCGGTTATCGTCCCCGTCTCGGCCGATGACTTCGGATTGCAGATCAATCGAGCCTTAGCCGACGGCGGAGCCTACGACCAGTACCTCACCCTCGGACGAGTGCGCGCCGCGATCCAGCCAGCCATGCAGGCCGCCGCTGCGGTTCAGGGTGACGACGGCAGCCTGCACGGCGTCTTGATGGAGCGCCAGTTCCGGGCCGCCATTGAGGCCAGCGATCGCGTCCGCGAAGAGTTGTCCCGCGGAGCCCGGAGCCGCGACGACGTCCTCGCTGAGTTCGAGGACCTGGGCGAGTTGCTGCCTGCTGACTGACAGTGCGCCGCTGCTCACCAGCCATACTGCGGCTTCACGTAGGGCCCGTGCCCGACGCGCTGCTCGTGGGTCCACCCGGGCGCCTCACCGGCGGGTAGCCGGAGCCGTGGGTCGGTGGCGGCCAGGTAGCCACGCGCCCACTCGATGAACTGTGCCGAGCCTTCAGGGGCCACCTGCTCGACCGACGCGACATACGCGCAGAGTTGCTGGTGCTCGTGCCAGGCCGCAGCACCCCTCGGTGAAAGCCCTCTCCCACTGCCCGTACTCGTGGCGCAGCTCGGCGATGCGCTGGGCCTCGCGGCGTCGGGCCGCCTCTTCCTCCTCCCGACGGCGTCGCTCCTCCTCCCAGCGGATGGCCTGCTGCGTCGCTGCCTCGATGAGGTCCAGCACCGCGTCGATCTTGTCCTCGACGCGTGACGTGGCGGTGTCGGTGAAGTTGTTCCGCATCTTCCTGTCGTGCTCGGTCAGATGGAGCCGGAGCTGGCCCGTGCCCGTGTAGTCGTAGGTCGGCGCCGAGACGTACAGACCTCGGGCTCGACGAGCCGCATCCTCCTTCGAGTCGACGTGCGGCTGGCGCTTGGTCACCTCGTCGAACACCAGACCCACGGGTGCGTGACCGGCGTCGATCAGGAGCAGAGACTGCTTCTCGTAGCGCACCGACCGGCCGCCCCAATAGTCGCGGTGGACCTCTCCGGCCACTGGCGTGACCTTCCAGCCACGAGCAAGCGCCTCCGAGACAAGCGATTGCAGGATCAGCACGCAGCGCCGCCTAGCGAACTTCGGAAGTCGGCCGGGCCGATCGCGGACCTCCTTCACAGCCTGGTGGGGTCGGCGCACGACTTGGGCCAGCGGCACCTCCGGTCCAGCCTCGGCGGCGTCCGAGGACGCCGTCTCGCTTTGGTCTGTCTCCGGCGAGCTGGCCTGTACCGAGTTCCCGAGCGACCGCCTGGAGGCCGTCTGCTTCGGTTCCTTGTCAGTCCGGGCATCACGTGGCCTGGGCGCCAGCTCAGGCGTCGGAGGGTAGGCGCCGTGCTCGATGTAGTGCCGTCCGGCGTCCGTCAGCTCGGCGGTCCACACGCCACCGGGTCGTCGCACCTTGACGAGGCCACGTGTCTTCAGAGCCGCTGCGCTGAGCTTCATCTCGGGTTCCGGTGGATCCACCGAGCCACCGGTCGAGAGCCACTCCAGGACCTTGCGCTGCTTATCGTTCACCGGACGGTTGGGCATGAGGTCAAGTGTTGTCGCCCGCACCGACGGTGGCCGTGCTTCTCCTGTCAGCCGGTGGCGAGTCGCGCCAGTGCTCGGACCGCCGCGGTGAACTGGTCGAACTTCAGCCGGACGTGGCCGTTCTGGAGGGCCTGGCCACTGACCCCGAGCTCGCTCAGCTTCAGCTGCATCAGCTCGCCGGGAACCAGCCGTGGCCTCGTCCTGTTCACCCAGGGCCAGCGCTCCTCGGCACCACGATCGTTCAGTGCCGTCCACTGGAGGTAGTCGGCGGGCTGGAACTCGGGGTCGTTGGTGACCTCCACGACTGCATAGCAGTCCTTGGTGTCCTTGGCGCAGATCAGGACAAGGTCTCCTGGTCGGAAGCCGGGCCTCCCCTTCTTCGGGCTGGCGAAGAAGGAGGACTCGCGCCAGCCGTCCAACGCCGGGTCCCCGTACTCCAGCTTCAGCCAAAGACTGCGGTCGGGGTCACGCGCGTCCGTAAGCAGTCGCTCTGCCTGGGCAAGGGCGGTGTCGGCGTCGAGCGCGTCCGCGTCGTCCTGGGCGGTGCGAGTCAGGCGCTTGGCCTTACCCAAGAGGTCGGCCAAGTCCTCGGAAGAGACGAGGCGCGCGGGCCACGCCCGGATCGCTCGCACGGCGTGGGTGCGTTGGTCCATGTCGAGTTCAATACCCAGCTCGCGGTTGGCGGTGGCGGACGAGCCAAGCCCGGGCCCGGTTAGGTTGGCGGAGCCGAGCATCCCTCGGGAACCGAGTACGAAGCACTTCGCGTGCAGCCGGTCGACGTGGCGAACCTCGACGCCCGCAGCGAGGAGCCTCGCCAACCCCTGCACCGACTGGTACCCGCCGGCCACGGCTCCAGCGTCCAGCGTGGTGACGAGGATGAACCCGTGGTCAGACTGCTCAGCTGCGACCGCGATCCGGTGGCAAGCGTCGTAGCTCAGGAACGGGCTCGTCAGGAGCGCTGGACCGTCGAGTTCCCCCAGCGCGTCAGTCAGCCAGCCAATTGCTGTGGTGATCACCCTTGGCATTGAAGCTTGGTGGCCGTGATCAGGCGGCGTCGCGCATGATGTCGAGTTGAGAGTTCAGCGACGATCGGAGCTGTACAAGCGATCCGCCGGACTTCACGTCACTGGCCGCCTCAGGCAACTCGTAGGAGTTGGCCTCAGCCAGCTTCTGGGTGATCAAGACCACCTCACGCACGAGCGGTGCAAATGCGTCGTGGCGCAATGCGAAACGAGGCACGTCGTCGAGTGCTGCCAGCACGCGATTGATGTCATCCGGGCCGAGCTGGCCCTTGCGGACAGCAGCAAGGTACTCGGTCAACGCCGCTACCAGCGCGTCGACTCGTTGCTGATGCTTGACGACCAAGAGTGCGCCTCCGCCGACTACGGCTGTGGCCGCAGAGACCACGAGCACGGGCATCATGACCTTGGGGTCACGCGCGGCCGCCGCCAAACGCTGAACTGCACCCTCAGAGGGCTTCCGGGGCGCCTGAACCTCTTTCAGGTGGGCGACGATCTGGCTCGAACCCCGCACGACACTGCCGAATCGAGTCATGTCCCCGGTGGCAAGACCAACGGCAAGGTCCGGGGGGACTTCGTAGAAGACCTGGATGATCGGCAATGGCGTCCCTCCTGACATGGACAGAAGCCTACCCAGCGTCTGTGACAAGAGGACGGGGATGAGCGAGGTCAGTGCTCGCCGCGTGCGCAGGTCAGGCGGCCGGCCACCGGCCGCCGAGGCGCGGGTATGGCGTCGAGACCCCGCAGGTTCGGCAGCCTCCCGAGCGCCCGCTCGTAGCGGCGCGACTCGATGAGCAGGTGCCTGAGTAACGTCGCCACCCTCGGCCCGAGCTCGTCGAGATCGAGCGCTGCGACGTCCTCGCCGCGCTGGCCGACCTTGCTGGCCGCGACACGGCCCCAGTACGTCTCCGGGCCGCCTGGCCGTCGGTGATGGCCATATAGCCGATCAGCTTGTTGAGGTAGGCCCTGGCCGACAGGCGCGCAGCGTTACCGCTCGTGCGTCAGCTCACCTACCTGTATCATGGATACTGACAGAAGCGTCGGAAGGTTTTAATCGTGAGCAGACAACAACGGCGGCAGGGCCAGACGGTGGGGTATGCCCGCGTCTCGTCGACCGACCAGAACCTCGACCGGCAGCTGCTGGCGCTCACTGACGTCGACAAGCTCTTCGAGGAGAAGGTCTCGGGGAAGAGCCGAGCGAAGCGGTCCGAGCTGGAGGCGATGTTGGGCTACGTCCGCGAGGGCGATCTGGTGAAGGTGCAGTCC
This sequence comes from Actinomycetes bacterium, assembly GCA_029778715.1. Lineage (GTDB taxonomy): Bacteria > Actinomycetota > Actinomycetes > Actinomycetales > Dermatophilaceae > Phycicoccus_A. The sequence continues at coordinate 112,639 of JAKOPT010000019.1, read as the reverse complement.
CCCGACCGGCTGGCGCGCTCGACCAAGGACCTCCTTGACATCGTCGAGCAGCTCCAGGCCAAGGGCGTCGACATCGAGTTCGTCGACAACCCACAGCTGAACACCGACTCCCCTCACGGCGAGTTCATGCTGACTGTGCTCGCTGCGATCGCGCAGCTGGAGCGCAAGCTGCTGCTGGAGCGGCAGCGCGAGGGCATCGCCATCGCCAAGGCCAAGGGCGTCTACCGCAAGCAGAAGGCGCTCACCCCCGAGCAGGTCGAGGACGCGAAGAAGCGCGTCACCGAGGGCGTGACCAAGGCGCGGGTGGCCCGCGACCTCGGAGTGTCCCGGCAGACGCTGTACGAAGCCCTGAACGGGACCGGGGTGTATGCCTCCGGCTGACTTCGATCATTTACGGAAACCATTCCGCGAATCATTACTAGTAATCCAAGGCGCCAAGAGGGCGAACTGACGGTGGCGACGACGTACCGCCAACGGCCGGCGACCGCTGGCCGTGAGATGCCGGACTGAGTGCCCGGCTTAGGCGAGAGGAAGCCACCATGGACCAGACCAGCGATGACGCCCAGCAGACCGAGCGACCCGGTGAACTGCTCGACCTAGGTCAGACGGCCGTGCAGACGCCACAACGGCCCAAGCTCCCGCCCAATGCGACGGCGGCCGACCTGCGTCGCTGGCTGACGCAGCTGGACGCGAAGGAGAAGGCCGATAAGCGCAGGGCGGAGGCCAAGGCTCTGCGGCGGCGCCAGGACGCAGCTCGCAAGCGGGTTCGACCCGCGCGCTCCAAGGTCGTCGAGCTGCTCTACGCGTACTACCTGGTGCCGCCGGTCGAGGGCGACCGCTCCGAGAGCAAGCGCATCGAGGCTCTGCTTGGCAAGCTAGGTCTGCCCGACCAGGCGATCAGCAAGCCGGCATTCGATCTGATCGAGGCGATCAAGCTCGACATGCATATGGCCACTACCAAGGAGCCGGAGCTCGGCGACGAGGAGTGAACCAACGAGGCTATGATCACCGGTCTCGTGCCCACGGCGGCCCCGTGCCTACATCAGCAGGTGGCGGGGTCGCTGCACTCATAGGGGACGGAGTGAGCCCTTCGCTCCCGCTCCGGGCAAGCGATCAGGCGGTCCGTCCCATCTGCCGGTCGTGCGTGGAGAGCAGCAGCTCGGCTACGTGCGTGGCCTCGCGGATCACGTAGCGGCCGGTCTCCTTGCTGATGCCCGTCGGCAGCGTCCGACCGTGCCCTGTGCCTTGCAGGTTGCGTAGCTCGTTGATCGTCGAGGCGGTGGTCTTGGCCGACTGGTAGATCGCACGCAGCTGCTTGCCGCCCGGAGCCTCCGCGTTCACCGTCTGGGGTTGGAGCTTGAGCCGGTCGAGCGCGAGCGCCAACAGCTCGTCAAAGTCCATCTTGCGATCAGGCAGCATCTGCTGCTCCTCCAGGACGAACTTGCAGATCGACTCCAGCAGCTCCTTCGCCCCTCCGAGGAGAGCGCCAGGGTCCTCCACGTTGTGCTGGAGCCGCGCCAGCTGCTCGTCCAGTGCGGCGCGACCGCCGGTGGCCAGGTTGATCGGGTTGGTCCGCTGGAGACGGCCATCCTCGTCGAGCCCGACCCCCTTCACCGCAAGCGCACTGCGAAGGGTGGCGACCCGCTCAACGACCTTCGGCTCGTCGATCTGGAAGAGGCGTGCGATCCGCAGGTCGGTGAGGAGCAGGTCAAGGAGCTTGTCGTTCACGTCGCTAGGCCGGCGACGGGCCGCGGCGCAGACCGTCAGGACCCGCTGCTGCTTGTTCGGAGTGCCGGTGGACGGGTCGTAGGGGTCGACGTCGCCGAGCCCGCAGGCGGTGAACGTCCTCGTCAGTGTGGTGTGACTCGGTCCGTCCCCGGAGTAGTAGAACTGCGCGATCGCAGCGGAGACCTCGTCGGTCAGGAGCGTCGAACTCATGCACCCATTGTGGTCGAGTGCGCGGACACTTCTTCGGTCTCACGGGCCACGGCGGGCACGTCAGCGGGACCGACCTCTTCGCTCCCGCTCCGAGGTGGCGAAGCCGGTGGAGGGGCCATGCCCTGCGCTCCCGCTTCGGGCCAACGAGCACGGCGGCGAAGTCACCCTTCCGCTTCCGCTCCAGGGTGGCGGAACTGTGGTGACGAGTTCACCTCTCCGCTCCCGCTTCGAGGTAGCGGGTGTCTGCGCGAAGCGCCCGTCCGCTCCCGCTACCGGGCAGCGGAATCTCGTCACGACCTCGTCGCCACGATCCCCGCATCGGCCTTCACCGTTCACGGTGAAGACGGAAGTTGTGGCAAGAGGGCTGACGCTGTGCACGTCAGTGCGTCTGTGCTGCTCTTCAGGTGCGTCGCGGAGCAGAGCACCGTCACGACAGAGCCGACTGCAAGGAGGCGCTGCACGTCAGGCGGGCGGGAGCGGCCTGGCGGGGTCAATGGCTCAAGGGGCCCCACGAAGTGGGGATGGCCGGTCTTCACGTGCCGGGCGTAGCCCGGTTGATGGAGCGCGTCAGCGCGTATACGTGAAGATTACTCGCCAGGCCAATGGTCCCCTACAATATTGAGCGTAGAGCCGCGCAGGGACCCCGAAGGGGTCACCAGCGGATCAAGCTCGGGACCTGGCCTCCCGTGCGGAGCACATGACCCGAAGGGAGCAAGCGATGAGCAGGTCTAGGAGCGCAGCGACGACGACCGCGAAGAGCGCGCGACCGGAGGGGTTGCAGGTGCTCACGTCACGTGTCAGCGTCGACGAGTTGGCCGCGCTGGACGCAGTCCGGCATTGGGCCAAGGAGACGCTGGGGCGGGACGTGAGCCGGTCGGAAGCGGTGCGCATCGCGCTCCGTCTTGCGGCGGCCACAGTGTCGGGGAACGCCGACCTGTTGGCCGACCTGGCGGTCGAGAGCAACGACGCGGCGGCTGCGCAGCAGGCGCCGACGATCCGGCTCTCGGACGCTGATCGCGAAGCGGTCCTGGCCGGTTTGGCGGCCACCGAGAGTGCGTACCGCAAGTTCGACGGACAGGTGCAGCGGCTGGGCAACAACGTGAACCAGCTGACGCTGCTCGGGCACGTCGGCGAGGTCGTCGACGAGCAGGCCATCGCGGCCGTGCAGCGCACGCTGAACGCGATCCTCACCGAGATGCGGCTGTGGGAGCGGTTCGACAACCGCGAGCGGATGCGGCTGCTGTACGGCGGACGGCAGGCCGTCCTGTCGGAGGACTGATCGGCGTGGCAGTCATCGTCATCAGCTACGGCAAGGTCGCGCGCCGGGCGCTGCGCTACCCGAAGGCCGACAAGCAGAACAACGGTCCGGGCAACCCACGCGTGCTGCGCAGCACCGGCGTCAACGTGGCCATCGAGGGCGCCGAGCGGGTGTTCGCCAGGCTGCGGCGCAAGCACAAGAGTCGTGGCGCGCAGACCCTCCAGACGATCGTCTCGTTCAGCAAGGCCGAGATGAACCCGGACGACCCAGCAGACCACGAGCGCGCGATGCAGCTGCTCGTGGTGATCGCCATGTTCGCGCTCCCGCCGGGCACGCCCTCGGTCATCTACCTCCAGGCTGACGGCAAGACGGGATGCCTGCACGGCCACATCGTCTCGTGCACGACGTTGCCGCAGGACTGCGAGCTCGACGGTGTGAAGTGGAAGGCCGGACGCAAGCTGGCCGGCGCATGGACGGAGATCGAGGCATACCGGAAGCGCTGCAACGAGGCGATGGCGGAAGCGGGGTTCGTGAACGAGCTCCAGCACGTCGCCAAGCCCGATGTGCAGTACACGAAGTTCGAGAGCGGCATTCGTCTGCGGCAGGCCGACTTTGACGAGCGAGCCGCCCGCGGTGAGCTCAAGGAGGACGAGGTCCGGCCCGAGCAGTCGTGGCGCATCGACCTGGCTGAGCGGCTCGTGCGGTGCAGCGTCGAGGACGCTCGCAGCGTGACCGAGGATGGGCTCAAGGCGGCTGTGCTGGATGCAGGCTCCGAGGTGCGCGAGCGTGTGTCGAAGAGCGGCCACGTGTCGTGGTTGTTCCGACGCCCTGGTGCCGACTCGTGGATCCGCGGGAAGACCCTCGGCGCGTTCTTCGTCCGCGAGAACATGCTCGACAACGTCGAGCTGCGCAGCAAGGGTCTTGAGCCGCGTCGGCCGACGCCCAGGCAGGTCGAGAAGCGACCGGACAAGGAGCTGCCGGAGGTGACCGCGGAGCAGGTGCACGACGCCCGGAACGTGATGGCGCGCATGGTTGCCGAAGAGCAGGCACGGGCCGGCGCCGACGAGCTGCACGAGTGGCTGTGGGACCGGATCAACGACGTACAGCTGGCTGGGCGATCCGACGCGATGGCCCGCTGGCAGGAGTACGGCGAGAGCTTCCTCGACGACGAGGACATGGCGCGGCTGCACGAGCTGATGGACACGTGGAAGGTCGAGCAGGCGACGCAGCACGCCGCGCAGAGCGCAGCGAACCAGGCCGCGTACGAGGCCGCGCGCAAGGCCAGGCTGTCTCCGCGGGAGCGGGCCGTCGACGACCTCGCCACGAGGCTCGGCCTGCCAGACGACCAGGCGGTGTGGGACGAGCTGCGCGACGTGGTGATGACGCACTCCCCCGCGCTGCTGGCCGACGACGACGAGGACCGCTGGGTCGAGGCGCACCTCGGCGACGTCGACGTGAACGCGGTCCTGCGAAGGGCTGGAATGCCGGTCATCGGCGACGGAGATGCTGTCGCTGCCGGACACATCGGTTTCGGCAGTTTGGGTGCAGAAGATGCCCCCCCGGCCCCGTCTGAGCCCACTGGCGGGCGTGAAGCGGGCGATTCTCGGGTCGAAAACGGGTTGCGGGACGCCCGCGACGCCCAGTCGGCCGACCGTGACGCACAGCTGGCCGGAGGCTCGCAGAGCGGATTGCTCGGATACGAGGATTCTGGTTCTCGTCGCGACGCGACCGGAACGGCGTCGAAGGCCGGCGCCCGGAACGCGCCCGCTGGCGGGCAAGAAGCGGGCTATGAATCGCCCTCGAATGGGCGCCATCGGGCCAATAGCGGCCAGCTGGGCGACCCTGTGAAGCGCTCTGTCGCCGAGTTGGAGGCCGAGCTGGTGGCGCTTCAGGAGCGGCAGACGGCAGAGCTCCAGGCTCGGCTCGACGCGATCCAGCGCAACCTTGACCAGGTCATGGCCGAGGCCGGGCTCGCCGACCCGGTCGACACCGTCGAAGACGAGTCGGAGCACGACGCCTCGGCCTCCGCTCCCGCTGCGACAGGGTCCGGCCAGACCTCCGCTCCCGCTGCGGCCAGGCCGACGGGCAAGCCGGCCTACCGGTGCCCGCTGCACGACGCCGTGGTCGAGAACGAGACGCCGAAGCAGAAGCGCGAGCGGCTGGCCATGGCGAAGTTCGACGACTACGCGTACCCACAGCTGCTCGCGGGCAAGCGAATCGACGACAAGCGAGTCCCGAGGGGCATCACGCACGACAAGCTCGCGCACTGGAAGGCGCACGGCCTGAGCGCGGAGACGCATCAGCAGATGAGCCTGCGCACGACCAAGTACGAGCTGAGCCGGTTCGAGCACGACGTCGGCCAGGAGCTCAAGCAGGAGATGGCTCTGTTCACGCCGGGCGAGCCCGGCTACACCGTCCGCGCGGCCGAGCTCAAGGTGTCGAACGCCCGGAAGGACCGGCTGCGGGCCGAGGTCGCCGCAGGCGTGTACGAGGACCTGGAGGGTGGCGGCTCAGGTGGCGGCGGCTCCGGTAGCAGCGGCTCCGGGAACCCGGGCACAGGCCCTGGCAGCGGAGCAGGGATCGAGACCCCGGTGCCGGACGACAAGGAGTACGGCGGCTGATCCGGCGAAAAGAGAGGGCACCCGCTCGAAGCAGGTGCCCTCTCGTGCGGGCCGCTATGGCCGCTGGTCGGCCTGGCCTTCGGTAACTGGCTGGTCGGTCCACTTCTCCCACCAGGCGCTCAGCGCCTCGAACGCCTCGTCCCGGGTCTCGTCGTCCAGGTCTAGCACCTCGTCGAGGACACCGTCGGCGAACGCGGCGGGGCTGATGGGCGCTCGGTCGTCGAGCTGATCTGTCACTTCTTGATCCAGCGTCCGTCGGAGCCGAACGTGTACCCGTCGACCTTCGAGTCGCGCACGGTGAGGTCGCCGCCCTTCATCACGGTCACGTAGGCCCGGGCCAGGGTGTCCTCTTTGCCGTCCACGACCATCGGGAAGGTCAACTCTGTCTCGGCGGCCACCTGGTCGTCGTAAGGCTGGGTGGCGCAGCGTCGTACGACGGTGCCGCTGGCTAGGTCGTCGGCGACGTAGGCCCCCAGCCCAGTCGGCGACGCGGGCAGCTCGCTGGCCGGCTTGCCCTCGCTGTCATCCAGGAGACGCTTGGCGACGTTGACGGGCGCAGGGATGCTGTTCAGCTTGGCGTTGGCCTTGGCCGCGTCGTCGTCGATGCGCTTGTCGATCTTGGCGAACGCGTCCTCGTAGGTGCCAGGCCAGTTGTTGAAGACGTTCTCGCTGAGCATCAGGTCGACGGACTCGGAGTTGTTGCCCACCCACTGGTGGAGGAACGATGACACACCGGTGCTGGCCGGTCCGAAAGCCTTTGTGAAGCCTTCGTTGACCGAGCTGCCGGTGTAGCCGTACTCCTTTGCTTGCTTCATGCCGGCGGCGACGGCGTCCTTGATCAAGTTCTTCTGGACGGTGGCACTCTGGTCCGGGGTGCGGCTCGGCAGGACGGGCTTGCCGGCCAGCTCTTTGCCGCCGTCGGCGTAGGTCATCTTCAGGTCGAACGCGCAGTACTCGGCTCCGGGCATCTCCCGCACGGTCAGGTCGTAGCCAGTGACCACGAGACCCTGCTGGTTGCCCATGGCATCGAGGAGGCTCTGCGGCAGCTTGATGGCCAGCGCCTTGGGCGAGGAGAAGCCTGCGCTCTCGAACTGGAAGACCTTGGCTTGGGAGGCGGCCGGGGCTGTCGAGCCAGTCCCATTGGAGCCGCAGCCGGCCAGGGCGATCATGAGGCTCGCAGCGAATGCGACTGCGGCGAGCGGACGGTGGATGGTGGTCATTTTGCTTCCCCTGTAGATGTCGTGAGGTTGGTGTCTGGGCGGTGGCGTTGAAGGTTCGGAACGTGGGCGAGCCAACCCTGAGGTCCGGCACGGCAGGCGCGGCACATCAGGTGCTCTTCCTCGTCGTGCGTCTCGCAGCGGGCACCGAGGTTCGCGAGCAGCTCCGCCGGTCGCAGGTCGAGCCCGTGGGCGATCTGAACGAGCACGTCGAGGGTCGGGTTGCGGACGCCGCGCTCGATGCCAGACACATACGTCCGGTCGAGCCCGAGGTGGAGGGCAAACGCCTCCTGCGATGACCAGCCAGCCGCTCGTCGTAGGGTGCGCAGGCGCTCGCCGAAGGCAAGCCGGTGGAGCGGGGTGGTCACTGCTCCACGAAACCCTGCAACCGGCGATGGGTCCACGGTCGGAGAGACCACGGACCATGCAGCCACGGACTATGAGTCTCGACCGGGGATCGCCGGACGGTCGAGGGGTGGAAGGAGAGAACGGGCACGGCTGCTCCCAGTGGCAGACATCACGGCACGGACGCTCGTCCGAGCCGCTGCAACTGGGGGTCAGGTTCATCGGTGAGCGTGGTGATGGCACCACGTCCGCCGGTCGTGTCGCAGGCGTTCAGCAACCCCGACTCTAGCCGGTTGATGTCGCTCGGCGTCGAGAACTCGAGCGGCGCAGCCAGGCACGAGTCGTCGTCGCGATGAGCGGTCCCCGCAGGGCAGCCGATCAGGCTGCCCCACGGGGACGTTGTCGCTCAGCTGTTGAAGACGTAGACCCCGGGCGCGTCGCCGCTGGAGGTGTCGACGTCGCACACCGTGAACCCGAACCGCAGGTCACGCGTCCAGCCCTTCCAGTCGAAGTGCTGGACGGCCAGGTCCGGCCAGCCGTCCATCAGGCTGATGTCCTCGGCGAGCTGTTGTGCGTAGTCCCCGAACGAGTCCCACTGGCCGCAGTAGCGGTCCTCGAACTCGGCGACGACCGGCAGGTCGCCACGCCCCTCGGCGACGTAGCAGCCGCTCTTGACCCAGGCCCGGAGGGCACCGCGCAGGTGGGGCTCGACCTCGGCGAGGCGCCTGCCCCACTGCGCGGCCTCGTGCGGGCTCAGCTCCCCCGAGACCGGCAGGTACTCATGGTCGAAGCACCAGAGCTCCTCGCACCCGGTGAACCCGAGGCCGGAGCCCGCGTGAACGTCGGCGAGGGTGACCTCGTCGGCGTCCTCGGCGTCGAACCAGTGCCCGACGAGGTCACCCGCGTTGTAGTGCGCGAGGCAGCCGATCCAGACCCGCGGGGTCTGGTCGCTCACGAGGCAGCCCGCAGGTCGGTCTTGAGCGAGTCGAACACCTCGGGCTGCCAGCACTGCTCGGTGACAGCCGTGAGCACCTGGACGCCGATGTGCTCGGGGTCGATGGCTCTCGCCTCGTCGCAGCACATGTTCATCAGCGCACCGTCGCCCGACTGCCAGGCGGCCACGCCGGTCAGGAACAGGGCCGCGCACGCGACCCGGCCGCCGGAGACGCGGACGACCTGGCTCCACGCGGCCACCCAGGTGAGCGCGTTGTCCCTGTCGATCCTCAGCATGGCTGCGTCCCGGGCTGCCGGATGAGCAAGCAAGACCATCATCCGGGCGAGCGAGACCTCGTCGATCAGAGATCCGACAGGCTTGGACTCGACCTCCTGCATGTGCTCGGTCATCATCTGAGCTGCCTCGTGGTCGCTGAGAGCCGGCAGGGCCGTGATGACCGCCTCGGCCGCGACCTCGAACGCCGTGGAGCGCGTCTCGGAGTCGGGCTTGACCCGGGCTGCGATCTCGTCGCGGCTCGTTGCCACGACCCTGCCCTCGTAGACGCCCTGGGCGTGCATGGCGTGCTCCTCCAGCTCGGCCAGCGGCCGCAGCGGCGGAATGCCGGGCTCCCAGGGGTCCAGCTCGCACCAGCCGTCGCGGCCGACGGCCGCCAGGCCGAGCACCCGCAGCGGCGGCTCGTCGTCGATGGACTCCAGCTCGATGCCGGCGGCCAGGTCGCAGAGGATCGCCCGGGTCACCTCGGAGACGTTGGGCATGTAGGCGGCGATGACAAGCTCCTCGGCCGCCGACTGCCGGGCGGCCCGCAGGGTGGTAACCACCAGCTGGGCCACGTTGGCCCCGTTGAGGTCGGCGCGCATGGTCATCGCCACGCGGTGGCCGCCCAGGAACATCACGACGAGCGAGCGCTCGGGCTTGAACCCGACCAGCGCAGGGACGAACGCGAGGATGCCGGCCATGTCGGAGATCGTGACGGTTCGCTCGGGACGGGTGTCGGCCATGGTCAGGCTCCTTCGGGGTCGGTGATGGTGGCAGCCGCCAGTACGTCGATGACGTCTTGGTCACAGGTGACGAGGGTCGCCTTGCCGGTCTGGATCAGCTCGTGAGGCAGCACGCTGGTGGCGCTCGTGACCGGCCCCGGGACAGCGAGCACGTGACGCTCCAGAGCGCGCGCGTCGCGGGCGACGTAGCGCGCACCTGAGCGGCTGGCGCCCTCGACGATGACGGTCGCTTGCGTCAAGGCAGCCATGATGCGGCCCCTCAGCTCGAACCGGGTGCGGCTCGGCTTCGTCCCGGGCGGGAACTCGGTCACGACGGTGCCCTTGGCCATGAGCGTCTGCACGAGTTCCTCGTGAGCCTGGAGACGGGGCGGCACGTCATCAGCGATGCCTTGGGCGAGCACCGCCACCGGGGCGGGTCCCTCGGCCGCCAGCGCACCCTTGAGTGCCGCGACGTCGACGCCGTACGACAGGCTCGTGACGATGGTGTGGCCTCGGCTGGCCAGCTCGTGGGCCATCTGCTGGGCCACCTGGTCTCCGTAGGCCGTGCAGGCGCGCGAGCCGGTGATCGTGACGGGTTGCCGCAGGTCGAGCGGCATCCCCGCCACCCACAGGGCCACGACCAAGGGCGCGTGGGTGCTTAGGTCATCGAGCGGAGTCGGCCACTCGGCGTCATGACCGGGCGTGAGCAGCCTCAGCCCGAGCTCGTCCGCCTCGCGCTGCACGTCCTCGGCCTTGATACTGCGTGCTCGCGGCAGCCGCATCCGGTAGCGCTGCCAGGCACCGACGATGCCCTCGACGCAGACCTCGGTGTCGGTGCTGGACTCGTCCAGCTTGGCCAGGCACAGCCGCGCCTCGCGCTCTAGCTCGGCCTCGCTCCTCGGCTCGCTCACGTCGTAGCCGCCCTCCTGCCAGTCTGTGTTGTCCATGTCTGTCCCCTTCCTCGGGATCGCGGGCGGCCAACGGCAGCCCTCTGCTGCGATCCCGGCCGGACGGAGTCCGGCACAAGCCAGCCCGTGAAGACAGAACCCCCGCTGCGAGCCGGGTTGGCTCACAACGGGGGTTCTCTGAGGTTGTGCGGCTGCTCAGGCGGTCGCCGCAGCCTTCTGACGCGTGCTGCGGCGCTGGGTGGCCGCTGGTGCCGGCGGAGCCTGCTCGGCGCTCTGGAGGGCCGTCTGAGCGGCCGCGAGTCGCTTCTGAAGGCGAGCCGTCGTGACCGAGGCGCTCTCCAGCAGCGAGGCGTCCGTGATGTTCAGGCCCTGGCTGTACTTGACCTCGCCGGTCTGCTTGTCGGCGTACACGCTGGAGCGCACCTCGTAGCCGAGGGCCACGAGGTCGCCCTGGTGCATGTAGCCGAACGGGGTCCTCGCCACGTCGGTCTCAGGACGGACGTAGGTCTCCAGCTGGACGCGGTCGCTCGGGCGCGTGCCGTCGGCGGTGCGGTAGTCGCGGTCGACATAGAGGGTGACGTGGACGCTCTTGGAGCCGTCACTGTTCTGGAAGACCTTGGGGTCGGCCGCGAGGCGGCCAGTGACGGTGCCGTGGTTGAGGTTGCTCATGGTGACTCCCGACGAGAACGCGAGGCACCCCGTGTGCCCCTGCTGTCAGTAGTCCCCCGAGGCAGCTGTGCTGCCGTGAATCCATGCTCCATAAGGGGAAATGCCAAGGAACTCGCGTCGTCACGAACTCTGTCAGTCCCCGTCGGTAGGCTGGAGCCACTGGACTGCTTGGCGTGTGCGGACATGCCAGAACGACCATCCGCCAGACCAAGGAGGACACCGTGGACGACGTGACGGATCTTGAGTCGCTGCCCGTCGAGCAGCTGATCGAGATGATCCGGGAGAAGACCGGCGCCGGCGTCAACCTATCGTTCCCCGCAAGGTGTTGGCCCGACAGATCGGCCGCAGGGTCCGGCCGAGGACGATGCGAACGGTCAAGGCACACAGCGCAGGCGACGAGAACGGCCGCGCGAGGAACCTCTTGATCGAGGGCGACAACCTCCAGGCCCTGGCCTCCCTGTACCGCGAGAAGGGCCAGGTGGACCTTATCCTGACAGATCCCCCCTACAACACGGGCGGTGACTTCAGGTACAACGACAAGTGGGACCAGGACCCCAACGACCCCGACCTGGGGGACTTCGTCGGCAGCGACGACCCTGCGCGGCACACCAAGTGGATGAAGTTCATGTACCCGCGGCTCCAGATGATGAAGTCGATGCTGAAGCCGTGCGGGGTGCTGGCGATCTGTATCGACAGCCGCGAGCTGTTCCACCTTGGCCAGATGCTCGACGAGCTGTTCTACGAGGAGAACCGGCTCGCGATCATCAACTGGCAGAAGAGTTACTCACCGCGGTCCGACAATCGTCACGTCTCGACCGCGACCGAGTACGTGCTGGTCTACGCCAAGAATGAGCGACTGGCCAAGACGGGGCTGGAGCCTCGCACCGAGGCGATGGATGCGCGGTACCAGACGCGTGATGGTGATGCGCGTCGGTGGAAGTCGGGCGACTTCTCGGGGCCCAAGGCCGCTACTCACCAGGGGATGGTCTACGGAATCCAGTCACCGTTCACCGGCGAGATCCACTACCCGCCCTCGGGCAAGTGCTGGCGCTCTCCACAGGCTGAGGCGAAGCGCTGGTTGGAGGAGTGGGGTGTCAAGTACGTTCTGCGAGACATCGGCGATGAGTCAGTGAGAGCAGCGATCATCGGGAAGCCCGAGGCCCAGGTGAGGAAGGTTAAGGCGCTGATGCTGAGCTCGACGACCTCCGTCTCCCAACGGGAGAGTTCGAGGTCGACAGCCGCGTTCCGGAGGCGGTGCTCGGCCACCGGGATACCGAGCTCGGCCGCGACGCCCCGTGTGTAGCGCACGAAATGGGCCTTGAGGATGTTGAGCGTCGCGTCGGAGATGCTGTCGGCGCCGAAGCGTTCGTTCAGGATGCCGATCTCCTCGATGTGCTCCGGGCGCTTGAGCCCGGCTGCGACCGCGACTGCGATGCCGTCGGCGATGGCTGCGGCACGCCCGGCGCCCCCGCCCGACCCCCTCGTCGATGCGGTGGTGTAACCGAGGCAGAACTCGTGCGGCTCCGGAAACGTCAAGAGCTTGTGGGCCTGCTTCGCAGACAGGGACTGCTTCGAGGGCGCCCTGGCGACGAGCTGGTAGCAGTGGGCGAAGTGGGCGACGAGGTCCGCGTGCGCCTGGATCCACTGGTCGCCGGCTCGGAGCATCAGGAAGGGATCGACGAACAGCTTGGTGTCGACGGTGAGGTCCGCATCGAACCAGTCGTGCTTCTTCGCGCCCTTGATCGAGAATGCCTCCGAGAACCTCATGGCTGCCCCTTCCTATGCGTGGACGGTACCAACGTGGTCCGACGTTTGCGGCGCAGGGACTCTCCGATGCAATCACCGACCAGATGCCGGTGTCGGGGCAGACTGAGGCAAGGGCACGGGTAGGAGTGATGAGGCGTCATGGACGGAACCACCTTCTTTGGTCCGTGGGAGGGCGATCCGATCGCGTCGTGGGAGGACGCCATGGCTGCGATCGAGGACGTGATGAACAAGATTGGTCGTCGGCGCATGGCCTGGCGCGGACAGGTGAACGCTTCCTGGTGCCTCCACAGTGGGCTCTACCGACGGCTGCTCGCGCAGGCCACCGGGAACGCCCCTGAGGAGGCGGACCTGCTCAAGGCCGAGGACAAGCTCCTTAGCCTCGCTCGCGACGGCTGGCGCTTCGACCAGCTGCCCTACCTGGAGCTGGTGGCGCACATGCAGCACTACGGGGCGCCGACACGGCTCCTGGACGTGTCCTTGAATCCGCTGGTCGCCCTGTGGTTCGCGGTCGAGCAGCGGCACGCCGACGAGGACGGCCAGGACGGGCGCGTGTTCGCGATCGACGTGACCGACCGTTCGGTCCGGCTGGACGCCGGGTGGAACACGTACGACATCCCTTGGCGTCACTTCGAGAAGGCGTCGAAGTGGTCGCTGGAGCTTCCGCTTCTCTGGCGGCCGCCCTCCTACAACGAGCGCATCCCCGCCCAGCAGTCTGGGTTCCTGCTCGCAGGAGTTCCGAAGTACTACGCCGGGAAGAACTCCCAGTACCGCAAGGCGCCTGGCGACGCGAGTGCCGCCGGGCTGTGGAAGGCCGACGAGGTCCGGCGAGCCACTTCCGTTCCGACGCGCATGGTGGACCGGACACGCAATCTCGATCCGAGGTCGCGCCCGACGCTGACGCTGAGGATCGCCGCAGACGCCAAGGAGCCGATCCGTCGCCGTCTGGAGCGGGACTACGGGATCAACAGCGGCACCATGTACCCGGACCTCTTCGGTATGGCCACCCACATCCGGGGCCAGGTCGACGACGGCGGATTGCTTGATCGCCCAGCTACCCCTGGGGCCGGCACGTCCTGATCGGACATCCGGCACGAGACTGACCCCGGCCTGCGAGGAGGAGAGCCTCGGTAGGTGGGTCGCAGATTTGGGCAAAGACCCTGGTCACAGGCACTTTGACCTACCCACCTGCGGATTGTTGTTCACACCAGGGAACCTGCTCGGCTGGTTCGGGGTCGTCGCCCTCTTCGGGTGGGTGAGTTATGCGTTCGCGGGCTGGCGGCCCTCGTTGCTCGTCACGAGTGTCACCCTCCTCCTCGGCGTCTTCGGCCTATGGACCGAAGGGCTCGACACCCTCATCATCACGGTCTTCTCGGTCGTCATCTCGATCGTCATCGGGCTCCCCCTCGGCATCGCGATGGCCCGCAGCCGCCGCGTCTCGGGGTTCGTCACCCCGGTGCTCGACGTCATGCAGACGATGCCGTCGTTCGCCTATTTGGCCCCGGTCGCGATGCTCTTCGGCATCGGCCCAGCGACCGCCGTGGTCCTCACTCTCATCTATGCCCTGCCACCCCTGGTCCGGATCACCGAACACGGGATCCGCTCGGTGTCGGCGAACACCATCGAGGCCGGCCGCTCGCTCGGGGTGACGAGGGGCCAACTGCTCCGCCAGGTCCAGTTGCCGATGGCCAAGCGGACCATCGTCGTCGGCATCAACCAGTCGACGATGGCCGCGCTGTCGATGGCGACCATCGCCGCCCTCGTCAACGGCCCCGGTCTCGGCCGCACCGTCGTCGATGCCCTCCAGGTGCTCAACGTGGGCAAGGCCGCGGTCGCCGGGCTCGCCATCGTCGCCATCGCCATCATGCTCGACCGGACGACCACCGCCGCGAGCGAGCGCACCGAGAAGTCCACGCAGGGCAAGGTGGCCTCGGTCGGCTATCCCGGCCTGAGCAGCAAGGTCATGCTCGAACACCTCCCCCGCTGGGCCACCGAGGATGCCGGGCGCGGTTTCGAGTTGCCCCGGCTGACGCGCGCCGGCCGCCGCCTCGTCCTCGGGGTGCTCCTCGTCCCGGTTCTCGCGGCCGCCTACTACTCGACCCTCTACCTCCAGTTGGCGACCTTCCCCGACCTCAGCGAGGTCCCGGCGATCCGCGAGATCACCGGGTCGGCCCTGGCCGGTCACATCAACACCGTGACCACGGCCTTCGTCGATGCCGTGAGCGGCGCCAGCGAGGCGTTCAAGAACTTCGTCACCTACGGCTTCCTCAACCCGCTCCAGTCCCTGCTGGCGACCAGCCCGTGGTGGACGATGGCGCTGGTCATCGCCGCCGTCGCCGTCATCCTCGGGGGCCGTCGGCCGTTGCTCATCACCCTCGTCTGCGAGGCCGTCATCCTCGGCACCGGGCTGTGGAACGAAGCCATGGTCACCTTGACGATGACCCTCGTCGCCACCGTGCTCGTCATGATCGTCGCGGTCATCGTCGGGGTGGGCATGGGTCGCAGCCGGATCGTCGACATCGTCGTCCGGCCGCTCCTCGACGGGTTCCAGACCATCCCGCCCTTCGTCTATCTGGTGCCGGCGCTGGCGCTGTTCGCCTCGAGCCGGTTCACCGCCATCGCCGCCGCCATGCTCTACGGCATCCCGATCGCCACCAAACTCGTCGCCGACGGCATTCACGGCGTGTCGGCGACCACCGTCGAGGCGGCCCGCTCCACCGGCAGCACGACCTGGCAGATGATCTCGAAGGTCCAACTCCCCATGGCCCGTGAGGCGCTCGTCCTCGCGACCAACCAGGGCCTGCTCTACGTCCTCTCCATGGTCGTCATCGGCGGCATGGTCGGCGGCGGCAGCCTCGGGTACCTCATCGTCCAGGGTTTCTCCCAGGGCCAGTTGTTCGGCAAGGGCCTCGCCGCCGGTATCGCCATCACGGCGATGGGCGTCATGCTCGACCGCATTGCCCGGTATGCCGCGGAGCGCTACGGCCGATGACTCCCGTCCCAGCCCGCCGCGAACCCGCGGCCGACACCGAGAGCCCGAGCGCGGCATACCCCACGCTCTCCTGAGCGACCCCCCAAATCTCCCCGCGGATGGCCGCGGGGCTCCAGAAAGGAAGACACATGGCACGAGGCACACGCCGGATCACCACCGTCGTCGTCGCCGCCGGGATGGCCCTCGGCCTCGCGGCCTGCGGCGGCGGGAACATCAACTCCAGCGGCAGTTCGAGCGCCGCCGGAAGCAGCGCCAAGTGCGGGGACCTGCGGATCGCGGTCAACCCGTGGACTGGCTACGTGAGCAACGCCCACGTCATCGGCTACGTCGCCAAGACCAAGCTCGGTTGCAACGTCACCTACCCCGAACTCAAGGAAGAGGTGAGTTGGCAGGGCATGGCCTCCGGCTCGATCGACACCGTCGTCGAGAACTGGGGCCACCCCGACCTGGTCAAGAAGTACATCACCGACCAGAAGGTCGTCGTCGACGCGGGCCCGACGGGCAACCAGGGCATCATCGGCTGGTACGT
Source organism: Actinomycetes bacterium (assembly GCA_029778715.1). Lineage (GTDB taxonomy): Bacteria > Actinomycetota > Actinomycetes > Actinomycetales > Dermatophilaceae > Phycicoccus_A. The sequence goes on along the minus strand of JAKOPT010000019.1, from coordinate 96,466 downwards.
CCCGCCGTGGATGGCGCAGAAGTACCCGGACATCACCGACTGGAACAACCTCAACAAGTACGCCGACCTGTTCAAGACGAGCGAGTCCGGCGGCAAGGGCCAGCTCCTCGACGGTGACCCGTCCTACGTCACCAACGACGAGGCCCTCGTCACCAACTTGAACCTCAACTTCAAGGTGGTCACGGGCGGATCGGAGGCGGCGCTCATCACGAGTTTCCGCCAGGCCGAGAAGAACAAGACCCCGCTGCTCGCGTACTTCTACGAGCCGCAGTGGTTCTTCTCCGAGACCAAGCTCGTCAAGGTCAACCTGCCCAAGTGGACCCAGGGCTGCGACGACGACCCGAAGAAGGTCAACTGCGACTACCCGCCCTACACCCTCAACAAGCTCGTCGCCAAGAAGTTCGCCGACTCCGGCTCGCCCGCGGTCAACCTCATCAAGAACTTCACCTGGACCAACGACGACCAGAACAAGGTGTCGGAGATGATCGCCAACCAGAACCTCTCCCCGGATGACGCGGCGAAGAAGTGGGTCGAGGCGAACCAGGACAAGGTCAACGCCTGGCTCAAGTGAGCCCCACCCGCCACCCTTTTCCCGCCTGAACCACCCAACGTGCGCGTCGCACCCCGACTGTCGGGGTGCGAAGCGCACGTTTCCCACCTGAACTTCCTACCCAAGCCCCCGCACGCTCTGGCAGAATGACCCGGAACCGTTGCACAATGCGAACCTCGTTGCACGATAGGCAACAAATCCCGGAAGGCTGAACCGAAATGGCTGAACTCCCCGCGCGCGCCCAATGCGTCGTCATCGGCGCCGGCATCGTCGGCAACTCCCTCGTCTACCACCTCGCCGAACTCGGCTGGACCGACATCGTCCAACTCGACAAGGGCCCGCTGCCCAACCCCGGCGGCTCCACCGGCCACGCGAGCAACTTCATCTTCCCCGTCGACCACAGCCGCGAGTTCGCCGACATCACCCTCGACTCGATGAAGCAGTACAAGGAACTCGGCGTCTTCACCGAGTCCGGTGGCTACGAGGTGGCCCGCACCGAGGAGCGCATGGAGGAACTGCGCCGCCGGATGTCGAGCGCCAAGGCCTGGGGCATCCCCGCCGAGATCGTCGACCCCGACCACGTTGTGGAAAAGGTGCCCTTCCTCGACAAGGACCAGATCATCGGCGCCGCGTGGTTCCCCACCGTCGGCGTTGTCGACTCCCTGCGCGCGGGCACGATCATGCGCGAGCGGGCCATCGACAAGGGCGCCCTCACCGTCGTCCCCAACGTCGAGGTCACCGGCATGGAGGTCGTCGAGGGCCGGATCAAGGCCGTCGAGACCAACCAGGGCCGGATCGAGGCCGACACCGTCGTCATCGCCTGCGGCGTGTGGAGCCCCAAGCTGGCCCGGATGGCCGGCGCCTACATCCCGCTCACCCCCGCGGTCCACCAGATGATCTCCGTGGGCCCCTGCCCGCAGCTGGCCGAGCGCCCCGGCGAGATCTCCTTCCCCATCGTCCGCGACATGGACACCTTGTGCTACGAGCGTCAGCACGGGTCGGACATGGAGGTCGGCTCCTACGCCCACCGCGCCATCCTGTGGGACCCCGAGGACATCCCCACCATCGAGCAGGCCAAGCTCTCCCCCACCGAGTTGCCGTTCACCAGCGACGACTTCGACCCCCAGCTCGAGCAGGCCTATGAGCTCATGCCCGAACTCCTCGGTGCCGAGGGCGCCGAGATCCGCTATGCGATCAACGGCCTGCTCTCCCTCACCCCCGACGGTTACCCGATCCTCGGCGAGACCCCCGAGGTCAAGGGTCTGTGGAGCGCCGCCGCGGTCTGGATCAAGGAAGGCCCCGGCACCGCGCGCGCCGTTGCCGAGTGGATGACCCACGGCAACCCCGAGATCGACCTCGGCCACTCCGACATCGCCCGCTTCTACCCGCACCAGAAGACCCGCGGGCACGTCAAGGCCCGCACCGGCGAGTCGTTCATCAAGACCTACGGCATCGTCCACCCGTCCGAGCAGTACACCTCGGCCCGCAACGTGCGCCTCGCCCCCATGCACGAGTCCCAGAAGGCCCTCGGCGCGGTCTTCTACGAGACCGCCGGCTGGGAGCGCCCGCACTGGTATGAGTCGAACGCCGGGCTCGTCGAGAAGTTCGGTGAGGCCTGTATGCCGCGTGCCCACGAATGGGACGCCCGCTGGTGGTCGCCGATCATCAACGCCGAGCACCTCCAGATGCGTGAAACCGCGGCCCTGGTCGACCTGTCGGCGTTCGCCATGTTCGACATCGTCGGCCCCAAGGCCCTCGAGACCGTCCAGCACGTCATCGTCGCCCAGGCCGACGTCAAGATCGGGCGCGTCGTCTACACCCCCGTCCTCGACAGCCGCGGCGGTTTCCGTTCCGACCTGACGGTCATGCGCCTCGCGCACGACCGGTTCCGGGTCGTCACCGGTGGCGCCCACGGCATGGCCGACCTCAAGTGGTTTGCCGACCGGCTCCCCGCGGACGGTGGGGCGGCCCTCATCGACCTCACCTCGGCATACACGACGATCGGCCTGTGGGGCCCCAATGCCCGCGCCATCCTCGAGAGCGTGACCAAGGCCGACGTGTCGCACGCCGGGTTCCCCTTCGGGACCTGCCGCGACCTCGAAATCGGCAACCTCATGGTGCTCGCCTCGCGCATCTCCTACGTCGGTGAGTACGGCTGGGAGCTCTACGTGCCCATGGAGATCGGTGCCGCGGTCTGGGAGCGCCTCCTCGAGGCCGGCAAGGAGCACGGTCTCATCCCCGCCGGCATCGGGGTCTACGGCACGACCGGGCGTATCGAGAAGGGCTACCGGGCCTACGGCTACGAGCTCGACTCCGAGCGCACCCTCATGGAAACCGGCATGTCGCGCGCGAAGTGGAAGGACCAGGACTTCATCGGCAAGGAGGCCGTCATCGCCCAGGCCGCGCAGGCCCCGCAGGCGATTCTCTGCTCGCTCACCGTCGAGGACCACACGAGCGCGAGCGGCGTCAAGCGCTACATGCTCGGGGGTGAGCCCATCGTGCGCCGCGACGGCTCGATCCTCACCGACGGCCACGGCCACCACCCGTACGTGACGACCGCCGGCTCGGCCCCGAGCCTGGGCAAGCACGTCCTCATGGCCTTCCTCCCCCCGGAGGAGGCCGTCGTCGGCAACGAGCTCGCCGTGTCCTACATGGAGGAGCTCTACCCCGTCGTCGTCGCCGCCAACGACGCCACGCCGCTGTTCGACCCCGAGAACAAGCGGATCCGGGGCCTGGCATGACCAACGTCCTCGTCTGCATCAAGCGGGTCCCCGACCCCACCGGCGAGGTGGTCCTCACCGCGGACGGCAGTGCCGTCGACGGCCGGTTCGCCGGCTGGACGATGAGCGCCCACGAGGAGGCGGCGGTCGAGATCGCCACCCAGGTCGCCGACGGCGGCACGGTCACCGTGCTGTCCGTCGGCCTGGCCGAGGCCGAGGAGCAGTTGCGCTCGGCCCTGGCCGTCGGCGCCACCGACGCGGTGCTCGTCGAGACCGACACCCTCGGTCACGGCCCGGCCGACATCGCCGAGGAAATCGCGGCGGTCGTGCGGTCCCGGGAAGCCGGCGGCACGGCATACGACCTCGTGCTCCTCGGCAACGACGCGGCCGACACCGGCGACTTCCAGGTGGGTGTCCGCCTGGCGTACGCGCTCGGGCGGCCGGTCGTCACGGGCATCCAGACGATCGCGGTCGAGGGCGCTACCGCCACCTTCAAGGGTGAAGGACCCGACGGCACCGAGGTCTTCGAGCTCGGTATGCCGTGTGTTGCGACGGTCTTGGAGGGCGGGGTCAGCCCCCGCTACCCCTCGGTCGTGGGCCGGATGAAAGCGAAGAAGGCGCCGCTGGAGACCGTGGCCGCCGTCGGCGCGAGCAAGGGTGCCGGTCGGGTGGGCCTGCGGGTTCCGCCGCCGCCGCCCAGCGAGGTCGTCGTTCTCGGCGAGGGGGCGGCGGCCGCCCCGAAGGTCGTCGAGGTCCTCAAGCAGTTGGGAGTCCTGTCGTGAACACGCTCGTCGTCGTCGAAATCGAGGATGGCCGGGCCTCCCTGGTGAGCCGGGAGACGCTGGCCTTCGCCCGGGGCCTGGGCCTGGGTGAGCTGCACGCGGTCGTCGTCGGAGCGGCCGGCGCGTCCGTCGTGGCCGACTGTGCTGCCAACGGCGTCGTCGCGGTCCACGAGGCGACCAACGCGGAGTTGAGTTCGTATGCCGCGGCCGCCTGGGCCGTGGCCGTCGAGACCGCTGGCCGGGCCAGCCGGTCCACGACGGTCATCGCCGGTGGCACGAACCGGGGCAACGAGATCCTGGCGCACATCGGGGCCCGGCGCGGGCTGGCGATGGCGGCGAACGCGGTGTCCGTAGTGTCGACCGAGCCGCTCGTCGTCGAACGTCAGGTCGTCCAGGGCAACGCATTGGAGACCACGGCCCTCACCGACCGGATCCGGCTGCTCACCATGGCCGGGCACGCCGTCGCGCCCGAGGATGCGGCCACGCCGGGGCCCGCCGAGGTGCGGCCCTTCGAGGCGGCTCTCACCCCGGCCGAACTGGTGGCTCGGGTCGTGCGGGTCGAGGCCCGCGAGGGCGGCGACACCTCGGGGTTGACCTCGGCGAAGGTCGTCGTCGGTGCCGGACGGGGCGCCGGTTCGGCCGATGGGTTCGGTGCGGTCGACGCCCTTGCGGCTCGCCTCGGCGGCGCGGTCGGGGTGTCGCGAGTCGTCACCTCCCTCGGCTGGCGCCCGCACAGCGAGCAGGTCGGCCAGACCGGGTCACGGATCTCCCCCGACCTCTACATCCCGTGCGGGATTTCCGGGGCGATCCAGCACTGGGCCGGGTGCTCCTCGAGCAAGACGATCCTCGCGATCAACACCGACCCGGACGCGCCGATGATGACCAAGGCCGACTATGCCGTGGTCGGCGACATGCACGAGGTGCTGCCCGCCCTCCTAGAAGAATTGGGCTAGCCCGCCCCTCCCTCTCGGCGATTCGAGGTAAAAACGCCGCTGAATCCGCGCGTCTTTACCTCGAATCGGCGGGAGCGAGGGGGCGGGGGGCGAGGGGCGTGCGTCTCAATGGGGGGCGGTCACGAAGGCCCGCACGCTGTCGGCCACCATCTGCACGGCGATCGCCGACAGCAACAACCCGGCGATGCGGGTGAGCAGGACGATCCCGGACTCGCGCAACAGCCGGGCGAGCACCGCGGCATACCGGAACGTCACCCAGACGATGAGAAGGACCGCGACCAACGCCAACACGACCGACAACACCTGCGCCCCGCCCTGTGCGTCTTGCACCGCGAGCATGGTGGCGACGATCGCGCCCGGACCGGCGAGCAGCGGGGTGCCCAGCGGCACGAGGGCGACGTTGACGCCGGCGTCGGCATGCTGCTCGGACTCGGCACCGGTGAGCAGTTGGAGGGCGACGATGAGCAGGAGCAGACCTCCGGCACCCTGGAGCGCCGCCACCGAGATGTGGAGATAGGCGAGGAGGTAGCGCCCACCGGCGGCGAACCCCGCGATGACGACGAGGGCGACGAGGGAGGCGCGCCGGGCCGCGGCCCGCTTCTGGCGGGCGGGGAGGGTGCGGGTGAGCGCGAGGAAGATCGGGATCGCCCCGGGCGGGTCCATGATGACCACGAGGGTGACGAACGCCGAGATGAACACCTGCCAGTCGAACGGCACCGGCCCAGCCTAACGGCGCGGCATCGTCTGAGCCCCCGACTACGGGTGACGGCCCGCGAGTGCCGCCCGCCGGATCTTGCCGTTGGCCGTGCGCGGCAAGGCATCGATCCACAGCAGTTCTTTCGGGCATTTGTATGCCGCGAGGTGCTCCCCGGCGTACCTCAAGACCGCGCCCGCATCGAGTCCGCCGGGGGCGTCGGGATCGGCGGGGACGGCATATGCGGCGATGATCCGCACCCCTTCGCGGACCTCCACCTCGGTGACAGCGACGTCGGCGACGGCGGGGTGGGTGGCGAGGACGTGTTCGACCTCGAGCGGGGAGACCCGGTACCCGCCGGCGCCGAGGATGTCGTCGACGCGCCCGTGGTGGTGGACGTACCCGTCGACGTCGAGGTGGGCAGCGTCGGCGGTGACGAACCAGTCGCCGCGCCAGGGGTGGTCGTGCGGGCGGTTCCAGTAGCCGAGCATGAGGCCGGGGTCGCTGCGGTGGACGGCGAGCACCCCGATCTCGCCGACCGGCAGCGGCGTGGTATCGGCGCTCGCGCCACCGGCAGCGGCGTCGTCGCCCTCTTGGGCTTCGGGCAGGATCGCCACCCGCCGTCCCTGCTGGACCATCCCGGGGGAACCGGGACGCACCGGCACGCCCGGCGCGGAGGAGATGAAAGTCGAGATCTCGCTCATCCCGAGCGCCTCGTAGAGGTCACGCCCAGTGGCGTCGCGCCACGCGGCATACAGGCCGGGTGCGAGGGCCTCCCCCGCGGTCAATCCGTGGCGCAACGTGGTGAGGTCGGCCGGGTCGATGCCGGCGCGCAGCCATTGGCGGTAGATGCCGGGAACGGCCGCGAAGAGGGTGGCGCCGGTCGCGGCGATGATCCGCCCCCACACGCCGGGGTCGCGCGGCCCGTCGTAGACGACCGCACCGGCGCCCAGGGCCCATGGGTCGGTGAGGCCCACCCCGAGGGTATAGGTCCAGTTGAGAGCGCCGGCGTGCAGCATGGTGTCGGTGGCGGTCAGGCCGTACCACCCGGCATACATGGGGCGCCGCCCCCAGGCGCACCGGTGGGCGTGGAGGACACCCTTGGGTTGCCCGGAGGTGCCGGAGGTGTAGATGAGGTATGCCGCGTCGTCGGCGCCGGTGTCGGCGTAGGCCTGATCGGCGGGCGGAGCGGGCGCGGTGAGCCAGGCACGCACGTCGGTGAGGTCGAAGCGACGGCAACCGCCGGGAGCCTGGTCCTCTTGGGCGGTGACGAGGGCGGCGACCTCGGCGTCGGTGAGGACGAAGGCGACCTCGTCGGGCGTCAGTTGCGAGGACAGGGGTATGCCGACGAGCCCCGCGGCCATCGCGGCGAACCACACGATGGGGCACTCGGGGCGGTTGCCCAGGCGCAGGGCGATCCGCGCCCCGGGCGCGAAGCCGTGCTCGCGCAAGGCCTGGGCGCAGGAGCGCACGGCGGCGTCGAGGGCTTCGAAGGTCCAGCGCGCCGCGCCCTGGAGCGGCTGCTGCGGGTCGTGGATGACGGTGAGGGCAACCTTGGCGGGATCGCGGTGGGCCGCAGGCGCCAGGCAGTAGCGGGCCATGTTGAACCGCGCGGGGAGCATCGCCGGAAACTCCATACAGGCCTCCTGCCTCGCAATCACCCTACCGAGGCAGCCCGCCGTCGAGAACCACTGGCGGTCCGTGATGCCCGCAATGCCCCACGCGCACCCCGTCGACCTCGATCACGGGCAGGGCACCGGCATCCGCGTCCGGGGTTGACCCATCCCAGGGGTGCTCCATCGCGACATGCGCGATCGGCATCCGCGACCGCGCCTCGTCGACCGCGGCCGTCATGGCCTCGGTCTCCACCGGGGGCCAGTAGATGCGGGTCACCGAGTGCCACACCACCGTCAGCACCCCCTCCGGTGCCGGCTGCTCGAGTTGCTCGCGCACCCACGTCGAGGCCGGGGCCGCGTCGATCCGCACGGGATGCTCCGCGGCCAGGCGCAGGGCGGCGCGCAGTCGGTCGTGCCGGTCCAGATGCCAGGGCCAGACAAAGGAGGTGAGGTATGCCGCGCCCTCCGGCGTCGAGGCATCGACCGGGTTGAGGTCGCACCCTCTCCGCGCCACCACCTCGAACGCCTCCGGCACGAGTCCGGGTGCCCCGCACCCGGACAACACGAGCGGCGAGCCCACCGGGCCCCAGGCCCAGCCGGACCCCTCGAACCGGATCCGGTCCACGAGCATCGTCAACCCACCCGAGGCGCCCGGTTCGAGAAGGCGCACCCGGCGCAGCCCGGACGCGCGGACGGCATACGACAACCCGACGAGCAGAGCGAGAGCCCGCCCCACCTCGTTGGTTTGCGGCGTCTCTCGCAGCGCCGCCCGCAACTCGTCGGAGTATGCCGCCATGACGGCCCGTGCGACCGGCCAGGCATCGCGATGGTCGCGCGCGCCGCCCAGGCACGGGTAGAACGCCGCCAACTCCGGTGCCTCCCCCCGCAGGAGGATCCGGAACAGCCCCGCGAGCAGCCGCAACTGCGGCAGTGACTGCCCCGGCGCGTCCTCCCAACCAGCGAGGATCGAACGAGTCACCCCGCCGGCGTCCCAGTCGTTGGCCATCGCGAGCGTCAACGCCCCATAGAGGTGACGATCGTGACCGAAGTGGGCCCGGAGCCGGTCCCCCAGCGTCACTCCCTCGAAGGCACCCACGGCAAACCAGCCGGCGGCCTCAGCCGACGGACGCGCGGGCGCGCTCGGCCAGGGTGTTGAGCAGGGCGGCGGCCTCGCCGGCCCCGTCGACGGTGACGACGAATGCCGACCCGTCACCGCGGGCCACCTCCAGCGCCTCCCCCGAACGCATGATGACCCCGAACCGGCCCGCGCGCCCGGCCCGCAACCCCCAGCCGCCGTATTCGGCGAGCGCCCGCACCTCGATGACGCCCGCTTGGGCCACCTCGGACAGCGGCACCCGGAACCGCGGCCAGCCGGCGACCGAACGCACCGACAGCCCGTCGGCCCCGACGACGACGCGGAACGCACCCATCGTCACCAAGAGCGCCACGAGGGTAACCGTGAGGAACAGGACGGGCACGACTCCGGCGCCGACCGCGAGCAGGAGGACGACGGCCGCCACCGTGGACCCGCCGACGATGAGAACCAGGGTGCGCGAGGCGGCCCATCCCACACAGACGGCCGCCTCTCCCGGCGCCAGGGGTAGCCGCGGCGCTCCCGCCGGCACCGCCGCGTGTGTCTCGGCCGCCCCGGGCACCTGCCCCGGAGCCAGCCACGCGCCCAGCGCACCACAACCGATCCCGACGAGCAGACCGACCCCGATGACCCAGCCGATGTCCGGCGCGAGCCGCGCGTCGGTCAAGCCGCGTTGCATCCACAACGACCCCACCCCGATGAAGGCAATGAAGCCAGCCATCCCGCACGCGAGGCCACCGGCTCCGCGCCGCAGATAGGGCACCTTGATCGACGCGACCCAGAGGAGCACCCCAAGGAGCAGCCCGAACCCGGCCGAGAACGCCCCCGCCTGCCAGGTCGCCGGCCCGGCGGCGGTGAAACCGTCCACGCCTCGGGGCCCCCAGTGGGTGGCCACCGGATCGGGCAGCTGTGGCAGCCACGAGCGCGCCACCAGCACCGAGATACCCGCGAGAAGCACCGGCCCCCCGATCGCGGCCAGGGCCATTCGCACAGTCCGCACGTTCACGACTCCATCCCTTCCCGGACGAGAGCGAGTGCCTCGTCCGTGCTCAGACCCGCCTTGCGGGCGTGGTCGATGTATGCCGCGAGCGCGGCATACGTGCCCGCCGTGCGGGCCCCGCGGTCGGTGACCACGGCACCCCTGCCCCTGCGCAACTCGACGATTCCTTCGTCCCGCAGTTGCTGGTAGCCACGCAGCACGGTGTGCAGGTTGACCCCCAGGCCCTCGGCGAGGTCCCGGGCCGGGGCGAGTCGATCGCCCTCGGCCAGCGTGCCCTCGGCGACGGCGCGCCGGATCGAGGCGGCGATCTGGGCATAGATCGGCACCGACGACGAGGGGTCTACTCGGACGAGCACGATCCCATGTTATCAGACTTGTTATATGTTTACTAGAACATCTCGTCCGCAATGGCCCTCTCCCGCGCGCCCGGTTCGAGTGGCACGATGGGCGCCGTGAGCGAAGAGCAGAAGCAGGCCGAAAACCGCGCCCGGCCCACCACCGAGGAGTTCCGGGCCTTCGTCAAGGACGGTTGGGCCCCGCGGCGGCCTACCGTCACCGCCCCCGCCCCGGCCAGCACGTATGCCGCGGCCCGGCGCGCGCGGCTCTCCGCGGCATACCCCGGCGAACGGCTCGTCATCCCGGCCGGGGGGCTGAAGGTGCGCACCAACGACACCGACTACGTCTTCCGGCCACACACGGCCTTCGCCTACCTCACCGGGCTGGGCGCCGACCGCGAGCCCGACGCGGTGCTTGTCCTCGAACCCCTCGAGGGCGGGGGGCACGAGGCGATCCTCTACTTCCGCCCGCTCGCCGAGCGCGACAGCGACGAGTTTTTCGCCGACACCCGCTACGGCGAGTTCTGGGTGGGCGCGCGCCCGACCATCGAGGACATCGAACTCGAGCTGGGCGTGACCGGTGCGCACATCGACCAATTCGCCGACGCCGCCGCCAAAGACGCCGGAGCACTGACGATCCGGCTGGTCCGCGACGCCGACCGCGACCTGACCCGCACCCTCGATGCGGCCCGGGTGGCCAACGGGGCGGTCGAGGAGGGCCTGGAGGAGGCCGACGACGCCCTGGCCCACGCGCTCTCGCATGCCCGGATGGTCAAGGACGAGTTCGAGATCGAGGCGCTGCAGGAGGCCGTCGACGCCACCGAAATCGGGTTCGAGGCGGTCATCGCCGACCTGCCCGCCGCGCTGGCCGCCAGCCGCGGCGAACGCTGGGTCGAGGGCGTCTTCGGCCTGCACGCCCGCCACCAGGGCAACGGCGTCGGCTACGACTCCATCTGCGCCAGTGGCGATCACGCGAACACCCTGCACTGGATCAAGAACACCGGCGACATCCACGAGGGGGATCTCCTCCTCCTTGACGCCGGGGTCGAGGTCGACGCCCTCTACACCGCCGACGTCACCCGCACCCTGCCGGTGAGCGGCACCTTCACGCAGGCCCAGCGCGAGATCTACGACGCCGTGTATGCCGCCCAGGAGGCCGGGATCGCCGCCGTGCGACCGGGGGCGAAGTTCTCCGACATCCACGCCGCCGCAATCCGCGTCATCGCCGAACGGTTGCACGCCTGGGGGCTGCTGCCCGAGGGCGTCACGGTCGAGGACACCCTCGACACCGAGCACGGGCAGTACCACCGTCGCTGGATGGTCCACGGCACCTCCCACCACCTCGGCCTCGACGTCCACGACTGCGCCCTGGCCACCCGCGAGGAGTACATGGACGCCGTGCTGGAGCCGGGCATGGTGTTGACCGTCGAGCCCGGTCTGTATTTCAAGGCGGACGACCTTTTGGCTCCGGAACGGTTCCGGGGCATCGGGGTGCGGATCGAGGACGACATCGTCGTCACCGCGGACGGGTGCCGCAATCTCTCCGCCGGTATGCCGCGCACCGCCGCCGCTGTCGAGGCGTGGATCGCTGCGGTCCAGGCACGTTGAGGATGGCCCGCGGCGACGTGACGGTGCGGTGGCTGGACCGGCCCGAGGAACACGACTACCCCGCGGCAGCGGCATACCTGGCCTTGCTCGCCGAGCCCGGCCTGGTCAACTCCCTCGTCACCGCGCTGCGAACGGCCCCGGTGACCCACCAGAAGGCCAAGGACATCCTGCGCGCGAGCGGGCTGCCATTGCTGCCGGTCGACAACGCCCATGTGCGTTCGGACCTGGCCAAGATCGCGCACGCCAAGCCCCTCGCGCCGATCCTTCTGGTCCGTGGTGATCTGACGCGGGGGGTGGCGACCCAGATCGCGGACGGCTACCACCGGGTCTGCGCGAGCTATCACACCGACGAGAACACCGACATCCCGGTCGTCATCGTCTCCGCACCCGCGCCGTGAGAGTGGCGCCGTGACCTTCGCCCAACTGGCCCTGATCTGCCTGGTCGCCTTGTCGGGGCCGCTGCTCGCGCTGGGCCGCAGTTTCCGGGTGCCGGTCGTCATTGGCGAACTCCTCGTCGGGATCGTGCTGGGCCACACGGGCTTTCAGGTGTTGTCGGCCTCGAATCCGACGTTCTCGTTCCTCGGCGAGGTGGGGTTCGCGCTCGTCATGTTCGTCGCGGGCACCCACGTGCCGGTCCGGTCCCCGGCGTTGCGGGCCGGCCTGCGCGTGGGGGTCGGGCGCGCGCTCGGGGTGGGCGTGGTCGCGGTGGCCGTCGGGTGGGGCGTCGCCTCGGTCTTCGGCACCGGTCATGGGCTCTTGTATGCCGTGCTCCTCGCCTCGTCGTCGGCCTCCATCGTGCTGCCCGCGCTCGAGGGAGTGCCGCTGACCGGTCGCTCCATGGTCGAGATGCTCCCCCAACTGGCCTTGGCCGATGCCGCGTGCATCGTGCTCCTACCGCTGGTGATCGACCCGGCGAATGCACCCCGGGCCGCGTTGGGAGCGCTCATCGTCGGGGTCGGCGCCCTGGTGTTCTGGTGGATCTTGCGCTGGGCCGAACGGTCGGGCCGGCGGCGCGCCGTCCACGAGGTATCCGAGGAGCGCGGGCTGGCGATCGAGTTGCGCAGCGTTTTGGTGGCCCTGTTCGGCATGGCGGCGATCGCGCAGTCGATGCACGTGTCGATCATGCTCGCCGGGTTTGCCACCGGGTTGGCCGTCGCCGGAGTGGGTGAGCCGCGGCGGGTGGCCCATCAGGTGTTCGCCCTCACCGAGGGGTTGTTCGCGCCGATCTTCTTCGTCTGGCTCGGGTCCTCCCTCGACCTGCGCCAGTTGATTTCGCATCCAGGGGCGGTCGTCTTGGGATTGGTCCTCGGGCTCACCGCCGTCGGAGTGCATGCCCTGGGCGCCCTGACCGGCCAGCCCTGGCCGGTCGCGGTTTCGACCTCGGCCCAGTTGGGGGTGCCGGTGGCGGCGGCCACCTTGGGGACGAGCCTGCATCTGCTCGGACCCGGGGAGCCGACGGCCCTGCTCCTCGGCGCTTTGGTCACGATCGCGGTGGTGACGGTTGTGAGCGGCAAGGTGGCCGTCCTGGCCCGCTCCGAGGCCCCGGCACCCGCGCCCCCGAGCACCGCCCCCCGTTCATAACCGACCAATAGGTGGGTTATGTACCACCGCCCCGGACCCCCGAGCACCGCTCCCCGTTCACAACCGACCAATAGGTGGGTTATGTACCGCCTCCCCGGACCCCCGAGCACCGCGCCCCGTTCACATCCGACCAATAGGTGGGTTATGTACCGCCTCCCCGGACCCCCGAGCACCACCCCCCGTTCACAACCGACCAATAGGTGGGTTATGTACCGTCTCCCCGGGTCGCGCCCTGCTCAGGTCGTCGGGGTCGCCCCCGAATCCGTCGGGGCCTGAGCGGCCGACGCGGCTTTGGCGGCCTCCTCTGCACGCGCGGCCTCAATGGCGATCCGGGCCTGCTCCTGCGCGGCCCGCATGGGGTCCATCTGGACGAGCAACTCCCGGCCGCGAGCGGCATACCGATGCTCACAGAGCACCTCGTAACGGGTGGCAACCACCTGCTGGATCGAGGTGAAATCGCGGTGCCCGCCCGTGAGGGCATACCCGATCAACGCCCAAACCAAGCCGAAACCCATGCCGGCGAGCACGGTGAACAGGAAGGTGCCCGTCGTCGCGCCGGCGCGGTCGAAGAGCGAGAAGATGAGCGCGACGAACGCCCCGAGCCACGCGCCCGACATGGCCCCGCCGGCGGCGACCCGGCCCCGGGTCAGCCGGCCGGTCACCCGCTCCACGGTGCGCAGGTCGGTGCCGACGATCATGACGTTCTGGACGGGGAACTCGTGGTCGGAGAGGTAGTCGACGGCCTGCTGGGCGTCCTCGTACTTGTCGAACACGGCGAGCGACTGGGGGTACTCCAACGCCAACCGGCTCGTGGGGACTCGGCGGTTCGGCTGCGTGCTCATGGCCCCAGTCTCTCAAAACCACCTGGACATCCGCTGGGCACCGGAGCCACGATTCCCACCCACGACCGTGGGAGCATGAGGCGGTGGGCCACCCGACACCGAGGGCCGCCTCGTGACGTGGGCGCTGGGCTATGGCGTCGCGCTGGCCACGACGTTGCTCGCCGAAGTGCCCCTGACCTGGGCGTATGCCGTGTGGCGCCTCGACGTGCCCCCGGGTCGCGCTCTGTCGGCCGCCGTCGGCGTCAACCTGCTGTCCCACCCCCTGCTCACCCTCGTCCTCCTGGCCTCACCGGCCACGCCGACCCTGATCGCAGCCGAAGTGGGAGTCGTGGCCATCGAGGGCTGGCTCTTCCGTCAGTGGTGGCCGCGCGAGGGCCTCACCCCGTATGCCGTCGCGCTGGCGGCCAACGCGGGCAGTCTGGCCCTCGGGACAGCGCTCTGGGGTATGCCGTGGTGAGAACCCGCTCCGGGAGCCGCTAGGGCGTTGGGGGCCGGTGCCGGCTCCGCACAATCCCGATGACGACGCCGATTTGGCAGCCGAGCGCGAAGAGGAACGCGGGGACGACGAGATTGAGGCCACCGGTGACCATGAGGAGTAGGGCTGCCGCCAGGGCCAGGCCACCAACAACGGCGGCGACCACCCGGGCGGCGGAGTCGGTGAGTCCGGATCGTGCCACGAGGAAACCACCCGCACCCGCGGCCACCCCAAGAATGAGGCCAGCAATGACCTGGGGGCCAACGCCCAACTGGGTCAGTTCATTGAACGGGGTCGGGGCTGGGACATCGGTGATCATGCGATCCTCCGCCGGGTCGGGAGTGGTGGGGTTGCGTCATCTCTTCGGCTCAATCGTGACGTATCAACCGTGGGAGTGGCTGTGTTGATGGTGTCGGAATCGGCCTTGCGCTGGGCCACCCCAACGAGCATCGCCAGCAGAATCGGGAACTCGAGGTAGGCGTGGAAGGTGGCGAGGACGGCATACCAGGCGCGCCCCTGGGCGTAATCGGCCCAGAAGACCACGGCGAACACCAGCGCCACCGCAACGGCGGCGACGACGACCCGCCGGTTGGTCAGGGGCGGCCACCGGGCCTCGAAGCGGGCCACCGCGTCGGAGCCGAAGCGGGGGAAGAAGCCGACCCAGACGAGGTAGTGCATGGTCTGCAGGATGGCGAACACGACCAGCAGGCGCGTCCCCCAGACGACGTCGGCGCCGGGGGTCGCGACCCCGCGGGCGACGGCGGCCACGCCGGGGCCGAAACCGGCGACCAGGTCCGGGGCGGGCCTGATCCACCGATCGGTCACGCCGGCGAGGACGATCGCGGGGACGACGACGACCCACGCGACCTGGGCGGCCCGGAAAGCGCGCCGACCCGTGCGCGGCAGGCGGGCCGCCCACCACCACAGGAAGGCGAGTGGGACGAGGTTGTGGAGGTGGGCGAGGGCGACGACGTGGAGCGCGGGGTGGGTCAGCGACAGCCCCAACCCAGCCGCGATCGCCAGCCCCCACCCGAGGGTGCGCCACCACCGCCCGGACCGGGTATGCCGCCGGCCCCCGACCTCTCGCTGCGCCCCCCGCTCCGGGAGGTCAGGCTCGGGCTGGTTGCGCCGGTGACCGATGCCCAACCCGACGGCCAGCACGCCGTAGCCGAGGAGGATTTCGAAGAGGCGGGCCGACGGCCCCCAGACCCGGGCCGCCATGATGCCGAGGACCAGGATGCCCACCAACCCCAGGACGGTCGGAGTGAGGAGCGCGGAAAAGGTGCCCAGGACGTGCCGGATCTCCAGGACGTTGTGGAGCACGCCGAAGAGCATCAAGCCGATGACGGCCACCGTTAGGGGTGCGCGGATCCCGGCCACGGTGACGACACCGGTGGCCAGGATCGTCACGCCGGCGAGGGCCAGGCCCGACGGGCCCATGCCGGAGGCGCGCGCCCGGTGGCTCACGTCGACCCGATCGCGCGCGCCCCGACGGCTCAGCCCTTGAGTTTGTAGTCCTCGAGGAGGCGGCGGCCGATGATCATCTTCTGGATCTCGGCGGTGCCTTCACCGATGAGCAGCATCGGAGCCTCGCGGTAGAGGCGCTCGATCTCGTACTCCTTGGAGTAGCCGTAGCCGCCATGGATGCGGAACGACTGCTCGACGACGTTGGCGCAGTTCTCGGCGGCGAGGTACTTGGCCATGCCGGCCTCGAGGTCGTTGCGCTTGCCGGCGTCCTTGAGCCGGGCGGCCTTGACCATCATCTGGTGGCTGGCCTCGACCTTGACGGCCATGTCGGCGAGGCGGAAGAGGATGCCCTGGTGGTCGGCGATCTTCTTGCCGAAGGTCTCGCGCATCTGGGCGTAGGAGATGCCGAGTTCGAAGGCGCGCATGGCGACCCCGCAGGCCCGGGCGGCGACGTTGACGCGGCCGACCTCGACGCCGTCCATCATGTGGTAGAAGCCCTTGCCGGGGACCCCGCCGAGGATCTGGGCCGACGTCGTCTTGTGGCCTTGGAGGACCAACTCGGTGGTGTCGACGCCCTTGTAGCCCATCTTGTCGATCTTGCCGGGCACGGTGACGCCCTGGGCGGTCTCGCCGAAACCGGACTCCTTCTCGATGAGGAAGGTCGTCATGTTCTTGTAGACGCTGCCCTCGCCGAGGTCGGTCTTGACGAGCACGGCGACGAGGTTGGCGCTGCCACCGTTGGTGAGCCACATCTTCTGGCCCTCGATGGTCCAGTTGTCGCCCTCGCCCTGGACGGCCTTGGTCTTGATGGCGCTCACGTCGGAGCCCAGGCCCGGCTCGCTCATCGAGAACGCGCCCCGGATCTCACCGGTGGCCATCCGCGGCAGGTAGCGCTGCTTCTGCTCCTCGGTGCCGTGCTGAAGGATCATGTAGGCGACGATGAAGTGGGTGTTGATGATGCCGCTGACGCTCATCCAGCCGCGGGCGATCTCCTCGACACACAGGGCATAGGTGAGGAGGGACTCCCCGAGCCCGCCGTACTCCTCGGGGATCATCAACCCGAAGATCCCCATCTCCTTCATCTGGTCGACGATGTCCTGGGGGTATTCGTCGCGGTGCTCCATCTCCGTGGCCACCGGGATGATCTGCTCGTCGACGAACTGCTTGACCAGCGCGAGGAGTTCGACCTGTTCCTCGGTGAGGTTGTCGGTGGTCTGGAGTCGGGACACGCTGGATCGCCGCCTTGATCTCGGGGTGGAGTTGTCTCCTTGAGTATGCCGCTCAGCCAGGTCCCGCTGTATGCCGCGGTCGCGTGAATCCCCTCACCCCGCGGGCGCGAGGAGTGCCGAGCGTGGACGCGCCCGGCATCCGGCATACGGCATCTGCACCTGGTAGCGAGCGCGAGCGGGCGCTGACTCACTACTCTGGGCCCGTGCGCCCCACCGCCACGAGTCCACGATGACCGGCTACACGGTCATCGATGTCGAGACGACCGGCCTGTCGCCGACCCACCACGACCGGATTGTCGAGATCGGCATCGTCTACGTGTCGCACCAGGGCGAAATCCAGGACCACTGGTCCTCCCTCGTCAACCCCGGTCGGGACGTCGGGCCAACCCGAATTCACGGGATCACGGCGACCGACATCGCGCAGGCCCCGACGTTCAAGGAACTCGCTCCCTACGTGCTGCACGCCCTGTCCGGGCGGATACCGGTGGCCCATAACGCGAGTTTCGACACGCGGTTCCTCGCCCACGAGTTGCGCCTGGCGGGGGTCACGCTGCCGGACATCCCGATCGCCGCGGTGTGCACGATGGAATGGTCTCCGGCATTCCTGGACGCCCCGAGCCGCCGGTTGACCGACGTCTGCCGGGCCGCCGGAGTCACCCAGGAAGCCCCTCACTGCGCCGGTGCCGACGCGCTGGCCACCGCTGCGGTGTTGGCTCGGTTCCTCGACGCCGCCCATGGCGAGCCCCCGTGGCAGGAGACGCTTCGGTCGGCCCGCGCCTTTCACTGGCCTTCGTTCGCCGGGGCGTACCCAGAGTTGCGGATGCTCCACCGCGCGCAGGCGCGAGCGTCCCGCCACGACTCCTGGCTTGATCGCGTTGTTTCCCGTATGCCGCGGGCGGCCTGTGCCCGTGTCGACCAGTACCTCGCCGTCCTTGAGATGGCCCTGTTGGATCGGTTCCTTGCCGAGCATGAGAAGCGGCAACTGGTGGCCGTGGCCAAGGAATCGGGTTTGACGCGAGGACAGGTCCTCGATCTCCACCTTGACTACCTGCGCGCGATGGCAGAAGTGGCTCTCGATGATCACGTCGTCACCGACGAGGAGCGCCATGACCTCGAACGCGTCGCGACCCTCCTGGGGCTGCCTCTGACGGATGTCGACGATGCCCTCGCGGCAGCAGCGGAAGCCCACCTGTCGGGTGAGGCGAGGGCCGGGGTGCGGATGTCGGCGAGCACCATCACCTTGCACCACGGCGATCGGGTCGTCTTCACCGGTGACATGCGGCGGGACCGTGGCGAATGGGAGAGCGTCGTCACCTTCTTGGGCTTGCGCACGGGTGGGGTGACGCGCGACACCAGGGTGCTCGTGGCTGCCGACCCGAACTCGCTCAGCGGCAAGGCCGCGAGGGCGCGCGCCTACGGCATACCCGTCATCACCGAAGCCGCGTTCGAGCAGTTGGTCGCCGCCCAAGCGGGCCGGCTGCGCAACTAATACGCCCACGCTGGCCTGGTGGCGGCGTCCGGCACGCCGAAGCGAACGAAGCCCGAGGGCCAATCCGTCACCAGGCTTGACGGAGGATGCCGATCGCCGAGCCGAGGTCGACGTCATGGCGCTGGGCGGCCCGCGCGAGGAGGAGCGCGGCCGCGACGACCTCGTCGCGGGAGGGGTCTTGGCGTCGTTCGAGGACGATCGTGCCGTTGCGGCCCCTGGTGGCGACGTGCCCCTCGGCCTCGAGTTCGCGGTAGGCCCTGGCCACGGTGTTGGCCGCCAATCCGAGGTCGCCGGCGAGTTGCCTCACGGTCGGTAGCCGGGTCCCCGGGCGTAGCGCGCCGTCGGCGATGCCCGCCACGACCTGGTCGCGGATCTGCTCGTAGGCCGGCGTCGCCGACGCCGGGTCGATGGCAAGGATCATGCCGGCGCCCGGCCGAGTTCGCTCAGGGCGTGCGTGCGTGCCCAGCCCAGGCCCTTGTCGCGGACCGCGACGAGGAGGCTCACGCCCATTGCGACGAACGCGACGGCGACGACGCCCATGGCGACCGGGACGTACCAGTCGGGGTAGTCCCGCCACGCGTCGTCGACACCCCAGAACAGGATGAACGCGCCCATGAAGGCACCCGAGAAGGCCACTCCGCCGACGAGGTCGCGCAGCATCTGGGCCCGCAGCAGTTCGGCCCAGCCCAGGCCGGCGGGTCCTTCTGGACCCACCGGCTGCTCCAGGGCACGGCGGGCGAGAAGAGCCAACAGGACGGCAAGCAGCAGGCCGAGGGCGGCTGCCGCGATCGCGAGCATCGCCGGAGCCGACGCCGTGGTCGGGCCGGCGAGGTTGAGGGCGGCTAGGACGATGGTGACGGCCGGCATCGGCAAGCACACGAAGGCGACGAGGACCTCGGGCGTGGTGACGTAGTCGCCCAGCGTGCGCGCCCGCAGGGTTGCCACCCGCGGGCCCGCGGCATGGGCGCGCAGGGGGCGCAGGTGCCCGAGAGCGGTCCCGACCACCTGCCCGAAGGGGACCAGCACGATCCACCACGCCGACTGAGAGTGGCCCGGCAAAGGCGCCAACAGCATGAGCACGAACGCCGCGCCGAAGGCCACCACCGCCCCCACGAACCGCCCACTCAGGCGCGCCCGGACGCGTTCGGTGACCCACGTGCGATCCGGCCCCGGGTCGGGCAGCCCCGTCGCGGCGGCGAAGCGCACCAGTTCCCGCTCCACCCAGGCCTCACGACGACGCCACATGACGGCGAGCGCGACCGCGACGAGGATCAGAAGGGGGAACATCAGGGTCCACGAGGGCAACTCGGGGGTCGTGATCTCTCGGGAGATCCCCACCACCGCGTCGAGTGTCGTCACCGCGGCCTCCTTACCTTTGTATCAGTTTGTGCTGATACAAAGGTAGCCCTCGCCCGACCCTCCGTCAACACGCCGACAACGCGTGCCGTCCCTTCGTATGCCGCGGCCGGACGGGTCAGGGCAACGCGACGAACGGCACGAGGAAGGCGCGAGCACTGGCGGTGTCGGTGCGGTAGACGACGTTGGTCGCGTAGCACGGGCCATCACCGGTGATGGTCGTGGCCGCGAGCACAAGATGGCCGTCGTACTCGAGGAAGTCCGGACCGCCCGAGTCGCCGTAGCAGGCCCCGCCCCAGCCTTGCGCTGCGATCATCGACAGCCGCACCCAGGACTTGTTGATCGTGTTGAAGCCGAGTTGGGCCTTCATCCGGATTCCCCCGCCGGGGTGGGTCAGCCCGCCGGGCCCACGCGCGGCCTCCTGGGTGCCATAGCCGACAGCCCACCAGCGCGCCGCCTCGAGGTCCCTACGAGGAAGCGTGTCGAGCAGCCCCGCGGCCGGCAAGGTGGCCGGGGTGAACGTCCAGACATCCGCGGGTGAGACCGCCCGGTCGGCGGTGTCGAGCACGGCGATGTCGTGGGCGTTCGAGGAGGGGCCCGGGTAGGCGGGGTCCCAGTGCGGCGTCGCCTCGACGACCCAACCGCGCGCGAGGGCGGTGGCCGCCTGCTCGCTCGGTGTCAAGCCCTGCGCCGTCAGCGCGTCGAGATCGCCCTGGACATCCTGCTCCAGGCTGATGAAGTGCCGGGTCCCCTCGGGCCAGTCGGTGGTGCAATGGGCCGCGGTGAGGAAGGTGTCGCGGTCGACCATGGCGCCCGAACACACCCAATCGAAGCGATCGGGCACGCCATCGCCTGTCTTGTCCCACAGGGCGACATAGGCCCCGACCTCGGTGCGCTCGGGTGCGGGGGCGGCGTTGTAGGAGTTGATGGCGGCGGCCGGGGAGGCAAGGGCCAGACCGGCCACGGCGGCGATCGTAACGGCAGGGAGCAGGCGCATGACGCTCAACCTACCGGCGCAGGTGGGCGCGGACCAGGGTGAGCGCTCAAGCATCCACCAGAGGAATCACGGTCTTCGGTGGCGAATCTCCCCCGCGGCCGAAATTCGGTGGCGAGGCCGGCGCCCGGTGCGGCAGGCTCCCAGGTGCGCACCCGGCATACCCGCTGGAGCGCACATCGCAACGGATGGGAGAGGAGGACGTCATGGCACCGAGCGAACTGGGCCTGACCGCCCGCCATGTTTCTTCTCTGACTGGAGTTTTCCGTTGTACGACAACGATTTCGAATCACTCGAGGGTGCACCGCTAGCCGACGCCGAGGCCCCGCCCGAGGGTCAGCGATGGTCCACCTGGGACGTCGCGACCCACGGCCCTGCCCCCCGACCCGACTGGGTCGTCACCGAACTCGGCGCCGTCGATGCCGACCTCGGCGTCCTCAAGACCGGCAAGGAAGCCGACGTCCACCTCCTCCACCGCTGGCTGCCCGGCACGAACCGCGGCGTCGTCATGGCCGCCAAGCGCTATCGCACCGGCGAGCATCGGCTCTTCCACCGTGACGCCGGCTACCTCGAGGGCCGCCGGGTCCGCAAGAGCCGCGAGATGCGCGCGATGGCCCGGCGGACGGCATACGGCAAGGAACTCATCGCCGGGCAATGGGCCGGCGCCGAGTTCGCAGCGCTGGGCCGTCTCTGGGAGTTGGGGCTGCCGGTCCCCTATCCGGTGCAACTCGACGCGACCGAGATGCTCATGGAGTTCATCGGCCGCGACGGGGTGGCCGCGCCCCGGCTGGCCTCGGCGCGCCCGGCTCGGGAGGCACTACCGGACCTTTTCGAGCAACTGCGAGCCGCGCTGCTCACCCTCGCCGGCGCGGGGTGGACCCACGGCGACCTCTCGCCCTACAACATCCTGCTCGACGGCGACCGTCTCGTGCTCATCGATTGGCCGCAGATCGTCGACATCATCGGCAACCCGCAGGGGTTCACCTTCCTCGAACGCGACGTCACGACGATGGCGGCGTGGTTTACAAGCAAGGGGTATGCCGTGGACGCGGGGGTCTTGCTCGCGGACGTGGTCGCGGAGGCGACATCTCGCTGGTGACCAGTCGCGGCGCTTGCGACCCGCACGCTGAAGCGTGGTGGTCGTCCGCACGACCACCACGCTTCAGCCAAGAGCGCAACCGGCGCCGATCAGGCCTCGGCGGCTGCCGCCTCGATCGCGGCGTGGGTGGCGAGCACCCGGCGCGCGATGTCGACGTGCAGGTTTTCGATCATCTTGCCGTTGTAGGTCACCACGCCCGCACCGGCACCGGCCTCCCAGGCCGCGACGATGCCTTGCGCCTCCTCGACCTGCTCGGGGCTCGGCGCGAAGATCTCGTTGCACGGCGCGACCTGGCCCGGGTGGATGAGGGTCTTGCCGTCGAACCCGAAATCACGGCCCTGGAGGCACTCGGCGGCGAACCCTTCGGCGTCCTTGACGTTGTTGTAGACCCCGTCGAGGACCGCGATCCCGGCCTCACGCCCGGCCTGCAAGGCCCACGCGAGCGCCGTGAGCAAGGGCGCCCGACCCGGCACGTGCTCGGCCCGCAACTCCTTGACGAGGTCGTTCGTGCCCAACACGAAGGCGGCCAACCGGTCGGACTCCCGGGCGATCTTGCGCGCGTTGAAGATCGCCGTCGGGGTCTCGATCATCGCCCACAGGCGGGTGTGCTCGGGCGCCCCGAGCCGCTCCATGGCCTTGACGAGGGCCTTGACCTCCTTGTGCGTGTTGACCTTGGGGACGACGATCCCGTCGGGGCCGGCCGCGCAAGCCGCCGCGAAGTCGGCTTCGTGCCACTGCGTGCCCAGCCCGTTGACGCGGATCGTGATCTCGCGCCGACCGTACTCACCGGACGCCGCCGCCGCGCACGCGTTATCGCGCGCGCCGTCCTTGGCGTCAACACCGACGGCGTCTTCGAGGTCGAGGATCAGGGCGTCGACGGGCAGCGTCTTGGCCTTCTCCAGGGCCCGCATGTTGCTGCTCGGCATGTAGAGGACCGAGCGGCGCGGCCGGTAGGCGTCTTTGTCGTATGCCGGGGTGTCGGCGTGCTGGTGACCCATGGCTCAGGCCTCGCTTCCGGCGTTCGCCGACGGGTCGGCATACAAATCCGCCAACTCGGGGTCCGCGGCCGAGAGCCGGGCGGCCAACTCCAAGATGACAAGACACTGCTTGAGGGAGGCGTCGTCCTCCATTTTGCCGTCGAGCATGACCGCGCCGGTGCCATCACCCATGGCGGCCTTGACCCGGCGGGCGTGGGCGACGTCGGCGGCGCTCGGGGAGAAGACCTTCTTGGCGATGGCGATCTGGGCCGGGTGGAGCGACCAGGCGCCGACACACCCGAGGAGGAAGGCGTTGCGGAACTGGTCCTCGCAGGCGACGACGTCCTTGATGTCCCCGAACGGGCCGTAGTAGGGGAAGATGCCGTTCATCGCGCAGGCGTCGACCATGCGGGCGATCGTGTAGTGCCAAAGGTCCTGCTGGAAGATCGTGCGGGCGCCGTTGATGTCCGGGCCGTCCGGGCCCACGGGCGGGTCCTGGCGCACGAGGTAACCGGGGTGACCGCCGCCGACGCGGGTGGTCTTCATCCGCCGGTCGGCGGCAAGGTCGGCCGGGCCCAGGCTGATGCCCTGCATCCGCGGGCTGGCGCCGGCGATGGCCTCGACGTTGGCCACGCCCCGAGCGGTTTCGAGGATGGCGTGGACGAGGATCGGGCGGGACAGACCCGCGCGGGCCTCCAACTGGGCCAGCAGGCGGTCGACGTAGTGGATGTCCTCGGGCCCTTGGACCTTGGGCACCATGATGACGTCGAGTTTGTCGCCGATTTCGGTGACGAGGGTGACGAAGTCGTCGAGCACCCACGGCGAATCGAGGGCGTTGACGCGCGTCCACAACTGGGTGGCGTCGCCGAAGTCGGTCGCCTTGGCGATGTCGACGAGGCCCTGGCGCGCCTTTTCCTTGTTCTCGGCCTTGACCGCGTCCTCGAGGTTGCCGAGGAGCACGTCGACGGTGCCGACCATCGAGGGGACCTTGGCGGCCATCTTCTCGTTGCTCGGGTCGAAGAAGTGGATCATCCGGCTCGGGCGGGCCGGCACCTCGCGGATCGGCGCGGGAGCGCCCACAGCGAGGGGGGTGAAGAAGTCCTTGGCGGGGCGCATCGGCAGACCTGGCCCTTTCCGGTGGGGTGGGTGCGGGAGGTGGGCGCGGCGGCATACCGGACCCGCTTGCGAACCTAGCAGCGAGCGGCCCGGCACCGTTATGAGCCAGTTCACGCCAAGCCGATCTCGACCCCTGAGTGTGCAGTTGGTCATACCGATGAGACCCACTGACTCATGCTCCTAGCATGGGGAACGGCACCCCGAGAGAGGACCCGTCATGGCCCTTGGCCGCCCTCACCTTCGGCTCGTCACGGCTGTTCCCCCGGGAGGGAGCGGTGCCACTCCCCCGCTCCTGCCGAAGTGGCCACCCCACCCGACGTTGCCCCTCATCGGTCTCGACACCGTGTGGCGCTGGTGCACAACGACCAAACCCTGCCCCAACGGGGTGCAAGGGGCCGCGGCAACGCGCCCCGGGCTGATCCTCGCCCCGCCGCAATGCGCCGGGTACGACGCCGCCACGGTGTTCGAGGAGACCTCGCAGACCCCGCCCAACGGCACCATCGGCGCCTTCCTCGCAACGAGCACGACCGATGGGGACACCTTCGTCGTCGGCGGCGACGGTGCGGTGTACCGCAACTTCTTCACCCATCCCGAACAGACTCCCGAGGTCTCCGGCTGGTTGCCGCTCGGGCGCCCTGCGGCTGGTATCTACCACGGAGTGAAGGGAGCCACGCACCCTCCCGGCATCGTCGACCTCTTCGTCCGGGGAATGGATGGTCAGGCCTACCGCAAAACCCCCGTCCCCGCCGCCATGTGGCAACGCATGCCCCACCAACCCCTGCCGACCGTGCCCTGGATCGCCATGGGCGCCCCTACCAGCGGCATCGCCTACGACATCGAGGTGAGCACGAACGCCGCGTGCGAACCCGACGTCTTCGTCATGGGCGGCGATGGGCGGGTTCATCACCGATATGTCACCCCCGGGCAGGGCGACGGCTGGTCTGCGTGGATCAGCCTGGGCGCACCCACCACGCTCCAGGGCGATGTTCAGGTCAGCCTCGACGCACAGTGCACTCAAGTCGTGTTCGTGACGGGCACCGACGGCATCGTCTATCGCAACTTCGCCACCCCGGGTGTGGGCAACGGCTGGAGCGGCTGGACGTCCCTCGGCGGCCCGCCAGGAGGGTTCGACACCGGCGTCCGCGCCAGTTACAACTGGCAGCACGCCCAAGTCCTGACCGGCATCGGCAACGACCGCAACGTGTGGGTCAACCGGGCCAGCCTGCACGCTCCGGGCACCTGGGAGGGCTGGGTCTGCATAGGGCGCCCTCAGGAGGACATCACTCACTCCCTGTTCATGGTCGCTTCGTTCGGTGGCACCGCCATTCATGTGATGACAGCCCAGGGCGAGTACTGGTGTCACGATGATCAGGACACTCCCACCCATTTCAGCGCATGGGCGAAGGCGTGAGGTTGCCCTGCCGGGCCTGGCGTCGATGCGCGCGGAACGCTGCCACTCCCGACCGCCACGCGGCATACTGGCCCCATGACCGAGGCGACGCGCCCGCTGCCCGTGCCCCCTGAGGCACCCGTCGGTGGTGCGACATCGACGAGCGAGGCGACGCCCACGCCCGGGATCAATGTGACCCGCCTGCTCGCCGAGGCGGCCGGCAAGGCGGGCGTGCTCTGGATTCGGGTGCCCGAGGGCACGACGCACCCGGCCTGGTACGTCTGGCACGACGACGGCGACCCGCGGGGCACGGGGCCCGCGGCATACGTCATCTCAGGCGTCGGGGAGCAGTCCCTGCCGTGGCTGCCCGAGCAGGTCGAGGTGATCCTGCGCTCCAAGGACAACGGCGGCCGGCTGCTCACCATTGGCGCCGCGGTGCGCGAGATCACGCCCGCCTCGCCCGAGTGGGACGCTGCCGTCGCCGTGGTGCGTCCAGGCCGGCTCAACCTGGTGGGGGCCCCGGAGGAGGTCGAAGCCCGGTGGCGGGCCGGGTGCACGGTTCACGTGCTCACCCCGGTCGGTCGTCCGGTCGAGCAACCGGGGGCGTATGCCGCACAGACCGGTTCGCGGGTCGTCACGCCGGCGGCCGGGACGACCGTCGGGAAGGGGCCGTGGCACTTGGGGGGCCGGCCGGCGTCGCGGCGGGGGACGGTTCGCCCCGTTCCCTGAGCGCCGAGGCCCGCGTTTGGCCGCTCTCGTTCAGATTCGGGGCCTTCGTCTTGAAGTGCAGGCGGGAAAGGGGCACTTCGCCCCCCGACAGTCGGGGTGCGAAGTGGACGTTAGGTGGTTCAGGCGGGAAAGGCGGGACCGGTGGGGCGCAGCGGGCGAGGGGCGGCGGATGAGCGTGACCGCCATTACCCTGGGCGCGTGGCATCGACAACGCGCGTCTTCGTGGGCCGGCTGGCTGAACTCAGCGTCTTCGACCCCCTCGGCGAAAAGGTCGGTCGGGTACGCGATGTCGTCGTCACTTTCAGCGCCACCCGGGTTCGACCCCGGGTCATCGGACTCGTCGTCGAGGTGGCAGCCCGAAAGCGCATCTTCGTGCCCATGACCCGGGTGACCAGCGTCGAGGGCGGTCAGGTCATCACGACCGGCCTGGTCAACATGCGCCGCTTCGAGCAACGCGCCAACGAGACCCTCGTCCTCGCCGAACTCGTCGAACGCCCCGTCCAGGTGCGCCTGGCCGGCGAGGTCATCGAGGGCACCATCGAGGACATCGGCATCGAACAGAACGTCGCGCGCGCCTGGTCGGTGACCCGCGCCTTCGTCCGCAAACGCGGCCAGGGCACTCTCAACCCGTTCAGCAGCAAACGCCGCGGCGAGACGTTCGTGGCACCCATCGAGGACATCCAGGATCTGCGGGAAGCCAAAGCGGCCCAAAGCGCGGCCCGGCTCCTGGAGTCCTACGAGGACCTCAAACCGGCCGACCTCGCCGAGGTCATCCACGACCTGGCCCCCAAACGCCGCGCCGAGGTGGCCGCAGCCCTCGACGACGAGCGGCTCGCCGATGTCATCGAGGAACTCCCCGCCGACGACCAGATCGAAATCCTCGTCGGCCTCGAAGTCGAGCGGGCCGCCGACATCCTCGAGGCGATGGAACCCGACGACGCGGCCGACCTGCTCTCCGAGTTGCCGCCCGAGCGCCAGGAAGAACTCCTGGAGAAGATGGACAAGGACGACGCCGAGGACCTGCGCCGGCTGCTCACCTACGACGACAACACCGCCGGCGGTCTCATGACGACCGAACCGGTCATCCTCGGCCCGGAAGCCTCGATCGCCGAGGCCCTCGCCGTGGTCCGCAAGGAGGAGTTGTCCACTGCCCTCGCGACGACGGTTTTCGTCTGCCGTTCCCCCCTGGAGACCCCGACCGGCAAGTACCTCGGCATGGTCCACATCCAACGCCTGCTGCGCGAACCGCCCCATGCGGCCATCGGGGGCATCCTCGACAAGGACATCGAGCCGCTGACCCCCGATGACAGCCTGGGGCACATCACCCGGATGCTCGCCAACTACAACATGGTCGGCCTGCCGGTCGTCGACGAAAACGGGCTCCTCCTCGGCGCCGTCACCGTCGATGACGTCCTCGACCACATCCTGCCCGAGGACTGGCGCGAGGAACGCCACGAACCCGACCACGAGGACTTGGAGGTGAGCCATGGCTGAGCGGCGCCCCGCCCGCCTGGACCAGCCCCGCGAGAACATCCGGCGCTTCGCCTGGCCGGCCTGGATGACCAACGAGGCCTTCGGGGTCCTCTCGGAGAAGTTCGCGCGCTTCATGGGGACGGCTCAGTTCCTCATCGGGATGACCGTGTTCGTCACCCTGTGGCTGGCGTGGAACACCTACACCCCCGAACGTCTCCAATTCGACCCTCGCTCGCTCAACTACACCCTGCTGACGTTGATCTTGAGTTTGCAGGCCTCGTATGCCGCGCCGCTCATCCTGCTCGCCCAGAACCGGCAAGCCGACCGAGACAAAGTGGCCCTCGAGCAGGACCGGGTCCAGGCCGAGCGCAACCTCGCCGACACCGAGTTCCTCACCCGCGAGGTGGCCGCGCTGCGCCTCGCCTTGCGCGAGACCGCGACCCGCGACTTCGTCCGCAGCGAGCTCAAGGATCTCCTCGAGGAATTCGAGCGGCGCGGGCTTTTCCCCGACGAGCCCTCCATCAATGCGAGCCCCAAGAAGAAAGGCAAGGGCAAGCCGGCAGCGAGCGGCGAGCCCGCGGCATACCGGCAGCCGAGCGACACCGCGGCGCCGGGGCAACCGACCTAGACTTGGGCCTCATGCCCGCCGTACCCACCGAAGCCCTCGCCGCTGCCCTCGCGACCGTCAACGACCCCGAGATTCGCAAACCCATCACCGAACTCGGGATGGTCGCCTCGTGTACGAGCGACGACACCGGTCACGTCGCCGTGACGATCCTGCTCACCGTCCCCGGTTGCCCACTCAAAGAGACCCTGACCCGCGACACGACCGCCGCGCTCATGGCGGTCGAAGGCGTGACCGGCGTCGACGTCACCCTGGGCGTCATGTCCGACGAGCAGCGCGCGGCCCTCAAGACCCAACTGCGCGGCGGCGTCGCCGAGCGCGAGATCCCGTTCGCCAAGCCCGGCTCGCTCACCCGGGTGTATGCCGTGGCCTCCGGTAAGGGCGGAGTCGGCAAGTCGTCGGTGACGGCCAACCTCGCCGCGGGCCTGGCCGCCGAGGGCCTGCGGGTGGGCGTCGTCGACGCCGACATCTACGGCTTCTCGATCCCCCGGATGCTCGGGGTCACCGGTCAACCCACCCAGGTCGACGACCTCATCATGCCCCCGGTCAGCCACGGGGTGAAGGTCATCTCGATCGGCATGTTCGTGCCCGGCAATCAGCCGGTCGTCTGGCGTGGGCCGATGCTCCACCGGGCGCTCCAACAGTTCCTGGCCGACGTGTTCTGGGGCGACCTCGACGTCCTCCTCCTCGACCTGCCGCCGGGCACCGGCGATGTCGCCATCTCGATCGCCCAACTCATCCCCACCGCCGAGATCCTCGTCGTCACGACGCCCCAGCAGGCCGCCGCCGAGGTTGCCGAGCGCGCCGGCTCGATCGCCCTGCAGACCCATCAGCGGATCGCCGGGGTCATCGAGAACATGAGCTGGTTCGAGTTGCCCGACGGCACCCGCCAGGAGTTGTTCGGTGCCGGCGGGGGCACCGCGGTCGCCGAGTCGCTCACCCGCACCATCGGGGCGCCGGTGCCGTTGCTCGGGCAGATCCCCCTCGACCCGGCGTTGCGCATCGGTGCCGACGAGGGCGCCCCGGTCGTCCTCGCGGCGCCGGAGTCGGCGGCGGGCGTGGCGCTCCGCGGTATCGCGCGGGGTCTGGCGACGCGCGCTCGCGGGCTGGCGGGTCGCTCGTTGGGTTTGCGTCCCAGCGGCCGCTGACGTTCCCCTCCGATTCGAGGTAATAACGCGCGGATCCAGCGGCGTTTTTACCTCGAATCGGAGGGTAGGGAGGCGGTCAGGTCGCCTCGGTGTCCCAGTAACTGCCAACGCCGGAGGGGTATGCCGCGGGCGCCCCGGCCAGGGCGGCTGGCACTCCGGCCGCAGCCGCGGCATACGCCACCGACGCAGGAGCAACCGATGCTGGCGCGGCCGGGGCAGGGCCCCCCTCAGCGAAGGAGCGGGCCGCCGTCCCGACACCCATCACCTCGTCACGCACCGAACGCGCCTCGTCCGCAATTTCGCGAAACGGGGCGGCGACGTAGTCGAGGGGCTCGGCGAGGGCCTGGCGCACGATCCGGCGCGGGTCGTATTGGCGCGGGTCATATTGGCGCCAGTTGATGTCCTGATATTCCGGACCGAGCTGGTCCTTGAGGCTGACCTTGGCGCCCTCGGCCATCACCCGCAGTTTGCGCACCCCCTCGGCGAGTTTGACGGCATACTCCGGGAGGCGTTCGGGGCCGAGGATGACGACGCCAAGGACGAGCAGGATGAGGGCTTCCCAGCCGTTGATCCCAAACACCGTGGCGTCTCCTTCGTGACGGGGCCGCAACCTGCCCCTGGGCAGGGTAGTCGCTCCTAGTTGCTCGACGCCTCCAGGACCATGGTGAGATCGGAGTCCTTGCCGCCACGGCGCACCGTCAGGGTCACCTTGTCCCCGACATCGTGGGCCCGGATGGCGACCACGAGCGCGTCGGGCTCGGTCACCGGACGGCCGTCGATAGCGACGATGATGTCGCCCGCTTTGAGGCCGGCCTTGCCCGCCGGACCATCGGGATTGACCGCAGGGGAACCATTCGAACCCTTGTCACGGATGCGGACCCCCTCGCCGTCGTACTGCTGGTCGAGGTAGACCCCAATGACGGGGTGGACCGCTTTGCCGGTCTTGATGAGTTGCTGGGCGGTCTTGGCGACCTGGTTGGAGGGAATGGCGAAGCCCACACCGATGCTGCCACCCCCGCTAGCCCCACTGGCGCTCGGGGCGGTGGCGATCGCCGAGTTGACACCGATGACCTCACCGGACATGTTGAGCAGCGGCCCACCCGAGTTACCCGGGTTGATCGCGGCATCGGTTTGGATCGCGTTGATGAACGAGGTCTCCTGCGCGTCACCGGCGGCGACCGGCCGGTTGAGAGCGCTGACGATCCCCGAGGTAACCGTGGAGTTCAGGCCGAGCGGAGCCCCGACGGCGATGACCTCGTCACCGACGACGACCTTGGCCGAGTCCCCCACCGGCAGCGGAGCCAGGTCGGTGCGGGTCACCTTGAGCACCGCTAGGTCGTAGGACTGGTCCCGGCCCACGATCGTCGCCGGGATCTGCTTGCCGTCACTGAGCACGACGGTGATGGTGCCCCCGTTGGCCCCGAGGGCGGCGACGTGGTTGTTGGTGACGATGTGGCCCTGGTTGTCCAGGACCCACCCCGATCCGGTGCCCGATCCGCTCGACCCCTTGATCTTGATGGTGACGACGCTGGGCATGGCCTTGGCGGCGATGTTCGCGACCGAGCCTGCGGGGCGGGTCACCGCACCGGCTCCCGCGGTGGGCGCGCTGGCGGCGCCCGCGGTCGAAGTCGCGTGGGTGCCCAATGATCCGCTCGCGGCCAACCAGCCGCCGAGGAGCCCGCCCCCCATTCCGGCGAGAACGGTGCACAACCCGGCGATGAGGATCACCGCGCCCCAGCCGGGGCCGCGCCGCGTCGGCGTCGGCGCTGGTCTGGGGGTCGCGACGGGGGTGGCGGCCGCCTGCGGGTAACCGTGCGATCCCGCCGCGGCGCTCAAGGAACCGGGGATGTGCGGCGGTGCCGCCCAGACCGGCTCGGCACCGCTCGGGTGTTGCGGCAGGGGGGCCGTAGCAGACACCGGCACGGTCCGTGGTATCCCCTCGGTGGGCGGGGTCGCACCGAAGGGCACCGGCGCGGTGTCGTCGCCGGGAACGCGAGGATCGGTCATGACGTGGGGTCTCCCCAGGCTCGAGGTGGGATGCGTGATGATGGCGGCGGGTCAGGCCCAGGGTGCACTCAGACTAGGCCGGCGGCCGGCCGGAACGAACCGCGCCGCCGCGGCGGGGTCGTGGTGGCGCGTTCCCGAGGAGCCCGGTGCGCCAACGCTTCCCGCAACTGGGCCCGGCCGCGGTGGATGCGCGACCGCACCGTGCCGAGTTTGATGTCGAGGACATCGGCGATCTCCTCGTAGGACAAACCTTCGATGTCGCACAGGACGACCGCAGCCCGGAACGCCGGGGCCAGACCGTCGAGGGCGCGCTGGACGTCGTCGTCGAGGTGCGTCGCGGCATACACCTGCTCCGGGCCCGGCGCGCGACCGGCCAACCGAGCGGTCGCCTCATCGCTGAGCGCGTCGAACCGGATGCGCTGCTTGCGCCGCATCCTGTCGAGGAACACATTGGTCGTGATCCGGTGCAACCAGCCCTCGAAGGTGCCCGGGGAGTAGGAGTGCAGCGAGCGGAAGACGCGCACGAAAACATCCTGGGTGAGGTCCTCGGCATCGTGCACGTTGCCGGTGAGGCGGTAGGCCAACCGGTAGACGCGGGCCGAGTGCTGCTCGACGATCTCTTCCCAAGTCGGCGGCACCCACTCGGCAACGGCCGTCGCGGGTGCCTGGGGGGCCTCGGTGGTCATGAGTGTCGCTTCCGTCTCGGGGTCCGTCCGACGTGGACGGCGTCGCGTGCCCGATTCTCTAGACCTCCCCTGGACATTTCCTGAGAGGGCGATGAATCGTCCGTGTGAGCCTGGGAGAGCCGGTGCGCCCGGACGATCCGCAGGTAGGGTCGGGACATGAGCACCCTCAAGCCCGCCAGTTGGTCGTATGCCGAGGAGTTCGTTCCCGAGCCCGCGGCCGCGGAGACGGCCCGGCTCCACGGGTTGGGGCTGGGCTCGGCGGTACCCGTGGGGACCGGGGCCGCTGCCCTGCTGCGGGTCCTGGCCGCGAGCGTCGGCGCCCGCCACGTCATGGAAATCGGCACCGGGGCCGGCACCTCCGGGTTGTGGCTGCTCGACGGGATGCCCGCCGAGGCGATCCTCACGACCATCGACATCGACCCCCAACACTCACGGGCTGCGAAGGCGGCCTATGCCGCGGCCGGTGTCGCTCACCAACGCACCCGGGTCATCACCGGCCGGGCCGCGGATGTGCTGCCCCGGATGAGCGACGGCGCCTACGACCTGGTGTTCATCGACGCCGACAAGGCGAACTACCCCTTGTACGTCGAGCACTCGGTCCGCCTGCTGCGCCCCGGCGGGGTGCTCGCCATCGACAACATGTTGTGGGGGGACAAGGTCGCCGACCCGGCGGCCCGGGACACCGACACCACGACCCTGCGCGACCTCGGCAAGTCGATTCGCGAGGACGAGCGCCTGCTCAGTGTCCTCGTCCCCCTCGGTGACGGGCTCCTCGTCGCGGTCAAGCGCTGACGCCGGTCGACACCTGTGCCGGCCGGCCGGGGCGCAGTGCATCCGCACCGAGAGCGGCGCTTCTACTCCTGGCCGCCGGGGCCGGCCCCCCGCCGGAAGTGAGCCGGGCCCTCGGCGATGGCCACCACTTCATAATCCTCGATCGTCACCGGCGGCGACCCGATGAGGCGGCTCCCCGGAGAGGTATCGGCGGTGGCCTCGAACTCCGCCCGGAACCGGGCTCGCTCTTGCGGGCTGTCGAACACGTACGTCCCCTCGAACCACTCCCCCTCACGCATCCGCCACACCTTGAAGGCGAGCCCGTCGAGGAACATGAAGCGCGCGATCGAGGTGCCCACGACGTATTCGCGCAACCGCTGGGCCACCGCGTCGGGTGCTCCCTCGAGCGACCAGCGCACGGCCAGTCCGTAACCAGCGTTCATCCCAGTCCTTCCCGCCACCGCGGCAGCGTTCGTATGCCGACCCGGCTCAGGCATCGGCATCAGCGGGCCAGCGAGGCGGTAACCGCGACCTCGGGGGTCGAGACAGAAACGGTATGCCGCTGACCCCGGCTCCCGCGAGCGCGTCTCACCTGCCGTCCCAGCGATCGCCACCCGAGACCGGCTGCCCACCCCCAGTGTGGCCGGAATAGCCGCCCCGGCACACCCGTGACGCCCCGGCTCCTGCGGGCGCGCGGCATACCCATGAACGGCGTCGGGGGCGCCGATCACCCCGGATCGGCGCCCCCGACGACGGGACGCGAACGGGCCGCCAGCGGCCCGTGACGTGTACTCCTCAGCCCAAGCCCTCGCAGTTGTCGATGGCCGAGCCCAATGCCTTGACCTCGTCGGCGTTCATCTCGATGACGATCCGGCCGCCACCGTCGGCGGGCATCCGCAGCACGAAGCAGCGCCCCTCCTTGACGACCTCGAGTGCACCGTCGCCCGTCCTGGGCTTCATTGCCGCCATGAGATTCCCTTCGTCACCTGGCTGCGCGCACACTCGGGGCCTACGCCACCCCGACGCGAGCCAGTGGTTCGCGCGCTATTATCTCGCGTCCGTGGCGCTGGGCGAAATCGCGGCCACGACCGACCGGACATCCCAGACCCACACCCCACCGGTCGCCACCGGATCCCCGAGAACCGAGCGCACCGACTCCCGCAGCGCGTCGGCGTTGGGCCGGGGGGCGAGGACGACGGCGTCGACATGCCACGCCGCCAGATCGGCCCGGAACTGCGCAGTCTGGGCGGCGGTGGCGGTCATCGGCATGCCGTCCTTGTCGACCTCGGCCAACCACTGCGAGAAGGGCCTGCGGATCGCGCCGCGGGCGCCCTGGCCGTCACCCCCGGCCCCAGGCCCCATGAAGTAGCCCTCGACGAGGGGGAACTGCCACCGCGCCGTTGCCTGCCAATCCGCGGCGCGCATGTCGGCGATGTCGGGGGGCGGGATGGCGAGCACCGAGCCGTGCGATACATAGGACCGCCAGGTCCCCGATGTGAAGAACGCGGGCACCGCTGGGCGCGGATCGGCGACCAAGGGAGTCGGCACGAGGGGTAGGAGGGCCACCACGGCGGCGACACAGACCACGGCGGTGCGTTTGGGAGTGGCTGGCCAGCGTGGCCCGGGGATGGGCACCTCCCACTCGCCCCGGCCCGCTCGCCCGAATCGGCCCCGGAGTGCGGCATCGACGGCGACGACGAGCAGGACGGCAAAGCCGGGCACGGCGACCAACGTCAGGCGCGTGGGCAGGACCGACTCCACGAAGGGCAGGCCACTGACATAGGGCCAAAGGCCGGGCCACCAGTGGACGACTTGCCCATTGAGTTTGACCTCGGCGCCCAAGGAGATCCACGTCGACACGACGACCACCGCCGCCGCAGCGCCGACGACCGGCCGTCGCCCCTTCCACAGCAGCACGGCCCCGGCGAACAGCCACAACGGCATACCGAAAAAGGCGTTCTCCTCGGTGCGGTTCATCGACAGGGCCGCCGAGGCCCACGGGTCGGCGCCGACGGTCCGGGTGGCCCGGCCCCACAACGATGCCAGGTCGTTGGCGGCATCCGGCTGCCACATCGACCGGTAACTCTGCGGGCCGAAGAACTGCCACCACAGCGGGAAGGCGCACAAGACCACCGCGGTCGCGGCTCCCACCAGGAGTCCGGGCAACATCGCGCGCACGTCGAGGCGACGACGCAGCAGCAGCATCAGGGCGGTGACACCGATCCCGATGGTCGCGAGGAGGAGCACCTCCTCCCCCATGAACAACTGCCACGTGACGAGCAGACCCAGCCAGATGCCGGACCGCACCCATTGGCCGCGCGTGCGACCGCGCCGTTGCAACGCGATGAGCCGGTCGATGATGACCGGGATGAGGAACTGGGCCAGGAAGTTGGGGTGCCCGTTGCCGTGCGAGACCATGCCCGGGGAAAAGGCAACCAGCAGCCCCCCGAGGCCCGCCGCCACCCGGTGCGCCCCCAGGCGGCGCACGAAGAGGAGGTACCACGCGGTCGCGGTCGCCGAGTAGCCGACCCACTCGATGAGGACGAACGTCAACTGCGGCCCGGCGTACCAGGTGACCGGCACGAACGGGATGGAGAGGCCGAGGACGCTGGCATTGGCCATCAGATTGACGCCCAGCGGATAGTTCTGCAGGTCGCTGAACAGGGCGTTGGACCAGGTCACGAGGTTGTGCGCGGCCGCCCCGAAGTACCACTCGAAGGCCTGTTGGTCCTGAACGCCTTGGGAGAGGTAGGTGCCTTGAACGTCCGCGAACAGCCCCCCGAGCAGCCAAAATGCAATGAGCCCGTATGCCGAGGCAACGGCGATGTCGATCGAGCGCAGCCGCCGCACCGGCAGGCCGCGGTCTCGGCGGGGGGTTGAGTCGCCGTCGGCGACGGCTGCCCCCTCCTGCTCCGTGCTCGGGTCCCCCGCAGCGTCGGCTGCGGCCCCCTCCCCATCACCGGTCGTGGTGGCCGGCGTCGCCAGCACCCGGTAGCCCACGGCTCCGTCGGCACCCTCCGCATGAGTCACGTCGCCCTCGTGGCCCTTGGGGTTGGCATCGTCCACATCGGTCGCGCGATCCTCGCCATCGGGGGAAGCGTCTGACCCGCCTTCGGCATCGCCGCCCCGGGCCCCGCGACCGAGCGACTCGGGAAGCGCGTCGAGCCCGAAACGGCCGAACGCCGCCCCCACGGCCACGACGACGACGAGGGCAGCGGCGATGCCGCTGATGACCCAGATCACGACGGGTCGCCGAACGGCATACCGGGGGCGAGCCAGCGGTGCAACGCGGCCTCACAGGCGAGGTACTGCTCGACCGGGCACTGCTCGTCGTCCATGTGCGCGAGATTGGGGTCCCCGGGCCCGAAATTGACCGCGGGCACCCCCATCGCGGAGAACCGCGCGACATCGGTCCACCCCTGCTTCGCGGTGACCGTCACGCCGAGTGCCTCGACGAATGCCTGCGCGGCCGGGAGGTGGAGGCCCGGGCGCGCACCGGCGGCGTTGTCGACGACGGTCAGGTCGAACCCGTCGAGCACCTGTCGGACGTGCGCCTCGGCTTCGGCCTCGCTGCGGTCGGGCGCATAGCGGTAGTTGACGGTGACCGTGCACCGGTCGGGGATGACGTTGCCGGCGATCCCGCCGGAGATAAGGACCGCGTTGAGAGCTTCGCGGTATTCCAGCCCGTCGACATCGACAGTCCGGGGTTGGTATGCCGCGAGCCGGATGAGGATTTCTCCGGCATCGTGAATCGCGTTGTGTCCCTTCCATGGCCGCGCCGAGTGGGCCGCGATCCCCTTGGTGACGACCTCGGCGCGCAGGGTGCCCTTGCACCCCCCCTCGACCTGGGCGTCGGTGGGCTCGAGGAGCACGGCGAACACCGCATCGTCGATGAGGTCGGGGTGGTTGAGCTGGACGTGGCGCAGCCCGTTGTATTGGCTGTCGATCTCCTCGGCCTCGTAGAAGACGAAGGTGAGGTCCCGGTTGGGGCTGGCGAGGTCCTGGGCCAGGCGGAGCATGACCGCGACTCCGCCCTTCATGTCGACCGTGCCGCGCCCCCAGAGCACCTCACCATCAGCGTTCACCACTCGCCGCGTCGGCACGTTCGCCGGGTCGACGGTCACCGGCACGGTGTCGATGTGTCCGGCGAGGACGACCCGCTCGTCCCGCCCGAGGTCGGTTCGGGCAATGAGGGTGTGTCCGAGCCGGGTTACGTGCAGATGGGTGAGCGGCGCGAGCGCTGCCTCGATGGCGTCGGCGAGCACCTTTTCGTCACGACTCACCGACACCACATCACAGACGGCGGCGGTCAGGGTGACGACATCGGTGGCGAGGTCGAGCGCGACGGGTGCGGGCGGCATACCGGGCAGCCTAGTGTCCCCGGCCCCAGCAGGAGGGCGCCCGTTGGCTCGGAAGGGGTGACAGGTGCGGCACGTACCCTAATGGCATGACGACGACCCGCACGGCCTGGGGCCTGGCCCTCACGACCCGCACCCTCGACGGGGTGGTCCTCGACGCCTGGTTCCCCGCACCCGGCCTCGGCGCGCCGGAGGATCGCCCGGTGCCGCAATGGCTCCTCGCGCTCGTCGGCGACGACCCGGCCCGGCAGGTCCGTCGCACCCACCAGTCCGTTGTCATCGACCTTGATGCCCCGCCCGCGCACACGATCGACGCCTATCTGCGCCTGCACCTGCTCTCGCACCGGCTCGTGCAGCCCAACTCGATCAACCTCGACGGCATTTTCGCGGTCCTCCCCAACGTGGTGTGGACCAACCACGGCCCGTGCGCGGTCGACGGGTTCGAGGCCACCCGGGCCCGGCTGCTCGCCCGCGGACCGGTGACCGTCTACGGCGTCGACAAGTTCCCCCGGATGGTCGACTACGTCGTGCCGTCCGGGGTGCGGATCGCCGATGCCGACCGGGTTCGCCTGGGGGCGCACCTGTCCCCCGGCACGACCGTCATGCACGAGGGGTTCGTCAATTTCAACGCCGGCACGCTGGGCACCTCGATGATCGAAGGGCGCCTCAGCCAAGGAGTCGTCGTCGGCGACGGCACCGATATCGGTGGGGGCGCCTCGACCATGGGCACCCTGTCCGGAGGCGGCACCGAGCGAGTCCGGCTCGGCGAACGCTGCCTGTTGGGGGCCGAATCCGGGCTGGGCATCGCCCTCGGCGACGACTGTGTTGTCGAGGCCGGTCTCTACGTCACGGCCGGCACCAAGGTCACCCTGCCCGACGGGACGGTCGCCAAGGCCCGCGAGTTGTCCGGTCAGGACAATCTGC
This sequence comes from Actinomycetes bacterium, assembly GCA_029778715.1. Classification (GTDB taxonomy): domain Bacteria; phylum Actinomycetota; class Actinomycetes; order Actinomycetales; family Dermatophilaceae; genus Phycicoccus_A. The sequence goes on along the minus strand of JAKOPT010000019.1, from coordinate 58,379 downwards.
TCTTCCTACGCGACTCGGTGTCCGGTGCGGTGCTCGCCAAACCGCGCGACGGACACGGCATCCTCCTCAACTCGGCGCTGCACGCGCACAACTAGGGGGGCCGCACCGCACCACTCGCCCTGAGCCGCCCAACCGCGCGCAGCGCCCTTGCCCGAAGCGGCTCGACCACCGACCCGGCCCTCGGCCCGAGCACTGCCGATGACCGACCCCCTGGAGATTCATGCCCCACCCACCGATGACCCTCGCCGAGGAGCACTCCGGACCGCGCCGCCGCCGCTGGGGTTGCCTACTCGTGGTCGCCCTCGTCCTCGGCGTGGGCCTGGGCGCCTGGATCGGGGTGCGCCGCCTCATCGACTCGTGGTCGCCCCTGGAATGCCGCGTAGTCGCCAGTGGTCGGACCTTCACCTGGGCCCCCGATCAGGCGAGCAACGCCGCCGTCATCACGGCGATCGCCATGCGCCGCGGCATGGTCCCCCGGGCGGCCACCATCGCCATCGCCACGGCCATGCAGGAGTCCAAGGTTCGCAACATTTCCTACGGCGACCGGGATTCGGTGGGCCTGTTCCAGCAGCGCCCGTCGCAGGGCTGGGGCACCGTCGAGCAGATCATGAACCCCGAATACTCCTCGAACGCGTTCTACGACGCGCTGGAAGAGGTCCCCAACTGGCAGACCGCGGACATCGCCCATGCCGCGCAGGCGGTGCAACGCAGCGCCGACGGCACCGCCTATGCCCAGCACGAGGCGCAGGCGCGGGCCACCGCCTCGGTGCTCTCCGGGCAGTCCCCAGCCGGTATCGGGTGCCGGTTGGATGCTCCGAAGACCGCCGGCACGGCGGGCGCGGTCGCGACCCTCGTCAAGGCCGACCACGGCCTCACCGCCCGCATCGAGGGCACGAGCGTCGTCGTCGACGCGACCTCCGAGGCGCAGGCCTGGGCCATTGGCGCCTGGGGGGTGGCCCGGTCAGTCGACACCGGGGTGACCTCGGTGGTCGTGGCCGACCGGGAATGGACCCGGTCTCGCTCGGCCGATGCGCTCACCTGGCACTCAGCCGATGCGCGGCAACCCGCTCAGCGGGTTGTGCTGCGCGTCGGCTGAGTTCGCCGCCCCTCCGGTCCCACCTTTCCCGCCTAAGGCGGGAAAGGGGCACTCCGCACCCTGACTGTCGGGGTGCGAAGTGCACCTTTCCTAGGTCCAGTTGCGGCAGGGGTCCAGGTGCAGCAGGACTTGTGGGCCCAGGCGAAGACGGCCTCAGGTGTCCTGCGGGAACGGTTGGCCCAGGGCGCACGGGAACGGCATACCGGCCGACGCCGCAGACGATTCGATTCAGCGCTGCGGGAGCGGAGCGAAAGACCTCCACCGCCCTCGCCGGGGACGCCCCGAGGACTTCAGCGCTGCGCGAGCGGGACGTACGGACGCTCGGGCGCCCCGATGTACACCTGACGTGGGCGACCGATCTTCGTCGTCGGGTCCTTGATCATCTCGCGCCACTGGGCGATCCAGCCCGGCAGCCGCCCGAGTGCGAACAGGACCGTGAACATCCGGGCCGGGAACCCCATCGCCTTGTAGATCAACCCCGTGTAGAAGTCGACGTTGGGGTAGAGGCGTCGCTCGAGGAAGTAGTCGTCGCCGAGGGCAATGGCCTCGAGTTCCATGGCGATGTCGAGCAGGCGGTCGTGCTCGGGGTTGGCCTCGAGAATCTCGTGGGCGGTCTTCTTGATGATCGCCGCACGCGGGTCGTAGTTCTTGTAGACCCGGTGCCCGAAGCCCATGAGGCGAATGCCGGTCTCCTTGTTCTTGACCTTCTCCATGAACGTGTGGACGTCGTAGTCGGCGCGCTGGATGCGTTCGAGCATCTCCAACACCGCCTGGTTGGCGCCGCCGTGGAGCGGGCCGAAGAGCGCGTTGATACCGGCCGAGACCGACGCGAACAAGTTGGCGTGCGAGGACCCCACCAGGCGCACAGTCGATGTCGAGCAGTTCTGCTCGTGGTCGGCGTGCAGGACGAGGAGCAGGTCGAGCGCCTTGACCAGGTCGGGGTCGATCTCGTACGTCGTCGCCGGCACCCCGAACGTCATCCGCAGGAAGTTCTCGGTGAGGGTGAGGGAGTTGTCGGGGTAGAGGAAGGGCTGCCCGATCGACTTCTTGTAGGCGTAGGCCGCGATCGTCGGCAACTTGGCCAACAGCCGGATCGTCGAAATCTCGACCTGCTCGTCATCGAAGGGGTCGAGACTGTCCTGGTAGAACGTCGACAGCGCCGACACCGCCGAGGAGAGCACTGGCATCGGGTGGGCATCGCGAGGGAACCCCTGGAAAAACGCCTTGAGGTCCTCGTGGAGCATCGTGTGCTGGCGGACGCGTTCCTCGAAAGCGGCCAGTTCGGTGGCGGTCGGGAGCTCGCCGTAGATGAGCAGGTACGTCGTTTCGAGGAACGTCGAGTGTTCGGCGATCTGCTCGATGGGGTAGCCGCGGTAGCGCAGAATGCCGCGGTCGCCGTCGATGTAGGTGATCGCGCTCGTGCAACTGGCCGTGTTGGTGAATCCGGCATCGAGGGTGACGTTGCCGGTGCGGCTCAGCAGGGACGCGATGTCGTAGCCGTCGTTGCCCTCGGTCGCAGGCGACAGGGCGAGGTCCAAACTAGTGGTCGGGGTGGTGAGCGTGGCTCCAACCGGGTGATCAGGCATCCGGCACTCCTTTGCACAGGGGCCGGCCAGGGGGTGGTCGGCCGGGCGGCACTATTCGATGACCCTACCTGTGGGTAGGGGCTCTCGCGCAATCGTTGTGGCCAACTCCTCGCGATGATTCACCCCCCGTATGCCGCCCCGAGGTCAGGTCAGGCGCGCCACCGCGGTGTCGATCCGCTCGTCGGTCGCGGTCAGGGCGAGGCGGACGTGGCGCGCGCCGGCGCTCCCGTAAAAGGCTCCCGGAGCAGCGAGTATGCCGCGTCGCGCCAACCGATCGAGGCTCACCCAGCAGTCCTCGTCGGCGCTGGCCCAGAGGTACAAACCGGCCTCGGAATCCTCGACCCGCAACCCGAATGCCTCGACGGCCGGACGCAAGCGAGCGCGGCGCGCGGCATACGTCACCTTGATCTCGGCGACGTGCTCAGGGTCGGCGAGCGCGGCGATCATCGCCTGCTGGACCGGCCACGGCATCATGAACCCCGCGTGCTTGCGCACCTCGAGGATCTGCCGCACGAGGGTGACGTCCCCGGCAAGGAAAGCGGCGCGGTAGCCGGCGAGATTGGACTGTTTGGACAGCGAGTAGCAGACGAGGAGGCCCTCGTGGGAACCGTCGCAGACGCGCGGGTCGAGCAGCGAGGGGGTGGTCGGGGGTTCGGCGCGCCACTCGCCGACCGAGCGGTCGCGCCAGTCGAGTTCGGCGTAGCACTCGTCGGCGGCGACGATCACCCCGTGGCGGCGGGCCCAGGTGACGACCTTGCGCAAGTGGTCCACGCCCAGCACCTTGCCCGTGGGGTTTCCAGGGGAGTTGAGCCACAACAGTTTTGGTGTCGTGGCGCGGGTGAGCGGCCCGAGGGAAGTGAGAGCATCGACGGCCAGTGGTTGCGCCCCGGCTAGGCGCGCGCCCACGTCGTAGGTCGGGTAGGCGACCCGGGGGAAGGCCACGATGTCGCCGGCGCCGAGGTCGAGCAGGGTGGGGAGCCAGGCGACGAGTTCCTTGGACCCGATCGTCGGCAGGACGCCGTCGGGGTCGACTCCGCGCACCCCGCGCCGGGCCTCGAACCACACCGACACCGCTTCGCGAAGTTCAGGCGTGCCCCACGTTTGGGGGTAGCCCGGGGCATCGGCGGCAGCCCGGAGCGCGTCCTGGATGACCTGGGGAGTCGGGTCGACCGGGGTGCCGACGGAGAGGTCGACGATCCCGCCGGCGACCTCGGCGGCTCGCTGGCGATAGGGAGCGAGGGTGTCCCAAGGGAAATCAGGAAGGGTGCGCATGCGGCATACGCCCAATCAGTGACAGCAGAAGGCGACCGGGAGGCCAGTGAGCGGCACCCGGGGACGCCTCACTCGGCGTGGGCCTGCGGGGGCAGGGCGGCGATGATCGGGTGGTCCTTGGGGATCACGCCCATCTTGGCGGCACCGCCGGGGCTGCCGAGGTCGTCGAAGAACTCGACGTTCGCCTTGTAGTAGTCGGCCCATTCCTCGGGGACGTCGTCCTCGTAGTAGATCGCCTCGACCGGACACACCGGCTCGCAGGCGCCGCAGTCCACGCACTCGTCAGGGTGGATATAGAGGCTCCGCTCGCCCTCGTAGATGCAGTCGACGGGGCATTCCTCGATGCAGGCCTTGTCCTTGACGTCCACACAGGGCAACGCGATCACATACGTCATGGGCCACATCCTATGCACGCGGCGCCGGTTCGAGGCACCCCCTCCCGGGCCGTTTAGGCTGCCCCCATGGCCGCCGCGGGACAAATCGACGCAAAAGCCGGCGGCGCCGTCCTCGATGGCCCCCGCTGCGGCGTCGAGGAGTTGCAGCGCGCGATGGTCGATGCCTGGCCCCCGCTCGAACGCGCCCACCTCGGGGATTGGATCGTCCGGGCCGGGCGGGGGTTCACCGCGCGCGCCAACTCGTGCGTCACGGCCGGCTCCCCCGGCGTGCCGGTTGCCGACGCGGTCGCCTGGGTCGAGGCCTGGTATGCCGCCCGCTCCCTCCCCGCGAACTTCTGCCTCGCCGTCCCTCCCGGCCGACCCGACACCCACGCTGAGTTGGCCGCCCTTCTCGTCCCTGAGCGCGGGTATGCCGCGGGCCCGCCGACCCGGTGCTTGACGGCCAGTTCCTTGTCGGTGGCCTCCTGGTCCGCTGGCGGCCCCACCACGAGTCCCGGCGCCCGATCCGCCGATTCCGACCTCCCCCCGGTGCACCTCAGCGACACCTTGACCGAGGAGTGGCTCGCCGCGTTCGGTGCCTACCGGCCCATCGACGAGGTGGCTGCGCGGGCCATTCTCACCGGCTCACCGGCGCAGGTGTTCGCGTCGGTGTCCGGCCCCGAGGGGCTGGTGGCCATCGGCCGGTTGGGCCTGGCGCATGGCTGGGGCGGGATCGCCTCCATGTGGGTCGACCCGGCGCATCGGGGCCGGGGGCTGGGCCGGACGGTGCTCACCAAACTGAGCGAGGCGGCATACCAGCGCGGCAGCCACGATCTGCACCTACAGGTCGACGCGGCCAACACCACCGCGCTCGCCCTCTACGGGCGACTCGGGTTCACCCTCCACCACACCTACGTCAACCTCGTCCAGGACCCCTCATGATCCCTCAGTTGAGCACCGCCGACTTGCTGGACTTCGCCCGCGCTACAGCGGGTTTCATGCCCGACGACGAGGGCGCGCTGCTCTTCGCGACGGCCCGGACGGCCCTGACGAACGGGCCCGGGCTCGAAATCGGCACCTGGTGCGGCAAGTCGGCCGTCATCCTCGGCGCCGCGGCCCGCGAGGCCGGATCGGTCGTCTTCACCCTCGACCACCACCGCGGTTCCGAGGAGAACCAGCCCGGCTGGGAGTGGCACGACCCGAGCCTTGTCGACCCCGAAGCCGGCCGCATCGACACCCTGCCGCATTTCCGGCGCACGATCACCCGCGCCGGCCTCGAGGAGGAGGTCATCGGGATCGTCGGGCGCGCCCCGACGGTGGCGCGGCATTGGCGCACGCCGCTGGCGCTGTTGTTCATCGACGGCGGGCACACCGACGAGCATGTGACCAACGACTACGAGGGGTTCGCCCGGTGGGTGTCGCGGGGCGCTGCGCTCGTCATCCACGACGTTTTCGAACGCCCCGAGGACGGCGGCCAACCGCCGTGGCGCGTCTATCGGCGGGCATTGGCCAGTGGCGATTGGGAGGAGATAGCGGCCTGCGGGTCGATGCGCGTGTTGCGCCGTGTCGACGGCGAGGCCGGCAACCCGGTCCGCTGACTTGGCAGGCCCGCGGTCACGGGGTGAGGCGGAAGATCCCCGCACCCCCGGAATAGCCCGCCAGCGCGTCGAGGGCCAGCAACACCGCCGCCGCCGTCCACGTCGAGCGCTCCACCGGCCACCGCACGCCCTCGGCATACACATAGCCGGTCCAGTAGGCGCCGTCGTCGTCACGCAAATGGTGCGTCGAGCGCACCAACTCCATGGCCCGCTCGCGATCCCCCAGCGCGTCGAGCGTCATCGCCAACTCGCAGGTCTCGGCGCCCGTCACCCACGGGTGGTCGGCCACGCAGTGAATGCCCAGCCCGGGCCGCACGAACTCCTCCCAGCGCTTGTCCAGCCGTTCCCACGCCGCATCGCCGCGCACCGCGCCCCCGAGGATCGGGTAGTACCAGTCCATCGAATACCGCGCGTTGTCGATGAACAGCGTCTCGTGCTCACGCACCGCCGCCGCCAGACGCTCCCGGGCCGTCACCCACTCTGGCGCCGACTCCCCGAGCAACCCGGCGATCAACACCCCGCAGTCCAAGGCATGCACGATGCTCGACGACCCCGCGAGCAGCGCCTCCGACCACCGCCGCCCGTCAGCGGTTTCGCTCCATGCGATTCCGCCCCACGGCAGTTGGCGCGCCACCACCCAGTCGAGCGCGGCCCGCACCCGCGGCCACATCGCCCCGACAAACCCGCGCTCACCGCGCACCAGCCAGTGATGCCACACCCCCACCGCGACATAGGCGACCTGGTTGGCGTCCGCGCTGGAATCCTCGACGACGCCGCGGGTCGTCTTCATCGGCCAGGTCCCGTCGGGGCGTTGGTTGGCCGCGAGCCACCCGTATGCCGCGTCGGCCGCCTCGGTCTGCCCGAACGCCGTGAGCGCCATCGCGCATTCGACATGGTTCCAGGCATCGACGTGCCGGCGCCGTTCCCACCCGATCGCCCCGTCGATGTCGACGCAGCTGGCAAGCCAGGCCGCGGTGCCCCGGGCCTCGGCGAGGGTGGGGAGCCGGTCGGTCATCCGGGCGTGCGCGGGCGCGGTGTTCATGGCGTCGCTGGTTTGTGGGCGTAGAGGACGACCGACTTGGCGAGCACCGGGTTGAGGAGGCGGTCGGCCGTGCGCGTCAGGCGCGGGGCGGCCATCATGTCCCAGACGAGCAGCCGGTGGTAGCCGCGCACGAGCGGGTTGGTGTCGTTGTCGACACCGACGACGCATCTGAGCCACCAGTAGGGCGAGTGCAGCGCGTGCGCGAACGATCGCCCGTCGACGACGAACCCGGCCTTTTCGAGTTTGTGCCGCAATTCCCGCTCGGTGTAGATGCGCACATGGCCGCCCTCGACCTCGTGGTAGGCGTCGGAGAGGGCCCAGTTGACCCGCTCGGCGAACCAGCGGGGCACGGTGACGGCGAGTATGCCGCCCGGGGCCAGCACGCGGTAGAGCTCGGCGAGCGCTTGGGCGTCGGCGGGGATGTGCTCGAGGATTTCGGCGGCGATGATCTTGTCGAACTCGCCGTCTCTGAAGGGCAGGTCGAGGGCGTCCCCCTCGACGGTGACCGCGCGGGCCCCGTCGGGCACTTCACCCGCGTCGGCCATCGCGGTGAAGATGTCGGCCACCTCGGCGAGGTCGGCGGCGTTCTGGTCGAACGCGACGACATCGCCGCCGCGCCGATACACCTCAAAGGCGTGTCGCCCGGCACCGCACCCGAGGTCGAGGACCCGTTCCCCCGGCCGCAACCCGAACCGGCCGAAATCGACGGTGAGCATCACACCACCCCCTCGAGGTCCTGGCCGCCGGCGCGCAGGGACGCCTCGTGGATCGCGTGCTCGTAGACCTTAGCCGTGGCCCGCGCGACCGCCTCCCAGCTGAAGGTGGTGCGGGCCCGCTCGCGCGCAGCGCGCCCCATCCGGGCCCGCCGGTCCGGGTCGTCGATGAGAGCCCGCAGGGCGGCCGTGAGGGCCTCGGCGTCGCCGGCGGGGACGATGTCGGCGGCCAGACCGGGTTCCCCGACGACCTCGGGGATCGCCCCGCCGTCGCTCACGACCAGCGGCGTCCCGCAGGCCATCGCCTCCAGCGTCGGCAGCGAGAACCCTTCGTACAGCGAGGGCACACAGACGATTTCGGCCGAGCCCATGGTCGCCGCCAGATCCTCGACGGAGAGCCCGTGGACGAACGAGACGATGTCGCGCAACCCCAGCCGGTCGACCATCCGCTCGGTCACCCCGCCGGGCGTCGGCTTGGCCACCAAGGTCAGCGACACGTCCCGGTCGGTGCGCAACTTCGCCATCGACTCCAACAAGGTGGCGATGCCCTTCAACGGACTGTCCGCCGAGGCCATGGCGACGATCCGGCCGGGAATCCGCGACCCGGCATACTCGGCAAACACCTCGGGCTGGACCCCGAGCGGGATGACGTCGATGCGTGCCGGGTCCACCCCGAACTCGCGCGCGATGTCGATGGCCGAGGACTGCGACACGGTGACGATGTGATTGAGGCCGCGGGCCACCTTGCCCTGCATCCGCAAGAAGCCGTACCAGCGCCGCAGCGAGGGTTGCCGCCACAGCGGTGCGGCAGCCAGGTCGAGTTTGCGGTCCATGGTGATCGGGTGGTGGATGCTCGCAACCAGCGGCAACCCCAACTCCTGCAACTCCAGCACCCCGTGAGCGAGGGTCTGGTTGTCGTGGATGACGTCGAAGGTCCGCAACGCCTCGAGGTGGTAACGCACCAGCCGTTTCCCGAACGTCCACGGCTCGGGGAACCCGGCCACGCACATGGTCGCGAACTCCAGCACGTCGATCCGGTCCCGGAACTCGCGCGGCCACGGGATCCGGAACGGGTCGGGCTCGCGGTAGAGATCGAGACTGGGCACGGGGACGAGATGGACGCCGGGGTCGAGCTCGGGATAGGGCTGCCCCGAGAAGACGCTCACCTCATGCCCGAGCGCAACGAGTTCGCGCGAAAGATGGCGCAGGTAGATGCCCTGCCCACCGCAGTGGGGTTTGGATCGGTAGGACAGTAAGGCGACGCGCACCCGACCAGCCTAAAGGTCGCGCCACCCCACCGATGACCGCGACCTACTCGCCAGTACGCAACAACTCCTCGAGGTCCCGGCGCGGACCGTGACCAGGCAACAGCGCACCGGTCACCGGGTCGGCCGCGGCATACCCCTCACGTCCCGACAGCCGCGCGGCGACCAGATTGGACAACGCGTAGGCCCCCTCCCCGACGATCACCTGGGTCGCGTGCGCCCGCAACGCCGCGGCCTGCCGCGCGATCTGCTCGGGCGCGCACACGGCATACGTCACCAGGGCGTCGGCGACGACCGAGGGCGGGTATGCCGCGTCCTCCCCGGGCACGCTCCACGCCGGGTCGAGGTCGGCGCCGGTGAGCCAGGCCCGGTCCTCGCGCGCCCAGGACAGCGGGGTGAGGATGAGGGCCAGCCGGGGCCGGGTCGCCTCGGGCATCCCGGCGAGCGCCGCGACCGTCGCCTCGTGGACCCGGATGTGGTCGGGGTGACCGTAACCACCCTCCCCGTCGTAGGTGACCACGAGGTCGGGCGCCAGTCCGGCGATAACCGCCCGCAGGTGCCCCGCGACCGCCGCCAACGGGGCCGACGCGAACGCCCGGGGGTGCCGCGCGGCCACCGAGCCGGCCATCCCGGAGTCCCGGTATGCCGCGGGCTCACCTCCGGCGTCCGGCTCACCGAGGACGTGATGAGACACACCGAGGATGCCCATGGCGGTGCGCAGTTCCGCGCGCCGATGCGCGGCCAACGGGTCGCCGGGGGCCTGTTCGAGGTAAGCCAACTCGGGCGGGATGACCTCGCCCTCCTCCCCGAGGGTGCAGGTGAGGACGTGTACGTCGTGGCCACGGTCGCTCAGGTGGGCCAGGGCGATCCCGGTGGCGAGGGTTTCGTCGTCGGGATGGGCGTGGACGAACAGGACGCGACTCATCGGGTGGCCTTTCTCATCGGGTACTCACCTGGCCGGGTGGCGCTGCGGGCGCCACGTCGGCGGGGCGGTATCGCTGACGCTACGACGTGACGCCGATGACCGCGAGGTCGACCGTGCCGCCGCCGAACGGGTGCGGTGCCAGGCCACGCACCTCGCTGCCGGCGACGTGGACGGCATACCGCTGGGCCAGGGCGACGTAGGCGCCGTCGGCGCGAACGGTCGCGTCCGCGGCCGCCCAGGCATGTTCGCGGGTGGTCGCGTCGGGGAGGGCGGCGATGGTGCGGATGTGGGCGTTCCAGTCGGTGTTGGACCAGGCGCCGTAGTCGCGGCCGGTGCCCGCGGTGGTGAGGTTGAAGGAGGAGTCGAAAAGCGGGGGCAGCACCGTCGAGGCCGAGTCCCACGCCGGGGACCAGTTCGACCAGAACACGTCGTAGGTGTCCGTCGCCGTAGGGGCCGCGATCGTGGGGAAGTAGGTGTCGGCGATCGGCTTGAGGGTCGGCGCGAAGCCAGCGGCCTGCCACCCGGCGACCAGGGCGGCCATCGCCTTGTCGGCGGCGGGGCTGGGCCGGTAGGCCACGGTCATCGGCACCGGCAGGGTCATCCCAGCGGCGGTGAGCACGGCCCGCGCCGCGACCGGGTCGGCCCCGGTGAGCGGCGACGACGACGTCGACGGGGCAGCCGACGGGACTGCCGAGGCGGACGCGCTCGCCGACGGGCTGGGGGAGGCCGCAGCAGCCCCCGTGTCGGACGGCGCGGCCGAGGCACTCGCCGACAGCGACGCGCGAGCCGACGGCGAGGGCGAAGCCGGCGCCGAGGACGACGCCAGGGCCCGCATCCCCTCTGGCAGCACCGACCCGTGCGGGCGGACCGCGAACGTGGGACCGAGCGCCGCGGCATACCCGGCGCGGTTGGTCGACTTTTCGAGGGCCACCCGCACCTGCGGGTTCGCGAAAACTGCGCTGCGCACGTTGGGCACGACATAGTCGACGACGCCGGTCGAGGCGGTGAGCGAGCGCGCCCGGAGCGCGTCGACGGCGGCTACCTGAAGTTGAAGCGAGGGCGGGGCCGGCGTGAGGGCGACGGCGCGCTGCGCGTCGGTGCCGTCGGCGAGGACCGTCTCCATGATCGCGCCGGCGTCGCCGCCCGTGACCAGGGCGATCCGGTCGGGGTGGGCCTTGCGGATCGGGTCCGAAGCGGGCGACCACCGCGGGTTGCGGACGAGCACCCCACCAGTGAGGGCATTCCAGGTGCCGTCGACCTGATAGGGCCCGTCGGACAGCGCCGGCAGGGTGCCGGTGGGACCGGGATCGCCGTCCTTCTTGACCGGCGCAAACGTGGGCAAGGTGAGCATGTCGGTGAAGTCCGACACCGCGTCGCTCAGCGTGAACGTGATCGTCGACCCGTCACAGGCGACGGCCTTGTCGAAGGCGGCCTTGCCGGCGTCGCCGGCGTCGACCGCGGCATACGGACCGGCATATGTCGACTTGCCCTCCGCGGTGCGGGGCACGGCGAGGACCGCCAAGGCGTCGGTAGCCGCCCCGGCGACCACATCGGTGGCGAACGTGCGGGCGATGCCATGCTTGACATCGGCGCAGGTCACCGCGGCGCCGTCTTGCCAACGGACGTCGTTGCGGAGGGTGAACCGCCAGGTCTTGAGGTCCGCGCTCGGCGTGCCGGTGTCGGTCGCGAGGTCACCGACGAGGCGCGCCGGTTGCGAGGCGTCGCTGCTCGGGGCGTATGCCGTGAGCGTGCGGTGGAGGGTGCGTCCGAGCAGTGCGGCGACCGTCGGGTCGGCGACCCGCTGCGGGTCGAGGGTGGCGATCGGGGTGGCCGAGAGCAGGGTGAGCGTCCCGCCCCGGCTCGCCGGCTGCTGCCCGGTCGAGGTGGCGGGAGTGCAGGCGCCCAGGGTCACCGCGACGGCCAGAACGCTCCCGAGGAGCGCCCCGACCCGGCGGAGCCCACGGCCGGCCGTCAACTCCATCAGCCCTTGCGGGCCCGCGCCGCCGCCCGGGCCCGGACCACCTGGTCGAGTTCGACCTTGCGGATCCGCACCGCCTCCGGGGTGACCTCGCAGCATTCGTCCTCGCGGCAGAACTCGAGGGACTGCTCGAGCGAGAGGGTCCGCGGCGGGGCGAGGCGTTCGAGGACATCGGCGGTCGAGGACCGGACGTTGGTCAGTTTCTTTTCCTTGGTGATGTTGACGTCCATGTCGTCGGCGCGCGAGTTCTCGCCGACGATCATGCCCTCGTAGACCTCGGTGGTCGGCGGGATGAAGAGGGTGCCGCGCTCTTGGAGGTTGAACATCGCGTAACTCGTCGCGGCGCCGGCCCGGTCGGCGACGAGCGAGCCGGTGACGCGGGTGCTGATGTCGCCGAACCAGGGCTCGTAGGACTCGAAGACATGGTGGGCGATGCCGGTGCCGCGCGTCTCGGTGAGGAATTGGGTGCGGAACCCGATGAGTCCGCGGCTGGGCACGAGGAACTCCATCCGGATCCACCCGGTGCCGTGGTTGGTCATCTGCTCCATCCGGCCCTTGCGGGCGGCGAGCAACTGGGTGATCGCGCCGAGGTACTCCTCGGGGGTGTCGATGGTGAGCCGCTCGACGGGTTCGTGACGTTTGCCGCCGATCTCCCGGGTGACGACCTGGGGCTTGCCCACGGTCAGTTCGTAGCCCTCGCGACGCATGGTCTCGACGAGGATCGCCAGCGCGAGTTCGCCGCGGCCTTGAACCTCCCAGGCGTCGGGGCGCTCGGTGGGCAGCACGCGCATGGAGACGTTGCCGACGAGTTCGCGGTCGAGGCGGTCCTTGACCAGGCGCGCGGTCACCTTGGCGCCCTTGACCCGCCCGGCCATCGGCGAGGTATTGGTGCCGATGGTCATCGAGATGGCGGGCTCATCGACGGTGATGAGCGGCAGCGGGCGCGGGTCGTCGGGGTCGGCGAGGGTTTCGCCGATGGTGATGTCGGGTATGCCGGCGACGGCGATGATGTCGCCCGGCCCGGCGGATTCGGCGGGCTTGCGTTCGAGGGCCTCGGTCATGAGGAGTTCGGTGATCTTGACCTTGGCGATGCTGCCGTCGTGGCGGCACCACGCGACCTGCTGGCCCTTGCGGATGGTGCCGTTGTGCACCCGGAGCAGGGCCAGGCGGCCGAGGAAGTTGCTCGCGTCGAGGTTGGTGACGTGCGCCTGGAGCGGGGCACCCTCCTCGTAGGTGGGTGCGGGCACCGACTCGATGATCGCGGTGAACAGGGCGGTGAGGTCGGTGCCGTCGGGGAGTTCGCCGTTGCCCGGGCGGGTGGTCGAGGCGCGCCCGGCCTTGGCCGAGGCGTAGACGGTGGGCAGGTCGAGGTAGTGCTCCTTTCCCTCGGAGTCCTCGATGAGGTCCATGAGCAACTCCATGACCTCGTCCTCGACCTCGGGGATGCGCGCGTCGGGGCGGTCGACCTTGTTGATGCAGAGCACGACGGGCAGATGCGCCGCGAGCGCCTTGCGGAGGACGAACCGGGTTTGCGGGAGCGGCCCCTCAGAGGCGTCGACAAGGAGGACGACCCCGTCGACCATGGACAGGCCGCGCTCGACCTCGCCGCCGAAGTCGGCGTGCCCGGGGGTGTCGATGATGTTGATCGTCAGCCCGTCGGGGAGGCCGGCAGCGGCGGCCGCGGGGCCGGCATACTTCACCGCGGTGTTCTTCGCGAGGATCGTGATGCCCTTCTCGCGCTCGAGGTCGCCGGAGTCCATGGCGCGCTCGTCAATGTGGTCGTGCTCGCCAAAAGCGCCGGATTGCCAGAGCATCTTGTCGACCAGCGTGGTCTTGCCGTGGTCGACGTGCGCCACGATGGCCACGTTGCGGATGTCGGCGCGGGAGGAGGAAGGCATAGGGTCCAGTCTCTCAGGCCAGACGGTATGCCGCGAAAACGCCCCGCTCACCCGTGGCGGGGCAACGACGGCGCCGCGCGTCAGGAGCCGGCAACCACACCCAGCGGCACGGCATACAACCGCTCTCCCAACGGGTAACAATCGGCACCGGTGTGGACCACCCAGCCCTGGGCAAACCGCTCACCCAACTGGTCTCGCAGCCAGGCAAGGTGACGGGCGTCGGCAACGGTCGGTCGACGGCTGGCTTTCACTTCGACACCCCACCACCGCGAACCCACCTCGATGATGCCGTCGACCTCCCGTTGGCCGGCGCCGGTGCGCACATGCATGAGCGCACCCCCCACGAGATCGACCTGGGGGCGCAACTGCTGCATGACATAGGACTCCACGAAGGGCCCGGTGGTCGCTGGGTTCGCGCGGAGAACTGCGGGGCCGATGTCGGCGGCCGCGAGGGCCATCGCGGTGTCGGCGAAGAATCTCTTGGGGTATGCCGTGATCCTCTTGAGCCTGTTGCTCTCGGCCGCAGGAAGGGAAGCGGTGAGGTGAACTCGGTGCAGCAGGTCGTCGTAGTGCTTCCACGTCACCTTGTTGATGTCGGCAGCGTCCCAGATGCGCTGGTCAGGCACGGCCGCTCCGGTCAGGGTGGCAAGCACCCGCATGGCCCGCAACATCCGGGTGGCATCCCGGCCCTCCTCGCCGGCGCGGTGCGACACCATGTTGAGGTAGGCGTCCAAGAAGGGTCGCGGTTCGGGGACGTGTCGCGCCCCGGGGAAGCCCGGCCTGAGCAGCGACTGCAGGTCGAAAGGTGCAGCCACGTCCGCACCCAGCGGCGGGTCCTCGCCCCCGAGGACCCGGTCGAGGAACGTCGCCCGCGCTCCGTTCCCGGCCAGTTCGGCGCTCGTCATGGGGCGCAGGACCAGGCGCGCGGCCCTGGCGGTGAGCGGGTAGGTGGGTCCGTAGGTAGCGGGCTCCACGCTCCCGGTGAGGAGGAATCGTCCCGGTGTGGGGTCGTCATCGACGAGGCGCTTGAGGATCCACAGCAGGTCGACTCCCGCCAACTGCCATTCGTCGACAAGGGTCGGCGAGGGTAGGGCCTGCAGGTATGCCGTCGCGTCGGCCGTGAGTAGGTCGAGGTCCCGAGGCAGCAGCACCGACGAGGCGGCCAATCGCGCGGCAGTGGTCGTTTTGCCGGCCCCTCGTGGACCATCCAAGATCACGATGGGCGCGTGGGCCACGGCCCGCTCCAGCACCGCATCCAGGTGTCGTGGCAGGTAGTCCCCGGCGTCCGACATGCAAAAAAGGCTACTGGGTCGGCGCTTTTTCGGCTAGTTGCTCGCCGTTTTTACAGCCATTGCGCGGTCCTGTCGAACACGACGGGGGACCTGACGTAGAGGTGCCCCCGGGCGGAGCGACGCGCCACACCCAAGGCCGGCGGCACGGCATACCGCCACTTTCCACTCGGCCAACCGGTCGCTCACTCTCGGGGACGGGGGTTTTAAAGGTCACGATTGGGTATCACTGAGCGGCACCCTCTGCGCGTCAGCGTGCTCTCGGGTGCAGGATCACCCCGGTACTCTCACTTTCGCCAGGCGCGTCCGTCGCGTCCTCGCCCGACCGCGCACCCCGAGGAGCCTCCCGGCATGACCGTTCCGCCCACCGAGGTCGCGACCCCCCAGACCGATGCGCTGGAGACCGAGGGTCCGGACTCACCCAAGGCGATCGAGGGGCGGTCACTCACCCAAATCGCCTGGCGGCGGCTCAAGCGCGACAAGGTGGCGATGGCCGGCGCGGCCGTGCTCATCTTCCTCATCCTCGTCGCGATCTTCGCGCCGCTCATCGTCAAGTTCCTCGGGCACCCGCCGGACGAGTTCCATCAGGACCTCGTCGACACCGAAATGGGCACGTTGGGCCCCAAGGGCGCCTGGGGCGGCATCAGTTGGGACTACCTCTTCGGGGTCGAACCCGTCAACGGGCGCGACCTGTTCAGCCGGGTCGTCTACGGCTCGCGGATCTCCCTCCTTATTGCCTTCCTCGCCACCTTGCTCTCGGTCATCATCGGCTCGACGCTCGGGATCATCGCCGGGTATGCCGGTGGGTGGGTCGACGCGGTCATCAGCCGGGCCATGGACGTCTTCTTGGCCTTCCCCCTGCTCGTCTTCGCGATTGCGCTCGCCGGCGTCGTTCCTGACAATGCCTTTGGGCTCCAGGGAAACACGCTGCGCGTGGTGATGCTCGTGTTCATCATCGGCTTCTTCAACTGGCCCTACATCGGGCGGATCATCCGCGGCCAGACCCTGTCCCTGCGCGAGCGCGAATTCGTCGACGCCGCCCGCAGCCTTGGCGCCCGCACCCCGCGCATCCTCGCGCGGGAGTTGCTCCCCAACCTCGTCGCCCCGATCCTCGTCTATTCCACCTTGCTCATCCCGAGCAACGTCCTCTTCGAGGCGGCGCTGTCCTTCCTCGGGGTCGGCATCCAGCCCCCCACACCGAGCTGGGGCGGGATGCTCTCCGACGCGGTGACCTTCTACACGATGCCGCACTTCATGCTCTTCCCCGGCCTGGCCATCTTCTTCACCGTCCTTGCCTTCAACCTTTTCGGTGACGGCTTGCGAGACGCCTTCGACCCCCGCGGCCGCTAACAGCCGTGGGTACCAACCATCCATCGCACGAAGGGTGTACTGGAAATCATGAGTAATCCCCGAAAGAAGCGGCTGCTCGCCGTGACGGCCGCCGCCGCGGTGACCGCTCTCGGGCTCGCCGCCTGCAGCGGGTCGAGTGGCGGGTCGAACAACGCCGCGACGACCACCACGGCGGCCTTCGACGCCGCCAACGGCAAGATCTTCAACCCTTCGGACAAGAAGGGCGGCACCATCACGATGGCCGACGAGGGCGAGCCGGACTCCACCGACCCCGGCGACTCCTACTACGGCTACACCTGGGACCTCATGCGCCTCTACGGGCGCGGGCTCGTGATGTTCGACGTCGCCCCCGGTGATGGCAGTTCGAAGCTTTCGGGCGACCTCGCCGACGGCCTGGGCAAGCCCAGCGAGAACGCGAAGACCTGGACCTACAAACTGAAGTCGGGCCTGAAGTTCGAGGACGGCACCGCGATCACGTCCAAGGACATCAAGTACGCGATCACCCGCACCCTCGACAAGGACATCTTCCCGGACGCCCCGACCTACTTCGACGACCTGCTCGCGTGGCCGGCGGACTACAAGGGCGCCTACAAGTCCAAGGGCGTGGACGTCAAGTCGGCCATCGACACCCCCGATGACTCGACGATCATCTTCCACCTCAAGAACAGCTTCTCCGGGTTCGACTACCTCATGACGACCTCGCAGGCCTACCCCGTGCCCGAGGCCAAGGACACCGGCGCCAAGTACAAGGAGCACCCGATCAGCTCCGGCCCGTACATGTTCGCCACGTACGAGGCGGGCAAGAAGTTCACCCTCAAGCGCAACCCCAACTGGGACGCCGCGACCGACCCGCAGCGCAAGGCGCTGCCGGACGGCTACGAGTACTCGATGAACGTCAACCAGGACGACATCGACAACCGGATCATCGCCGGCGACCTCGACATCCACGTCACGGGCACCGGGGTCACCCCGGCCACCCAGGGCAAGGTCCTCTCCGACCCCAACCTCAAGGCTCGCGCCGACAACCCGACCCTCGCCCGGCTCTGGTACACCTCGATCCCGACGACGGTTGCGCCGCTGGACAACAAGGACTGCCGGATGGCCATCATGTATGCGATGGACCGCACGGCATACCAGACCGCCTACGGTGGGGCCTTCGCCGGTGGCGCGATCGCGACGTCCCTCATGCCGCCGCTCATCCCGGGTTCGTTGAAGAAGGACTTCTACCCGAGCCAGGACAACAAGGGTGACCTGACCAAGGCCAAGGAAGCACTCACCAAGTGCGGCAAGCCGGACGGCTTCGAGATCACGATGGCCTTCCGCAACGAGCGCCCGAAGGAGAAGGCGCTCGCCGAGGCCTTCCAGCAGCAGCTCGCCAAGGTCGGCATCAAGGTGACCCCGAAGGGCTTCGCGAAGAAGGACTACTTCTCCACGTATGCCGGCAACCCGCCCTACGTCAAGGCCAACAACATCGGCCTGGCCGCGAATGGCTGGGGTGCGGACTGGAACGACGGCTACGGCTTCCTCGCCCAGATCGTCGACAGCCGCGTCATCCGGGAAACCGGTGGGTCCTCGAACATCTCGGTGCGCATGCCCGAGGTCGATAAGTTGATCGACCAGGCAGCCGTCGAAACCGACAACGCCAAGCGCGAGGCCCTTTACGGCCAGATCGACACCCTCGTCATGGACAACGCCGTCATCTACCCGGGTGTGTGGGCCAAGGCCCTTCTCGTGCGCGGCAAGACCCTGACGAACGTGTTCGTCAACCAGGCGTACGGCATGTACGACTACACCTCGCTGGGCAAGCAGTAACTCTCAGCACCTCCTGCCCGTCACCATCACCCCTAACCACAAGGTAGGTGAGAGCACCGGGTGGCCGGTCCCGTCTCGCGGGGCCGGCCACCCGACGCGTTGCCTGTGTTGACCTACGTCATTCGCCGACTCATTGCTGCGGCCATGTTGCTCATCGTCGTGAGCATGATCGTCTTCACGATCTTCTACGTCTTCCCCCGCTGGGCCGGGGCCACCCCGGAAACCCTGGCGACCCGTTACGTCGGGCGCACCGCCACGGCCGAGACGGTGCATCTGGCCGCGCAGCGGCTCGGGTTCTACGACCCGATCTGGGTGCAGTACTGGAACTGGTTCAAGGCGATCTTCGTCGGCTCGACCTACGACATGGGCACGAGCATCGAGCACTGCCCGGCCCCGTGCCTGGGCTACTCCTTCCAGAGCAAGACCCCGGTGTGGCCGGACCTGCTCGACCGCGCTCCGGTGACGTTCTCCCTGGCGGCCGGTGCCTCGATCATCTGGCTCCTGTTCGGCGTCACGGTCGGCGTCGTCTCGGCGGTCCGCAAGGGCTCCCTCTTCGACCGGGCCGCGATGACGGTCGCCCTGGCCGGCATCTCGCTGCCCATCTACTTCACCGGTCTGGTCTCGCTGGCGGTCTTCAGCTACGCCCTCGGTTGGACCGCTCCCGGTGGGTCCTACACCCCGCTCACGACCAACCCGGCGCAGTGGGCCTACTCCCTGCTCCTGCCGTGGATCACCCTCTCCTTCCTCTTCTCGGCCACCTATGCCCGATTCACCCGAGCCGGCATGCTCGAGACGATGAATGAGGACTACATCCGCACCGCCCGGGCCAAGGGCCTGCCCTCGCGCACGGTCACCTTGAAACACGGGTTGCGCGGCGCCCTGACCCCGATCGTCACCGTCTTCGGTCTCGACCTCGGCCTCCTCCTCGGCGGCGCCGTGCTTACCGAAAAGACCTTCTCCCTCAACGGCCTGGGCAAGTACACCGTTGATGCCATCGGCAACCAGGACCTCCCCCGCATTCTCGGGGTGACCCTCCTGGCGGCCTTCTTCATCGTCTTCAGCAACCTGGTCGTCGACCTGTTGTATGCCGTCATCGACCCCCGAGTGAGGACCGCATGAGCCCCGCCGCACCCGGCACGACGACCGGCAGCACGGCATACGAGACCGGGATCGGCGGCCTTGGGGAGCCACCGGCCAACGCCTACCTCAGCGTGCGCGACCTGCGGGTCCACTTCCCCACCGACGACGGCATCGTCAAGTCCGTCGACGGCCTGTCCTTCGACCTGGCCCGGGGCAAGACCCTCGGCATCGTCGGCGAATCCGGGTCGGGCAAATCGGTGACGAGCCTGTCCATCATGGGTCTGCACAAGCCGGGCACGGTGAGGATGCAGGGCTCGATCCGCCTCGACGGTCAAGAACTCGTCGGCGCCCCCGCCGAGACGGTCCGCGGCCTGCGCGGCAAGAAGATGGCGATGATCTTCCAGGATCCGCTCTCGGCAATGCACCCGTTCTACACCGTGGGCGACCAGATCATCGAGGCCTATCAGGTGCACAACAAGGTGCCCAAGAAGGCCGCCCGCGCGCACGCCATCGACCTCCTCGGGCGGGTCGGTATCCCCCAGCCGAACAAGCGGGTCGACGACTATCCGCACCAGTTCTCGGGGGGCATGCGCCAGCGCGCCATGATCGCCATGGCCCTGTCCTGCGACCCCGACCTGCTCATCGCCGACGAGCCGACCACGGCCCTCGACGTCACCGTCCAGGCCCAGATCCTCGACCTCATCCGCGATCTCCAGCGCGACTTCGACGCCGCGGTCATCATCATCACCCACGACCTCGGGGTGGTCGCCGAACTCGCCGACGACATCCTCGTCATGTATGCCGGGCGCAGCGTCGAATACGCGAGCGCGCACGGGGTCTTCAACGAGCCGCAGCACCCGTACACCTGGGGCCTGATGGCCTCGATGCCGCGCCTGGACCGCGACCCTGCCGACCGGTTGATGCCGATCAAGGGCACCCCGCCGAGTTTGATTTCCGTCCCTCCCGGGTGCCCCTTCAGCCCGCGGTGTGCGTATGCCGCCCGCGTCGGCGCCGCGTGCGTCACCGAGCGCCCCGCCTTCCACGCCCCCACCAGTGCGCACTACCTCGCCTGCCACCTCGACGACGGCGAGCGGATGCAGATCTGGTCCGACGAGATCGAGCCGAACCTGTGAGCCCCGCGCCCGTGCCGACCACCGACCCCCTGCTCAAGGTCACCGGTCTGACCAAGCACTTCCCGATCCGCAAGGGCCTGCTCCAACGCCAGGTGGGCGCGGTGCAGGCCGTCGACGACGTGACCTTCAGCGTCCAATCCGGGCAGACCCTCTCCCTCGTCGGGGAGTCCGGGTGCGGCAAGACGACGACCGGGCGGATGGTCACCCGGCTCCTCGAGCCCACGTCCGGCTCGATCCTCTTCGACGGACGGGAACTGAGTCACCTGTCCGTGGGCCAGTTGCGTCCGCTGCGCCGCGAAATCCAGATGATCTTCCAGGACCCGTATTCCTCGCTCAACCCGCGGCATACGGTTGGGACGATCGTCGGGGCACCCTTCGAGATCCAGGGCGTGAAGACCCCGCAGGGCACGAAGAGGGCGGTGCAGGACCTCCTCGAGCTTGTCGGGCTCAACCCCGAGCACTACAACCGCTACCCCCACGAGTTCTCCGGCGGGCAGCGCCAGCGGATCGGCATCGCCCGCTCCCTCGCCCTCAAGCCCCGCCTCATCGTCGCCGACGAACCGGTGAGCGCCCTCGACGTCTCCATCCAGGCCCAGGTCATCAACCTCCTCGAAGACCTCCAGGAGGAACTCGGCCTCACCTACATCGTCATCGCCCACGACCTGTCGGTCGTGCGCCAGATGTCGGACCGGGTCGCCGTCATGTACCTCGGCAACCTCGTCGAAATCGCCGACGGCCACGACCTCTACACCGACTCCCGCCACCCCTACACGCGCGCGCTGCTCTCGGCCGTGCCCATCCCCGACACTTCCCGCCGGGAGAAGCGCGAACGCATCCGCCTCGAGGGCGACGTCCCCAGCCCCATCGACCCGCCGCCGGGGTGCCGGTTCCACACCCGTTGCTGGAAGGCGACGGACGTATGCCGCACCCAGGTGCCGCCCCTGGTCGAGATCGCCCCGCGTCACGAGGTGGCCTGTCACCACCCCGAGGATTCACTCGTCGCCGCCGCGCCGGCGCAGGCTGCAGCGCCCGTGGAAGATGCGCCGTCAGGGACCGCGGCTTCGGGCACAATGACCGCGTGACCCGCCTGCTCACCGACGACGAGATCGAGCGCCAACTCGCCGACCTGCCCGACTGGAGCCGCGACGGCGAGGCGATCGTCGCGGCATACCAAGCCCCGACGTTCCCGGCGGCGATTGCGCTCGTCGCCGAGGTCGCCGAGGTCGCCGAGGAGATGAACCACCATCCCGACATCGACATCCGGTGGCGGCGCACCCGGTGGCTGCTCACCACGCACGACGTCGGCGGGCTGAGCCAACTCGACATCGAGCAGGCGCACCGCATCACTGCCCTAGCCCGAACTCACCACGCCGAGGCGATCCGATGACCGACCCCACCCGCCCCCTCCACACCGAGCGTCACGACGCTTCCGACGGGGCCAAACTCAACTGGTTGCGCGCCGGCGTCCTCGGCGCCAACGACGGCATCGTCGCCACCAGCGGTCTGGTCATCGGCGTCGCCGCCGCCCAGGCCGGTCAGGGCGCTCTCCTCACCGCGGGCCTGGCCGGGTTGGTCGCCGGCGCGATGTCGATGGCGGTCGGCGAGTACGTCTCGGTGAGCACCCAGCGCGACACCGAGCAGGCGCTCGTCGCCAAGGAACGGTGGGAACTGGCCAACGAGCCCGAACACGAACTCGCCGAACTGACCGGCATCTACGAGGCCAAGGGCCTCACCCCCGAGTTGGCCCGCGAGGTCGCGGTCCAACTGACCGCTCACGATGCGCTGGCCGCACACGCCGAGGTCGAGTTGCGCCTGGACCCCGAGGAGTTCACCTCCCCGTGGGAGGCGGCGTTCGCGTCGGCGGCGGCCTTCACCGTCGGTGCGCTCATCCCGTTCCTCACGATCCTGCTGCTGCCGGACGCCTGGAAGATTCCCGCCACCGTCGTCGCCGCCGCCCTGGCCCTCGCCGTCACCGGTGGGGTGAGCGCTCGCCTGGGCGACGCCTCGGTGCCGCGCGCGATTGCCCGCAACGTCGGCGGTGGGCTGCTCGCGATGGCGTTGACGTTTGCCGTCGGGCGGCTCTTCGGGGCGCAGGTCGCATGACGACCCTGCTGGTCATCCAGCACGAGGACGAGGACCCGATCGGGCTCCTCGGTGCGGAATGGGTCGCCGAGGGGATCGACCTCGACATCCGGTGCGGTTGGGTCGGCGACCCGGTGCCCACGGTCATCGACCCCGCCGAACATGCCGGCGTCGTCGTCCTCGGCGGCTACATGGGCGCCGACGACGACCACGAACACGCCTGGCTCACCCCGACGAAGGCGTTGCTGCGCGCGGTCGTGCGCGACGGCATACCGACCCTGGGCATCTGCCTGGGCCACCAACTGCTCGCCAGTGCCCTCGGCGGCAGCGTCGGCCGCAACCCCGCCGGTCGGACCCTGGGGATGGCGCCGATCGGGTGGGAACCCGCCGCGGCCGACGACGCGCTCGTCGGCGCGCTCGGTGACCTGCCCGTCCTGCACTACAACGACGATGTCATCCTCGACGTCCCCGACGGCGCCGTGGTCCTGGCCCGCACGGCCGACGGCGCCCCGCAGGTCGTCCGGTTCGCCCCGACCGTCTGGGGCGTGCAGTTCCACCCCGAGGTCGAGGTCGAGATGTTCACGTCCTGGAGCGACGTCCCGGCCGAGGTCACCAGGGCCGCGTATGCCGCGCAGCCGGCTCTGCGGCATACCGGCACGGCCGTTGCGGCCCGGTTCGCCGCCCTCCTCCCCCCGGTGTCAACAATCGACCAATAGGTGGGTTGTTGACCGTCAACAATCGACCAATTGGTGGGTTGTGAACGGGCCGCCTACGCCTCCGGACGCTGCCCGCGCACGGCCGCGGCGATCCGCGGCGCCAGCGGGGCGGCCATCACCTCCGCCAACGACAGCGGTTGCCCGTCCGGGCCGGTGAGCGGGACCCGCCAGTTCGGGTACTCCTTGTCGGTGCCCGGCTGGTTGACGGCCCGCCGGTCGCCCACCAGGTCGGCGAGCGCATAGGCGAGCAACCGGCTCGGCGTCTGGGCCAGCCAGGCGTGCAGGGCGCACGTCATGTCCTCGGTGCTCCCGTCCGGGGCAAGCAGCCCACGCTCGACGAGCAGGTGCCGCACCGTGTCGATGGCATGCTGTTCGGCGGCCCGTTCCTCGTCGGCCGAGCGGGTGAGCAGGCCAAGGCGGTCGCGGACGTCCACGTGCTCGAGGTTGAGGTAGCCCGCCGTCGGGGGAAGGTCGTGGGTGGTCACGCAGGTCAGGCACAGGTCGCGGTAGCGCTCGGGCGGCAGCGGCTGCCCGTCGGCCCATTCGAACCAGAGGATCGAGGTCCCGAGGATGCCGCGTTCACGCAGGTAGTCGCGAGTCCACGGCTCGACGACCCCGAGGTCCTCACCGATCACGACGGCACCGGCGCGTTGGGCCTCGAGGACGAGGATGCCGATGAGGGCCTCGTGGTCGTAGGTGACGTAGGTGCCGTCCGCCGGCGTCTGCCCGCCCGGGATCCACCACAACCGGAACAGCCCGATGACATGGTCGACCCGCAGCCCCCCGGAGTCGCGCAGCACGGTGCGGACCATGTCGCGGAACGGCGCATACCCGAGGTCGGCGAGCCGGTCGGGCCGCCACGGCGGTTGGCTCCAGTTCTGGCCGAGTTGGTTGAACTGGTCCGGCGGCGCCCCCACCGTCACCCCGGAGGCGAGCGCGTGGGCCAGCCCCCAGGCGTCGGCGCCGTAGGGATGGACCCCGACGGCGAGGTCGGAGACGACGCCGAGGGCCATCCCCGCATCCTTGGCCGCCCGCTGCGCCTCCCCGAGTTGCCGGTCGAGGACCCATTGGAGCCAGCAGAAAAAGTCGATCCGGTCGGCGTGAGCGGCCCGGAACTCCGGTATGCCGCCCGCGCCCGGCCCGCTCAGCGACTCCGGCCAGGAGGTGTCGGGCAGGCCGTGCAGGTCGGCGATCGCGCACCAGGTGGCGAAGTCGACGAGCCCCTGGCCTTCGCGGGCGAGGAAGCGCTGATAGTCCTGGGCTCGCCGCCCGGTGAGGCCGGCGGCGTGGACAACTTCGAGCGCGGCCCGTTTGAGCGGCCAGGCGGCATCCCGGTCGATGGTGGCCGTGGTGTCGAGAGCCCGAGCGGCCTGCCCGAACGCCTCGACCTTGGCCAGGGCGGCCGGGGCCAAGGTGGCCACCTCGGGGATGTCCTCGACATGCAGGTAGATCGGGTTGATGAACCGCCGGCTCGTCGGCAGGTAGGGCGAGGCTTCGACCGGGGTGATGGGCTCGGCGGCATGCAGCGGGTTGACGAGCACAAAGTCGGCACCCAGGTCGTGGGCGCTCCACCTCGCCAGGCTCGCCAAGTCGTGAAGGTCGCCAATGCCCCAACTGTCGCGGGAGCGGACTTGGTAGAGTTGGGTCATGAGCCCGGTCGCGGCGCGCTCCTCCAGGGCGACCGGGAGGGTGAGCCGTTGCGGGGTGACGATCAGGGTCGCCGTGGCCGTTGCGGGGATGAGGCCGCCCGGATGCGCGGCGTTTGCCTCGGGTGCGTCGGCCGCACCCACCGACGGTGCGTCGGCGGCATACTCATTGCCGTTCCCGGCCGCCAACAATCCCCCTATTGGTCGATTGTTGCCCGTTTCGGCGGCGATCCGGGCGTGCAATCGGTGCCAGCCCAGCGGCAGGTCACCGGGCAGTTCGAAGGTCGCCTCCCCGATGAGGTGACCGTCGACCTCCCGCGGCTCGACCCAGTGGTCGACCTGGTAGGCCAGGCGGCGCGAGCCGTCCTCCAACTCGATTTCGACGGAGACATCGGCGCCGTGCGGGACGTGGACCGGCACCCAGGGGGTCCACCCCTCGCGCATGACGACCGTCGGGGGCAACACCCGGCGCCACGGCCCGATCCAGCGGTCGTGGAGGGCCCGGTGGGTGGTCTCCTCGGTCGAGGCGTCGATGTCGAGCGCGGCGAGGACCGCCCGGATGCTCTCGGCCGACACTTCGGTATGCCGTCCCTGCCAGTCCCAGAACTCGGTCGCGATGCCGACCTGTCGCGCCAGATCGGTCAGGGACGGAGAGGGGGCGCTCGGCATGGAGCCATCCTGCCAAAGGACACCCCCGTGTTGACGGCACCATCCGCCCCCGCGCGCCGCCAGCGTCCCCTAGGGTCAGGCCATGGCCGACGACGTCTTCCGCACCGTGATCGAACCCTTCCGGATCCACTCGGTGGAGCCGCTCAAAATGACGACCGCGGCGCAGCGGCGAGCGGCAGCGGAGCGCGCGGCATACAACCTCTTCCAGGTGGACGCGATCGACGTCCTCATCGACCTGCTCACCGACTCCGGCACCGGCGCGATGTCGCGGGACCAGTGGGCGGCGATCCAGCGCGGCGATGAGTCGTATGCCGGGTCGCCCTCGTTCTTCGTCTTCCGCGATGCGGTGCAAAACCTGTTCCCTTATCGGCACGTTATCCCGACCCATCAGGGGCGAGCGGCCGAGAAGATCCTCTTCTCGGTGCTCGGCGGGCGGGGACGGGTGATCCCGAGCAACACCCACTTCGACACCACCCGCGCGAACATCGAGTTCACCGCGGCCTTGGCCCACGATCTCGTCATCGCCGAAGGACTGGATCCGCGGGCCGAGCACCCGTTCAAGGGCAACATGGACCTGGCGCGCCTCGATGCCTATCTGCACGAACAAGGCGACGCCGTGCCCTGCGTCATGATGACGATCACCAACAACTCCGGTGGCGGACAGCCGGTGTCGATGGCCAATCTGCGCGGGGTCGCCGAGATCGCGCATGCCCACGGCAAGCCGCTGTTCCTCGATGCCTGCCGGTTCGCCGAGAACGCCTGGTTCGTCAAGATGCGCGAGCCGGGGTATGCCGACGCCGCAATCCCCGACATCGTGCGCGAGATGGCGGGGCTGGCCGATGGCATGACGATGAGCGCCAAGAAGGACCCGATGGGCAACATCGGCGGCTGGCTCGCCGTCAACGACGACGAGTTGGCCGCCCAATGCCGCAACCTGCTCATCCTCACCGAGGGGTTCCCCACCTATGGCGGCCTGGCCGGACGCGACCTCGAGGCTCTCGCCCAGGGGCTGACCGAAGTGGTCTCCGAGGACTACCTGCGCTACCGGATCCGCTCGACGGGGTATTTGGCCGATGCCCTGGAGGCGATGGGCATCGAGTGCATCAAGCCCGCCGGGGGGCACGCGGTCTATGTCGATGCCCGTGCCCTGCTCTCCCACATCCCGCCGCTGGAGTTCCCCGGCCAGGCGCTCGCGGTCGCGCTCTACGAGACCGGTGGGGTGCGCTCGTGCGAGATCGGCTCGGTCATGTTCGGGCGTCAACCCGACGGGTCGGAAAAGCCGGCCGCCATGGAGTTGGTGCGCCTGGCGATCCCCCGCCGCACCTACACCCAGAGCCACATCGACTACGTCATCGAGGTGTTCGACCAGGTCCGTGGGCGGGTGAGCGACCTGGGCGGCTACCGGATCGTCGAGGAACCCCCGGCCTTGCGGCACTTCACGGCCAAGTTCGCCCCGTTGACCTGACCCTTGTTGGGGAAGGTCCCTGAACCCTCGCCGCGAGTGATGCGTGGCGTCCATCTCACTCGCGCGAGCCCCAATCAGGGCCGTACCCGGGCCTAGGGTGAAGGCATGACCGAAACGCCGATCGACCCGGAGGGAGCCGACCTCCCCACCTTGGCCCAGTGGGATTCCTTGGACACCTTGGACACCGACCCGGTGACCGACCCCCTCGACACCGGGTACTCGCCGCCGGACACCGCGCGCGGCTCGCGCGCGTTCGGGACCACGGCGTGGGAGCAGCGGCACCACGAGACCATCGACCAGCGGATCCTCCAGGAGGTGCCCGACCCCACCTCGGCCTACGGCGCACCGCACAACGAGTCCGGTCTCGACGGCGACTCTCTCGGCGGGGATGACCCCGACGCGGTGGGCGCCGACCTGGACTGGATCGGCGACGCCGAAGTGGGGTGGCGCCGCTCGGGCCGACTCGTCGCTCCCGACGCGGGGGCCGGCGAGGACCGTGAGCACGACCTCGTTGGTGCCGATGTCGGCATCGACGGGGGCGCGGCTGCAGCCGAGGAAGCCGCCGTCCACGTCATCGGCGACGACTATCTCGACGACGAGGGATTCAGGGAGGGCAGCGCGTCGCCATCGGAGGACGATTTCCTCGCCGACATCGCCGACGACGAATTGTCCGAGGTGCTGGCCGAGGAGTTTGCCGAGCGCACCGACGGGGTGCCCCACCGCGCATCCACCCGCCGCCGCCCCGGACAACCGCTCCCGCCGCAGTGAGTCCAGCCGCTCCCCGACCGATCGACGCCGGCCATGACCGGTCGTGATCTGCGGCTGCTCCCCAAGGCCCATCTGCACCTGCACTTCACCGGGTCGATGGCCCCGGCGACGGTGCGCGACATGGCGCAGCGGCACGGCATACGAGTTCCCAGCCATCTCACCGAGGCGGGGCAGCGGTTCGACACCGGGGACGAACGCGGCTGGTTCCGGTTCCAGCGGGCCTACGACGCGGCCCGGGCGTGTGTGCGTGGCGAGCCCGACCTGCGCCGGATCGTGCGGGAGGCGGCCCTTGCCGACGGCGCCGAGGGGTCGGTGTGGTTGGAGTTGCAGGTCGACCCGACGTCCTATGCGCCGTTTGTCGGCGGGTTGACCCCGGCGTTGGAGATCATCCTCGATGAGGCCGCGGCGGTCTCGCGCACGCCGGGCGCGGCCTCGGTCGCGATCATGGTCGCCGCCTCCCGGATGCGGCACCCGTTGGAGGCGCGAACCTTGGCCCGGTTGGCGGCCCGGTATGCCGGGTCCGGCCCGGGCACGGTCGTCGCCTTCGGGCTGTCCAACGACGAGCGGCGAGGGGTCACCGAGGAGTTCGCGCCGGCCTTTGCGATCGCGCGCCGGGCCGGGTTGGCGTTGGCGCCCCATGCCGGCGAACTGTTGGGGCCGGCCGCTGTCGAGGAGACGGTGGCGGCCATCCGCCCGGACCGGTTGGGGCACGGGGTGCGTGCCGTGGAGGACCCCCGTGTGCTTGAGACCGTGGTCGAGGACGCGGTCGCGCTGGAGGTGTGCCCCGGGTCGAACGTCGCCTTGGGCGTGTTCGACGCGCCCGGCGACGTGCCGCTCCGCACCTTGTATGCCGCGGGCGCGATGATCGCGCTGGGCGCCGACGATCCGCTCATCTTCGGGTCGCGGCTGGTCGATCAGTACGTGGCCGCGCGTGCGATCCACGGGTTCGCCGATGCCGAACTGGCGGAGTTGGCGCGGATGAGCGTGCGCGCCGCACGCGCCCCCACGGAGGTGGCGCGGGCGGCATACGACGGCATCGACGCCTGGCTGGCCATCCCGCCGGCGAGCTGAGGCGCTTCCAGCCGCACCCAAGAGGGCCGGGCTACTTGGCGGGATGGTGCTGTTGCAGCGGGAATCGTGCTCGTCAAAGGGGCGCAACATGCCGCCGCCGAGCACGTCGGCACGGGGCGGCAGACGTGCAGGAAGCCCTCGGCGTCGGCGATGATCCTGAGCGGGCATTCCAGCGGTCTCTCAGGGCGGCGGCCGAGGCATTCGGCGAGAGCGTGGGACTGGTGGGCGGTGGCCGAGTTGGGGGTTGACGACCACAACACCGCCGAGGGCGGGTAGCGATAGGCGCACGGTGGCCAGGCGCTGGACCCACTCGTGCTCGATGATCGTCTCGATGCGGTAGTCACGGGCCCGCATCGCCGCGACCACCTGCTCCGCTTGCTGGTCATCCTCGACCGCAACGCACAGGTCGACATACGCGTGAACCGCGGGTCGGCCCAGGTCGACACCGCGATCCCACCGACAAGGGCCCACCGTGCGTTGAGGGCCGTGAGGCCTGAGACGGTGCGAGCCAGCGCCTCGACAACGGGGTTCATCACGACGAGTCCGCGAGCCCAATCACCCGAGCCGACGGCTGACCCGGGTAGTCACCGTGGGGTGCGTCGGGACGGTCCCTCAACCAGGCGGCCAGCAGGGCCTGCACGTCGTCATTGCTCTCGTCCGGGTGCTGTCGGCGCAGTTGAGCCCGCTTCATCGCGATCCCGGCCTCGGCCTGTGCAAGGCAAGGAGCAGCCGCTGCGCCGGCGTTTCCCCTGACATATCGCCGAGTCTAGGGGCGGGTTTGGCAAGGCTCACGATGCGATCCGTTGGCACCCCCTGCGCGTTTCTGCCAGATCGCGCAACCGGCCGCCGGCGCTGCCTACAGGGTGAGGCCGACAAGGACCGGTTCGTTGACCAGGGTGACCCCGTAAGCGGCGGCCACGCCGGCGCGGACCTCGCGCGCCAGCGCGAGCACGTCCGCCGCGGTGGCGCCGCCGCGGTTGGTCAGGGCCAGGGTGTGTTTGGTCGACAGGGACGCCGGGCCCGCAGCGCCGTACCCCTTGCCGAACCCGGAGTGCTCGATGAGCCAGGCCGCGCTCACCTTGACCCCACCTGAGGCATCCGCCCAGTGCGCCACCGGCACGTCGGGACCCAACCGCTGCGCCGTTCGCGCCACCACCTCGGCGAACTGCTCCTGCGACACGATCGGGTTGGTGAAGAACGAGCCGCAACTCCAGGTGTCGTGGTCGGCGGCGTCGAGCACCATGCCCCGGGCCCTCCGCTGCGCCAGCACCGCGTCACGCGCTTCCGCCAGCGGCACGCGCGCGCCGACCGGCACGTTCAGACCGGCGGCGAGCGCGGCATACGCAATGGGCCCGGAGAGGTCGGCCAGCCGCAACTGGAACGACACGTCGAGCACTACCCAGCGATCGGTGCCCTTGAACCGCGAGTGCCGATAGGTGAAGCCGCAGTCCGCCGCCGCCCAGGTCTGGACCCGTTGCTCGCGGCGGTCCCAGACCCGCACCCGCGCGATCGTCTGGGCCACCTCCTGGCCGTAGGCGCCGACGTTCTGGATCGGGGTGGCGCCCGTCAGGCCCGGTATGCCGCTGAGCGCCTCCACCCCGACCCAGCCTTCCGCGACCGCCCGGGCGACGAAACCGTCCCAGGACTCCCCCGCCGCGACGGTGACGAACGCCCCGCTGCACGCATCGGCCGACTCGACCCGCACGCCCGAGGTGGCTACCTGGACGACCGTGCCCGGGAACCCTTCGTCGGCGACGAGCACGTTCGACCCGCCGGAGAGGACGAGGAGCGGCTCGTCGGCGTCGTCGACCTCGCGGATGGCGTCGACGAGGTCGTCGGTTGTCGTCACGGTGACCAGCCGGGCCGCCGGGCCACCGACCCGCATCGTGGTCAGCCCGGCGAGCGGGACGTCGGCGCGCTCCTCCATCAAGCGAGGTGGACGACGGCCTGGCAACGCCCGAGCACCTTGTCGGGGCCGGCGCTCGTCGTCACGTCGAGGGTGGCGCGCCGGGTGTCGGGGTCGAGGGCCTTGACCGTGGCCGAGACCTCGATCTGGGCGCCCTCGACCGGGACGACGACCGGCTTAGTGAATCGGGTGCCGAAGGCGACCACCCGGCCCGCGTCGCCGGCCCACCGGGCGACGACCGACGAGGAGGCGCCCATGGTCCACATGCCGTGGGCGATGACGTCGGGCAGACCGACCGAGCGGGCGAAGGCCTCGTCCTGGTGGATGGGGTTCTGGTCACCGGAGGCCGCGGCATACGCCACCAACGTGGCCCGGGTGACGGGCACGATTTCCGGGCCGACGACGTCACCGACGGCGACCGAGTCGAAGCTGAGTGCGCTCATGCTCACTCCCCTCCCCGCACGACGATGGTCGAGCGCGCGGTGCAGACCGGCGCACCCGCGGCGTCGGCGAGTTCGGTGCGGACGGTGACCATGGCGTGCCCGCCGGCCTGCCGGATCTGCTCGACAGTCGTCGTCGCGGTGACCTGGTCGCCGGCGACGACCGGGCGGTGGTGGGTGAACGACTGCTCGCCGTGAACGACCCGGGCGTAGTCGACGCCGGCCTCGGGGTCGGCGACGTAGGCCCGGGTGCTGTCCTGCTCGAAGCGCACGAGGAACGTCGGCGGGGCGACGACATCGGCGTACCCGGCCTTGCGGGCCGTCTCGAGGTCGGTGTGGACCGGATCCGTGGCCCCCACGGCCGCGGCGAAGGCGGCAATGTCGGCGGCGGTCACGGCATACGGACCGGAGGGCGGGTAGGTGCGCCCCACGAAGTCGGTGTTCAGCGCCATAGCGCCCACCCTAGCCCGCGGGGCTCTCGGCTGGTCGGGACCTTGCTAGGCGGAGCCGATCCAGCCGCGTCGCCACTGTCGGTATGCCGCACCCGCGAGGACCAGCGTCCACACCCCCGCGCTCACCCCGTAGGGCAAGGGTGGCTCGTGTACTGCCCCGGGCAAGGTGGCGCCCCAGGGGAGCGCACTCAACCCCCGCCATGCTCCGGCGAGCGGGTGGAAAACGAGGAGGCGCGACCACCAGGGCCCGCCCGCAACCAACAGGACGAGGAAGGTGCCGACGCTTCCTGCCAACCAAACCAGGGCACGTCGACCAGAGCCGCTCGCCAGTACCAGCGACCAGAGAAGGGCGGCAACCACCACCAGCACCGCCGGAGCGACTGCCGCGGACGCAAGCACGGCAGCCGGGGGCGCGGGTACCGCCGCCGGGCGCCCGATCAGGAGTCGGCCTCCCAGATCGGCCAACGCCGCCCCTGCCGTAACGACCACGGCCAAACCCCAGGTCGCACAGCCCATCGCCATCGCGGCCAAGCCCTGCCCGAGGACCACGGCACGCGGATCGGCGCCCAGAGCCACACGCTCGGTTAGGAATCCGCGATCCAGATCGCCGCCCAGCAACCCGATAAGCACAGCGCACGTCACAAGGAGGGCACCGGCCAGCCCCGTGGACCCTCCGTAGACCGCGCCCCACCAGCCCCGGCTGACTGGATCCCCATTGACATAGACCGGCGTCAAGGTTTCGAGCAGAGCGACCGCGCTGGCCAGCAGAAAGCCAACGGTGAGCGCGGGTCGACCCAGTCGCGCCCGGATCTCGGCACGAGCCACCCGCGTCGACTCAATCACACGACTCCTTCGTCGACACCCGCGTCACCAGCCACTGTTGTGCGTTGCGCACGAGGCACCCATAGAACTCCTTGCCCCGGGCCTGGATCGCGACCGTCGCGTCTGTGATGCTCTCCGAGCGCACCACGGTCATCGGCGCATTGGCCACGACGGGCACGGACGGCGTCGGTATTTCCGCCAGCGGGGCGTGAACCTCCCCGTGGGCTGCCCACAGGGCCGCGGTCTCGAGCCGCCCTTGACCGTATGCCGTGAGGTAGGTCCGCAGCGCATCATCGGGGCCAGCGTGCCGCGCTTGCTGGACCGATGCGGCGTAACGTCGCTGGTAGGGAATCTGCTCCCCGAGCGCGGGAAGGAACGACCCGAGAAGCAAGACGAGGACGCACACCAGCACTGGCCAACGCGGCATACGGGGTCGTGTCCACAATCGGCCCCGCCACGATGCCCGGGCAGACAGTGACGTGACCTGCGTAGATGCCCGCGAGGGACCCATGAGGACGACGACCACGCCGATCCACGCGAGCGTTGTGGACACGCTCGCGATGACCACGGCGCCGACCGGGTACTGAGAGGGAGCGACGAGCACCGTAGGAGCGGTTGTTGGTGACAACGCGACGAGGAGCGATCGAGTCGACGCGCGGGGTCCGAAGAAGGCCACCAGGGGGATGACGACGATCGCCATCGTGCGCACCAGGGCCTGGGTGCGCGTGCGACCCCATGAGACAACCGTGGCGACCGCGACGGTCGACGGCAGGGCTAACAACAACCACAGCGTGGTGCGACCGCTGCCCACCGATCCGGCCTCGTCGGGCTGAGGGGCAAGCAGGGCTGCCCCCGCCGCGACTGCGAGCAGCAGGACTGAGGCGGCACCTGCTCCGGCCTGGAGCATGAGCCAAATCCGCACGCGCGCCCACCTCGGCGACGAACCGCAGTCATGGATCGTGCCTTCCAGATCGGCATCGGCGATGGTGCCCCACACCGAGGCGGTGGCCAGTCCCGCCCCAAGCGTTACCACGAAAAGGGCCACCGCGGCGGCTCGTTCGAGGGCCCGGCCGACATCCGGGTGGCTTGTCAGTCCCAAGCCCACCGCGGCAAGAACCACGAGGGCTCCTGCCCCCCAGACCACTCGATCTTTGATGAGAATCCAGCCCAGGGATGCCCCACTCGACGCCTTCACGAGCGGGGTCCTTGGTCCGAGATGTGCGTGTCGACAATCGAGAAGTAGACGTCCTCCAGGGTGCGCGCTTCACCAAGGGCCTCGATGGGTCCCTCGCCCAGGGAGCGGCCATGATCGAGCATGAGAAAGCGTGTGGCGACCTGGTGAATCTCATAGAGCATGTGGCTCGACACGATGATGGCAACGCCAGCCTCACGCTGCTCGGTCAAGAGCGTGCGCAGCCACCGCACACCCAAGGGGTCAAGCCCGTTGGTGGGCTCGTCCAACACGAGCAGCCCAGCATCGGCGAGCAGCACCCGGGCCAGCCCCAGACGTTGGCGCATCCCCTGGCTGTAGCGTCGTGCTGGTACCCGCGCGATCGCCGCTTCCTCCAGCCCGACGCGGGTCAGGACGTCAAGACACGTGGCGTCGTCTAGGGCGCGCTGCGGAAAGGCGACGTGGAGATTACGGATGCCATCCAGGCCTGGAAGGAGTTTGGGTTCCTCGATCAGACCCACC
The DNA here is from genome assembly GCA_029778715.1 of Actinomycetes bacterium. Lineage (GTDB taxonomy): Bacteria > Actinomycetota > Actinomycetes > Actinomycetales > Dermatophilaceae > Phycicoccus_A. The sequence goes on along the minus strand of JAKOPT010000019.1, from coordinate 24,238 downwards.
ACGCCCGGGGTCGGGGTACCAGCGCGGACGGCATGCCCCATCCAGGTCATCGAGCCGGAGGTCGGCCGCAGCGCCGAGAGGACGGCACGCATCAAGGTGGTCTTCCCCGACCCGTTGGCCCCGACCAGCCCGAGAATCTCGCCGCCGCCGAGCGTGAGGCTCGTGGGCCCGAGTGTGAAGTGCTCGCTTCGTCGGACCACGAGGTCTTGGACGACGAGCATTCCGGCGCTCACGGGACCGCGGGTTGCCAAGTCACGACGGCGTTTCGGTCGACCGTTACCAGCAGTCCCGTAGGGGTGTATAGCGAGGAGGCTGCTCCCTGAATAGTGCGCAGACGGTGTCCGTTGGCATCGAACTCCTCCACGTATGCCGCCTCCTTCGTCACCGTCGAATAGGCAATCGTGTCGCGGATCTCACTTGTCGTCCACCACGAATACGGTGGCGACGGTCGCGTCCAGCGCACCGATCCATCGAAGCCGACGAATGTATAGGTCCCCGCCGGTTGACCGCGGTCCCCGAAGAGGATTCCGGTGCGGGCGAATTGACACTGAGGGCCTAGATTCGGTGGCAACGGCACGGCATTTCCGTCGACGACCAGGTGGTCATCGGCCACGCGACGACTGCCGTCGGAGGACAAACAGGCGCGCCTGGCGTGAGTGGCTTCGAGGTGCCAACCCTCGGCTGTGCGCCAGGCGAAAGTCAACGGGATCGAGCCATCGGCCGTGGCACCCATCGAGGTGAGCACTCCCGCGCGACCATCGCTGGTCTCCATCCCCCATCCTGGCGCTCCAACGGGAAAGGGATAGCGAGTGACCGTGTCGTGATGCCACGATTCCGCCCAGGTGGACCCCTGCGCATCGGAGACGACCCTCAGGGCCGCCGTGTCATCCGCGGCCAGGATGACGTTCATGCCGGCGGTCTGCTGCCGCCAGGCGTCCGGGATGACCGCGTCGCCCCACAGCCGTGGCACCGGGTCAGCGGTGAAGAAATCCTCGAAGTTCCCGCTGGTCACCAGGCGCGGGCAGCCTCCTGCACAGATCGGGGTGGTTGGCCGAGTTCGCTCCCGCTCATGACCCAGGCAAGCGCCCCGTCCCTTCTGATCCCCCGCAATCCCCCCTGCGTCGTGGTCACTGCCCCGGAGTCGTCGGCGGCATAGAGCCGCGGTGTCGCGGCGATCCAGGTCTCGTCGAAGTGCACCCGGCTCGTCGTGGCATCTTCACGACTCGACGCCCAATAGAGCACCGCAGACGCGGCGGCGATGACCATGAAGATAGCCGCCAACCATTGGACACGGATCTGCCCAAAGGTCCTCATCGAACAGATCACCTACTTGCCTAGGAGGTTGAGACCGAAAGATCTGAGACGAATCTGCCGGAGACCTTATCGCAACCGGTACGGAGCCAGCACTCTTGCACTACTTGCACGTAGGGTTTGACTCGGCGGGAGGTCTCTCATGACCATGGGCAAACGGGCAGCCGCTTTGGTATTCGCTGCTGCACTAGCGGTTACGACTGGGACCGGGGTCGCCATGGCGGCCGCAACGAGTTCCAAGTCTTGCACTGGCAGTGGCGGCGGCTTTTCATACTCAGCGGGAGGAGTCAACTACTACAGTTACCCGGCTCTTCATACTTGAGCGGGCACCTCGCTGATGTTGGCTGCGGCTCGCCGGTGTTGGCGGGTGCAGGCCCAGCGTATGCGGCGGGTCTGGTTGGTGGTGTTGCGGAAGCCGAAGGCGTTGCGTCCTTGGTGTTTGGCCAGCCGGTTGTAGCCCTCGCTGCGGGCGTTGCTGTAGCCGGTGGTGAGGGCGGCTTCGACGGCCGGCCACCAGTTCTGGATGGTCGCGGCGAGGCGGTGCACGGCGGGGATGTCGCAGGCGGCAGCCTGGCTGTTGAACTTCCACAGCCGGTGGGAGATCTCGCTGTGGTTGGGTACCGAGGTGCCGGGGGTGGGGGCCAGGGCCAGCAGGTCGCGTAGGAGTTCTTTGACGGTGTAGGCGTACAGCACATCGACACCGAGGTCCCCTTGATCCATGAGGGAGTTCCACATCGTGGCGAACCCGGTCTCGGTGAGCCGTTCGTGGGCGGTGAGCAGTCGCCGACGGTTGGCCCATTCCGGGTCACGCCGGCGGCCTCGTCGGCCGCGGCCGGTCCGGGTGGCTTGCTGGCGGACCTGAGTGAGCATGTCGTTGGCTAGGCGGACCAGGTGGAACCGGTCAGCGACCAGCACCGCGCCCGGCAGGGCCAGGCGGATCGCTTTGGCGTACGAGGCGGATAGGTCCATGCATACGTACCGGATCCCGGTACGCCATGAATCTGATTGGGCCTCAACCCATTCCACGATCGCTGGGGCGGCACGGCCCTCGACGTGTGCGAGTAGCCCGCCGTCCCCGGCGGCGTCGATCAGCCCAGTCAACCACCGGTCGGTGGCCTTGACCCACCGACCAGTGTCCGGATCCTTGACCCAGCGGATCTTCCCGCGACGGATCTCATCGATCCCGAGCACGGTGACCGGCGGCAACGGTGCCGCCAGTGTCGCAGCGACGTGGCGGACGTAGGCGGCGTGCGCGGTCCGCCAGGACAGCCCGTAGTGGACGGCGCCCGCGGCCACGCACGTGAACCGCTCGGCGATCCCCTCACCACACTCGGCCCGTAGCCGGCTGGTCAGCCGCGACCGGGCCGGGATCGCCGGGATCGACTCGGTGAACGACGACCGTTCACATAGTGGCTCTCGGCACCGCCACCGCCGCTTGTGCCACACCAACCGGATCGATGCCGGCCCGTAGGGCAGGTCCCGCGGTGAGCTGACCACCTGACCCTTCACCGCCTCGGAAATGACGCCACAGTCCGGGCAGGCCGCAGCGGTCGGATCGTCGGTGACCACATCCACCTGGCGGACCCCGTCGACATCCACCACGCTGACCACCGCCAGCCCTTCGATCCCCAACAACGCCGTCGCTTCCCGCGACACGAACACACGCGTACCCTGGAACACAGCCCGTGGCCTCCTGGATCATGAACTGCCTTGACAACAGCCATGATTCACCGAGACCACGGGTTCACTCACGTCACGACACGGACCCAGGCTGCCCGGCCAAGTACCAAGAGCCAGTTACCCCACCAACACAACCCGTCGCTGGACAGGGATGGTGGAATGGGCGAACGGAATGTGTCAAGCAGTCTGAGACACGTCTCGTTACGCGGTCTGTATGAGGGCCTCCGGTGAGGGCTGGTTGATCCAGGCAGCCTTGGGCAGTTTCGGCGCCTGGGGTCGGCGGTTGCCGAAACGGTCGGGGTGAGCGGCGTGCGCGGCGTCGAGGGTGGCCTGACGCTGGGCCCGGATCTGGGTCGCGGTGCCGTGGTGTACCGAGGCGGGCGTATGCAGTCCGATCCCGCAGTGACGGTGCTGGTGGTTGTAGTAGTTGAAGAACTCTGCGCAGTACGCCCGGGCGTCGGCCAGGGAACCGAACGCGTCGGGGAAGGCGGGCGCGTACTTCAGGGTTTTGAACGCGGCCTCGCTGAACGGGTTGTCGTTGCTTACCCGGGGCCTGGAATGGCTGCGGTCCACGCCGAGGTCGAGCAGCAGTTGCGCGACGGGTTTGGAGGTCATCGAGGTGCCCCGGTCGGCGTGCACGGCTTCGGGGATGCCGTGCACACCCATCGCCTCTTCCAGCATGTTCTTGGCGATCTCGGAGTCCTCACTGGCCTGGACGGTCCACGCGAGGACGTAGCGGGAGAAGATGTCGAGCACGACGTAGAGTTGGAACCAGATCCCGCGTCCGGGACCGCGGAGTTTGGTGATGTCCCACGACCAGACTTGCCCAGGCGCGGTGGCCAGCAGTTCGGGCTTCTTCTTCGCCGGGTGGGTGGCCTGCCTGCGTCGTTCGCCTGCGGCGCCGTGAGCGCGCAGAAGCCGGTGCATCGTGGACATCGAGCACAGGTAGGTGCCCTCATCCAGCAGCGTGGCCCAGGTTTGGGCCACCGACTTGTCGCAGAACCGCTCGCTGGTCAGCACCGCCAACACCTGGGTCTGCTCGACCTGGGTGAGCGCGTTCGGCGGCGTCGGTCGCTGTGGTGCAGGCCCGTGCATGCGCGGTTGTTTGGCGCGGTAGTGACTGCCCCTGGGTCGGCCCAGCAACTCGCACGCCTGCTTCACGCCCGTGTGCTCGGCAAGCTCGTCGACGGCCGGGTTGATCACCGCTGCGACCACTTCGGCGTGCCCGCGCTCTCGGAGAACGTCTCCAAGAGCGCGTGTGCTTTTCCCACTAGGTCCAACGCGGCCCTGGTCTTGGCCAACTCGGTCTCGGCCTTCTCCGCGCGGGCTCGCAACTGCTCGATCTCTCGGTCCCTACGATCGCGGCTCCTGGGGCCCAGCGCGGTACTCGCGCCCGCCTCTGCGGCCTTGCGCCACTCAACGATGTGGGAGGAGTACAGGCCCTCCCGGCGCAAGATCGCGCCCCGCTCGCCACGCTCAGCGGCGTCGTGCTCGGCCAGGATCGCGGCCTTGTACTCCGCGGTGAACGTGCGTCGCTTCGGACGGTCTGCTCTCGGGCTCACCACCCCATCATCGATCCGGGCAGCATCAGCCAACGTCATAGTCATCAGGTGTCTCGCTTCTCGCCCCGTGCAGAGGGAAGGAACTCAGAAGTGGTGTCTCACCTCAGCCTGACGCACAGGGGAACGGCGGGTTCCAAGCGGGCGGTGACAACAGGGTCCGATTCCGGCTCTATCAAGTTTCATCCCTGAAATACAGTTCGTACTTTTCAGGATACGCTGTTGGAACCAGTGCCATGGGCACGCCCAATGTCGACATACAGAATTACGCGAACACGCCGCAGTTGTTGGTCCACGACGCGGATATGGACGCGGTCGCGGCCTTCCGAGCCACCTGCCAGATGTCGTGGAGTTTCTGAGCAACTCAAATAGATTGCCCCAATCAGAGTCCTGTTGAGGCTAACACTCTGCGTGTGATGAGCCGGTTCCCTCGCTGATCGCAAGCAGGAGGAAGGCGTGTTGGGAGTTCCGACCGTTACGGATATGTCTCGATGAGGTCGGTCGGACCCCACCGAGGCTGTGGCGCCGTCACCCCATTCGATGCGTGTCAGGTGCGGTAGGCGTCCGCGCGGTGTTCGATCACGGTGATCGTCACGCGCTCATCGATTCGGTAGAGGATGCGGTAGGCGCCTCGGCGGGCGCTATGCACACCGTCGACGTCGACACGCAGCGCCTTTCCGACCCGTCGTGGGTTAGCCGCGAGGCTCCCGTAGACGAAATCGACCACCGCTGCCGCCACCTTCTCGGGTAACTACCGCAGGGCGCGCCGAGCCGTCGGGTCCAGGCGATCTCGTAGGGCTCGGCCATCACGCGAGCAGGGTCTGAAGCAACTCATCCTTGCTCAAGACCTCGGCGTCGCTGGCCGCGATCTCCGCGAGGCTGTCTCGCAGTTGGGCCATGAATGAGGACCGACTCATCACCTCGAGAGTCTCCTCCAACGAGGCCGGATCATCGGCACTGACGAGCACCGCGGCCGGCTTGCCGTGACGCGTGACGACAACGCGGGCCTGTTCACGCTCGACCTGGTCGACCACCTCGCAGAGGTGGTTCTTCACGTCCTGCAGGGCCATGGTCGCGCCGTCATTCATGGCCACAGGTGTAGCCATCCTTGCCTTCGGTTAGGCAGGAGCGGCCATGGTCGCTTGCGGCGCGGCGGCGAGAGGGCGGGACAAAACGAGCATTTGGGTGACTTTGTCCCGGCGTCAATTGCCCGTGAGGAGTTCGGCGACCGCGGCCTCGAAGTGGACGAGGTGCTCGTCGACCTGATCCTGCGTGGTTGCCGGGCTCATCAGCGCCATGTTGTGGAAGGGGGTGAGGAGCACGCCGCGGTTGGCCAGGTAGATGTGGAAGTAGTCGTCCAGTTCGAGGTCGGTCGCCTCGTGCGCTTGCGTGCCGTTGCGCGGCGGGGTCGGGGTGAACCGGTACTCCGAGCGGGCACCCAACTGCGTCACCGACCACGGCGCGGCATACGTGTCGAAAACCCGCTGGACGCCGGCGGCGAACCGGTCCGAGAGCGCGATCATGCCCGCGAACGCCTCGTCGGTGAGGACGTGCTCCAAGGTGGCCCGGGTCGCGGCGATCGACAGCGCGTTGCCCGCCATCGTGCCGCCGACCCCGCCCATGTCGGACAGGTCGAGGTCGCTGCGGGAGAGGACGGTGTCGGCGAACTCCGGCCCCACGCCGTATGCCGCGGCCGGGATGCCGCCGCCGATCGACTTGCCGATGACGACGAGGTCCGGCTCGAGGCCCCACGCACCGATGGCCCCACCCGGACCCGCCGAGATCGTGTGCGTCTCGTCGAGGAGCAACGCGACGCCGTGCTTGCGGGTCAGGGCGCGCACCCCCTCGAGATAGCCCGGCTCGGGCAGCACGATCCCGATGTTCGTCAGCGCCGGCTCCATGACGACCATGGCGACGTCGCCGTGGGACAACTCGCGGTCGAGGGCGTCGAGGTCGTTGAACTCGGCGACCCGACTGGTCAACGTCACATCACACGGGGCGCCGACGTTGCCGGGCCGGCTCGCCGACCCCTGCGGCGTCGCGACGATGAGGGATTCGTCGACGGTGCCGTGGTAGCAGTACGAGTTGAAGAGCACCTTGGGGCGTCCGGTGACCGCGCGCGCCAACCGGATCGCCCACCGGTTGGCGTCGGTGGCGGTGAGGGCGAAACTCCACCGGGTCGCCGTGAACCGGCGCGTCAACTCCGCGCCCACCCACTCGGCATCCTCGGTCGGCAGCATCGCCGTCGCCCCGCCCTTCTCGGCGAACTGCTCCTGCACCGCCCGCACCGTCGCCTCCGGGGAGTGCCCGGCCATCGCCGCGGTGTCCCCGAGGGCGAAGTCGACATACTCGATGCCGTCGACGTCGGTGACGACCGCCCCGCGCGCGCTGTGCAGGTAGAGCGGGAAGCCCATGGCGTGCTTCATCATCCACGTCATCGGCACCTTGCCGAACAGGTGGGTCGCCCGGTCATGCGCGGCGCGCGACCCGGGGTGGGTTGCGTCGAACCGCGCATGCTCACGCTTGAGCAGGCGGGCCAGGTGGGTGCGGTCGATCGTCACGAGAAGGGACTCCTTGTCGAGCGATTCGAGGTAAAAACGCGCGGATTCCGCGGCGTTTTTACCTCGAATCGGGGGTGGGGAGGGGTGTTACATCTGGATGCCGAGGTACTTCGTCTCGAGGTACTCCTCGATGCCCTCGGGGCCGCCCTCGCGGCCGAACCCGGACGCCTTGATCCCGCCGAAGGGCGCCGCCGGGTTGGACACGATGCCGGTGTTGAGCCCGACCATGCCGTATTCGAGGGCCTCACCCATGCGGATCGCCCGGGTGAGGTCGTTGGTGAACAGGTATGCCGCGAGCCCGAACTCGGTGTCGTTGGCCATCGCGATCGCTTCGGCCTCGGTCTCGAATTTGACGACCGGGGCGACCGGGCCGAAAATCTCCTCCTTGAGCAGGCGGGCATCGGCGGGCACGTCGGCGAGCACGGTCGGGGCGTAGAAGAAGCCGCTGCCGGCCAGCGGCGACCCGCCGGTGAGGGCGGTGGCGCCCTTGCCCACGGCGTCGCTGACCAACTCGTGAACCCCGTCGCGGGCCTTGGCGGTGATGAGCGGGCCGACGTCGACCCCCTGCTCGGTGCCGTTGCCGACGGTCAACCCGCCCATCCGGGCGGCGAACTTCTCGGAGAACTCCGCCGCGACGCTGGAGTGGACGTAGAAGCGGTTGGCCGCCGTACACGCCTCACCGATGTTGCGCATCTTGGCGAGCATCGCGCCGTCGACCGCCTTGTCGATGTCGGCGTCGTCGCAGACGATGAACGGCGCGTTGCCCCCCAACTCCATGGACACCCGGAGCAACTGCTGCGCCGACTGTTCGACCAACCGCTGCCCCACCCCGGTGGACCCGGTGAAGGTGAGTTTGCGCAGCCGCGGGTCGCGGATGAGCGGCTCGGACAGCGCCGAGGAGTGCGTCGTCGTCACGACGTTGACGACCCCGGCGGGCAGGCCGACATCCTCAAGCAACTTGGCCAGCGCCAGCATCGTCAACGGGGTCTCGTGGGCCGGCTTGACGACCATCGTGCAGCCGGCGGCGATGGCGGGCCCGATCTTGCGGGTACCCATCGCCAGCGGGAAGTTCCACGGGGTGATCGCATAGACCGGGCCAACCGGCTGCTTCATCGTGAGCAGCCGGGTCGCCCCGTTGGGCGCCACCGACCAACGCCCCGAGATCCGCACCGCTTCCTCGGCGAACCACCGGAAGAACTCCGCCCCATAGGCGACCTCGCCGCGGGCCTCGGCCAGCGGTTTGCCCATCTCCAGGGTCATGAGCAGCGCGAACTCCTCGGCGCGGGCCGTCAACGCCTCGAAGGCCCGCCGCAGGATCTCGCCGCGGTCACGCGGCGGGGTGGCCGCCCACGTGGACTGGGCAGCGGCGGCCGCATCGAGGGCCGCCATTCCGTCGGCGGGGGTGGCGTCGGCGACCTCGGTCAGGATCGCTCCGGTCGCCGGGTCATGGACGGGGAAGGTCGTCCCGGACTCGGCGGCGCGCCAGGCGCCGCCGATGAACAACCCCTTGGGGACGCCCGCGAGAACATCAGCCTGAGTGGACGGCATACCGGATCAGTCCTTTCCAGCGGTGACGGCCTCGGCGAACGCCTCCCCGAGTAGGGCCAGCCCTTCGTCGAGGAGCGCGTCGCTGATCGTCAGCGGCGGGAGGAATCGGAAGACGTTGCCGTAGGTGCCGCAGGTCAACGAGACCAGGCCGCGGTTGTGGCACGCCTTGTTGATGGCGGCGGTCAGGGCCGCGGCCGGGGTCTTCGTTTCGCGATCCTCGACGAGTTCCATGGCGATCATCGCCCCGCGCCCGCGGACCTCGCCGACCTGCTCGTAGGTCTCGGCGAGCGCGTTGAGGCCGGCCGTGAGTTTCTCGCCGATGGCCCGGGCCCGGGCCGCGAGGTTGTCCGCCGCCATCGTCTCGATCGCCGCGAGCGCTGCCGCGCACGCGACCGGGTTGCCGCCGTAGGTGCCGCCGAGGCCGCCGGGGTGGACCGCGTCCATGATGTCCGCGCGCCCGGTCAAGGCCGCGAGCGGCATACCGCCGGCAATGCCCTTGGCCGTCGTGATGAGGTCGGGGACGACCCCTTCGTGGTCGCACGCGAACCAGTCACCGGTGCGGCAGAACCCGGACTGGACCTCGTCGGCGATGAAGAGGATGCCGTTGTCCTGGCACCAGCCCGCCAGTTCGCGCAGGAAGCCCGCGGGCGGCACGATGAACCCGCCCTCGCCCTGGATCGGTTCGATGATGACGGCGGCGGTGTTCTCCTCGCCGACCTGGGCGTGGATCTGGGAGGTGACGTAGTCGAAGGCGTCGCTCTCACACGCCTTGGGGCCACCGGGCCACCGGTAGGGGTAGGCCATCGGCACCCGATACATCTCGCTGGCGAACGGGCCGAACTTGTTCTTGTACGGCATGTTCTTCGCCGTCATCGCCATCGTGAGGTTGGTGCGCCCGTGGTAGGCGTGATCGAACACGACGACCGCCTGCCGGCCGGTGAAGTGCCGCGCCACCTTGACCGCGTTCTCGACGGCCTCGGCCCCGGAGTTGAACAGGGCGCTGCGCTTAGCGTGGCCACCGGGGGTGAGTTCGTTGAGCTTCTCGGCCACCGCGACGTACCCCTCGTAGGGGGTCACCATGAAGCAGGTGTGGGTCAGTTGGGCGATCTGGGCCTGGACCGCCTCGATCACCCGCGGGTTGCCGTTGCCGACATTGGTCACCGCGATGCCCGACCCGAAGTCGATGAGGTGGTTGCCGTCGGCGTCGACGAGTATGCCGTCCTGACCGGCGACGATGTAGGCCGGCAACCCGGTGGAGACTCCCGCGGACACGGCCGCGGTCTTGCGGGCCTGCAACTCCAGCGACTTCGGCCCCGGGACGGGTGTGACGAGGCGGCGGGCTTGCTCGATGGTCATTTTTCCTCCATCCCCCACGGGGATCCGTATCCAGCGGGTTGTTCGGCGGCCAGCAACTCCAGGAAGGGTGCGGCGTCGAAAGCCTCGGGACCGAGCACCCCGGCGCCGCTCCAGGCACCGGTGGCGAGCAGTTCGAGGGCGACGATCGGGTTGATCGCGGTCTGCCAGACGACGCACTGAGCGTCGTAGTCACGCATCGTCACCTCGTTGTCGGCGACGTGGTAGAGGTACGTGCGGCGCGGCTGCCCGTCCTTGCCGGTGCCGGTGACGAGCACCCCGGCGCAGGTCTTGCCCTGCAACTGGGGACCGATGGTCGCCGGGTCGGGCAGCGCGGCTGCCACCAGGTCGCGGGGGGCGATGTCGACGCCCTTGATCCGGATCGGCTCGGTGCTGTCCAGGCCCAGGGTGTTGAGGGCCTTGAGGATCGAGATCATCTGCTCGCCAAGGCCGTATTTGAAGGTCACCCGCTGCGCGTCGAGCCAGCGCGGCATGAGGAGGACCTCCTCGTGCTCGACGTGGACGCACTCCACCGGGCCGATCCCCTCGGGGAAGTCGAACACCTCCGGCTCGCTGAACGGCGGCAGGGTGAAGAAGCCCGCCTCGACGTCTCCCCCGCCCGCCTCGGCCCGGGACTTCTCCCAGACGACCGGCGGGTTGAGGCACTCCTCGATGATCGTCCACATCGAGAATCCCGGCGCGAAGCCCTCGGTGCCGTCGGGACGGATGAAGGCGAGGTTGGCCCCGTCCCGGGTGCCCAACTCCTCGATCGAGGAGAACAGGTGGTCGGCGGCATACCGGGCAAAGACGTCGGAGAGGCCAGGCTCGACCCCGATCCCGACCAACGCCAGACGCCCGGCGGCTTCCCATTCGGGGGCGCGATGGAACTGGAGGTCACCGAGTTTGACCCCCGGCTCGGCATACGGCCGCTCGGGGTGGGGGCGCGAGAGGCTCATCGCCATGTCGAGATAGTTCGCGCCCGCGGCCAGGGCTCCCTCGAAGATCGGCATGACGAACCGCGGGTCGACGGCGTTGAGGACGTGAGTGGCGCCGGTGAGCCGGATGAGCGCGGCCACCTGGTCGACATCGGAGGCGTCGACGGCCAGGGCGTGGAACCGCTGCTCCCCCGGCCGCCGGGAGACCGCGTGGGCAACCGTGCGCCGGGCGCGTTCCACGTCGTAGTCGGCGACGACGAACACCTCGAAGAAATCTCGGGATACGGCGATCTTGGCCGCGGCGTCACCGACGCCCCCGGCTCCGATCATGAGAATGCGCACGCTGGAACTCAACTCCTCAGGGATGGGCGCGGCCCTCGGCACGCCCCTGGTCGCCGGATTCCTCGGCGCGCGGGTCGCGCGAGAACTCGACCCCCGTCGCGAGATCGACCGCCGTCACACCCTCGGGAAGATTCGAGAGGTCGGGGGCAATCACGGTGTACTCCGTGGAATCGGGAAGCCGGACCAGGCCATCGACGTCCGGCTGATGGGGGACCTGCATGACGATATCGCCGTGGCTGCGCCGCGGCAGCGTCAACCCCCGGAAGAACATCGGTGAGGCCCACCACTGGATGGCGAGGAAGACGAACCCAAGGAGCAGCGAGACGACCCCGACCACCGCCACCGCACCGACCCCGCCGATCGTGATGTCGTTGCCGTCGGCATCCTGCAGATTGTCGGGGGCCCAATAGGTCTGCAGGGCATAGAAGAACGTGACGAAGAGGAAGAGGCCGCCGACCAGCGGGATGAGCCCGCGCATGACGAAGTGCCGCAGCGAATCCGTCAGGGTCCGCCGGTAGAACCACGCGCAGGCGATGCCGGTGAGGCCGTAGTAGAACGCGATCTGCAACCCGATGGCCCCGATGAGGGCGAGCAGGATCCGGGGGCTGAGCCAGGTCATGAGCAGGAAGAAGGCCGCCGAGACCAGCCCCATCCCGATCGTCGACCAGGTGGGAGTGAGGTATTTGGGGTGGATCCGGGCGAACCGCTCCGGCAGCGCCTTGTATGCCGCCATCGACAGCGCCGTGCGCGCCGTCGGCAGGATCGTGGTCTGGGTGGACGCCGACGCCGACGTCAAGATCGTGATCGCAAGCAGCGCCAGCCCGATGTGCCCGAGGACCGTGTCGCCGTAGAGGGTCGGACCGATGGCCCGGAACACCTCGTCGGAGTTCTGCGGGTTGCCCAGCCCGATCCCCTCGGTGCCCGTCCCGGCGAACGCGACCGCCGCCATCGTCACCGTGACGAAGGTCAGCAGGAGCAGCAGCGTGGAGATGACCGCGGCCTGGCCCGGGGTGCGCCCCGGGTCGTCGGCTTCCTCGTTCGTCGACACCGCGGTGTCCCAGCCCCAGTAGATGAAGACCGCGAGCAACACGGACGAGGACACGACCGACATCGACATCCCGCTCGGCCACAGCCACGACAGCGACGGGTGGACCGACCCCTCGGGTGCCTCACCGGCATACACCTTCCAGAAGGCGACCCCGGCGAACATGACGAGCGTGACCATTTCGACCGCCAACAGGCCGTACTGGACCCGGGCCGAGACCTCGATCCCGCGGTAGCAGATGTACGTCATGACCGCGATCCAGATCAGCCCCGCGACGGTCGACCACAGCGTCGACTGGTCCAAGGTGTTGTGCCAGCCGAGCTCGTTGGCGAGCGTGAAGGAATACTGCCCGGCGATAGCGGCCAGGTTGGCCATGACGATGACGTCGGCGACGATGATGCCCCAGCCGCCCATCCAGCCCACGATCGGGCCGAACGCGCGCGTCGCCCAGGTGAAGGTCGTCCCGCAGTCGGGTTCGGCCTCGTTGAGTTCCTTGTAGGCGACCGCGATGAAATACATGGGGACGAACGCGAGCAGCATGATCGCCGGCGCCTTGAGCCCGGCTCCGGCCGCGACGACCAGGCCCAAACTCGCGGCCAGCGAATAGGCCGGCGCCGTCGACGCCATCCCGACGACAACGCTGCTCACCAGACCCAGGGCGCCCGGGCGCAGCCCCTTTTCCCCGGGGTTGGCCCCGCTCGGCGTGGGGGCGTGCGGGGTCAGCACCTGGTCTGTCATGTCTCTCTTATCTGCGCTGAAACGGTGGGGACCAACGGGGGGGGTTACTTCTTGCGGGCGTTGCCGATGACCGAGCCCAGGATCACCAGGGTCAAGGCAATGACGAACATCGAGAAACCGATGACGTTGGCCTGGGCCGGTATGCCGCGCAAATAGGACACGTAGACGTACTTCGGGAACGTGGTTTCGTTGCCGCTCACGAAGTTCGTGATGATGAAGTCATCGAAGGACAACGAGAAAGCGAGCAACGAGGCACCGACGATACCCGGCAGCACCAACGGGAAGGTGACCCGCAAGAACGTCTGGCCCGGGCCGGCATACAAATCCATCGCGGCCTCGTCCAGCCGCGGGTCGAGACTTTGCAAGCGCGCCTTGACGGTGACGACGACGAAACTCACGCAGAACATGACGTGCGCGATGACGATCGTCCAGAAACCCAACTTCAAGAACGTGAAGGCCTGGACGAAGATGGTCAGCAGGCTCGCGCCGAGGACGATCTCTGGGGTGGCCATCGGGATGAAGACGAGCAGGTTGCTCGCCGCCCGGCCCCGGAAGCGGTGCCGGACCAGGGCGAACGCGATGAGGGTGCCGAGGACGGTGGCGACCACGGTGGCGATGAGCCCCACCTTGAGGGAGGTGCCCAACGCCGAACAAATCCCGGGCGCGCCACAGGGATCGGCCCAGTGTTTGAGCGTGGGGCTGCCCTCGGAATTCCAGACGATATTGGACTTGCGGTAGTTGTTGAAGGAGAAGACGAAGGTATAACCCACCGGCAAGAACAAGTAGAACAGCACCAGGATCGCGGCGATGATCGCAAACCGGTTGGCAATCCAGGATCCGACCCGGCGCCCCAGGGAGGGCCGGTATGCCGCGGGCGCACTCGTCGACGCCCGCTGGCTGCTCAGCGACGCGGGGCTGGGGGTAATCACAGCAACTCCTCGGTGCCGAAGCGGCGGATATAGACGAAGACGAGCACGAGGATCAAGGCCATCAAGGTGAAGGACAGCGAGGCCGCCACCGGGAACCCGCCAGGCACCTTGAAGAATTGGCTCTCGATGACGTTACCGACCATCTTGGTGCTCCGGTCCGACCCGAGCAGATCGGCGTTGACGTAATCGCCGGCCGCCGGGATGAAGGTGAGCAGCGTGCCCGCGAGCACCCCCGGCATACTCATCGGCAAGGTGACGGTGCGGAAGGTCGTGAACCCGTTGGCATACAAATCCCCGCCGGCCTCGATGACCCGGGCATCGGCGCGCTCCAAGGAGGCATAGATGGGGAGCACCATGAACGGCAGGAAGTTGTAGGTCAAACCGGCGACGACCGCCACCCAGGTCTCGGTGATCCGCCCACCGGGCAGCAGGTGCAACGCGTTGAGCGTCGACGCCACCGGACCCTCGTCGGCGAGAATCTGGCGCCAGGCGATGGTGCGCAGAATGAACGACGTGAAGAACGGGGCGATGACCAGGATCATCATGACGTTGCGCCACCGCCCCGCCTTGAACGCCATCGCATAGGCGAGGGGGTAGGCCAGGCAGAAGGCGAAGAACGTCGCCAACCCGGCGAAGAGCAGCGACCGCCCGAAATGCGGGGCGAACTGGGTGAAGGCGTCGAGGTAGTTGTGGAAGTTGACGTCGCGGTAGTAGTAGCCCGGATAGCCGGGGAACTGCGACTGCAAACTCACCGTGAACAACTGGATCATCGGGAAGACGAAGAAGATCGCCAACCACAAGAATCCGGGAAGCAGCAACAAATAGGGCAACCACGACCGGCCCCGCTCGGTGGGAGCCTGGTCGGTGCCGCCACCGGCGCCGCCGGCGACGTGAGCCAGGGCACTCATCGCGGGTCGGCCCCGGCCATCGGACCCTGGGAGGACGCGGTCACCGGCCCGACGGCGACGGTCGGCGTCGTCGTCGGCGCGTCGGTGGCGACCTTGATGGCGCTCTCGTCGACCGGCACCCCGAAGGCGTGCCCGGGCTTCCAGCTGAGCCACGCCTCGTCACCGGGGTGGAGGTCGATGGGGTCGATGTCGAGGTTCTGCTCGTAGACGCTCCACGTCGCCCCGCTCGGGACCCGCACCAAGTACTGGGTGGCCACCCCGGTGAAGGAGACGTCGACGACGGTCGCCGGTATGTCGTTGCGGCCCGCTTCGGCCCGGCTGACGGCGATCTTGACCTTCTCCGGGCGCACCCCGAACAGGACGTCTCCGGAACTGACCTGACAGCGGGCCTTGGGGATGCTCACCCTCGTGCCCTGGACATCGGCGACGTAGTGGTCGCCGTCGCTGTCGATGATGCGGCCCATGCCCAGGTTGGACTGGCCGACGAAGTTGGCGACGAAAGCGGTCAGGGGCAGGTCGTAGAGCGCCTCGGGGGCCCCCATCTGTTCGATCCGGCCGTGGTTCATGACGGCGACCGTGTCGGCCATGGTCATGGCCTCCTCCTGGTCGTGCGTCACGTGGATGAAGGTCAAACCCACCTCGGTTTGGATGCGTTTGAGTTCGACCTGCATCTGGCGGCGCAACTTCAGGTCCAAGGCACCGAGCGGCTCGTCGAGGAGCAGCACCTCGGGCCGGTTGACCAGGGCCCGCGCCACGGCGACCCGTTGCTGCTGGCCACCGGACAACTGGGCCGGCTTGCGGTCGGCGAGATGGGGCAGTTGCACGAGGTCGAGCGCCTCGTCGGCCAACGTGGTCGCGTTGGCCAGGCCCCGACGTTTGGGCCCGAAGGCGACGTTGTCGCGCACCGTGAGGTGCGGAAACAGGGCGTAGCTCTGGAAGACGGTGTTGACCGGACGCTCGTAGGGTCGGCTCCCCGTGAGGTCGGTGTCCCCGATGAAGATGCGGCCGTGGGTGGCCTCTTCCAAACCCGCCACCATGCGCAACGTCGTGGTCTTGCCGCAGCCCGAGGGCCCGAGCAGAGCGAAGAACGAACCGCGCGGGACGACGAGACTGAGATCGTCGACGGCCGTGAAGTCGCCGAAGGACTTGGTCACCTCGACGATGCGCAGATCGCCCTTGGCCTCCCGGAAACCGGCCGTCTTACCGCCGAAAAGGGCCATCAGTTGCCCACCACCTTTGCCCAGATCTCGCTGTAATCCTGATCCTCCTGGGGGGTCAACGCCCGGAAGCCCTTGATGTTGTGCTTGGCGATGTAGTCCTCGCTGGGGAAGATGAAGGGCGACTGCGCCAGTTGCGGGTCGATCTTCTCCATCTCCTGCTGTGCACCGGCCACCGGGCACACGTAGTGGACAAAGGCCGCGACCTGCGCCGCCACGTCGGGCTGGTAGTAGTAGTTCATCAACTCCTGGGCGTTGCGCCGGTGCGTCGAGGTGATCGGCACCATCATGTTGTCCGACCACAACGTGCCACCCGATTCGGGGATGACGAACTCCCAGTTGTTGTTCTGGGTCTCGCCCTGGAGGATGAAGATGTCGCCACTCCACACGATGCCCGCGACCGCGTTGCCGGACTTGAGGTCCTCCAGGTAACTGTTGCCCTTGACCCGGCGGATGTTGCCGCCGGAGATGCGCTTGTCGACGGCATCGACGGCCTTTTGGAACTGGTCCTTGGTCCACTCGCCGGAGATGTCGACGCCCTGCTGGAGCATGAGCAGCCCCACGGTGTCGCGGAACTCGCTGAGCACCACGACCTTGCCCTTGAGGTCGTCGGCCCAGAGGTCGTCGAGCGACTTCAACTCGCGCCCGACCTTGGACTTGTCGTAGCCGATCCCGGCGAACCCGCTCTGCCAGGTGAGCGAGTAGGCCCGGCCCGGGTCGAAACTCACGTCCTGGAGCGGCTTGAGCAGGTGCGAGGCGTTGGGCATCCGCAACAGTTCGAGCGGCTGGCACAACTGGGCCTGGATGACCCGGTTGGCCATCCAGTCGGTGAACGTGAAGATGTCCCGCCCGATGTCCTGCCCGGCCCGCAACTGGGGCGCGATCTTGGAGAAGTACGAGTCGTTGTCCTCGATGTCCTCCGAGTAGGTCGCCTGGATGCCGGACTTGGCGATGAAGTTCTCCAGCGACGGGTACTTCTTCGTGTTCTCGTCATAGTCCAGGTATGCCGTCCAGTTGGCCCAGCGGACCACCTTGTCGGTCGCGGACACGTCCTTGGGCAGGGTCAGCGCCTTCGACCCCGCCGGGGGCGCCGGGGGGGCACAGGCAGCCAGGGCGGCCGCGGCCGCACCCCCAGCGCCCAAGCCGAGCAGGGCGCGGCGCGTGAACCCACCCGCTGACGCGGCCCGGACCAACTGCGCAACGGCCGGGTCCCGCGGGAGCGGGCGGGACGGCATACCGGACATCTATCGTTCCTCAGCTCTCGATGTTGGCCATGACGTGCTTGATGCGGGTGTAGTCCTCGAACCCGTACATCGACAAGTCCTTGCCGTAGCCGGACCGCTTGAACCCGCCGTGCGGCATTTCGGCGACGATCGGGATGTGCGTGTTGAGCCAGACGCACCCGAAGTCGAGGGCCGCGCTCATCCGCATGGCCCGCCCGAAGTCCTTGGTCCACACCGAGGAGGCGAGCCCGTAGTCGACGCCGTTGGCGAAGCGCAGCGCCTCGGCCTCGTCGTCGAACTTCTGGACGGTGATGACCGGGCCGAAGATCTCGTTCTGGATCATCTCGTCGTCCTGGCGCAGGCCCGCGACGATGGTCGGCTCGATGAAGTAGCCGTCGCCCAGGGCCGTGGCGCGCACCCCGCCGGCGGCGATGGTCGCGTGGCCGGGCACCCGGTCGAGGAAGCCGGTGACCCGGGCGAGCTGGTTGGCGTTGTTGACCGGGCCGAAGAGGGCGTCCTCGTCGTCGGGCAGGCCGACCTTGGCCTCGTTCTTGGCGTATGCCGCGATGGCGGCGACGAAGTCGTCGTAGGCGCTGGCCTCGACAAGGACCCGGGTAGCGGCGGTGCAATCCTGACCGGCGTTGAAGTAGCCGGCGATGGCGATGCCCTCGACCGCGGCGTCGAGGTCGGCGTCACCGAAGACGACGACCGGGGCCTTGCCGCCGAGTTCGAGGTGGACCCGCTTGATGCCCGGCGCGGCACTCGCGGCCACCTCGGCGCCGGCGCGCACCGATCCGGTGATGGCGACCATGCCCGGGGTCGGGTGTTCGACGACCATCCGGCCGGTGTCGCGGTCACCGGTGACGACGTTGAAGACACCTGCGGGGAGGAACTCGCTGGCGATCTCGGCGAGCAGCAGGGTCGTCTCCGGGGTCGTGTCGCTCGGCTTGAGGACGATGGTGTTGCCGGCGGCGATGGCCGGGGCGAACTTCCAGGTCGCCATCATCATCGGGTAGTTCCACGGCGTGACCTGCCCGATGACCCCGATCGGCTCGCGCCGGATCCACGAGGTGTGGCCGGGCATGTACTCGGCGGCGGCGCGGCCCTCGAGGACGCGCGCGGCTCCGGCGAAGAACCGGATCTGGTCGATCATGGGCGGCATTTCCTCACTGCGGGTGAGGGCATGCGGCTTGCCGGTGTTTTCGGCTTCGAGAGCGACGAACTCCTCAGCCCGGGCCTCGATGGCCGAGGCGATCCCGAGAAGGGCCGCCTGGCGCACCTTGGGCGGGGTGCGACCCCACTCGGCGAACGCGTCGCTCGCCGCGGCATACGCGGCATCGATGTCCTCAGCACCGCTCACGGGGGCCTGGGCGACCACCCCTCCGGTGGCCGGGTTGATGATCTCCTGAGTTGCGTCGGAGCGAGCATCGACATACTCGCCTCCGATGAAGTTGCGCAGCACGCGGGTGCTCGACACGGTCATCCTCTCCTTCGCCGTGGGTGGGGGTTGTGCGCACTCTAGTCACGAGTTGGTGTGACACACCAGACATGGTCCAGATTTCCTGCGCATTCCGAGGCATTGCGTCTGTGTCAGCACCGATTCCATCGTCAATCCTTGCCAGGAGTCGCTAATCCGCGGCACGATGCCCCCCATGAGCCCGCCTCCGAGCACCCGCCGCGACCGCCAGTCGCCGCGACTGGACGATGCCGCCAAACGCATCGTGGAACTGCTCCAGGTCGACGGGCGCGCCTCGTATGCCGCGATCGCCAAGGAGGTCGGCCTCTCCGAGGCGGCGGTGCGCCAGCGGGTCCAGCGTCTCATCGATCTCGGGGTCATGCAGATCGTCGCCGTTACCGACCCGTTGCAGGTGGGATTCAGGCGGCAGGCGATGATCGGCATCCGCACCCGTGGCGATCTCGGGGTGGTCGGCGCGGCCGTCACCGCGATCCCCGAGGTGGCGTATGCCGTGACGACCGCGGGCAGTTTCGACCTCCTCTGCGAGGTCGTCTGCGAGGACGATGACCACCTCCTGGAGGTGCTGACCCACCGCATCCGCCCCATCGAGGGCGTGGTGTCCACCGAGACCTTCGTCTATCTCAAACTCAACAAACAGCACTATGACTGGGGAACACGATGAGCATCCATCCCGAAGAGATCTGGGAACCGGCCTCCGATGTCCACACGCCGCGCGGCACCTTGCTGGCCGAGGCTGCCCGCGACCACCTGTGGATGCACTTCACCCGGCATTCGGTGTTCGAGGACCACGGGGACGGGGGCCTGGGCCACTCGGTGCCGATCATCGTCCGTGGTGAGGGTCACCGGATCTGGGACGACCGAGGCCGGGAGTACATCGACGGGCTCGCCGGGCTGTTCGTCACCCAGGTCGGCCACGGGCGCACCGAGATCGCCGAGGCAATGGCGGCGCAGGCGCGCGAGTTGGCCTACTTCCCGCTGTGGTCGTACGCCCACCCGCGGGCCATCGAACTGGCCGAGCGCCTCGCCTTCCTCGCCCCTGGTGACCTCAACCGGGTCTTCTTCACCACCGGCGGTGGCGAGGCCGTCGAGTCGGCGTGGAAACTGGCCAAGCAGTACTTCAAGCTCACCGGCAAGCCGACCAAGCACAAGGTGATCTCCCGCTCGATCGCCTACCACGGGACACCCCATGGCGCCTTGTCGCTCACCGGCATACCCCCGGCGCGGGCGCCGTTCGAGCCGCTCGTGCCCGGCGCCCACAAGGTGCCGAACACTAATTTCTACCGGGCTCCCGAGCACCTCCAAAACGACGAGAAGGCGTTCGGGCGGTGGGCCGCGGACCGGATCGCCGAGGCCATCGAGTTCGAGGGGCCCGAGACCGTCGCCGCGGTGTTCCTGGAGCCGGTGCAGAACTCCGGCGGCTGCTTCCCGCCGCCCCCGGGTTACTTCGAGCGGGTCCGCGAGATTTGCGACGAGTACGACGTGCTCCTTGTCTCCGACGAGACGATCTGCGCCTTCGGCCGCATCGGGTCAATCTTCGCCTGCGACGACTTCGGCTATGTCCCCGACATCATCACGACCGCGAAGGGCATCACCTCGGGCTACGCGCCCTTGGGGCTCATGGTGGCCTCGGACCGGTTGTTCGAGCCGTTCAAGTCCGGGCTGACCTATTTCCCGCACGGCTACACCTGGGGGGGACACCCGGTGTCCTGCGCGGCGGCGATGGCCAACCTCGACATCTTCGAGCGCGAGGGCCTCACCGACCACGTCAAGGCCAACGCCCCGGTCTTCCGCGCCGCCCTCGACGGGCTGCGTGACCTTTCGCTCGTCGGTGACGTCCGCGGCGCCGGCTTCTTCTACGGCATCGAACTGGTCAAGGACAAGGCGACCCGGGAGACGTTCGACCACGACGAGTGCGAGCGGCTGCTCCGCGGCTTCTTGTCCAAGGCGCTTTTCGACGCCGGCATCTACTGTCGCGCCGACGACCGCGGCGACCCGGTCATCCAGTTGGCGCCGCCGCTCACCGTCGGGCCGGCCGAGTTCGAGGACATCGCCTCCCGGTTGCGCGGCGTCCTCGTCGAGGCCGAGAACCACCTCTGACCGTGTCCACCTTCCCGCTGTGGTGGGACGAGGACCCGCGCCCCGGCCCCGCCGGGCCGGCCGCCTCGTCGTTGGCAGCCCTGGGGCCTGGCCGCGCCGATGTCCTCGTCGTCGGCGGCGGCTACACCGGGCTGTGGACGGCATACCACCTCCTGCGCCACGCCCCGGACCTGCGGGTTGTCGTGCTCGAGGCCCGCTGCGTCGGGTTCGGGGCGAGCGGTCGCAACGGCGGCTGGGTGTCGGCGCTGTGGCCGGTGGCGCCGGAGACGATCGCGGCGCGGCATGGACGCGAGGCCACGGTGCGGTTCTTGGGGACGCTGCGGGAGACTGCGAAGTCTGAGTTTTTGTAGTTGTCCTTCGCTTTCGAACCCATATTGCCAGTCGCTCTATCGCCGTAACCTTGTAATTTTGCGCCGAGGGCGCCTGTAGCAGCCATAGCTCCTTTCAGTAGACCTGGTACGACAAAGAATGGAATAACCGTGATACCCAACGCCATAAGCTTGAGGGATCCATCATCCTGCGTGACACCGATTGTATTGATTATCATGGCTGCAAGTTTACTTGCGCCAAATACTCCTGCGATTATCGGGAATACCATGAGGAGGTTGAAGAACATCTTGTACCATTTTTTGAACCAATCTTCAGTATTTGGCAGGAGGTAGGCGACAAAAGCCAGAGGCGCGGCGACAATGAGAAGTACGATAATAGCCTGACGAGCCAAAAGAATAACAACGACCAACAACACCGCGACAAGTGCGGGTATGAGGATACCGAGCGCTAGGGCAAGTGCTACCCCTACACCGGCTACAAGCACACCATTAGCACCTCCTATAGCATCAGCCCAGGCGCTGCCGCTATCGGTGCCTGCGAGATTTGAGCTTTTGCCTACTTCTGAGATTACGCCCTGAAAGAGGCCGGTCACCCCAAAGCCGAGAGCATTACTTATATCAACGGCAAGCTGACAAATGATGAACGACATGTTTACCAGAATTGCTGAAACTATCAGTCTAGGCAGCATGCGTTTTAGGCCATAATTGCTTGCGCCAGCTCCAGTGATCTGTGAGTAAATCACGAACAAAAACGCTATAATAAAGGCGATATTTGCATAGTTTCTAAATATTTTCCAGGCAACGTAAGTTCCATTTGAGTCATCGGCCTTCACTAGGTCTGAATTGGTCTTCAGGAACGTATCGCCGAGGTAGGCTACCATTTTATCCATCAGTCCACCGAGAAAGTTCATGACAGGACACACTGTCCAGCCGATACCGTCTACGTTGCATGTGGATTTGCCTTTTTCGCCGCTAGCAGCTTCAGACCCGCCTACTCCTGTTGCAGTAGAGGAGCCTGCATATAAACCTTCATTGGCTATTGCCCAGGTCATATATGCCGGAGCTTTTTCGGTTATAAAGTTTGCTAGAGTCCTACACTCTCGACTACTGCTAATTGCTGCACCATCTTCAACAAGGCTAATTGCTGCGCCTGGGTCATCAACCGTATATATCATCTTTTGCTGAGCTGGCGGACTTCCTGTTACGATTGTGGTTATAACATATTTCCCCGACCCACTCTCAGCTGCAGTACGAACACCTGCGTCAGCACTGTCGTAGCTAATGCCTCCAGTGGCCTTGCATCCACTCATAAAAGAGTTGTAGTAAAGCTCGTAGAGCTGAGCGTCGTTTAGTGACGGATTGCTATTGTTATATATCTTTTTTCGTATTGCACTAAGTGTTCCGCTTGCTGGCGATGAGTTTGACCAGAAGGTATTTGTAGTCGTAGGCTGAGAATATCCCCAGTCTTTTAGTGCATCACCTAGACTCGCATAGCCCCAAAATTTTATTGCTGCTGGCATGATTGTATTGCACTCTTGCTCACCGTCGCCTCGATCAATCAGATGCCCTACCTTAAATACCCTACTATCTCCAATTTTCCCAGATGCAACATCGGATGCAGGGTAGTTTGGCATTATGCATTTTGCTACAGCATAATAATACTGGTATGACTTAACGGCATCAGAAGGATTGTCCATACTAAGTGCTAGGGCTGGCGAATTACCTAGTATTAGCGTACTGACAACAAGACAAGATGCTAGTAGAAATAGAGCTGCTCTATGAACCAAGGCGCGCATACGTATAAGTATAAGCGATTTAAGTTCATCGCGCTAGAGATTAGTTCTTAGGATTAGTTGCTGGGCAGATTGGATTTTATAAGGGCTTCTTTAAAGGAGGTAGGAGCCATATATCCCTTTTCATCCACCTTTACGTCAAAGAATTCAGTCTTATATTCTTGTTCTGCCTGAATAGCTAACGGGTTATTACCAATTGCTTTTGTGATCGCGGCACTCATATCGTGCGTATCGATGACATGTATCGTGAAACTGACACTAAATGGCTGACCTACTCCGTCTCCACTTTTAGTAGTTTGAATGCTGTCGGGTAGAATCGTGGATGTTCGTGAGTATTCTGCAGGTAACTTACCGCCAGAAGTCGCAAAGTTATGCAATAAATAGTAACGAGCATAGCCTGTTGTGTATGCTGAATCTGAATATTCTAGCGGCGTGTCAACTGGTTTTCCGAAAAGCACATTGACAGCAGGCGCATACCTATCAGAATTTCTTTCAGTAAAAGCATTGCTATCTTCAGTTTTTGGATTCCAGTTATTACCCTTTTCGGTCATTGCGGCATTGAAGAGCGCATTGACACGCACCTCAAAGTTTTCAAGATAACTCTTCTGAATATTTGCCTTGTCTAAGCTCTCGATCTTGATTGCGAACGCATCTACCAGTTCTTCTCTTGACATAACCGCGAGCTTATCAGGGCTAAGCGAGTTTGCTACCGCTTGTATTTCTGGGCTGAGGGGAACAATCGTCTCGTGCGCTGAGTTTGATGCACTGGGACTTCGACCCGGTGTTAGTTCGGCGCTAGCTGAAGTCGTCGCGGGCGGCGGCGTGTCACCAATACTTTTGCTGCACGCTGCTGTAACTCCAGTAGCGCCAAGAAAAATGACAGCCTCAGCAGTCAACTTGACCCAGTGAGGAGTTTTGCGATCGATGTTTTTACTTGTCATGATAGATTCAATCTCCTTTGTACGCCCACCATTTATTAAAGTTAAACGTAGCGTATGATTCACATTATACAGTATATGGTTGAAATTGTCAACTAGTTTACTGTTTTTGCGGCTAGCTGTCATCGCGGTCTATGCCATAGACTCGTGCTTCGATGCTAGCAACCGTCTGCTCCGGAGTTGTGGGGTCGATAGCTCTTGGGTACGTCTCGCACTGATCCAAGAAGTGACGCAATGTCTTTGCCCCTTCTGGCG
>JAKOPT010000136.1 GCA_029778715.1 Actinomycetes bacterium | reverse complement strand
GGCTCTTCTGACTTATCCGTGGGTGGGTTTTCGGCCGGGTAGTGCGGGGCGGTGGCCGCCGAGGGCGAGCATGGCCAGGGCGATGAGTGCTTCTGGGGATCGGAATCCGAACGCGATCCGGGTGAGCAGGCGGATTTTGGTGTTGGTCGATTCGATCAGTCCCTGGGAGAGCCCGTGTTCGAGGGCGGCGTCGATCGAGTGGCGGTGTTTGACGATCTTGCGGGCCAACTCGACGAAGGCCGGGATACGGCAGCGCCGCGCCCAGGAGATCCACCGGTCCAGGGCTTGTTTGCCTTCCTCTCCTTTGACGGTGAAGACATGGCGCAGGCCTTCTTTGAGCAGATAGGCGCGGTGCAGTCGGGGATCGGTCTTGGCGATCCAGGCCAGCTTGGCGTTCTGGCTTTCGGTGAGGTCCTCGGGGTTCTTCCACAGGGCGTAGCGGGCACCCTTGAGCCGGCGGGCTCGTTCCCGGGCCGGCCGGGGTGCGGCGTCCCTGGCAGGCCGGCCCCGCCCCCGGCGGGGTTCGGTGCGGGCCAGGGCACGGGCGTCGTTCCAGGCCCGGCGCCGTTCGGTGTCCAGGGCTTCGGTGGCCCAGGCCACCACATGGAACGGATCAGCGCACAACACCGCAGCCGGGCAGCGTTCAGTGATGACCGCGGCGATCCACTCGGCGGCATCGGCAGAGACGTGGGTGATCTGGGCGGCTCGTTGGTCCCCGAGGGCGTCGAAGAACCCCCTCAGGGTGGCTTTGTCGCGGCCCGGGGCGGCCCACAGCAGCCGCCCGGTGTCGTGGTCGACAACGACCGTCAGGTACTTGTGGTGGCGTTTGTAGGAGATCTCGTCGATACCGATACGGCGCAGACCGGCGAAGCGGTCCACAGTGTTCTCGGTGTCGGCCCAGACCCGGGCCACGACCGCCCCGACGGTGCGCCAGGCGATCCGCATCAACTCGCACACCGCGGTTTTCGAGCAGGCCACCGCCAGCCAGGCCACCGTCGCGTCGAAGGCCAGGGTGTGCCCGGCCCGGTGCCGCGCCCAGGGCACCGCGATCACCGTCGGCCCGTGCTCAGGGCAGTTCACCCGCGGAGCGTCGGCCTCCAACACGACCTGCACGGTGCCCCAGTCCAGACCCCGCCACCGGCGGGTTCCCTCCCCGCGGTCGTACCACGGCGCCCGCCGCCCACAGCGACCACAACGCCGTGAGACACCGCTGCGCGGCCGCACCCGCGCCACCACGAGAGTGTCCCCGTCCCCGTCGGCGTCGTGCTCCTCGAACTCGATCTCTTCGATCACGGTGCGCTGGTCGACAGCCAGCAGCCCACGCCATAACCTCACATTGCGCACGTCGTTGCCCGCTCTCTTGGTTCCTGACCCTTGACAAGCCAGAAACCTTAAGCGACAACGACGTGCGCCCACTCAGGGCAAAAACCGACCCACGGAAGGGTCAGGAGAGCC
>JAKOPT010000018.1 GCA_029778715.1 Actinomycetes bacterium | reverse complement strand
GTCCTCGCCGGGCTCCTCGGCCTCATCTACGTCGCGAGTGGTGTCCTCATTCGCCCAGAAGGTCTGCCCCACCAGGCCGGGCCGCACCTCGTCCTCGCCGGGATCTACGCCGTGCTCATCGCGATCCTGGCCCGGCTGATCCGCCGCGCTCGTCGGTCAGGGCCGGCCGCCGCCCACGCAGAACTCCAGCCAGAGCCGCAACTCGAGCCCCCGGCAGAGCCCCGGTCGGAGCCCACCTCTGATCCAGCACCGAAGCCCGCATCACGAGCGCCGCACCGCGACCGTGGGCTCCTCGTCTTCCTCGTCGGGTATCCCCTCGCCTCTGCTGCGCTCGGGCTCATCCCACCCGTCGCAGCCGTCATCGCCGTCCTCACGTGGGCGATCGCGGTCCCTTACGGCGCCTGGCAACTGGGGCGGGCGGCATACCTCAGCGTGGCCCCGCGCCGCGAGGTCCGCTGACGGCGCTCAGTCCGTGGCCGCTGCCGACCGGGCGCGCAATTCGCCGACGCGCACAGCCCCAACGCCCGCGAGGATGAGCACCCCGCCGGCCAACTGGACGGGCGTGGGCAGTTCGCCGAGCAGCAGCCACGCGAGCAACACAGCGAAGAGCACCTCGGTCAGCCCCACGAACGACGCCACCGTCGACCCGAGCCGCCGCGCGCCGATCGCCCCCAGCAGGTATGCCGCCGCCGCCGCGACCACGGCCAACTCACCGACCGCTGCCCACCAGGGCAGGTTCACCCCCGCCAGCGTCACGGCAGCCGTCGCCGTGCCCGTCGGCAGCGCACCGATCGCACCGAGACCGAGCAGGGCAGCCGCCCCGGCGAGCATCCCGAACGAGGCGAGCGCGACCGGCGGCAGGCCGGTATCGCCATGCGCCGACACAACGAAGTAGACGGCCAGCCCCACCGCCGCGAGCAGTCCCCAGAGGACGCCGACCGGGTCTAGGCGCACCGAGCCAGTGAGGTCGAGCACGAGGACGAGACCGGCGAGCGACAGCGCGACCCCGACAAGGGTCGCGGGTGCGGGCGCTCGACGGCTGCGCAGCCACACCCACAGGACGACCAGCACCACTCCGAGGTATTCCAGAAGCAACGCCACGCCGATCGGCATCCGTTGCACCGCATTGAAATACGCGACCTGACAGCCGGCGACCGCGACAACCCCGAACCCGAGGATCAGCCACACACTGCGACGCACGACCCCGGGAAGTCCGCGCACGGCATACAGGGCAGGGCCAAGGAGCACGAGCCCGGCGAGCCCGACGCGGGCGGTGACCACCGAGCCGGGGGTCCAGCCCGTGGCGAGGAGCGCCTTGGCGAAGGGCCCTGACGTGGCGAAGGTGGCAGCCGACAGGACCGCGGCGAGCAGACCCACGTCGACCCGTATGCCGCGCGCGAACCGCCCAACCGCCGTTGCTGGTGCGTCCGCAGCCAGCTCGCTCGCAGTGTCAGCAGTCACCGTCTCGGTGAGGGCCACGCCTATCGTCTCCTGTCGAATCGCTGGCCGCGCAACACCTGCCCACAGCCTCTGGCAGCCCGTGCAGGCGGCCCTTGAAAGGGTAAGCCCTCACGCGCAT
>JAKOPT010000135.1 GCA_029778715.1 Actinomycetes bacterium | reverse complement strand
AGGCCGCCGCTCGATCTGTCCGTCTACCTCGTCACCGACACCGCCCTGTGCGGCGGTCCCGACGGGGTCGTCACGACGGTTCGGGACGCCGTCGCCGCCGGTGTGACGGTGGTCCAGTTGCGTGATCCGGACGCCTCCGAGGCCGACTTCATCGCGCTGGGCCGGGCGCTGGCGTCCGAACTGGCCGGGACCGGCGTCCCGCTGATCGTCAACGACCGGGTGCACCTCGTCGACGTCATCGGCGCCCACGGGGCTCACGTGGGGCAAGGCGATCTGTCGATCGCGGAGGCGCGGCGCCTTCTCGGGCCCGACAAACTTCTTGGCCTGTCCGTGAGCTCGCCCGCGCAGGTCGCAGCGGCGTCCCGAATCCCATCCTCGATGACCGACACGCCGTGCGAAAGCGCTCCTGGGCCCATCGAGCATGGGGTTTTGGACTACCTGGGCGCCCAGTCCCTGCACGCGACCGGCACGAAGCCCGAGGCCGGCGAGGTGGGGCTCGACGTGATCGCCGCCTGCGCCGCCGCGAGCCCGTGGCCCGTGGTGGCGATCGGCGGGGTGAAGGCGTCCGATGCGGCTGACCTGCGCCGTGTCGGCATCGACGGCATGGCCGTCGTGAGCGCCATCTGCGGCCAGCCCGACGTGACCGCGGCCACATGTGCCCTGGTCGAGGCCTGGGCCCTGGCCGATCTGACCCAGCGCGAACCGACCCCACCCGGCGCTCCCCTCACCTTCCCAACCTCCCGCGCCGCCCTCTCCGACTCCGGCGAGGGGGCCGAGGAAGGGAGCTACACCGCTCCGCGACCCGTCCAGGAGGACCGATGAAGCCGGTCGTCGCCGTCGGTGCGGGACGAGGCGTCGAGTACGCAGCCACGCCCCGCAACATTTCCAGGAGGTGCCCATGACGAGCCGTCCACCCGTCGCCCTGACCATCGCGGGCAGCGACCCCTCCGGGGGCGCCGGCATCCAGGCCGACCTCAAGAGCTTCTCAGCGCTCGGCGCGTACGGCATGAGCGTGATCGTCGCGCTCACCGCGCAGTCGACCCAGGGCGTCACGGGCGTCCACGCGGTGCCCGCCGACTTCGT
>JAKOPT010000134.1 GCA_029778715.1 Actinomycetes bacterium | reverse complement strand
CCATGGCGATCACCGCGGCGACCTATGCGCTCGGCGGCGAGGCGCGGGCGGCTCAGGTCGTCGGGCTGGCTGTCGTCGGTGCCCTCACCGTCGTCCTCACCCGAGGCATCACCAAGACCGCGCGCCTGGCTCGGGTGCTGCTCACCGTCACCCTCGCCTGCCTGCTCGTCACGGTGCTCGTCATCGCCGCCTTCACCCGCGAGTGGGCCGCGCCCTCGGCGGGCGTGGGCGACGCGACGGCATACGGGATCTTGCAGTCTGCGGGGCTGCTGTTCTTCGCCTTCGCGGGGTATGCCCGGATCGCCACCCTCGGTGAAGAGGTGCGCGCGCCCACGGTGACCATCCCGCGTGCCATCACCCGCGCGTTGGGCCTGGTCATTGCCCTGTATGCCGTCCTCGCCCTCCTGCTCCTGGCCACCATCGGCGCGGACGGGATCGCGGCGTCGGCGCTGCCGCTGCTGACGGCGGCCCAGGCGGCCGACGTGTCCTGGGCCGGGGTCTTCGTGCGGGTCGGCGCGACCGTGGCCGCCCTCGGCGCCCTCCTCGGGCTGCTGTCCGGCGTCGGGCGCACGGTGTTGGCGATGGCGCGCCGCGGCGACCTGCCTCGGCTGCTGGCGGCCGTCGACCCTGGTTCGAAGGTGCCCGCTGTCGCGCAGCTCTGGGTGGCCGGCGCGGTGGCTGTGCTCGTGCTGCTCACCGATCTGCGGCACGCCATCGGGTTCTCGTCGTTCGGGGTGCTGCTTTACTACGCGATCGCCAACGCGTCGGCCTGGACTCAGACGGGCGAGCACCGCCGCTGGCCGCGCTGGGTCCAGGCGGCCGGGCTCGTCGGGTGTCTGGTGCTGGCCGCGACCCTGCCGATCGGTTCGGTGGTCGTCGGCGCGCTAGTCGTGGGTGTCGGGGTGTTCGGTCGGGTCTGGCTGCAGCGCCGGGGCGTTCCTCGCAGCTGAGCGGCGTTTCTCGCAGCTGAGTCCTGAGCCCTGAGCCCTGAGTCCTGAGCGAGTGTGTGACGGAGTGCGATTGGCGGGGTGATCACCCCGTCAATCGCACTCCGTCAAGCACACGCCCGCAGCAGCCCGCCCCGAGCAACTCTCAGCGGCGGCGGGACGTGCCGAAGATCGACCGAGTGATCTCCCGCCCGATGACGGTGCCCGCCGAGCGCAGCATCGACTTGAACACCGACGACCCGACGACCTGCTCGACCACCGTCGGCTCCTCACGAGCGGGTCGAGCAGCCGGGCGGTCGGCCTTCGCCTCTGCCTTGGCAGCCGCCTCTGCGGCCTTGGCAGCCTCTGCGTCGGCCTTGGCCTGCGCCTCGGCAGCCGCCGCCTGAGCAGCGGCGGCATCGGCGGCCGACGCGGCAGCCGTGAGCTTTTCGAAAGCCGACTCACGATCCTGCGCGGCGGCATACCGACCGGTGCCGGGCGACGCCGCGACGATGTGGTCGATGCCCGCGTCCGCGGAGGGAGCCATGAGCGACTGCGGCGCGCGCATCCGGGTCGAGGCGACCGGCGTCGGGGCACCTCGCTCGGCCAGCACCGTGATGACGGCCTCGCCGGTGCCGAGTTGAGTGAGCATCTCCTCCTGGTCGTAGGCGCTCTTGGGGTAGGTCGACACTGCCGCCTTGAGGGCCTTGGCGTCTTCGGGGGTGTAGGCGCGCAGCGCGTGCTGGACCCGGTTGCCGAGCTGGGCGAGCACGTCGCCGGGGACGTCCTTGGGCGACTG
>JAKOPT010000133.1 GCA_029778715.1 Actinomycetes bacterium | reverse complement strand
TTCCCGATCCTGGCTTCCTCCGCCGCCGACCGGGCCTCGGCCACCAGCGAGTGGGCGGCCGACCTGGGGGAGGAGCTGCGTACCAAAGCCAAGGTCAAGATGCGCACCCGCGCCAGGGACGAGGCCGAGAAGGTCCGCGGCCTGGACCGCAAACTGGCCCGCGGCAACTCCCTGACCCGTCCCTACGCGGTGTGCACGGTCACCGTCCCCAAGACCTACCGGATCGCCGAATATGGGCGACGCCTGGACGCCGCCGTCCGGCGCGCCGGGTTCGCTCCGCTTCGCTTGGACCTGTCCCAAGACAGCGCGTTCGCGGCCTCGACGATCCCGTTGGGCATCAGCCTGACCCGCAAGGGCGACTCATGAACCGCCGAGCCGCCCGAACAGCCCGACGCGGCCGGGACATCTCGGCGTTGCTGGCCGACTTCGGCCACGATCTGCCCACCGTCCCCACGCCGGTCAAGGCTGCCCGTGAACCCAAACCGTTCCACCACGTCCCCCGCGGCGGCCCCCGCCGCATGGACGCCGGGTGGGCCCCTGCAACCGCCCCGGTAGCCACCTACCGCATGACCTCCGACCAAGCCCCCGTGTGGTGGCCGTTCATCGCCACCCCCGGACTGCCCCCCACCGGGGCCCAGATCGGCATCGACATGCTCTCGGGCGGATCGTTCTACTGCGACCCGCTGGGGTGGGTGCTGCGCGACGACGTGCCGGTGACCAACCCCAACATCTTCTCCTTCGGCAAACCCGGCACGGGTAAGTCGGCCACCACCAAAGCGTTCTGCCTGCGCATGATGGACTTCGGGTACCGCACTTTCATCCTGGGTGACCCCAAGGACGAATATGAGCGCCTGGCCCGTGCGCTGGGCGTGGAGCCGTTCGTGATCGGCCCGGGCATGCCTGCCCGGATCAACCCGCTGGCGTTCGGTCCGCTCATCCAAGGCTGGGACGCCCTCACCCCCACCGAGGCAACCAGCCGCGCCGCGATCATCTTCGGCCGCTGGCTCACCCTGGTCCGCGGACTGGTCGGCTCTCAGCGGATCGGCACCGTGCACGTCCCCTTCGGTCCCACCGAAGACCGTGTCGTCATGGCCGGTCTGCAAGACCTCACCGGGTACGGCCAGGCCGCCACCCATCTGCGGGAGACCACCATCCCGCAGCTGTGGCACCTGCTGGACAACCCCAGCCCAGCCCTGATCGAGCAATGCCGCTACGCCACGGCGCGGCACTTCCTGGACGAAACCCGGCTGCTGCGCGACGCGTTGGGGCAGCTGGTGAACGGGCCTCTGGCTGGCCTGTTCGACGACTACACCACCATCGAGGTGGAC
>JAKOPT010000132.1 GCA_029778715.1 Actinomycetes bacterium | reverse complement strand
ACGTTGCGGCGGTACTGCCCGCCCACCTCGAAGAACGCCTCGGTGACCTGACCCAGGGTGCAGACCCGGGCGGCGTCCATGAGGACCGCGAACACGTTCTCGCCCGAGGTCGCCGCCTCGCGCAAGCGCGCCAGCGCCGCCTCGGACTCCTCGCGATGCGCCTCCCGGAAGGCCCGCACCCGCGCCAGCTGCGACTCCTTCTCGGCCTCGGACGCACGGGCCAACTCCACCGGGCCGGTCTGCGCCACCCCGGCGGGGTTGAGGAAGGTGTTGACGCCGACGATGGGCAGCGACCCGTCGTGCTTGCGGTGCTCGTACACCATCGACTCGTCCTGGATCTTGCCCCGCTGGTAGCCGGTCTCCATCGCCCCGAGGACGCCGCCGCGTTCGCTGATCCGGTCGAACTCGGCGAGCACCGCGGCCTCGACGAGGTCGGTCAACTCCTCGATGATGAACGAGCCCTGGAGCGGGTTCTCGTTCATCGCCATTCCCCACTCGCGGTTGATGATGAGTTGGATGGCGAGCGCGCGCCGCACCGACTCCTCGGTGGGCGTGGTCACCGCCTCGTCGTAGGCATTGGTGTGCAGCGAATTGGCGTTGTCGTAGATCGCGATAAGCGCCTGGAGGGTCGTGCGGATGTCGTTGAAGTCCATTTCCTGGGCGTGCAGGCTGCGCCCGGACGTCTGGACGTGGTACTTGAGTTTCTGCGAGCGCTCGTTGGCGCCGTACTTCTCGCGCATCGCCACCGCCCAGATGCGGCGCGCCACCCGCCCGATGACCGAATACTCGATGTCCATCCCGTTGGAGAAGAAGAAGGACAAGTTGGGCGCGAAGTCGTCGATATCCATGCCGCGGGCAAGATACGACTCGACATAAGTGAACCCGTTGGCCAGCGTGAACGCCAGTTGCGAAATCGGGTTCGCCCCGGCTTCGGCAATGTGATAGCCCGAAATCGACACCGAGTAGAAGTTGCGCACCCCGTGCTCGATGAACCACTCCTGGATATCGCCCATCATGCGCAGCGAGAACTCGGTGGAGAACAGGCAGGTGTTCTGCCCCTGGTCCTCCTTGAGAATGTCGGCCTGCACCGTGCCCCGCACGTTGGCCAGGGCGTATGCCGCGAGCTCGTCACGCTCGGCGCCGCTCGGTTCGCGCCCCTCCCGCTGGACAAAGAGGGCGACCTGCTCGTCGATGACGGTGTTGAGGAAGAACGCCAGAATCGTCGGCGCCGGGCCGTTGATCGTCATGGACACGCTCGTCGTCGGCGAGACCAGGTCGAACCCCGAATACAACTCGCGCAAGTCCTCGACCGTCGCGATGGACACCCCGGACGTGCCGACCTTGCCGTAGATGTCGGGGCGCGGATCGGGGTCGCGGCCGTAGAGCGTCACCGAGTCGAACGCAGTCGAGAGCCGGGTCGCCGGCTGCCCGGCCGACAGCAACTTGAAGCGCCGGTTGGTCCGGAACGGGTCCCCCTCGCCGGCGAACATCCGGGCCGGGTCCTCCCCCTCCCGCTTGAACGGGAACACCCCCGCCGTGAAGGGGAAATAGCCCGGGAGGTTCTCGCGGCGCAAGAACGACAGGAGGTCGCCGTGGTCGTGGTAGCGCGGCATACTGACGCGCCGAATCGAGCTCCCCGACAGCGAGGTTCGCGTCAAAGCGGTGCGCAGCTCCCGGTCGCGCACCGTGACCACCTGCTCGGTCCCGGAGTAGGCGGCTACGACGTCGTCCCACCCGTCGAGTTGGCGCGCCACCGCCGCGGGCAACGCTTCGCGCGCCTCGTCGATGAGCCGGTCGAGCGCAGCCGAGCCGGCCTCCCCGAGCGCCGCACGGGCGGTCGCGAGATGCTGCGCCCGCCGGGCGGCCGCGGCATACCCCTGCGTGTCAGCGTGATAGCCGCGCACGGTCTCGGCGATCTCGGCGAGGTAACGGACCCGGGCCGGGGGCACCACCTGACGCAACACCGAGGAGTACCGCACCGCGACCGGGGCCAACGCCCCCTCGGTGACCGGCAGCCCCTTGGCTGCGAGCAGGCCGCGCAACTCCTGATAGAGCGCCGTCACACCGTCGTCGTTGAAGGTCGCCGCCGACGTGCCGAACACCGGCATGTCCTCGGGCGCCTGCCCGAACGCCTCCCGGTTGCGGATGAGCTGGCGGCCCACGTCGCGCAGCGCATCCATGGCCCCGCGCCGCTCGAACTTGTTGATCGCCACCACATCGGCGAAATCGAGCATGTCGATCTTTTCGAGTTGGCTGGCGGCCCCGTATTCGGGGGTCATGACGTAGAGGTTGACGTCCGCGAATTCGGTGATCGCGCCGTCGCCTTGGCCGATCCCGGGCGTTTCGACGACGATCA
The DNA here is from genome assembly GCA_029778715.1 of Actinomycetes bacterium. Classification (GTDB taxonomy): domain Bacteria; phylum Actinomycetota; class Actinomycetes; order Actinomycetales; family Dermatophilaceae; genus Phycicoccus_A. The sequence continues at coordinate 37,141 of JAKOPT010000132.1, read as the reverse complement.
GGTCGTAGGCCGCGGCCTTGAGCACGGTGATGACGTCGGCCAACTCGTCGGGCACTTCGCGCCCGCCCCTGGTCGCCAGGGAGCGGAAGTAGACGCGGTCGCCGTCGAGGGAGTTCATCCGGATCCGGTCGCCGAGCAGCGCCCCGCCTCCGCGCCGCCGGGTCGGGTCGACGGCGACGACCGCGATCCGCAGTTTGTCCTGCTGGTCGACCCGGAACCGCCGGATCAACTCGTCGCTCAGGCTCGACTTGCCGGACCCTCCGGTGCCGGTGAGGCCCAGGACGGGGGTATGCCGCGCGCTCGCCGCCGCCCGCAACTCACCGAGCAGGGCCTCCCCCAACGCCCCTTGTTCGGCCCCGGAGATGGCCCGGGCCACGGCGGCCCGCTCCCCCGCAAGGATCGCTTCGACGCGTGCCGGCGCCACGGCATACACGTCGAAATCGCAGTCGGCGATGACCTGGTTGACCATGCCCGGCAACCCGAGCCGCTGGCCGTCCTGGGGGCTGAAGATGTGGACCCCGGACGTGGCCAACCGCGAGATCTCCTCGGGGACGATGACGCCCCCGCCCCCGCCGACGACCTTGACATGGCCGGCCCCGGCGTCCCGCAGCAGCGAGACGAGGTACTCGAAATACTCGACGTGCCCGCCCTGGTAGGACGACACCGCCACGCCCTGCGCGTCCTCCTCGATGGCCGCGTCGACGACCTCCTGGACGCTGCGGTTGTGCCCCAGATGGATGACCTCCGCACCCTGGCTTTGCATGATCCGGCGCATGATGTTGATCGAGGCATCATGCCCGTCGAACAGCGACGAGGCGGTGACGATGCGCACCGGGTGGGTGGGGACGTGCAGGCTCGGCTGGGTCATCGGTGACTCCTCGGTGGCGCGACGTGCCTAAATACTAGGACGTCCTAGTAAGTACCCGCGAGTCATGTATGCCGCGCCCTCCGTCGGCGGGCGACAACCGGCTCCCAGCGAGGACCCAGACAACTCCCGTAACGTGGAACCTTCCTGTCAAGGACGCCGGGAATCGGCGCCGGACCCGCCCGGCACCCTGCCCCCCGCCCCCTCCTCGTGACCGAGTGACTTCGCTATGACGCCCCCCGACCACACCCACCCCACCGATCCACGCCGCCCCGCGTCGACGCATCCTGGCCCGTCGGATGACACGCATGTCTACGTCGTCGACACGCGCGGCGCCGCGCCGCGGAGCGCGGAAGCCCCGGCCGAGCCGGCCACTGCAGCCCAACCGTCGCGCACCCCGCGCCTTGGACTCACCCTCCATCAGGTGATCGGCACCTCGCTCGCGGCCGGCACCGTGGCCCTGCTCACGTCCACGCTCGGGATTGCCGGGACCCTTATCGGCGCCGTCGTGGGTTCGGTGGTCGCCACCATCGGTTCGGCCGTGTATGCCGACTCGTTGCGGCGCGCCGGTCGTCACCTCGGCCGGGTGAAGACGCTTGCGACCTCCTCCTCGAGCACCGCAGGCGACTCCGCTGCGACGTCGTCTTCACCCGCCTCTCCCGGTGGCTCGCCGCTGCAGTCGGCGTCGGCGCCGGTGTCGCGGGGCACGATCACCGCCCCGCGCGGCGCCACTGGGTCCGGCGAACCGGCCCGCGCCCCTCGCCGACTGCGCCCCCTTCATGTCCTCGTCGGCATCCTCGTGGGGGCGGCCATCGCCATCGGCGGCATCACGGTCGTCGAGATGGTCTTGGGTCACCCGCTCGGATCGAGCACGACGACCGGCACGTCCGTGGGCAGCGTCGTGAGCCGCCCCGACCCGGGGGCCCGCCCCACGCCGACGGTCCCGGCGACACCGCGCCCGAGCGCGACCCATGCGGCGAAACCGACGCCGACTCCGTCTGCCATCCCCTCCTCGGCCCCGTCACCCTCCCCGGCACCGACCCCGAGCACCTCCCCCTCGGCCAGCCCGAGCCCGACGCCCACCCCCGCCGCGTCCGCCCACCCCTGATCCACAGGCGAGCCCGCTGCGGGTGTGTCGTCCACAGGTCCGCGGCGTCGGTTGTCAGCCGTCGGTATGCCGCCCAAGGCTGGTCTCCCGCACCGAAAGGACGCACCATGGAGGCCATGACCTATGTGCTCGACGACCGGACCTGGACCAAGGCCGAGCGCGACGCCCTGCCCGACGACGGCTTCCGCTACGAACTCATCGACGGGGCGCTGATCGTGACCCCCGGACCCAACACCGCGCATCAGTCGGTGGTCGTGGCGCTCATCGCGCGCTTCGTTGCGTTGTGCCCACAGCACCTGAAGGTCATGACGGCGCCCTACGACGTCGTCCTCTCCGACCGCGACGTGCTGCAACCCGATGTGCTCATCGCGGCCCGGGCCGCCTTCGCGCACGCGAACCTCCCGGCGGCGCCGCTGTTGGCCGTCGAGGTGCCCTCCCCCAGCACCCAGGTCATCGACCGCAACCTCAAGATGCGGCGCTATGAAGCCGCGAGGACCCCGTCCTTCTGGCTGATCGACCCCGAGGGGCCCACGCTCACGGCATACGAACTGGACGCCGACGGCCACTACCACCTGGTCGCCGAGGTCACCGGCGACGACGAATGGACGGCCACCGCGCCGTTCCCGGTGACGATCCGCCCCGCCGACCTGCTCCGCTAGGGGGGTGAGAGTGCTCGGCCCGGTACGGCCAAGGGTTCAGGCACGGCGGGCCGCGAGCCAGTCGATGGCCGCGGCATACCCGGGGACACCCCGCCCGATGACCTGATGAGTGACGACGTCCGCGAGGTACGAGTGGTGCCGGAAGGGCTCGCGCGCGTGGATGTCGCTCAGATGCACCTCGACGACCGGCACTGTGCACGCCGAGACGGCATCGCGCAGGGCGACGCTCGTGTGGGTGTAGCCGCCGGCGTTGAGGACGATGCCGGCGATCACGTGCCGCCCCTCCTGGACCCAGTCGATGAGGGTGCCCTCGTGGTTGGACTGCCGGCAGTCCGCGACCAGACCGTGCGCGGCGGCGGCAGCGCGGCATACCTCCTCCAGGTCGGCAAGCGTGTCGTGACCGTAGATCGCGGGCTCACGTTCGCCGAGGAGGTTGAGGTTGGGACCGTTGAGCACGAGCACGGTGGCGACGTCCATCGCGCCAGTATGCCGGTCGCCCCCGCCAAGGCCAGGTAGCCTCACCTGTCATGACCGGCCTGATCGTCCACGAGTGGATTGAGGCCAACGGTGGTGCCGAGAAGGTCGTCGCCGGGATGGTCGAGGCGTTCCCCGACGCGCCGGTGCTCGCCCTCTGGGACGATGCCCCCGGGACCCTCGGAGCGCAGCGGGTGCTGCAGTCGTGGCTGGCGCGCACTCCCTTGCGGCGCAGCAAGATCGCCGCTGTGCCCTGGCTGCCTCCGACCTGGCGCACGGTGGTGCCCGCCGATGAGCCCTACGACTGGCTGCTCGTCTCCTCCCACCTATTCGCCCATCACGTGCGCCCCCGAGGCCTCAGTGCGCGGGCCCCCAAACTCATCTATGCGCACACGCCCGCCCGCTATCTCTGGGTGCCCGAGTTGGACCGCCGAGGGGACTCGGCGGCCGTTCGAGCGGCAGCGGCCGTTCTCAAACCCCTCGATGTCCGGCGCGCCCGCGAGGCGACGGCGGTCGCCTGCAACAGTGCGTTCGTCGCCGACCGGATCGCCCACACGTGGGGGCGGTCGGCCGAGGTGATCTATCCTCCGGTGGACATCGAGACGATCTCCAGCGTCGCGGACTGGGCCGAGCACCTCGACCCGACGGAAGCGCAACTGCTGGCCCGGATGCCGCGCGATTTCGTTCTTGGAGCGTCTCGGATGGTCCCCTACAAGAGGCTCGAACGGGTCATTCGGGCCGGCGAACTCTCCGGACGGCCGGTCGTGCTTGCCGGTGGCGGGCCACAGGAGGAATGGCTCCGCGCGGTGGCGGCCCGTGCGTCGGTGCCGGTCCATTTCGCCGGTCGGGTGAGCGATGCGCTGCTCTACGCGCTCTACCAGCGGGCCGCCGTCTTCATCTTTCCCCCGTGGAGGACTTCGGGATCATGCCGGTGGAGGCGATGGCCGCCGGGGCGCCGGTGGTCTGCCACGAGGTGGGCGGGGCGCGCGAGTCGCTCGCTGCGGCCGGTGTCGGTGCAGCCGTCGACATCGACGACGACGAGGCCCTCGGTGCGGCCCTGCGGCAAGTGCTCGACGCCGGTCATCGGGTGCCCGCGGGGGCTATGGCGCCCTTCTCCCGGGCCCGGTTCGTGGGAGACATCCGGGCGTTTGTCGCGCGGCATACCTCCGCGTGAGGAGCGGCGCCTCGGCTGCTGCGCTTCGAGGAAAGGCCGCCGAGTGGTCCGGGTCGTGTGACAACCCGGACCACTCGGGGAGGTTCAGCCGGTATGCCGTGCGCGCCGTTCGGCGGCGACGATCAGGCCCACGCCGAGCAGGATCGCCAGGGCCGCGAGGAAGCCGGTCAGGGTCAGGGTCGATCCTTGAACACCGGTGTACGCCAACGAATTCGGCCCTGGGGCCGGCGGGGGTGCCGGCGGGGCCGGGGGCGCGGTCACCGTGATCGCCACCGCGCCCGACGTCGCCCCCGCATAGAGGTCGTCGCCAGAATAGACCGCAGTCAGGTTGCGCACACCAGGCACCAGATCCGTCACCGGGATCGACGCTTGCCCGTCGGCATCGACCGGCACCGGGCGGCCGACCAGCGTTCCATCCACGGCTATCTGTACCGTCCCCGTCGGGGTCGGTCCGACGCTCAGCGCCGCTTGCGCAGCCAGGGCGCCTCGGGAGGTGAGGAGCTCGGGCGGGTCCAGCGGCGGCGCAGTCACCGTGACGGTCGTGGTCACCGGCGACCCGGGCATGACCGTCGTCGGCGTCGCGGTCAACGACACCGACGGCGTTGCCCTCGTCATCGTCACCGTCACGGTCACGTCCGCGGCAGGCAGGAAGAGGTCGTCGCCGGCATACGAGAACTTGACCTTGTGCGTCCCGTGTGTCCATGGCAACTCAGCCTCGAAATACCCGTCCTGATCGACGGTGGCGGTGGTCGACCACGTCGCCCCGTCCGAGATCTTGACCGTCCCCGTGGGCACCGGCCACTGCCCCTGGGCCCGGGGGGCCGCCACCGGCTTGGCGAGAGTCTGAGGGGTCACCAACCATCCACTGACGGTCACGGGTTCACCCCACTGCGGGGTCGTGGATGTCACGTCCAAGAACGCACTCGGTGTCTTCTCCATGTCGATCACCGGAGAGTCCGCACCCGTCGACGAGGCACCGTAGTTCCCGTCCCCGCTGTAGGTGATGGTCACCGTGTGCTTGCCCAAACTCCACGGGATCGTTGCCGAGAAGTTGCCCTCGCCGTCCAGCACGGCCCACGACTGACCCCCGGCGCCATCGGGCCAGGACACTCGTCCGGTCGGAACCGGCATCGTGCCTGCACCCTCGGGCGGGAGGGGCGCGACTCGACCCCACACCTGCACCGGTGAACCGGGCACGACAACCGTGGACCCGAGATCGGTGATCGACGTTCCGGCCTTCTGCACGCCCACCGTGGCCTTCCCCGACGACGGCTCATACCACGGGGAGTCCGGGGTGAACGTGAATGTCAAGGTGTTCGTACCTACGGCCACCGGAACGTTGGCGAAGGTCGCCTTGCCGCTGGTATCGACCTGCTGTGCGGTCACCGAGGCCGCGGCGCCGGTCACCGATAGCGTCCCCGCCGGATGCGTCTGCCCAGCCTGCGACGACACCGTCACCGCAACATCAACGGGCTGCCCATAGGTCACCGTGCTCGGACCAGACACCACCACCGACGTGTCGTACAACTGCGTGTACTTGACCTCCACACCCCCGCTGCCTCCGTACACGCTGGTCCCGACCGTGGCGCCAGTGACAGCCGCATCGATATGACTGCCGCCGGCCCCACCACCGCCACCCCCACTGCACTTTGTCCCTCCGGTCGCACACATGCCGCCCTCGCCACCGAGGCCACTCTGCGGCCACCCACCGCCACCGCCACCGCCACCACCGGCGAGTTGCGAGGCACCCTCACCGCCAGCGCCCCCGGGGTTCCCGGCACCCTGCACGCCACTGGCGGCGCCACCAAGAGCGGACACCACCCCCGCGCACGGGGGAACGGGATCGCCATCCGAACCGCGGCCCCCGTTCGTACCCGCGGCCCCACCCGCGCCGTCACCACAGCCCGTTGACGAGTCGCCGCCCCGGCCGCCCCCGCCCCCGGCGACGACGAGCGGCAAGTCACCGGTCGGGCTGCGGCGCACGACGGCCGCGGCACCCCCGCCCCCACCACCATTTTGTCCGGCACCGGCACCGCGGCCGCCAGCGATATATCCGGTCCCCGCGACACCCCAGCCGCCGGCCGTGGCGCCATAGAGCCGCAGGGTCTCTCCCGGGGTGACCGCCACCCGCCCCGTGAGTTTCGCGCCGAACCCGTAGAGCTCGAGTCCGGTGTCGGATTGCCCACGACCGCTCGCGCCGACGACGGTGACGTCGATGGCGTGAACCCGATCCGGCACCACCCAGTCAAGCGTCCTGTCGCCCGCCACTTGGAACGACGCGCTCGGCGGCGCCCCCACCACGGCAGGCGTCGCCGCCTGCGCGCCCACCGGAGCCACCCAACCGACCGCCGCAGCGACCAGGGTCGCCGGCGTTGCCACCGCACACCGACGCCACCGCCCCCGCCCGCCAGACCCGATACCCGCACCCGACGACAGCCACGGCATACGCATAGGACGACCCTAGTCCCGAAACCACCACACCACCACGCCTGTCCCGAGGGACAGGTATCAGCCCCGTTCGTTGACCGGTATGCCCCACGGCATCCGTGCCGCCGCGACCTCACCCACTACGGTCGTCGGCATGAGCGCGGACCTCACCTTCCCCGATGGCTTCCTCTGGGGTGCGGCCACCGCGGCCTTCCAGATCGAGGGTTCGACGACGGCCGACGGGCGCGGCCCCTCCATCTGGGACACCTTCGCCGCCCGGCCCGGCACCATCGAGGGCGGCGACACTGGCGACCCCGCCTGCGACCACTACCGCCGCTGGGATGCCGACGTCGACCTCATGACTGAACTCGGCCTGCCGGCATACCGGTTCTCCATCGCCTGGCCGCGCGTCATCCCCGGCGGCACCGGCCCGGTCAACCCCGCCGGCCTCGCCTTCTACGATCGGCTTGTCGACCGCCTCCTCGAGCGCGGCATCACCCCGGTCGTCACGCTCTACCACTGGGACCTTCCCCAGGTGCTCCAAGACCGCGGCGGTTGGCTCACCCGCGCGTCGAGCGACTGGTTCGTCGGGTATGCCGCGGCCGTCACCGAGGCGCTCGGGGACCGGGTGCAACGCTGGACCACCCTCAACGAACCGTGGTGTTCCTCGATCCTCAGTTACGCCCTCGGGGTCCATGCCCCCGGCCACACCGACCCCCTCGAAGGTGTGATCGCCGCGCACCACCTCATGCTCGCCCACGGCCACGCCGTACCGGTCATCCGTGCGGCCGTGCCCGGCGCCCAGGTGTCGATCACGCTCAATCCGAGCGCCATCTGGGGACCGCCGGAATCGGGCGAACGCGGCGCCGACGCGGTGCGCCGCTACGACAACGCCTACAACGGCCTCTTCTACGGTCCGCTCTTCGACGGTGCCTACCCCAACACCTTCCTCGACGACATCGCGCACCTCACCGATCACTCCTGGCTGCACGAGGGCGATCTCGCCACCATCGCCACTCCGCTCGACAACCTCGGCATCAACAACTACTTCCCCATCCGGGTGCGTGCCGGCGACCCGGCCGCCAACCCCACCGGCCTGCCCGGTTGCGAGGGGGTCGTCGAGGTCGCGCCGCACCCGCCGCTCACCGCGATGGGCTGGGAGGTCAACCCGGGCGGCTTCCGCGAGGTCCTGCTCCGGGCGGCCACCGAGTCGGGCCTACCGGTCTATGTCACGGAGAACGGTTCGGCGTGGCCCGGTGATGTCGTCACCCCGTATGCCGCGGCCCCGGCTGCCGCCGCCGGGGCTGAGTCGGCCGCCGGGCCCGGCGCCAAGGCAGCCACCGGTCGAGCCGACGGCACGGTGCGGTATGCCGTCCACGATCCGGAGCGCACGGCATACCTGCGCTCGCATCTGGGTGCGCTCCGGGAGGCGATCGACGCCGGGGCCGACATCCGCGGCTACTTCGCGTGGTCGCTCCTGGACAACTTCGAGTGGGCGCTGGGCTATGGGAAGCGGTTCGGGATCGTCCACGTCGACTACGACACCCAGGTGCGCACGATCAAGGACTCGGGGTGGGAATTCGCCCGGATCATCGCCGCCCACGCTGCCCGCCATTCGAGGTAATAGCGCACGGATCCAGCGGCGTTTTTACCTCGAATCGCGGGGGAGAGTGGGGAGAACGACGTCGACGTCCCCGGACGCCACGAAGGGCGCCTCGAAGCGCCAGTCGCCGCGCACCGTCAACGACCGCGCCGACCGCAGCGAGGGCACCACCTGGACCCGCTCCTCGAAGTCGCTGAGCCGCCGGAAGAACCGCGGGTCCAGGTCGATCGCCGGGATCGGCGACGTGGCCCGCAACCGCCAGTCCTGCCCCACCTCGAACACGTCCGAGCGCATGAGCAGCAACTCGTTCGTCGACTTCACCGGCACGAACCGGTCACGCCCCACCGCGATCGCCTGGGCCCCGGCGAACACCTCGATGGCCGCCCCCATCGCCGACTCCAACTGCACGATCGGCGTCGAGGCCAGATCGCGCGGGTCGACGGGTTTGTCGTTGCGGATGAGGGGCAGCCCGAGCACCCCGCCTCGGGCATCGAGGACCGCCTTGACCTGGACCAGGTCGAGCCAGAGGTTGTTGGCGTGGAAGTAGGGATGGACGTGTTCGTCCTGGAAGAACACCTGCTCCTGGTCCGCGGTCTGGGCCGAGTCGCGCAGGACTAGTTGCCCGTCGGCACGGCGCACCGCTAGGTGGCCGCCCTTGCGGTCGTTCGGGGTGCGGGTGCAGACCTCCGCGGCATACGGGGCGCCGCTCGCGGCGAACCAGCCGGCGAGGCGGGCATCGGGGGCCGCGCCGAGGTTGTCGCCGTTGGCCAGGCTCGCGTAGCGGAAGCCGCGCGCGATGAGCAGGTCGAGCAGCCCCGACCCCCACAGAGTGGGGTAGACGTCACCGTGCCCCGGGGGGCACCATTCCAGACTCGGGTCGGCCGGCCAGCGCACCGGGGTGAGGTCGTCGCGGCGCAGTTTGGGTTCGCGGCTTTGAATGAAGTCGAGGGGTATGCCGTCGACGGCCAGGTCGGGGTACCTCGCCAGGTGCGCCAGGGTGTCGGTGCGGGTGCGGAAACTGTTCATGAAGAGCAGCGGTAGCGGCGCGGCATACGCCCGGCGCGCCCAGCGGACCTGCTCGACGGTCACGTCGATGAACGTCTTCCCGTCGCGGACCGGGATGAGGCCCTTGGTGGCTTCCAGGCCCATGGAGGTGCCCAGGCCGCCGTTGAGTTTGATCATGACGGTCGCCTGCAGGGCCGCGCGGGCCTCGGCGTCGCTCACCTGGACGTCCGTGAGTTGTGGCGGGTCCAGGAGCGGGGCGATGCTCGCTTCCCGGATCAGCCCGGTGTCCCCGGCCGCGGCCCGCCGGTAGGCGTCGGCGAAGGCCGCGATCACGGCGGGCTCCGCACCGTCCTCGCGTAAGACGATCGTGCTCGCGACCAGCCCGGGCAGCGGCAGCACGGCGGCGCCCGCGGCGGCGCGCACCGTGAACAGACCCGGCTCCATGAACCCCGCCGCGGCAAATGCGCCGGCCACCGCCGTCTGCACCGCATCGACAAGCCCGACCGGCACCAGGGCGATGGCGGCCCCACCGAAGCCGCCGCCGGTCATCCGCGCACCGAGCGCCCCTGCGGCCACGGCTGTCTCGACGGCGAGGTCGAGTTCGGGGATGGAGATCTCGAAGTCGTCGCGCATCGACGCATGTGAGGCGAGCAGCAACGGCCCCAGAGCACTGGGCCCCTGATGGCGCACCGCCTCGACCGCGGCCAGCACCCGGGCGTCCTCGGTGACGACATGCCGCACCCGTCGAAACGTCTCGTCGTCAAGTACGTCCTGCGCCCGCTCCAGGTCCTCCTCGCCGAGGTCCCGGAGCGCGGGCACGCCGAGTGCGGCGGCACCGCGTTCGCAGGCGGCCCGGCGCGCGGCATACCCGCCGTCAGCGTGCGCGTGACTCACCCGCGTGTCGATGACCAGGACCGCCAACCCGGCCTCGGCCAAGCCCAGCGGGACGATGTCGGCGACCAAGGTGCGGCAGTCGAGGAACACCGCCGCGTCGGTCTCGCCGAGCAGCGACGCGGACTGGTCCATGATCCCGGTGGGAGCGCCGACGACGACGTTTTCGGCGCGCTGCCCGACCCGGGCCAGGGTCGGGCGGTCCAGCCCGAGCCCCCAGGCCGCGTCGAGGGCGAGCGCGACCGCGCTCTCGATCGCGGCCGAGGAGGAGAGTCCCGCGCCGACGGGGACGTCGCTGGTGAGGGCCAGGTCGAACCCGCGCACCGTGGTGAGGTCGGCGCCGTGCTCGCTGAGCGCCCACGCCACCCCGACGGGGTATGCCGCCCACCCGAGGTCCGCGGCGGCGCCCAGGTCGTCCATGGTCGTCTCGACGAGCGCTGCCGCGGCGTCGCCGTCGAAGTCGGTGGTGAGCCGGATCGTGCGGTCCTCGCGCAGCCGTAGGGCCGCGACCGTATGCCGGTCGATGGCGAAGGGCAGGACGAAGCCCTCGTTGTAGTCGGTGTGCTCCCCGATGAGGTTGACCCGGCCCGGGCCGAGCGCCAGGTGTGTGGGGTAGGCCCCGAAAGCCGCGGCGAAGCGGCATACGGCCGCCTCGACGAGAGCGGAGGCCAAGGGGTACGGCGCAGCGGGCACCGCATCCTGGCGATCGGCGGCACCCATGGCGATCTCCTCGGCCCTAGGGGCGGGCAGCAGGGGGAAGGGCGAGGCGGTCGCGGACGACGGCGACGAGGCGCTCGGCGACCTCCTGGGCCTGCTCGGCGGTCGCGGCCTCGACCATGACCCGCACGAGGGGTTCGGTGCCGGATTTGCGGAGCAGCACCCGGCCCGAGCCGGCCAGCGCGGCCTCTTCGCGGCGCACGGCGTCCTGGAGTTCCTCATCGGTCTCGACCCGGGACTTGTCGACGCCCTTGACGTTGATGAGCACCTGGGGCAGGCGGGTCATGACGGAGGCCAGGTCGGCGAGGGACCGCCCGGTGCGAGCCATCCGGGCCGCGAGGGTCAACCCGGTGAGGACGCCGTCACCGGTCGTGCCGAAGTCGGAGAGGATGACGTGCCCGGACTGCTCACCGCCGAGGGAGTAGCCGCCGGCGCGCATGTCCTCGAGGACGTAGCGGTCGCCGACACCGGTCTGGCGCACGGTGATGCCTTCGCGCTCCATGGCGATCAGCAGGCCGAGGTTACTCATGACGGTGGCGACGAGGGTGTCCTGGGCGAGGGCGCCGCGCTCCTTGAGGTCGACGGCGAGGATGGCCATGATCTGGTCGCCGTCGATGACGGCACCGTCGGCGTCGACGGCCAGGCACCGGTCGGCGTCACCGTCGTGGGCGATGCCGAGATCCGCCTGCCGCTCTCGAACGGCCGCCTGCAGCCGCTCGAGATGGGTCGAGCCGTAGCCGTCGTTGATGTTGAGCCCGTCGGGGCTCGCGCCGATTTCGAAGACGTCCGCACCGGCTAGCCGGAAGGCTTCGGGCGAGACCTCGCTCGCGGCGCCGTGGGCGCAGTCGAGGACGACTCGCAACCCGTCGAGGGAGTGCGGCACGGCGGAGAGCAGATGGGCGACGTAGCGGGCCTGTCCGGCCCGGTTTTCGTGGACCCGCCCGACCTGGGCGCCAGTGGGGCGCTCCCAGTCGGCGTGGAGTTGGGCCTCGATCTCGTCCTCGACGGCGTCGGGGAGTTTGTGCCCGCCCGCGGCGAAGAACTTGATGCCGTTGTCGGGCATGGCGTTGTGCGATGCCGAGAGGACGACCCCGAAGTGGGCGTCCATGTCGGCGGTGAGGAAGGCGACGGCGGGCGTGGGGAGGACCCCGACGTTGTGGACGTCGACGCCGGCGGAGGCGAGCCCGGCGACGACGGCCGCGCTGAGGAACTCACCCGAGGCGCGCGGGTCGCGCCCGACGACGGCCTTGGGTTTGCGCCCGGCGGCTCGGGCCGGCGCGCCGAGGACATGAGCCGCGGCCGTGGCGAGGTCGAGCGCGCCCTGGGCGGTGATGTCGACGTTGGCCTTGCCGCGCACACCGTCGGTGCCGAAGAGTCGGGTCATGGTGGGCGTGGTCCTGTCGGGTCGGGCGAAAGCAATGGTATGCCGGTGGCGTGTCGCGGCGCGGGCGGGAGTGGTCCGCCCGCGCCGCAACACCGGAGCGAGGATCGCGGTGGTTGTCCGCGATCCTCGCCTGCGGTACTCGAGATCAGCGCTTGCTGTACTGAGGAGCCTTGCGGGCCTTCTTGAGACCGGCCTTCTTGCGCTCGGGCACGCGCGCGTCACGGGTGAGGAAGCCGGCCTTCTTCAGCGCCGGGCGGTTGAGGTCGGGGTCGACCCCGTTGAGGGAGCGGGCCACACCGAGGCGGACGGCACCGGCCTGGCCGGAGGGGCCACCGCCGTGGACACGAACGAGCACGTCGTAGGCGCCGTCGAGGTCGAGCACGGTGAGCGGCTCGCGGACGATCTGCTGGTGCACCTTGTTGGGGAAGTAGGACTCCAGGGTGCGACCGTTGATGGTCCACTCACCGGTGCCGGGCACGATCCGGACCCGGGCGACGGCCTGCTTGCGGCGGCCGGTGGCAGCACCGGGCGCGGACGCCGAGGGGCGCGGCGTGGCCTCGCCGACGTGGGCGGCGGCGTCGGTCTCGGTGGTGTAGGAGGTGATCTCGTTGTCGTCGGCGTCGGTGCCGACCTGCGCGTCGTAGGTCACGTCGGTCATCACTGGGCCACCTGGCTGATCTCGAAGGGCTTGGGCTGCTGGGCAGCGTGGGGGTGTTCGGCGCCGCGGTAGACCTTGAGCTTGGACAGCTGCTGGCGACCGAGGGTGTTCTTGGGGAGCATCCCGCGCACGGCCTTCTCGACGGCCTTCTCGGGGAACTGGTCGAGCATCTCGACGTAGGTGCGGGACTTGAGGCCGCCCGGGAAGCCGGAGTGGCGGTAGGCGCGCTTCTGCTGGGCCTTGGAGCCGGTGAGGACGACCTTGTCGGCGTTGATGATGATGACGAAGTCGCCGGTGTCGACGTGGGGGGCGAAGGTCGGCTTGTGCTTGCCGCGCAGCAGGATGGCTGCCTGGCTGGCGAGGCGACCGAGCACGACGTCGGTGGCGTCGATGACGTGCCACTGACGGGTGATGTCGCCCGCCTTCGGGGTGTAGGTCTTCACGAGGTTGCCTTACGTGAGGGATGGGTTTGGGCGTATGCCGTGTGCTCCCGGCAGGCCGATGGGGCACCATCGTCTGCAGTGGCCGCCGGGGCGTGCGAGGGGCGCACGACACAACCTCTCAAGTCTAGGGAGCGCCGAAGCGCTGCCCAAATCGTCGCGAAGGCGCCTATAAACACCGTCTGACCTGGGCAGACGACGCGCGCGGACGGCATACCAGAATCTCTTTGCAAACTGACTGTGCAAAGGTATTATGCGATCTGTGACAGATTCGATGTCCTACATCCAGATCGATGCGGCCGCGGTCAAGATCCTCGCCCACCCGCTGCGCTCCCGCCTCGTCGGGCAGTTGCGCCTCCAGGGCCCGTCGACAGCGACCGCGCTGGCCAAAGAACTCGGCACCAACTCCGGCGCCACGAGCTACCACTTGCGCAAACTGGCCGAAGTCGGGCTCGTCACCGACACCGGAGCGGGCGACGGCAAGACCCGCGTTTGGGCCGCGAGCGCCGAGTCGACCCACTTCGCAACCACCGACTTCGACGATGACGAGGATGCCGCCACCGCCATGGGCTGGCTGGAGCGAGACTGGCTGCGGCACTTCACGACCAAGTTCGGCCACTGGCTCGATGTCTCTATGAACTGGCCCAAGCCCTGGCGCGACATCTTCGGGATGAACGACGCCATGATCCTGGTCACGCCCGAGCAACTGCGGGCCATGCACGACGAACTCGGCGCCGTCATCGAGCGCTACCGACGGCTGGGCCAGGGCAACCCCGACGCCAAGCGGGTGGCCGCCTACGTTGTCTACTATCCCCTCGACATGGACAAGGCCCCCCGGCGATGACCGCGACCCTCTCCCCCACCGCAGCCCGGCGCACGTTCTACGTCCTCACCATGACCCGATGGTTCCCCGTGGGGTTTGTCGTCGGCATCTTCGTCCTGCTCGCCACCAGCCGTGGCCTGACCATCGCGCAGACCCTCACGTACGGCGCGGTCTCCGGCTACGTCTGCTTTGCCCTCGAACTACCGACCAGCGGGTTCGCCGACGCCTTCGGGCGGCGCCCGGTCTTCGTGTTCGCCGCCGCCCTCGGCGTTCTCACCGCCCTCGCCTATGTCCTTGCCCACTCGTTCTGGGCGTTCGTCGTCGCGTCGGCCCTCATGGGGGTCTTTCGGGCCGTGGATTCCGGCACCTTGGAAGCGTGGTTCGTCGACGCGATCCACGAGAGCGCGCCCGGGCAGGATGTCGACCAGGAGATGTCGCGCCAGGGCACCTTTCTCGGCCTGGCCATAGCGGTCGGTGCGCTCCTCAGCGGTGGACTCATCTGGTGGCATCCCCTGCGTGACCAGCCGCCGCTCGACCTGGTCGTCTGGTGCTTCCTCGCCGGCAACGTCGTCCACCTGGCCGCCAGCCTCGCCCTCCTCAAGGAAACCCCCCGGCATCGCAGCGGGTCTTCGTGGCGGGCGGCCCGGGAGTCGATGCGCCAGGCCCCGGCCGTCGTCCGCAGCGGCATCCGGCTGCTGCGCGGCAGCCGAGTCCTCGTCGGCCTGCTGCTCGCCGAGACCGCCTGGTCGGCGAGCATGATCGCCTTCGAATCCCTCATGCCGCTGCGCCTCGAAGAACTGGTCGGGTCCGCCCAACACGCCGGCGCCCTCGTCGGACCGGCGGCCGCACTCGGCTGGGCCATCTTCTCGGGTGGCACCTGGATCGCCGGGCGCGCCTCCTCCCGCTTCGGCGTCGCCCGCGCGGCCATGCTCGGCCGCGGCCTCAACGGGATCGGCATCCTCCTCATGGGGGCGGCGCTCAGTCCGGCGGGCCTGCTCGCGGCCTACTTCTTCACCTATGCCGCGCACGGCCTCAACGGCCCACCGCACAATGCCCTCCTCCATCGGGAGGCGCGCGCCGAGAACCGGGCCACGGTGTTGTCGATGAACTCCATGGTCGGGTTTCTCGCCTTCGGGGTCGGCGCACCGCTCGCCGGGTATGCCGCGGAGCACACGTCGTTGACCCTCACCATCGCCGGCCTCGGGATCGTCGGGCTGATCGGAGTGGTGGCCTACCGGCCGGCCCGGACCGCCGAACGTGCCCACGCCGCGTGAGCGGACGGCATACCTAACTCCACAACGGCCATTATTCGGGGACGAACTGGACACGATGTCCATCCGGTGACCGGTGAGTACTTCCTCACACTTCATCCCATCCACAACGCCGTGGACACGGGACGAGAGGGGTCTCACCTATGGAAACACCGGCACTGCGCCGAGGACTCAAGCAGCGACACCTGACCATGATCGCCATCGGTGGCGTCATCGGCGCTGGTTTGTTCGTCGGCTCCGGCGTCGTCATCAAGGAGTCCGGCCCGGGCGCCTTCATCACCTACGCCCTGTGTGGCGTGCTCATCATCATGGTCATGCAAATGCTCGGCGAAATGGCCGTCGCCAAGCCGAGCACCGGGTCGTTCGCCGAATACGCCCGGGACGCGATGGGACCGTGGGCCGGGTTCTCGGTGGCCTGGCTCTATTGGTACTTCTGGGTCATCATCGTCGGCTTCGAGGCCGTCGCCGGCGCCAAGATCCTCCAGTACTGGATCAACGCCCCGCTCTGGATGATGTCGCTGGTCCTCATGCTGCTCATGACGGGCACCAACCTCTACTCTGTGAAGACCTTCGGCGAGTTCGAGTACTGGTTCGCCGGCATCAAGGTCGCGACGATCCTCGTCTTCCTCGTCACCGTGTCGCTGTTCGTCCTCGGCCTCTGGCCCGGCGCCCACCTCGACTTCAGCAACCTCACCTCGCACGGCGGCTTCTTCCCCAAGGGCAAGACGATCCTGCTCGCCGGCATGGTGACGGCCGTCTTCTCCATGGTCGGCGCCGAGATCGCCACCATCGCCGGCGCCGAATCCGACGACCCCGAGCGGGCCGTCACCAAGGCCACCCGGTCGGTCGTATGGCGCATCTCGCTGTTCTTCGTCGGCTCGGTGTTCCTGCTCGCCGTCATCCTCCCCTGGGACGACAAGAACCTTGCCGCCTCCCCCTACGTGAGCGCCTTCGAGCGGCTCGGCATCCCGTATGCCGCGGACATCATGAACCTCGTCGTCCTCACCTCGGTGCTGTCGTGCCTCAACTCCGGCCTCTACACCGCCTCCCGGATGCTCTTCGTGCTCGCCGGTCGCCGCGAGGCGCCCCCGGCGGTGCTCTGGGTCAACCGGCGCGGCGTGCCGACCTGGGCGATCGTCATGTCGACCGTCGTCGGGTTCCTCTGCGTCATCGCCGCCTATGTCTCCCCGGACGGCGTCTTCAGTTTCCTCCTCAACTCCTCCGGGGCGATCATCCTGTTCGCCTACATCCTCATCGCGGCCTCGCAGTTCGTGCTGCGCCGCCGCGCCGAGGCCGAAGGGCGCGAACTCAGGTTCAAGATGTGGGGCTTCCCCTACATCACGATCCTCACCATCATCGCGATGGTCGCCATCCTCATTTCGATGGTCGTGCGTGAGGACACCCGCTCGCAGATCACCTTGGGCCTGGGATCTTGGGCCTTCCTCCTCATCGTGTTCCGGCTCATCAAGGGCTACCGCGAGAAGGTCGTCGACATGCCCTCGGCCGAGCCGACCGCAACCCGGGCCCGGCGCCTGGTCGTCCTCGCCAACGACGACCTCGAGGCCGACGACCTCATCGCCGAACTGAGCCGCGCCGGGGCCGCCACCCCACTCGAAGAGGTCACCGTCGTCGTACCGGCCAACCCCATCGACGCCGCGACCACCTCGATCCTCACCAACGCCCCCGAGTTGCGCGACGACACGCTCGCGGTCGCCGAGGCCCGGCGGGAGCGCTACGAGCAGATCCTCGCCCAGGCCGCCATCCCCGGCAGCGCCGTCCTCGGCAACATCTCGCCGCTGCAGGCGCTGCGCCAAGCGGTCGAGGACCACCACCCCCAAGCGGTGCTCGTCATCACCAACCCTGATCGGGACGACATGCTCGTGCCGACCGAACTCCTCAGCCGAGCCCGCGCCGAACTCGACGTCCCCGTGTTCCACGTCGACGGCATACCAGGGGCACCCCTGACCGGCGTGGACGACCTGGCCCGACCGGGCACCCGCTCGAGCAGTTCAACCGGAGCCGACCCCACCACCCGATGAAGTGAATGGCCATGACCAACTCCCTGACCGCTGCCCCCACCTTCGATAGCACCACCGACACCGTCACCCTCGACAACTGGAGTGACGCGCCCTACAACCGGTGGTCCTTCCTCAACCTCGACGAAGTCATCCCCACGGCCCGGGTCGCCACCGGTGCTCCGGCACCGGCGTGGCCCCGCCGCGATGACAACCTGCTCGCGCTGCGCACGCCACGGCACGACGGGCTCGGCGGGGTCCAGGCATGGGGCACGGTCGGGGAGGTCCTGGACGACACCTGGACCGACGGGTTCGCGGTGCTCCACCGGGGCACCATGGTCGCCGAGGAGTACCGGGGCGAGATGGCCCCGGAGACCCGGCACCTGCTCATGTCGGTGACCAAGACGGTTGTCGGGGTCCTCGTGTGCAAACTCGTGGACGCCGGCTACTGCGCCCTCACCGACACCATCGAGCACCTCGTCCCGGGCCTGGCGGGGTCGGGTTTCGCCACGGCCACGCTCCGCGACGTTCTCGACATGCGCAGCGGGGTCCGGTTCAACGAGACCTACCACGACCCGGACGCCGACGTGTATCTCATGGAGCACGCCGTCGGGTGGCGCCCGCCGCGCCCGGACGTGCCCTCGACGATGCACGAGTTCCTCGCGTCCTTGCCCCGCGAACACCCCCACGGCGGCGCGTTCCGCTATCGCTCCAGCGAAACCAACGTCCTGGGCTGGGTGTGCGAATCGGTCACCGGCGAATCACTGGCCGACCTGCTCACCCGTTACGTGTGGGCGCCGATGGGTGCGCACCACTCGGGTCACATCACCGTGGACCGGGTCGGCTCGGCCGTCGCCGACGGCGGGTTCAGCGCCACCTTGACCGACGTCGCCCGCTTCGGTGAACTGTTGCGCCGCAACGGCATATCAGCCACCGGAGAGCAGGTGGCGCCGGAATGGTTCGTCACCGACACGCTCTTGGGCACCGAGGACTCCAAGGATGCCTTCGCGGCGACCAACTCCCCGACCGGTATGCCGGGTGGTCACTACCGCAACCAGGTGTGGGTTCCCTTCCGGATGCGCACCGTCATGCTCGCCCTCGGCATCCACGGTCAGATGATCTACATCAACCAGCGCGCCCAGGTCGTCGGCGTCAAGTTGTCGACCTGGCCCACCGCCCAGAACGCCCACGCGTTCTACGACACGCTCGGCGCCTTCGACGCGATCGCCGCCAAGCTCACCCCGCACGACCACCACCTGCGTGACCTGCCCCTCGCCGACCACTCCTGAGGACCTGCCATGCGACCAACTCATGAACTGCGGAACATCTCCGAGATCCGCACCTTCTTTCGCACCAACGAGGACCCCGTCTACTTCGTCGGACCCACCGGTTTCAACCTCCTCGGTCTCAACCGCTGGGTGCGCAACTTCTCCTACATCTCGTTTTTCGATCCCTTCGACGGGATGCACCCGCGCGTCATCACCCCGAGCCGGCCGACCTCCGAGGTGTTCACCTCCTCGGAGGCGATGACGAACTACCTGCTCCGCAACGACGAGATCCGCACGATCATCAAGGCCCGCGGCGGCACCCCGCGCATCCTCGCCGTGTTCATCGACGAGGAGACCGAGGCGATCTGCAAGGAGTTGGGCTACCGCCTGTGCCTGCCCAGCGTCGAACTGCGCAAGCGCCTCGACTCCAAACTGGAGACCACCCGGCTCGGCAACGAGGCCGACGCCCCGAGCGTGCCCAACGTCTTGGGCAAGGCCGATTCGTATGCCGAGTTGCTCGAACTGGGGCGCGAGGCCGGCCTCGGGGACGACTTCGTCATCCAGTTGCCCTACGGCGACAGCGGGAAGACGACGTTCTTCATTGCCTCCGAGGCCGATTGGGACAAGTATGCCGCTGACGTCGCCGGCGTCGACGCGAAGATCATGAAGCGCATCGACAACAACGCCTTCGCCGTCGAGGCCGTCATCACCCGGCACGGCACGATCGTCGGGCCGTTCATGACCGACCTCACCGGGTACACCGAGCTCACGCCCTACCGCGGCGGCTGGTGCGGCAACGACATGTTCCCCCAGGCGATGACGCCCGAGCAGCGCCGCCGGGCCACCGACGTCGTCCGCCGCCTCGGCGACCGGCTCGCCCAAGAGGGCTATTGGGGATTCTTCGAGGTCGACGTCCTCATCGACATCTCCAACGACGAGGTCTACCTCGGCGAACTCAACCCGCGCATCTCCGGCGCCTCCCCGATCACCAATGTCACGGCCGGAGCATATGCCGACATCCCGCTTTTCCTCTTCCACCTCCTCGAGCACATGGATGTCGACTACACGATCAACGCCGACGAGATCAACGACCGCTGGGGTGAACTCGCCGCGATCGACGTGTGGAGCCAGCTCATCATGAAGCAACCCGAGGATGGCGTCAGCCTCATCAAATCCGCTCCCCGGACCGGCACCTGGGCCGTGCAGCCCGGTGGCCGCATCCAGTGGCGGCGCGCTTCCTTGGACTGGCACGGCCTGCAGGACGAGGACGAGTTCTTCTTCATGCGCATCTACGGCCCGGGTGACCACCTGTTCAAGGGCGCCGACCTTGGCATCGTCGTCACCAAGGCCCGGCTGCAGACCGACAAGCCCAAGGATCTGACCGACCGCTGCCGCACGATCATCAACGGGGTGCGCGGCCAGTACCTCACCGGGCCCGCGGGCTACGGTCAGGTGACCGGCACGGTGCTGGGGTCCTCGGCCCTGTGATCATCGCCCTCCTCGGTCAGGGGCCCGGACGACTCGAGCGCCCGGGCCCGCAGGGCCAGCCACACATTGGCCCGGACGGTCGCGTCGTCGAGGTCCCGGCCGAGGAGGGCCTGGGCTCGGGTGAGGCGTTGTTTGAGGGTATGCCGGTGGATGCCGAGCGCCGCTGACGTCGCCTCGGCGTGCCCGTTGGTGGCAAGGAACGCTTCGACGGTGTCGACGAGTTTGGTGCCTGATGCGGCGTCGTGGCTGATGAGGCGACCGAGGACGGTGTCGACGAGGGCCTTGGTCGCCTCACTGGGCTGGGCGCACAGCAGCGAGTCGATCGGGGCGAGGTCGGCATACGCGACGACTCGGCGGCCCTGGAGGGCCGCGATCCGGGAGGCGCTGCGGGCCTGGCTCAGGGCCGGGCCCGCTGCGGCGAGCGGCATCGGGCGGGAGAGCCCGACGGCGACCCGGCCGCCCCGGCGCGGACCCACCGAGGCGAGGATCATCTCCAGGGAGGTCGTGGTCAGCCCGACCCCGGCGGCCGAGACGACCGCGGCCCCGTCGGGCAGTTGGGCGCGCAGCGTCGCGCCGGGCAGGGCCTCGATGAGCCGGTCGGCCAGCGCCTGCGCCAACGACTCGGTGTCGGCCGAGCAGTGGACCACCACCACGCGCGCGCCCTGGTCGAAGCCGAGGGCCCGGGCCAGGTCGGGTTCGCACGTTCCGCCCTCGACGAGCAGCGAGCGGGCCACCGCCCGGCGCAGATGGCCCTCGACGACGGCGATCCGGGCCGGGGTGCGGGCCAACAAACCGAGCAGGGTAACCGCATGCGCGACCACGAGCCGTTCGTGGGCGCTGAACGGGGCCGCGGAGCCGAGCGCGAGCAGATAGGGGTCCGACCCCTCCCCGACGAACGCCTGCACGGTGAGGGTGCTGTCGGCATACACATGGACGAAACTGCCCGGGCGCCGGTTGAGCCGTGGCCCCAGCCGTTCCAGGACCCGCCCCTGGATCCGGTTCACGTGACTGCCGGCCGCGTCGATGACCTCACCGCGCCCGTCGAGGAGCGCCACGTCGGCGTGGAGGACGGCCGAGAGGACCCGCACGACGCCGGCACCGCCGGAACGCAACGCCGCCGAGGCGACCCGCTCCTGATCGGCGGCCACCTGCCCCATGGCATCGATCGCGTCGGCGGTCAACGCGGCGACCACGGCCCGGGAGATGGCGATGAACGGTGTCGGGGCCGGGATGCGCAGCACCGGCAACTGGTGCCGTTCACCGGAGGCGATGATCTCCGGGGGCACCTCGTCGAGCACGATCCCGGTGTCGACGGCGAGCCCGACGACCCCGCGCTTGGCCAGCCGCCGAACGTAGGCATCGCGCTCCGCGGGCCGGGTCGGCAGGCCAAGCCCGAGGGTCATGACGAGTTCGCCGCCCTCGAGCCACGGGGTGGGGTCGGCGAGTTCGCTCACGTGTGACCAGAGGATCGGTGCCGAGATCGGCACGGTCGAGGTGAGCAGGGTCAGGCCCAGGTGCGGGTCGGCGACGAGTTCACCAAGGGTCAGGGGCATCTCACACCTCCGGTCCGGGATCGTCGAGCCCGGTGGCCCGCAACGCAAGCCAGAGCCGCGCGGCACGGTCCGGCTCCCCGAGCTCACCGCCGAGGAGTCGTTCGGCCTGAGCGATCCGCGAGCGCAGGGAGTTGCGGTGGATGTCGAGTTCGCGGGCCGCCTTCTCCCAGTGCCCCCGGTGACGCAGGTATGCCGCGACGGCAGCGACGAGCGTCCCGCGCCCGCGCAACGGGGCGAGGACGGCGCGGGCCCAGTCGTCGGTGACGAACGGCATACCGTGATCGTCACTCCACGGCGCGACGGTGCCGGCGGGCAGGCCAAGGGCCCGGGTTTCCAACCGCAACCGGATCGCGTGCACGTCGGAGAGGTCGATGAGCGGACCGAGCGCGGCGGTCGTCTCCGGTCCTACTCGGGCCAACACCTCGCGCAGGTGGTGTGCCGTGAGCGAGACCAGGCCCGGGTGGGTGAACACCCAGGCGACCCGATCCCCCGAACTGCCCCACCAGCCCCGGTCGGGGAAGGACTCGACGAGAGTGCGCAGGGCCAATCCCCCAAGGCCCGGGCCGGTGCCGAGGACGACGACCTGCACGCGCGGGGGCGGGGCGTCGACGGGTAGCGCCGGGGTGAGCGAACGGACCGCGGTGAGTTGGCCCCGGTCGACCAGTTGGGCGACGGCCGCGCGGAGCATGAGGTCGGCGGTGGCGGCATGGCGCTGGTGGTGCGCGTCGAGGCCGAGCATCGCCAACGCGGCGAGCAGCAAGCCACGGTTGTGGGGTTCGAGAGGAGTCGCCGACACGGTGCAGAGGTAGCCGGCGATATCGTCCCCGGCGACGATGGGGTGCAGCGAGCCGATGTGTTCGCCGACCGGGAAGGTGGCCGCGGACCGGTGCCCCACCGAGCGGAGCCGGTGGGCAGCGGCGGTGAGTTCGGGAGAGGGTTCGACGGTCTCGGGCCAGCGGACGACGATGAGGCCGTGCGGGTCGGTGACGACGACGACCCCGTCGATGGCGTCTCCGAGGACGGCAAGGACCGCCGGCACCGGGTCCGGTGAGGTCACCGCGGCCACGAGGCGCCGGTGGCTGTCGAGGGCGGCGTGCAGCGAGCGCTCGTGAGCCTGCCCGACCCGGCCCCAGAAACCGCGGGTGACCTGCTGGAACGAGGCCTCGACCGGGACCAGGAGCAGCGGCAGGTCGTGCCGGGCGCAGGCGCGTTCGAGCATGGGTGGGACGACATCGTGGACCGGGCCCAGGCCCAGGCCCAGGCCGGCGACCTCGCGCTCACGGAGCCGGTGGACATAGGCGCGCATCCCTGAACCCGACGTGGGCAGGGTGAGCCCGGTGGTGAGGAGGAGTTCGTGCCCGTGAAGGAAGGGCGTGGGGTCGAGGAGCTCGCTGATATGCACCGCATCGACGGCCGCCTCGGGGGCCGGATCGGGAGCGAGCGCCTGCAGCGCATCGGGCAGCAGGGAGCACAGTTCGCGGAGCGTGACCTGCTCGACCGAAGTGGCCATTTCGTCCCTGATCGCCGGTGATTGGGATAGTTGAACCAAAGACTAGCGGCAACCGTCGCGCCAATCTTGGGGTACCGGCGGACCGGTCGCGATCACGCCGACCCCGCCGCCCACCGACCGGGACCTGCGAGAAGGGACACCGTCATGACCATGGACCTCACCGAGTCCACCAGTTCGACCGATGCCGCCCGCGACGAGGCCTCCTGGCCCACCCAGCAGCGGCTCCTCTGCACGCCGATCCCCGGGCCCGCCTCCCTGGCGCGTCAGGCCCACCGGGCGACCTCGGTCGCCGGCGGCATCGGCACCGTCTTGCCCATCTTCGTCGAGCGCGCCGGTGGCGGCATCATCGTCGATGTCGACGGCAACCACATCATCGACCTGGCCTCCGGGATTGCGACGACGACCGTGGGCGCCAGCCACCCCGAGGTCGTCCGCCGGGTGCGCGAGCAGGTCGGCCGCTTCACCCACACGTGCTTCCTCGTCACCGAGTACGACGGCTATGTCGAGGTCTGCGACCGGCTCAATGCCCTCACCCCGGGCACGCATGCGAAGAAGTCGGCGCTGTTCTCCACCGGCTCCGAGGCCGTCGAGAACGCCGTGAAGATCGCCCGCGCCGCGACCCGGCGCCCGGCGATCGTCACCTTCGGGCACGCCTACCACGGGCGCACCCTGCTCACCATGACGATGACGGCGAAGAACGCGCCCTACAAGGACGGCTTCGGCCCCTTCGCTCCGGAGGTCTACCGGGCCCCGTTGGCCTACCCGTTCCGTTCCGGCCTGGACGCCGCGGGCTGTTCGGCAGAGGCGATGGCCGCGCTCGACGACCTCGTCGTCAAGCAACTCGGCGCGCACAACGTCGCCGCCATCGTCGTCGAACCCATCCAGGGCGAGGGCGGCTTCATCGTGCCGCCCCCCGGTCACCTGGCCGCGATCCAGGAGTTCGCGCACCGGCACGGCATCCTCCTCGTCGCCGACGAGGTCCAGACCGGCATCGGGCGCACCGGCGCCTGGTTCGCGAGCACCGCCGAAGGCATCGTGCCCGACCTCATCGTCACGGCCAAGGGCCTCGGGGGCGGGTTGCCGCTCGCCGCGGTCACCGGCCGCGCCGAACTCATGGATGCCGTCGCACCTGGTGGTTTGGGCGGCACGTATGCCGGGAATCCGGTCGCGTGCGCGGCCTCCCTCGGGGCGTTGGACGCCATCGTCAACGACGGCCTGCTCGAGCGGGCCCAGCGCATCGGCGAGATCACCTCGGCGCACTTGGCCCCGCTCGTCGGCACCCACCCGTGGGTCGGCGAGGTCCGCGGCCGCGGGGCCATGCAGGCCCTGGAGTTCGTGCGGCCCGGCACCCTCGAGCCGGCCCCGGAAGCCGCGGCGAGCGTCGTCGCCCACTGCCACCGCGCCGGCGTCCTCGCCATCAGTTGCGGCACCTACGGCAACGTCATCCGCTTGCTCCCGCCGCTCACCATCAGCGACGAACTCCTCGCCGAAGGGCTCGCCGTCATCCTCGAGGGCATCCGGGGCCTGGCATGACGGGCATCGAGACCTACCCCCTGACGGGGGCGGGCGGCATACCAGCCGCGGCCTCCGGCCACCCGGACGTGGCCACCGCGGTGACTGCCGCCGTGACCGCCGCGCCGGCCGTCGCCGAGGCCACGCCCGCCCAGCGGGCCCAATGGATGCGCGCCGTCGCCGACGCCCTGAGTGACCGCGTCAACGACCTCGTCGAGGTCGCCGAACCCGAGACCCACCTCGGGATCGCCCGCCTGAGCGGGGAGGTCGAGCGCACCGCCAACCAGTGGCGCTTCTACGCCGACGTCGCCAAGGACGGCGGCTGGCTGGAGGCGACCATCGACCACGCGACCGAGACCGCCCCCGACCTGCGCCGGATGCGCGTCCCGCTCGGCCCGGTCGCGGTGTTCGGGGCAAGCAACTTCCCCTTCGCGTTCGGGGCGCTCGGCAACGACACGGCGAGCGCCATCGCCGCCGGCTGCCCGGTCGTCGTCAAGGAACACCCGGCCCACCCGCTCACGCACGCGCTCCTCCTCGACATCGCGACAACCGCACTCGCCGCTGCCGGCGCCCCTGCCGGCATCCTCGGCACGGTCTCCGGTTTCGAGGCGGGCACCGAACTCGTCCTCCACCCGGCGATCCACGCGGTGGCCTTCACCGGCTCTCAGCGCGGCGGCATGGCGCTGCACGCACTCACCTGGAACCGGACCGTGCCGATCCCGGTGTATGCCGAGATGGGTACGGTGAACCCCGTGGTCGTCACCTCCTCCGGCGCGGAACACGCCGCCACCGTCGGTGCCGGGGCGGTCGCGTCCTTCACCCTCGGCATGGGCCAGTTCTGCACCAAGCCCGGCCTGCTCCTCGTGCCCGCCGGCAGCACGGTGCTCGACGAGGTCACCGACGCGCTCACGCGGCATACGCCGCGGGGACAACTCCTCACGCCCGGCATCGCGACCGCGTACGTTGCCGGGATCGACCGGCTCGTGGCCGCCGGCGGCACCGTCGTCGCCTACGTGCCCGAGCCCGGGCCCGGCAACTCGGTCTCCGCGGTCGTGATGACGGCCCCGGCCTCGGCGCTGGTCCCCGGCTCGGCGCTCCTTGAGGAGTGCTTCGGCCCGGTCCTGCTCGTCGTCGAGTATGCCGATGCCGCCGAACGCGACGCGGTGCTCGCCACCCTCCAGGGGGCCTTGGTCGCCGCGGTCATGACCGGTTCGAGCGAGGACCCGGAGTTGCCCGACCTGCTCGCCCGGCTCACCCCGCTCGTGGGCCGGATCGCCGTCGACGCCTGGCCCACGGGTGTGGCGACGACCTGGGCGCAGCACCATGGGGGCCCCTGGCCCTCGACCTCGGTGCCGAGCGCCACCTCGGTCGGGGCGCGTGCCCTCGACCGGTTCACCCGGCCGATCACCCTCCAAGGGGTGCCCGCGGCCGCCCTCCCCACCCCCCTGCTCGATGCCAACGTGTGGCGCATCCCGCGTCGCGTCGACGGCCGAGCCCGAGCCGCCCGAGCCACCACATGAACGCACCCCTCGACGGGATTCTCGTCGCCGATTTCAGCCGTGTCCTCGCCGGACCGATGGCCACCATGATGCTGGCCGACCTCGGTGCCCGCGTGATCAAGGTCGAGCGCCCCGGCGGCGGCGACGAGACCCGTGCGTGGGGGCCACCGTTCACCGAGCGCGGCACGAGTTACTTCGAGTCGGTCAATCGGACCAAGGAGTCGGTGGCCCTCGACCTGCGCAACCCCGACGACCTGGTCCTCGCCCAGGAGTTGGCCCGCCGGGCCGACGTCGTGGTCGAGAACTTCTTGCCCGGGACCATGGACCGTCTCGGGCTCGGCTACGAGCAGGTCGCGGCGACCAACCCCGGCGTCGTCTACTGCTCGATCTCGGGGTTCGGCTCCGGAGCCGGGGCCCACCTGCCCGGCTACGACTTCGTCATCCAGGGCCTTGGCGGCCTGATGTCGATCACCGGCACGCCCGGTGAGCCGATGAAGGTCGGTGTGGCCATCGTCGATGTCCTCACCGGCAAGGACGCGGTCATCGGCATCCTCGCCGCGCTGGCCGGGCGGGCCCGCACCGGTCGCGGCGAACGCCTCGAAGTGGCCCTGCTCATGTCCTCCCTCGCCGGCATGGTCAACCAGGGGCAGGCGGCGTTGACCACCGGCCGCCCGCCCGGCCTGCTCGGCAATCGGCATCCGAGCATCGCCCCCTACGAGACGTTGCACTGCCCCGGCGGGCCCCTCATCATGGCCTGCGGCAACGACGGGCAGTTCGCTCGGCTCTGCGAGGTCCTCGGCGCTCCCGAACTTGCCGCCCAGGCCGAATACGCGACCAACTCGGCGCGCGTGGTCAACCGGGTCGCGCTCACCTCGCTCCTAGAGGAGTTGCTCGCCGACGCCGACGCGGACTATTGGGTCGAGCAGTTGACCGCGGCCCGGGTCCCCGCCGGCCGGGTCGGCACCATCCTCGACGGCATCGCGACCGCCACCGACGTCGGACTCGACCCCACCGTGGAGGTCGGCGGCCAACGCCAGGTGCGCCACCCCGTCCGCTGGACGGCATACGAGACCGCCGATCCGACCCCACCTCCCACCCTTGACGAACACGGGTATGCCGTGCGCGCCTGGCTCGCCGACCCCGCGGCATACCCGCTCCCCGACCCCTCCCCCACCCCGTCAACAATCGACCAATAGGTGGATTGTTGACGCACCCGACCACCGCCCACCGACCCAACCGCTCGACGAACCCGAGGTGACCCCGTGAAGACCGCACCGCCCCGCAAACCCTCCGCCGACCCGCTCGACATCGTCGACCTCGACGCCATGCTCACCGACGAGGAGCAGGCCATCCGGGCCACCGTCCGGCAGGTGTGCGACGACATCGTCGAGCCGCACATTGCCGAGTGGTACGAGAAGGGTGAGTTGCCGGCCCGCGACCTCGCCCGCGAGTTCGGCAAGGTCGGCCTGCTCGGGATGCACCTGGAGGGCTATGGCTGCGCCGGCATGTCGGCCGTCGACTACGGTCTGGCGTGCGTGGAGTTGGAGGCTTCCGACTCGGGCATCCGGTCTCTGGTGTCGGTCCAGGGGAGCCTGGCGATGTTCGCCATCTGGGCGCACGGCAGCGAGGAGCAGAAGCAGGAGTGGCTGCCGCGGATGGCCGCCGGCGAAGCCATCGGTTGTTTCGGGCTCACCGAGCCGGACGTGGGGTCCGACCCGGGGTCGATGCGCACTCGCGCCCGCCGCGACGGCGACGACTGGATCCTCAACGGCGCCAAGATGTGGATCACCAACGGCTCCATCGCCGACGTGGCCGTCGTCTGGGCCAACACGGGAGACACCCCCAAGGATGTGCGCGGCTTCGTCGTCCCGACGAACACCCCCGGCTTCTCGGCGCACCCGATCAAGCACAAGATGTCGCTGCGGGCGTCGGTGACGGCCGAACTCACCCTGGAGAACGTGCGGCTGCCCGCGAGCGCGATGATGCCCAACGTCACCGGCCTCAAGGGCCCGTTGTCGTGCTTGTCCGAGGCTCGCTACGGCATCCTCTGGGGTTCGCTCGGCGCGGCCCGCTCCGCCCTGGAGACCGCTCGCCGCTACTCCGTCGAGCGCACTCAGTTTGGCAAGCCGCTGGCGGCGTTCCAGTTGACGCAGGGCAAGTTGGCCGCGATGTCGACGGAGTTGCAGCTCGGTATGCTGCTCGCCCTCCACCTCGGCCGCCTCAAGGACTCGGTGGGCCTGCGCCCCGAGCAGGTCTCCGTCGGCAAGTACAACAACATCGCCAAGGCCATCGAGATCTGCCGCACCTCGCGGACCATCTTGGGCGCCAACGGCATCAGCGGCGAGTTCCCGATCATGCGGCACGCCAACAACCTCGAGTCCGTCCTCACCTACGAGGGCACGGTCGAGATGCACGCCCTGGTCATCGGCCAGGCGCTCACCGGGGTGCCCGCCTTCCGCTGACACCTCCCCCAGCTCCCGTCCTCCCGGCCTGTGCAAGGGCGGGGGGACGTGGTGCTTGGCGGGGGGTCGACCCCTGCCGCCGATTCGAGGTATAAACGCGCGGATTCCGCGGCGTGTTTACCTCGAATCGGCGCGGGTGAGCGGGCCGCATAGGCTTGGCCGGTGCGCCTCATCACGGCCAACGTCAACGGCATCCGCGCCGCCGCCCGGCGCGGTGGGCTGGCCTGGCTCGCCGCACAACACGCCGATGTCCTCGCCCTCCAGGAGGTGCGGGCCACCCCGGAGCAGTTGCGTGACGAACTTGACCGCGCCGGATTCGCCGACTGGCACGTCGCCCACGCGCCCTCGATCGTCGCCAAGGGTCACGCCGGCGTGGCCGTGGTGTCGCGGGTCGCGCCGACGGCGGTGCGCTGGGCGGTGGCCGACGAGTTCGAGGGGCAGGGCCGCTGGGTGGAGGTCGACCTGCCGCTCGGACCCGGGGTTCGCGTCGCCTCGGCCTACGTCCACACCGGGGAGGCCGACACGCCTCGCCAGGACGAGAAACACCGGTTCCTCGACGCGGTCGAGGCGCGCCTCAACGAGTGGTCAACGGCGGGCCGGTATGCCGTCCTCACCGGTGATCTCAACGTCGCCCACCGCGAGGACGACCTCAAGAACTGGAAGGGCAACCTGCGCAAGGCCGGCTTCTTGCCCGCCGAACGCGCCACGCTGGACAGGTGGTTCGACGGGCTGGTGGTCGATGTTCATCGCACCCTTCACGGCCCGGGTCCGGGGCCCTACACCTGGTGGTCCTGGCGCGGAAAAGCCTTCGACAACGACGCCGGGTGGCGCATCGACTATCACCTCGCGACCCCGGCGCTGGCGCAACGAGCCGTGCGGGCGCACGTGGGCCGGGCCGCGGCATACGACCAACGATGGAGCGACCACGCCGCGGTGACCGTCGACTACGACCTCACTCCCGCACCCACCGGCGGCTGATCTCCCCGCTCGGACCGCTCTCGCCGGTGTCGCCCCCAAGCGCCCGCGTGCCGAGGGTGCGGCGTACCGCTCCCTCGGCACGCAAGTCGACGCCGCGCAGTCCACTGCGGGCCGACTGGGGCGCACGGGGCACCAGGTCCGGCGCATGTTGCATCCCAGCATCGCCCCCCGTTGTCACATCCGCCTCGTCGAGCACATAAACCACCCCCAGCACCAACTCCCTGAGTGAACTTCGGCGGTGACGCCTCGTCAGGTCCACCTCCTGCCGCCTACCCTGCACGAAGTGGGGCGATCACAACGCCTCCTGCACGGTAGCCCGCCCGAAGATGCCCCGGCGGCACACAGTTCGCGATCCGTGAGGCTAGCGTGACGAGGGAGAGAGGTGGGGCCCAGGTGCTCGGGCGCCTGGTCCAACCATCAATGACCCACCCTTACAGGAAGCGCCAGCGCACCCCAAGGCTGTCGTAGGTCGACCGCGCCCGGGCGTCCAGGGTCACCAGGTGCAAGCCGTGCTCAAGGGCCGTCTCGGCCACCAACGCGTCGTAGACCGCCCCGCCCCGAATTCGGAGGAGCGCCAGACGCCCGACCAGGGCCTTGCGGGCGTCAACGGATAGCGAGATCACTTCGATGGGGAGCGCGGTCAACACCTCACCGGCAAGGCTCGGTGACACCCGGTGCGCAGGAGGCAGCCGGGTCAAGACGCTGTACGTCTCCAGCAGACAGTGATCCGGGATCGCGGCAACGGACTGCAGGGCCGCCCGCGCTTGCGCATGGCCGGGATGCCACCGCGACAGCGCCGCCACCAACACACTGGTGTCGCAGGTGGCGCCCATCATCGCCGAGTGGCCTCGATGGCCTCTCGAACGAGGGCGTTGGTCAGTGGCGGCACCTCGTCGTCGGGCACGATGACCGGCCAGCCGTCGGTCATTTCGACATGGGCCTCAATGGGGGCGACCTCGATCTCGAGACGACCGTCGGTGAAGATGATGTCGACCTCGCGCCCTGGAGCCAGCCCCATGGCTATCCGGAGCGCCTTGGGAACCACCAAACGCCCCGCCGCGTCAATGGTAGTTCTCATGGGAAAAAACTACCATTGCCCACTCGTGACCAGACTGCCCGCCGGTCAGCCCTCGATGACGCTCCGGGTGGCCAGGTCGGCGACCAGGCGTAGCAGCAACTGCACGGCAATGTGGTGCTCGCTGATCGCCTCCCAGGGCGGGTCCTCGCCGGCGACGTCGAGCACCGGAGTGTCCTCCACATCCCGGTCCACCGCCCACTTCCCCTGGTAGTAATCCGAGAACGTCGACACCCGCCGCGCCGACTCCCCCAGCCACTCGGTGAACTCCTCGATCCGCGCGGTGTCACGCACGATGTCCTCCATGCAAGCCTGGGCGCGCAGGAGACGATCGGTCGCGGTGTTCATGGGCGCCAGCCTACGTTGACGCCTCTCGCCGGGCGCGCGCCTCGACCGCCCGCGCGGCGAGGTCACCGACCGCCGGATAGCCCACCTCCTCCAGGGACAACCCGTGCGCCGGCATCACTTTGACCCGCGGATCGCGGGCTCCAGCCCGCAGCACCGCCCCCGCGAACTCCTGCCCCACACGGCCCGCCCCGACCGGCACGACCGCCCCCACCAAGGCCCGGACCATGCTGTGGCAGAACGCATCCGCCACCACCGTCGCGACGACCGTCCCGTCCTCGTCGCGGTCCCAGCGGTATGCCGTGAGCGTCCTGATCGTGCTCGCTCCCTCGCGCTTGCGGCAGAACGCCGCAAAGTCGTGCAGGCCGAGGAGCGAGGCTGACGCGACATTCATCACGTCGACGCCGAGCGGCGTGCCGACGAGCACGGTGTCGCGGCTGCGCAGCGGGTCCAGGCGGGCGGGGTCCTCGCAGATCCGGTAGCGGTAGCGCCGCCAGATCGCCGAAAACCGAGCGTCGAATCCGGGCGGTGCCCCACTCACCTCCCGCACGACGATGTCGGAGGGCAATATGCCGCGCAGCCGGGCGGCGACCGCCTCCCCCGGGGTGCGGGCCGAGCGACCGGGTGCCGCGGCATACGCGACCGGGTCGACATCGGCGTGGGCGACCTGACCGCGGGCATGAACCCCGGCGTCGGTGCGGCCGGCGACGGTCAACCGCACCGGTTCGGCTGCGCGCAGCACCGTGGCCAAGGCCGCAGATACCTCCCCCTCGACGGTCCGGCGACCCGGCTGCGCGGCCCAGCCCGAGAAATCGGTGCCGTCGTAGGCCAGATCGAGACGAATCCGCACGCGGGAAGCCTACCCAGGGGCAGGATGTCCCCCGATGTCTACGATCCCTGACGCCGCCGCCTCGCACTCCGCCCTGGGCCGACACCGGCTCGCCATTGCCACCGCCTTCCTCGTCCAGGGTCTGCTCTTCATTTCCCTGACGACCCGGCTGCCGGTCATCGCCGACCTGTTCCGCCTCTCCGAGCTTGCCCTGTCCGGGCTGATGCTCCTCATGGTCTTGCTTGCCGGCGTCGGGTCGGTGCTGGCCGAACAGGTAGCCAAAAGGGCCAGTTCGGCGCACGCCCTGCGCGGGGCGTTCGTCCTCATCACCGTCGGGGTCGCCATCATCGGGTGGTCGATGCGCGGACCGAACTCGTTCACCGTTTTCGTCGTCGGGCTGGCGTGTTACGGCACCGGCGTGGGCGCGGTCGATGCCGGCACGAACATGCAGGCCGTCGCCCTCGAACACCGCGTCGGCCGCCCGATCCTCCCGTCGTTCCACGGCGCCTGGACCTTCGGCGGCATCCTCGCGACGATCCTGGCCCTGACCACCGGCGATGCCGTCGGGTGGCTCGGCGCCCTCGCCCTGGCCGCCCTCGCGCTCGCGACCCTCGGCCTGCCCTACCTGCGCCGCGACGCGAGCGTGCCCGACGCCGACACGGCCGCGCTCGGCATCCCGTGGCGCCCGATCATCCTCGTCGGGCTGGGGATGATCCTCTTCTACATGGTCGACACCGCGACCACCGCCTGGGGCCCGCTCTACCTGGCCAGCAGCACCGTGTTCGCCCATCCGGCCTCGAACGCCTCCCTCTACGCGCTGGCGACCCTGCCGTACCTCGTGGCCACCCTCGCCGCACGGCTCATCGGCGACGGCGCGACGGCCCGGTTCGGGGCGGCCACCGTGGTGCGCGCCGCGGCTCTCGCGGCAGCCGCCGGGTTGGCGATCGTCGTCTTCGCCCCGACCTGGGTGGTGGCAGTCGTCGGCTTCTTCGTCGTCGGTCTCGGGATCGCGGTGGTCGCCCCGCTCTCGTTCTCGGCGGCGGCCCGGATCGCGGGCGCCGGCGGTTCGAGCGACCCGGCACTGCGCCAACGCCGGGTCGACGCCGTCATCGCCCGCTTCAACCAATTCAACTACGTGGGCGCATTGCTCGGTTCGGTGCTCACCGGCGCCATCGGCTCGGGGAACCTGCGGATCGGGTATGCCGTGCCGCTGGTGCTCGTCCTTGGCCTCCTCCCGCTCGCCCGCTGGTTCGCCGCCGCACCCGCGCCCGCCTCACCCACCGATTCGAGGTAAGAACGCGCGGTTCCTGCGGCGTTTTTACCTCGAATCGGTGGGAGGGACGCTACTGGCTGGTGACCGTCGTCCGGTGGGTTGCCGAGTCGTAGACGAAGGTGGTCGTCGCCCCGGCCGCCGGAACGGTGACCGTCATGTTGCTCGACCCTCCACCCTCGCCGTAGCTGATGTCCCACGACAATCCCTGGGCCACCTTGAACGACCACGTCCCGGCGGGGATCAACTTGGTCGACCAGGTGTAGGTGCCATCACCGTCCTTGTCCTGCAACCAGGGCCGCATGCACGAGGGGGCCCAGTCGGCCGGGCAACCCAACTCGCTCTGGAAGTCGCCGGGGATGGTGAGGATCGGCCCTTCCTTGTCCGAGGTCACCCAGTGGGTGGCGTGGTCGTAATAGAAGGTCACCGACCCGTCGGTGGTTTCGTAGCCGATGTTGGCCCCGTCCCGCTCGCCCTTGGCGCCATAGTTCTCGGTCCACGACTTGTCGATCGCGGCCTTGTAGCCGTAGGAGCCGGCGGGCAGGGTGAACGCCTTCTTCCAGATCTGGTCCTTGGCATCGAGGGCCAACTGGGCTTGGTCACAGTCCGGCGCCCAGTCGGCGGCACAGCCCATTTCCGAGTTGTGCGTTCCGGGAACGCTGACCGCCGAGGGCTGGGTGACCGGGTCACCGTTCTCGGCGCTCACCGGGGGCGCGGCCGGCTTGCCGACGATGCCCCACGAGCCGGCCGCGGCCACCCGACCAGCGGCATCCTTGGTGACCGCGCGGTACTCCAGGACCGAGCCGAGCGGCATACCGGACACGTCGTGGAAAACCCGGAAGGGGGCGTTGTCGTCGGTGCCGATGACCTGCCAGTCGCGCGTCCCGACCGGCCGGTAGAGGAACGTCGTCTGGGAGAAAGTGGCCGAGGTGACGTTCGCGCCGATCTCGGCCCGGCCGGCGACCGTCGCCCCCGCCGCCAGTTTGAGTGAGACCTTCGGCGCCGCGACGTTGGGGTCGACCTTGGAACTGGAGCGCCACACGGCCACGCTCAGCGGCGGCACCGTGATCGTCACCGAACGATCCTTGGCCGACTTGACCTTCGAGGTCGTGCCGTAGATGGGCTTGAACTGCTCGTTCTGGTTCCACGTCGTAAAGGTGGCCGACGATTCCTTGGTGTCGTTGTTGGCGGCGACGAGGTATTCGACCCCGGCTGCCCGGTCGTAGCGGGAGACCGCGAAGATGCCCGGGCCGTTCGCGGCATACCGGTTCTGCTGGGCCCCGTCGGCGAGCGCCGGATTCTCCTGCCGCAACTGCGCGAGCTCGGCGAGTTGCCGGTAGAGCGGCGCCTTCGTGTTGAAGCGGTCGCGCGACCCGCTCGGCCCACCGAGAACCTTCTCGTCGTTGTAGATCGCCACCTTGGAGGCGAACATGTCTTCGCGAGCCAACTGGTCACCGCCGGTGCCGATGAAACCCTGCTCGTCGCCGTAGTAGGTCACCGGGTTGCCACGCATCGTGTACATCAGGGCGTTGGCGAACTTCACCCGCGCCATCAACTGGTCGTCACTGCTCGACGCGCCCTGGAGGAACATGGCAACCCGGCCCATGTCGTGGTTCCCGAGGAAGGTCGGCAACTGGTAGGCGTTGGAGTCGGCGTCGGTGTACCAGTCGTCCTTGGTGAAGAAGTCGGCGAGCACGTTCGCCGGTTTGCCCTTGGCGAAGTCCACGCCCTGCTGCTGGAAGCCGAAGTCGAGAGTCGCCTG
Organism: Actinomycetes bacterium; assembly: GCA_029778715.1. Taxonomy (GTDB): domain Bacteria; phylum Actinomycetota; class Actinomycetes; order Actinomycetales; family Dermatophilaceae; genus Phycicoccus_A. The sequence goes on along the minus strand of JAKOPT010000132.1, from coordinate 2,076 downwards.
GAGTTTGCCGGAGGTGGTGTACGTGGACATCACCTCGGGGTTGCCGTCGTAGACCTCCCCGAAGGCGAAGAAGTCCTTCTTCTTGATCTTCGCCGCCTCGCCGAGGATGTCGGGGATGAACTTCTGCCAGAACTCGAGGTTGACGTGCTTGACGGTGTCGATGCGGAACCCGTCGATGCCGAAATCGACCCACGTCTTGTAGATGTCGCCCATGCCCGTGACGACCTCGGGGCGCTCGGTGAACAGGTCGTCGAGCCCGATGAAGTCGCCATAGGTCGAGGACTCGCCGGCGAAGGTGGAGTCGCCTCGGTTGTGGTACATGAGCGGGCTGTTGAGCCAGGCCGGCACCTTGACGTTCTCGTCACCCGAGTGGAGGAACGGGGTGTACGGGAAGGAGGTCGCCGGGTCCATCGCCGGGAAGGTCTTGTTCACATAGTCGCGGTCATCGAATGCCTTGCCGGAGGCGTCCTTGTAGGGGTAGTTGCGCTTGGTCCGGTAGGTGTAGGTGCCCTCCCGGAAGTCGATGACGTCGGCGGTGTGGTTGGTGATGATGTCGAAGAAGACCTTCATCCCCTTGGCGTGCGCAGCATCGATGAGCGCCTTCATGTCGGCGTTCGTGCCCAGGTGTGGGTCGATCTGGGTGAAGTCGGTGATCCAGTAGCCGTGGTAGCCCGCGCTCTCCTCCCCCGCTTTGCCCTGGACGGGCTTGTTCTTGAAGCTCGGGGTGAGCCAGATGGCCGTCGTCCCCATGCACTTGATGTAGTCGAGCTTGCTCGTCAGCCCCTTGAGGTCACCACCGTGATAGAAGGCCTTGTCGGTGGGGTCGAACCCGGTTTGCAGCCGCCCGCCGGTGAGGCCACCGGTGTCGTTGGCCGTGCTCCCGTTGGCGAACCGGTCCGCCATGACGAAATAGAACCGCTCCTTGGTCAGGGCGCCCCGGAGGCTGTCTTTCGCGTATGCCGCGTCGGCGCGGCTGGTGCCACCGGCCAGTCCCAGCGGGGTAAAGGAGATCGTGTGGTTGGCCTCATCGAAGGTGAACTTGAGTTGGGCCGAGCCTTGGAGGACGAGCGGGATGTTGCTGCCGTTCGCCGCGCCCCCGGCCCCGTAGTTGACGTCCCACGAGTCGTTGAGAGCGACTTTGAACTCGTAGGAGCCGGCCGGGACGGTGAACGTCCCCGACCAGGTCGTGCCCGACGCGGTGAGGTGGGTCGCCGCGCAGGCCGGGTCCCAGTCGGCCGCGCACCCGAGTTCGTTTTGGAGCGACCCGACGAGCGTGACACTCGTCGGGGCCGCCGCCGCCGGCGTGGCGCTGAGCACGAGCGGGGTGGCGGTGAGAGCGAGCGCTGCCAGCACGGCATACCGGCGCGTGAAACGGTGACGGGACATCGGTGACTCCTTGGGCGTCAGTGTTCCTCCACTGACGGACGCTAGAGGAGCCAGGCGAGGGTTCGCAGGGCAACGCGGAAGTCTTTAAGAAGGCTTTACCTCGGGGTATGCCGCGCCCTCCCGGCCTGGGCCGAGAAGGACCATAACGCTGGCAGACGCTGACCGTTCGACGGCTTCGCGAAGGGACGTTTTGGGAGGCAAAGTTCCCGGTTTCCGCGACCTTCACTCAAGGGAGGTTGCGAGTACGTCATGATGTCGGCGTCTTTGGCACCGCTCGCCGCCATCAGGCATCGTCGCGGGCGTCCACGGCCTGGACGAGCCGTTTTGACGCGGTGAGGCGGAACGAACTCTCGACGAGTTCGGCGACCTCGGTCCAGTCGGTGTCGTCGCGGTCCAGGGGCAAACAGAGCCAGCCGTAGGCTCCCTCGTACGCAGGGATGACGAAGCGTGGATCGTCCACGAGCGCCGGCCGTTCGCCCGGTTCGGGCAGGAACACCAGACTGCGCCGGAGGGTGGTGGCTCGGTGATCGCCCTTGACCACTGCGCCGAAGATCGCGAAGACCCTGGTGGTGAAGAATGTCGGCCGCCCATGGCTGACCTTCTCCTGCGCGCCCGGCAGGGCCAGCGCGATCGCGCGCAAGCGGTGCAGCAGCGGGTCTGCCTCCTCGAAACGCGGCGGGTGGGCCATGT
>JAKOPT010000131.1 GCA_029778715.1 Actinomycetes bacterium | reverse complement strand
CGTCCAGCAGCGACCCACCGGCCGCCTCGTTGGACGCATCGGCGTCGTGAACTACCTTGAGCATCGGGTGCACCTTCCCCGAGCCGGCGCGCCAACGCCGACCCTGATCAGAACCTTGTGATTGCTTCGATCCTGCTCGGGAGGTGCACCTACTTCACGTCACCTCGCCGAGCGCCATCCACAGGTTCTGATCATTGCTCGCGTGCGCCACGCCCCTCCGCTCGGTAGCACGGGAGTTCACACGCCTGCGGTAGGCGGATGGCGCCTCTCACCTCTCGCGCGCCGGTCTCCGGCAACGCTCCGGACTCGGGAACGGGACCTGAACATGGCCATCGCTTGGTGGCTGGGCTCCAGCCCACGACCGCCCTCGGTCCGCCACCGCCCTCCGGCGGGCTCCGTGAGCAAATCAATCAGGGCTGGACTTGAGTGAGGCACAGATCTCCGTACACGTACAGGCGCGCCGTCGGAGAAGCCTTGCCAATGGGTCGCACCAAGAGATCGCCGTGATCCGTCGTCCCGGTCAAGGGGCCTCGCGCCAACTGAGCAATAGCCTGTTGGACGGTGGCTGAAAGCCGGTCACGCTCGGAAGCGTCGGATGCACCGGCGTCACTACCAGAGTCGGGCGCAGAGAACTGCTCGCACAGGAGGCTGTAGTCCTTTTCCACGTCATGGACGTGGACCGGGTGACCGTGTAGCCGCCCGTCCAACCGGATCAACAAGTATTGGGCGTCGTCGACCGTCGGCGGGGGCGGCAGGCCTGGGCCGGACACCGTCGGGCACCCGTACGGCGATGAGAGTTCGGCCCAAGTCGCCCACACGTGCCAGGATCCGGAGTCCCAGGAAAGCCCAGTCTCCGTTCCCTCGACCTTGCCGGAGAGCGCCTGCAACGTCCCGGCGCGGGCCGCATGTTCCAGCCCACCGATGCGGCGCGACGGGGCGATGGTCCAGCAATTCCGTTGAATCCGGTCCAGGTTTGGCGCCGCCAAGTCGTCGGCGAATCGCTGAAGGGCGCCGACTCCGATGCGCCCGCCGAGTTCTCCGACGCTGGTCACCGTGATCGGCGGCAGCGGCCCGCCCGGATCACGGGGCCCGGTGGGCGTCAGCGACGGCGCCGCGGGCGAAGGGGTACTCGCGGTCACTGATCCCGAGGGTATGCCGCTGCGCGAGGTTCGGCCTGCGTCGCCCGAGGACGACGACGCACCACCTAGGCCCCATTTACCCCACGCCACACCGCCGAACACCAGGGCCGCTGCCACCGCGACGATCGCAAGGAGCCGCCCCAGCCGCCGCGGGCCAGGGGGCGAGATCGACGGATGTGGGGTGAACGGCTGGGATGCGGACTTGTCGGCGGGTATAGGGAGGGAGGGGGTGGGGAAGCCGGACGCCTCGTGCCCGGCGGCCCGCTCAGGATCGCCCGTCACGCCTGAGGTGGGGGTAGCGACCGGGGCGCCGCACACCGGGCAGAAGCCGTCACCGAGCGACAATGACGCGCCGCACACACCGCATCTCACCCGCCCAAGATAACCGAGCGCTCGCCCCGCTGCCCGTCACGGGCAGCGGGGGGCGTGCGCGGTCACCGGAGTGGTCTCCAAGCCGTTGGAAAGGAGCCTTCCCGGGCCACCTGCGCCTCTTCGCGCCGAGCAAGACAGGCCGTCTGTTCGACCTTGGCTAGCGGCTCCGCTCCTGCGCGGTGGACCTCAGCGGGGTCATGTCGCGCCCCTCCGTCGATCGGCACTGCCCCACGCGACGCCGCACGCGGGGATTTGCGCGCGGCCGTGACCACTCCGCCGAAGGCGGCGTCACAACCGGCGTCTCTCGATCGGGGCTGGACCGATCCCGAGAACGGTCACGCGGCATACCCTCGAGCGGGGCCCGGCGGCCCCCTGAGAGAGCCCGCCAGCGAGGCGAGCCAACTGGCCCTCGCCCATCTCGCAACCGCCGCCCGGCTGCTCGCCCACCCGCCAACTGGTCCCGACGCGACCTGCTGGCGCCGGGTACGCCTTAACCGGTCTGGGAGTAGGTGAACCCCGATCGCAGCGCCGAGTCCTCGTCGTAGAACCACACGTCCGGCTCGCGCGAGTCGTACCCCGGCATCTGCGGCGTCCGGAACGTCATCGTGTCGCGGTAGGCCTGCACCGGGTGCGCAAACGGCTGCGCCCCATCGGCGATCGGCGCCGCCGAGCCCATGCCGTACCCGCCGTCGCGCACCTCCCCGAGTTCGGAAATCCGCCGCCCCCACGCGGCCGTCTCGGGCGCCTCCGAAGGCATCGGCGGCACGGTGTCGTCGTCGGATTCGGTATGCCGCACCTCCTCCTCCGCGCCGTCGGCCGACGGTGCCGCCTCGCTCTCCTGCGATTCGGTATGCCGCCCCGGGCCATCGGCGTCGGCCTGGTCACCGGTCCCGGCCTCGCCTTCGGTATGCCGCCCCTCAGCAACGGCACCAGCCTCATCACCCGCGCCGTCGTCGTCATCGCCGCCGGCCTGGTCACCGGCCACGGCCTCGTCATCGACGCCGGCCTCGGCAACGGGCACGTGCGCGTCGGGCGGTGCCGCTTCCTCGTCATCGACGCCGGCCTCGGCAACGGGCACGTGCGCGTCGGGCGGTGCCGCTTCCTCGTGCTCAGGCTCGGCGGCCATCTCGGAGCGAGCCGCGGCTTGGTCGTCGTCGGTGTCTTCGCACTCGGTCGTGCCCGCATCGGCGGCCTCGTCCTGCGGCGCGGTGGCTGCCTCGGTGAGTACCCCCTCGGTGGCCCCTTCCACGGCCACCTCGCTCTCAACTTCTGGAGCCGCGGTTTCAACTCCCGGAGGCGTCGGGGCTCCATCGGGACCCACCGTCTCGGTCTGCGTCGGATTGCCACCTTCACTCGGCGCAGATTCCTCGTCGGTTTCGACCAGCGTGGCGGGTGGGCTCACTTCGCTCGCCGACACGGCGGACCGCACCGGCGGGCCCTCCTCGGTCCAGGTCGGCGTCGCCGACTCCACCTCCACCTCGGAAACCTCATCCCGGAATTGGCCACCGCGAGCCAGCGCCAGCGCGCGGCGCTCCTCGTCGGTCAGAGGCTCCTTGGCCACCTGGTCAGTGGTAGTCGCAGGCGCGGCGTCCGCCGCGGTTGCCCCAGCCTCCTGCTCGTCGGTAGCGAGCCCCGGCGGCTGCGCCGCGAGCCGCGCCCGCTCGGCCGCCTCGGCATCAAGGCGGACCTGCTCTGCCGCCTCTGCCGCCTCGGCCGCCTCGGCATCGAGCCGGGCTCGCTCCTCCGCCTCGGCCGCAACCCGGGCCGCCGCCTGCGCGTCAGCGGCGGCTTGCGCCTGTGCCGCGGCGCGCGCCTGTTCGGCGGCCTCGGCATCGAGCCGGGCCCGTTCGGCTGCGGCCGCGGCCGCAGCGTGCGCCGCAGCGGCCGCCGCTTGAGCCGCCGCCTCCGCGCGGGCCACCCGTGCCGCCTCGGCTTCTGCCGCAGCCTCCGCCTCGGCCCGGGCTCGGGCTTCCACGGCCGCCGCTTCGGCCCGCGCCCGGGCTTCGGCGACCTCAGCCGCCTTGGCCGCCTCAGCAGCCTTCGCAGCCTCAGCCGCCTCAGCAGCGTGACGACGAGCGGCATTGGCGGACGCGGCATACCAACCGACGACCACAACCAACAGGACGAACAGCGCGATCGGAAGCAGATTGATCATCTTCATGGCGGCAAACTCCAGCCTCACGTGCCGACGGTTCGCTCCGGCGGCCTTGAGACGAACCTAGCGCGGATCGGCGCCCGGACCCAGCACATCTCCCGTCCAGGCTCGACTGGCCACTGTGCCGGGACACGCACCGCGCCCGGCCGGCCCCGACCGATGAACTACCCCAGGCCCAACTCCTCGGTCGATACCTGACGCATCTCGACCTTGCGGATCTTGCCGGTAACGGTCATGGGGAACTCGTTGACGATCTTGACGTACCTCGGGATCTTGTAGTGCGCCAACTTCCCAGTGGCGAACTCGCGCACCGACGCGGCCGTCAACGGCTCGGTGCCCTCGCGCATCATGATCCAGGCGCACAGTTCCTCGCCGTACTTGGGGTCGGGAACGCCGATGACCTGGGCGTCGAGCACGTCGGGGTGGGTGTAGAGGAACTCCTCGATCTCGCGCGGGTAGATGTTCTCGCCACCGCGGATCACCATGTCCTTGATCCGGCCGGTGATCTCGACATACCCGTGCTCGTCCATGACCCCAAGGTCGCCGGTGCGCATCCACCCGTCGACGACGGCTTCGGCGGTCTTGTCCGGCTGGTCCCAGTAGCCGAGCATCACCGAATAGCCGGAGGTCCAGAACTCTCCCGGTATGCCGCGGGGCAGGGTTTCGCCGGTCACCGGGTCGACGATCTTGATTTCGAGGTGCGGGGCGACCCGGCCGACCGTGTAGACCTTGCGCTCGAAGGAGTCGTCGGTGCGGGTCTGGGTGGACACCGGCGAGGTCTCGGTCATGCCGTAGCAGATCGTCATTTCCTCGATGCCGGCCTCGATGAGTTTGGTCATCATCGACGCCGGGCACGGGGAGCCGGCCATGATCCCGGTGCGGACCGAGGACAGGTCGAGGGCGGCATACTCGGGGTCGCTCTCCCGCAACGCCCATTCGGCGATGAACATCGTCGGCACCCCATAGAGGGAGGTGCAGCGCTCCTCGGCGGAGGCCTTGAGGGTGAGCCCGGGGTCGAACCCGGGGGCCGGGATGACCATGCAGGACCCGTGCGAGGTGGCCGCGAGGTTGCCCATGACCATGCCGAAGCAGTGGTAGAAGGGCACCGGGATGCAGATGCGGTCCTCCTCGGTGTAACGGCAGACCTCGCCGACGAGGTAGCCGTTGTTGAGGATGTTGTAGTGCGACAAGGTGGCACCCTTGGGGAATCCGGTTGTTCCCGAGGTGTATTGGATGTTGATGGGGTCCTCGGCGCGCAGCCCGTCGGCCACCGCCGCCAACTCCTCCGCCGACACCTCGTCGGCCCGGGCCAGCAGGTCCGTCCACGAGGACTGCCCGAAGACATACACCTGCTCGACGCGCGGCACCTCCGGGCGCGCGGCCTCGACCATCGCCACATAGTTGCTCGACTTGAACGTCGCCGCGATGACGAGCACCGACACGCCGGCCTGGTTGAGGACGTACGTCAACTCGTGCGTGCGATACGAGGGGTTGATGTTGACGAGGATCGCCCCGATCTTGGCCGTCGCGTACTGCACGAGGGTCCATTCGGCGCAGTTGGGCGCCCAGATCCCGACTCGGTCGCCCTTGGCGACACCCGCCGCGAGCAACGCCCTGGCGAGCCGGTCCACTTCCGCCGCGAACTCGGCATACGTCCACCGAATCCCTTGCGCCCGGTCGACGAGCGCCTCCCGGTCGGGGAACCGGGCCACCGTCGCGTCGAGGTTGGCGCTGATGGTCTCGGTGAGCAGCGCGGGAGTCGTCTCGGCCACGGCGTGCGAGAGGGCCGGGGAGGTGTCAGTCGCGGACATCGTCGTCCTTTCAAGGCGGGGATGTTCACATCTCATCGTGCCGGGCGCTTCCGTGCAACCGATGCCGTATGCCGCGCGCTGGCCGGGGCGCCATCCGGCACCTGCGTTGCGCCCACCGGTCCCCACCGGACGCGTCCTCGGAGCATGGAGCGCGCACGCGAGGCTCGCCGATGCGGACGGAGGGCGAGGCGGGGGCCCGCCGAGGGCCCGACCGGACCGAGGGCCGGTCCGGTCGGTCGGGTGGGGCCGGGTGGGCGGACCGACCTGGGGCGTCGGGAAACAGCGGCTACTTGACGGTCATCTGCCGGGGGTAGCAGACGTCGGACAGCTCGTCCCCGCGCTGCGTGAACCGGGCCTCGCACCACGCCTGGACATCCGCCTTCGAGGGGTAATCGATGTCGGCGAAAGTGACCCACATGGTCAGCGGCCCCGCCGTGGAGTTCCCCCAATCGCCCTGGTGGACGACCCGGACGAGGCTGCCATAGTCGGGATTGGAGCGCAGCCGATTCACCTCATCGAGGATCTGCGGCACGGTGAAAGGCGTGGACTGTTGCAAGGGGTCGCTGACCCCTTCGTACTTGCTCGCCAGTTGGGCGACCCATTGGCCCCGGATGGGGTTGCGGGCCCGATCGTTGACGACCATGGCTTCCAGGGTGTCAATCGCGGTGGCCCGCAGTTGCTCGGGTGAGGGCGGGGTGGGGCTCGGCGTCGGCGAGGGCGAGGGCGCCACCCGAGGCGAGGGGGCGGCGGCCGATGCCTGGCCACCGCCGGATGACGTTCCGGACGTCCCGCCGCCGGCCGCCGAGGTGGTACCCGCCCCCGCGGTTTCGGCCCCACCGAACCAGCCTTGTCGCCAGCCGAACACCCCGACGACCACGAGAAGCAGCAGCACCACCGCCCCAGCGCCAGCAACGAGGAGGGGCCTCTTCGACGGCGCTGGCGTCGCCGTCAGGGCGCCCCCCTCGGCCCATCCGCACACTCTGCAGACGGGGGCGTCCATAGTATTGCCGCACCTGGCGCAGTAGCCCATGGCCCCATCTTGCTCTTGCCCGCGGCCGCTGTCTGCCCCTGGGAGACCTCAGAAGGCGGCGCCGGGGTTGAGCAGGCCCTGGGGGTCGAGGGCGTGTTTGATCGCCACGTTGAGGCTCATGACGTCCGACCCCAACTGGTCCGGGAGCGCGGCCCGTTTCGTCCGGCCCACCCCATGTTCGCCGGTGATCGTGCCACCCAAGGAAATCGCGAGCGCCATGATGTCGGCGAAGGCCGCCTCGGCCCGCTCCCGAGCCGCCGGGTCCTTGGGGTCGTAGATGAGGTTGGGGTGGGTGTTGCCATCGCCGGCGTGGGCGACGACCGGGATGTCGGTGTCGTGCCGCCGCGCAATGTCGGCGACCCCGTCGAGCAACTCGGGCAGGCGGGGAACGGGCACTCCGACGTCCTCGATGAGCAGCGCTCCGAGCCGTTCGGTCGCCGGGAAGAAGGAGCGCCGCGCCACGAGAAAGGCCTCCCCCTCCTCCGAATCGTCGGTCGCGTAGACCTCGGTCGCCCCCGCCGCTTCGCAGAGGGCCTCCACGCGGGCGATCTCGGCCCCGCGGGCCGGCCCGGGCGCGTCGCACTGGATGACGAGCATCGCCCCGGCCTCCCGATCCAGGCCCATGCCGAGGAAGTCCTCGGTGATGTTGATGGCCCGCCCGTCCATGAACTCCACGAGCGAGGGCCGCAGTTCGCCGCCGATGGTCACGACCGTTTCGGCCGCGGCGCGCACGGTCGGGAAGAGCGCGACCAGAGTCGCGGGCGGTGGCGGCGCGGGCACGAGGCGCAACACGACGCGCGTGACGATCCCCAGGGTGCCTTCGGAGCCGACGAACAACTTGGTCAGCGACAGGCCGGCGACGTCTTTGACTCGTTGCCCGCCGAGGGTGATGAGCCGCCCGTCGGCGAGCACGACGTCGAGTCCGAGCACATAGTCGCTGGTCACCCCGTATTTCACGCAGCACAAACCGCCCGCGTTGGTGGCGACGTTGCCGCCGATGGAGCAGATCTCGAAGGAACTGGGGTCCGGCGGGTAGGAGAGCCCGTGGGCGGCGGCCGCCTTCTTGACGTCGACGTTGAGGGCGCCCGGTTCGGCGATCGCGGTGCGGGTCGCGGCGTCGATCCGCACCTCGGTCATGCGGTCCAGTGAGATCGTCAGTCCCCCGTCGATCGCGGCCGACCCGCCCGCCAGTCCGGACCCGGCCCCCCGCGGAACAACGGGTATGCCGTGCCGCGCCGCCCAGCGGACCGCGGCCTGGACCTGCTCGGCGCGGCGAGCGCGCACGACCGCACGCGGCATACCGGCTGGCGTCCGCGCCCAATCGAAACGGTAGGCCTCCATGGCAGGCTCGGCGAGCACCACATCCTCGGCCCCCACGGCCTCGAGAAGTTCGGCGATCTGCGCGTCGGTCACACTCACGCGGGCCACGCTAGCGGCGGCGGGCGGCATACAGTGACAGTGGACCCCTGCCCAGGCCGATGACGCCCGAAGGAGAGTCATGAGCGCCGAAACGATGAAAACCACCGAGTCGCCCGTGCCTCCCGAAGCCGTCGTCGTCGGCGTGGACGGCAGCGACCGGGACGCGACGTGTCTGCGGTGGGGGGCGGGCGCGGCGACCCGGCTCGGCAAGCCGCTCCATCTCCTTCATGCCCACGACACGGCAGCCGAGTTGGCCGCGGGCGACCCCCTCGGGTCGCGGGCCCTCGTCGTCCTGCCTCGCCTCACCGACGACACGATCCTTGCCGACGCCCTGGCCAAGGCGCGCCGCGACTGGCCCGACCTGTCGATCACCGGCAGCGAACCCTGGACCAGCCCCGAGCGCGCCCTCATCGACGCCTCGGCCGCGGCCTACCTGGTCGTCGTCGGCTCGCGCCGGATCTCCGGGCTGCGTCGGCTCATCCTCGGCCGATCCGCGCTCGCCGTCGCCATGCATTCGGCGTGCCCCGTCGTGCTGCTGCCCGAGGGGGCGCGCACCGATGCCGAGGGCCCGGTCGTCGTCGGCGTGGACGGGAGCGATCATTCGCGGCTGGCGGCGCGCCGGGCGTTGTGGATCGCGCAGGTGCGGGGGACGTCGGTGCGGGTCGTCACGAGTTGGTATGTCGAGATCGTGGACGGGGTCGTCGTCACCACTCCGGGCACGCCGGCGTGGGAGGCCGTCGAGGCCCGGCACCGCGCCGCCGCGGAAGAGGTCATGGCCAGCGTGCGGGAGGAGTATGCCGCGGTGCCGTACGAGATCGTGGTCCGGCGCGGGGCGGCTCCGGAGGTGTTGACTGCTGAGTCGGCCGGCGCGAGCCTGCTGGTCCTGGGGAGCCGGGGGCGGGGCGGGTTCCGAGGGATGCTGCTGGGCTCGGTCGCCCACAAGGTGCTGGAGACGGCGACCAGTCCGGTCATGGTGGTTCGCCGCGGGTAGCCGGGTTCGCCTTCGGGCCGGATCGCGCACTTCGGGGCGCTGCTCGCACCGCACCCGGCCCGCCGAACGCGCACTTCGCACGGGAACGGTGCACTTCGCACAGGAACATTCGGGGGGCGAAGTGGACCTAGGGCACTTCAGGCGGGAAAGGTGGGACGGGAGGGGGACGGAGAGGCCGGGGGCGGCATACAGGAGTAGCGTGGTTCGTCGTGGCTACGCCTGTGCCCTTCGAGGCCGCATCTTCATCCGCTGCCCCAGCCGCCCCTGTGGGGGACCCCGTCCCGGACGCCCCGGGTGGGCTGCCACACCTGCACGACGAGTCGCATGCTCCTCACGGTTCGGGGTGGGCACTCATTCTGGGTGCCCTAGGGGTCGTCTTCGGTGACATCGGGACGAGCCCCTTGTATGCCGTGCAGACCGTCTTCGCGATCGACGGCGGAATCGTCAAGCCGACACCCGAGGATGTCTACGGCGCGATCTCACTGATCTTCTGGTCGATCGTCATCATCGTCTCGATCAAGTACGTCACGTTCATCCTGCGCGCCGACAACGACGGAGAGGGTGGGGTGTTGTCGTTGGCGCACCTGGCCCGACGCAAGGTCCGCCCCGGTGGCCGGCGCTTCAAACTCGTCATGGTGCTCGGCGTCATCGGAGCCTCCCTGTTCTACGGCGACAGCCTCATCACCCCGGCCATCTCGGTCATGTCCGCCATCGAGGGCCTCCAGGTCGTCGACCCCGGATTCGCCGGGTTCGTGCTGCCGATCGGCGCCACCATCATCACCGTGCTGTTCGCGGTGCAGCGCTACGGCACGGACCGGGTCGGCAAGGCCTTCGGGCCGATCATGCTGCTCTGGTTCGCCGTCCTGGGCATCCTGGGGATTCCGCACATCATCGAAACCCCGCACGTGCTCTCGGCCCTGCTGCCGCACCACGCCGTCCGGTTCTTCATCGATCACCCGTTCATCGCGTTCGTGGCCATGGGCGCCGCCGTGCTCGCCATCACCGGTGCCGAGGCCTTGTATGCCGACATGGGCCACTTCGGACGCACCCCCATCGCGCGCGCCTGGTTCTGGTTCGTCTTCCCCGCGTTGACGCTCAACTACCTGGGCCAGGCCCAACTGGTCCTGAAGAACCCGGCAGAGTCGGTCAACCCGTTCTTCCACCTGGCCCCGAGTTGGGCCCAGTTGCCGCTCGTGGTGCTCGCCACCATGGCGACCGTCATCGCCAGCCAGGCCGTGATCTCGGGCGCCTATTCGGTGTCCCGGCAGGCCGAACGGTTGGGCTACCTGCCCCGGCTCACCGTCCGGCAGACGTCGGACAAGACCGGCGGGCAGATCTACGTGCCGTCGGTCAACTGGTTGCTCTTCGGGGGCGTGCTCTTGCTCCTCGTGAGCTTCCAGCGCAGCGAACGGCTCGCCACGGCATACGGGCTCGCCGTGACGGCGACCTTGCTCCTCACCACCTTGCTGTTCTGCGTCTACGCCCAGGCGGCGCTGCGGTGGCGCTGGTGGCAGTTGACGGCCGTCATCCTCGGGTTCGGGGTGTTGGAATCGGCCTTCTTCCTCGCCAACCTCACCAAGGTGCTCCACGGCGGTTGGTTGCCCCTCCTCATCGCGACCATCGTCGGGGTCACCATGCTCACCTGGCGGCGCGGCACCACCTTGGTCACGGCGCGGCGCAAGAAGCTCGAGGGGCCGCTCGTGGCCATGCTCGACGACCTGCACGGTGCGGACGTGACGCGGGTGCCCGGCCAGGCGGTGTTCGTCCACGCGAACAAGGAGACCGCGCCGCTCGCGTTGCGCGAGAACTACATGGTCAACCATGTCGTCCACGAGGCCGTCGTCATCGTCACCGCGGTCTCGACGAACGTGCCGTTCGTGCCGGACTCCGAGCGCGTCATCGTCGACACGCTCGACGATCCGCACGATCACATCGATCACGTGACGTTGCGGTTCGGGTACCTCGATGAGCAGGACATCCCGCGCGGCCTGGAGTTGGCGCGTGAGCAGGGTCTCGAGATCGACCTCGAGCAGGCCTACTACTTCCTCTCCCGGATCACCATCCACAAGAGCGCCCGGCAGGGCATGTCGAAGTGGCGCAAGCGGCTGTTCATCGGGCTCTCGCACAACGCGGCCAACCCGACCGAGTACTTCCACCTGCCCGTGGCTCGCACGGTCATCATGGGCGCCCAAGTGCTGCTCTAGAGCCGGGTCCCACCTCAGGAAGTCGGGCGGGAGAGCCGGTCCAGGACCGCGAGCAGGAGTGCCTCCCGCAGCGGCGGGGGCGCGACGTCGAGCAACGCGTTGACCTGCGCCATCCGCTCCGGGAGCCGTATGCCGCCCGCCTCCGGCCCGGCGTCCGAGCCCGACCCGCTTGCACCCGGCCCTCCGCCCTCCCCCGGCGCGCTCCCCGGACCGGCGAGACCCGCCAGTTGCAGCAACCCGTCGAAATCGGCCTCGGTCAAGGTCGCGGGGTCCAGCGCACCGGCCGCGGCCGCGAGCCCGGGATCGACCCGCACCGGACCGGCCGCCTGCGCCGCCGCCACCGACTCCGCGAGCGCCGCGAGGAACTCGGGCACGCTCGCCGCGGTCGCCGCCGACACGGTGAGGTGGAGCGTCGCCGGGAGCGCGGCATACGTCATCTGCGGCTGGACGAACCACCCGCGCACCCGCATCTCGTCGGCGACGGTGAAGACGTCGCAACTGCCATCGGTCACCAACACGACAAGCGTCGCATCCGGTGGGGTCACCACCGTGATGCCGGGTATGCCGTCCGCCCCGGCCGCGATCGCCAGTGTCGCCTCGCGGGCGGTGGCGGCGAGCGCGGCATACCCGGGGACGCCGATCGCCGAGGTGACGGCCCAGGCCGCGGCGAGCGGGCCACCGGACTTGGTCGACTGCATCGTCGAGTTGAGCATGGTGTAGCCGGGCCAGGCGGCGCTGGCGAAGAAGTGCCCGCGGCGCAGGCCCGGGTCGCGGTGGAGCAGGAGCGAGGCGCCCTTGGGGGTGTACCCGTATTTGTGCAGGTCGACGCTGATGCTCGTGACGCCGGGCACGGCGAAGTCCCAGGCCCACGGGGTGGTCAGGTGCGGCAGCACCCACCCGCCGATGCAGGCGTCGACGTGGCAGCGGATGCCGCGCTCGGCCGCGAGGGCCGCGATGTGCGGCACCGGGTCGAGGACCCCGTGGGCGTAACTCGGGGCCGAGGCGACGGCCAGGACGGTGTCGTCGCGGATCGCGGCGGCCATCGCGTCCGGGTCGGCCCGGAAGGTTCGCGGGTCGACGTCGACGGCGATGACGTCGACGCCGAAGTAGTGCCCGGCCTTGTGGAAGCCCGCGTGCGCCGTGGTCGGGATGACCATGGAGGTATGCCGCGTGCCCCCGGCGTGGGGGGCGCCATCGCGGGCGGCGAGCACGGCGAGCAGGATCGACTCGGTGCCGCCGGAGGTGAAGGTGCCGACGGCGCTCGCCGGGCCGTGGAGAAGGCGAGCGGCGAGCCCGACCAGGTCGTTCTCCATCGTCTGCAGCGAGGGGAAGGCCGTGGGGTCCAGGCCGTTGGAGTCCCCGAACTGGGCCAGGGCGGCGCGCCCCAGGGCAGTGACCTCGTCGAGGCCGCTGTCGTAGACGTACGCGAGGGTGCGTCCGCCATGGGTGGGCAGGTCGCCGCGTTGCAGGTCCGTGAGGCGGGCCGTGATGGTGTCGAGGTCGGTGCGGGGATCGGCATCGGGCGCAGAGGGCACGGCGGCGGGGTGACTCATGGGTGGGACTCCTCGGCGGGGGCGGTGCTCGGGCCGGCTTCGGTGACGGCGGTTTCAGGTGTGGGTGTTGCGGCCGTCGCGGCGGTCGCTGCGGTCGCGGCGGTACCCGTGGTCGCCGCAGTCGCGGCCGCGACGGTGGTGGCGTCGAGCCGGTAGCGGGCGAGAAAGACGAGGGACACGAGCACGAGCCCGGCGGGCAGCACCCCGAAGCCGAGGCGGATCGCCGTCACCGCGCTCTCGGGCTGGGCGACCTGGCCGGTCGTGGACGAGACGTACCCACTCACGGCGAGCAGGGCGGCATACAGGAAGGGACCCACCGCCATGCCGAGGGTTTCGGTGGCGGTCCAGACCCCGGTGTAGACGCCGGCGCGGCTGGCGCCGGTGCGGGCGGTGTCCACCGCGGCGGTGTCGGCGAGCATCGCGAGGGGGAACATCTGGGCGCCGGCATACCCGACGCCGATGAGCGCGACGGCGGCGGCCATGGGGGTGAGCGAGGTGGTCGGGACGGTGAGCAGGGCGCCGGTGGCGAGGAGGAGGGAGGAGAGGACGTAGCCGGCGCGTTTGCCCAGGCGGGCGCTGAGGCGTTGCCAGATCGGGGTGACGAGCAGGGCCGGGCCGACGAAGCAGATGAACAGGATGCTCGACGCGCCCGGGCGGGCGAGGACGACGCGCGCGAGATAGTCGACACCGGCGAGCATGACGCCGATGCCGAGCGCCTGGATGACGAAGGTCGTGAGGAGTCGACGGAAATCGGCGGCGTGGGCGACGACCCGCAGTTGGGTGAGCAGCGAGGGTGCGGTGGCCTCGGTGGGTCGGCCCGTCACTAATCGACCAATAGGTGGGTTGTGTACCGGCGGTGGGGACGCGGTCGCCTCGCTGGGTCGGCCCGTCACTAATCGACCAATAGGTGGGTTGTGTACCGGCGGTGGGGACGCGGCCGCCTCGGTGGCGGGCGGGGCGGCATACGGATCGGAGGTATGCCGCGTGCCCCACCACGCGCCCAACGCGCCGGTGAGGAGGAGTGCGCCGACGAACAGGCCCACGCCGCGGTACCCCCAGACCGGGCCGAGCGCGTCGCGGATCGCCGGGGACGCCCCGCCGGAGACGAGAATCGCGAGCGCGAGGACGGCGACCCGCCACGACATGAGACGGGTGCGTTCGTCGTAGTCGTCGGTCATCTCGGCGGGCATGGCGACGTAGGGGACCTGGAAGAACGCGTAGGCGCTGGCGCAGGCGACGAACGCGACGATGACCCAGGTCGCCGCTGTTGTCGGGGAGGCGGTCGGCGGGGTCGGGCCCCAGAAGATGAGGACGAACGTGATGGCGAGCGCGATGCCGGCCTTGAGCAGGAACGGGCGGCGCCTTCCATCGGGATGGGTTGAGCGGTCGGAAATGCCACCGGCGACGGGGTTGAGGATGACGTCCCACGCCTTGGGGAGGAGGACGATGAGCCCGGCGACGGCGGCGGTGATGCCCAGACGGTCGGTGAGGTACGGGAGGAGGAGCAGCCCGGGGACGGTTCCGAATGCGCCGGTAGCGACGCTGCCGAGGGCGTAGCCCCGCCGGGTCGCGGAGGTGAGTGGCACCGTTGCCATGCCAGCGACCCTAATGCTCGTATGCCGCATTGCTTGCTGTTAGCTTCGTCCGTCTTGATACGCCGCTGGGCAGCTGAAAACGCGGCTGCTCCCGCGCAAGAGGGGAGCGGCGTTGGCCCGCGCCCCCACCCGCAGCCACATCCCTACCCGGATCATCCCCGCGCAAGCGGGGAGCACAAAGGACGTCGACGCGCCCATCTCTTCGCGCAGGGATCATCCCCGCGCAGGCGGGGAGCACGGGCGGGGCACCGCCTCGGGCCTCCGAAGACGCGGATCATCCCCGCGCAGGCGGGGAGCACTGACGCGGCCTTGTGGTCACACTCGGCGCCGCAGGATCATCCCCGCGCAGGCGGGGAGCACTCTCGCAGGTGGGTGAGGGCCTTCGGTCCGTCCGGATCATCCCCGCGCAGGCGGGGAGCACGGCTCGACGGTCGCGGCGAACCTGCGCGACGTGGGATCATCCCCGCGCAGGCGGGGAGCACCATCTCGGATCATGACCCACCACCCGCGGGGCAGGATCATCCCCGCGCAGGCGGGGAGCACCTGGCACAGGAGGAGCAGGTTTCGGCCAGCGAGGGATCATCCCCGCGCAGGCGGGGAGCACGCCTTCGACTGCACGTTCTTTCAGATGTGCGAGGGATCATCCCCGCGCAGGCGGGGAGCACCACACCATCGTCTGGACGACGCTGCCGTGGTCGGGATCATCCCCGCGCAGGCGGGGAGCACGCGCCGGTTGAGTTCCTTGAACTCGGTGATTGCGGATCATCCCCGCGCAGGCGGGGAGCACCGAACACGAGGACCATCTGCATCAACCGGCGCGGGATCATCCCCGCGCAGGCGGGGAGCACGTCGGGCCCGATGTCACCGTGCCCCTCGCGCCGGGATCATCCCCGCGCAGGCGGGGAGCACCTGGACGGCGGTGTCGCCGCGGAACCCCTCGATGGATCATCCCGCGCAGGCGGGGAGCACTACTTCGAGAACGCGCTGTCGACCCAGGCCGAGGGATCATCCCCGCGCAGGCGGGGAGCACCGTGGCGCGACCTGGTCACTGGGGTGACCGGACGGATCATCCCCGCGCAGGCGGGGAGCACGTGACCGCGGCTATCCGTGACGTGTTCGCCCGGGGATCATCCCCGCGCAGGCGGGGAGCACTCCCAAAAACGTCGCTAGAGCGATCACTTAGCGGGATCATCCCCGCGCAGGCGGGGAGCACTCCCAGGGGCGTTTCCCGGAGCCGACTGTTCCCGG
Source organism: Actinomycetes bacterium (assembly GCA_029778715.1). GTDB lineage: Bacteria > Actinomycetota > Actinomycetes > Actinomycetales > Dermatophilaceae > Phycicoccus_A. The sequence continues at coordinate 6,951 of JAKOPT010000131.1, read as the reverse complement.
ATCATCCCCGCGCAGGCGGGGAGCACCTGTACTGGGCGAGCCCACCGCTCCCCAGTCAGGGATCATCCCCGCGCAGGCGGGGAGCACGGCGTGTTGGGTGGCGAACCAGTTCCCCATGCCGGATCATCCCCGCGCAGGCGGGGAGCACAGGTGTATCGGACGTCAGCATGTCGGCTATCTCGGATCATCCCCGCGCAGGCGGGAAGCACCACGCCGGGCCGCGGTATCCGTCGCGGTTGTGGGGATCATCCCCGAGCAGGCGGGGAGCACTCCCAGGGGCGTTTCCCGGAGCCGACTGTTCCCGGATCATCCCCGCGCAGGCGGGGAGCACCTGTACTGGGCGAGCCCACCGCTCCCCAGTCAGGGATCAGCCCCGCGCAGGCGGGGAGCACGGCGTGTTGGGTGGCGAACCAGTTCCCCATGCCGGATCATCCCCGCGCAGGCGGGGAGCACGCCGCCCCGATCACCGATATCGACGGGTCCGGCGGATCATCCCCGCGCAGGCGGGGAGCACAGGTGTATCGGACGTCAGCATGTCGGCTATCTCGGATCATCCCCGCGCAGGCGGGAAGCACCACGCCGGGCCGCGGTATCCGTCGCGGTTGTGGGGATCATCCCCGCGCAGGCGGGGAGCACGGAAAGACGTCACCCTTGGTCACCTCCCAGGAGGGATCATCCCCGCGCAGGCGGGGAGCACCCCATGAGCAGCGTCACCGTCACCACCACCGCCGGATCATCCCCGCGCAGGCGGGGAGCACCTCGGAAGCGGTCGCCATGTCGGGCGGGGCTACGGATCATCCCCGCGCAGGCGGGGAGCACTCGCTGTGGCCATGGCCAAAAGTGGCCGTGATCGGATCATCCCCGCGCAGGCGGGGAGCACTGGTCTGGGCGTGGCCCAGAGCAGCCGCTCATGGGATCATCCCCGCGCAGGCGGGGAGCACATGACGAGCACGACCGTGCCGTGTGCAGCGGCCGGATCATCCCCGCGCAGGCGGGGAGCACCACCTGTCCACCAGTCGCGGAACTTCCCCGGGAGGATCATCCCCGCGCAGGCGGGGAGCACGTGCAGTCGAAGGCGCAGTCTTTGGTGGGGTTCGGATCATCCCCGCGCAGGCGGGGAGCACTGGTACGGCGGCATGCAGTACTCGATGATCGGCGGATCATCCTCGCGCAGGCGGGGAGCACGCGGGATGCGGCGTCGTCCCAGTCGGCGGCGGAGGATCATCCCCGCGCAGGCGGGGAGCACCTCGGTCCTCAAGCGTCAACTGGAGGCACAGAAGGATCATCCCCGCGCAGGCGGGGAGCACCGACAGCCTGCCTCACCGACAGCCTCCCCGGGGGATCATCCCCGCGCAGGCGGGGAGCACCCTCGCTCACGCCCCCTCCTCCATTTCGGTCGAGGATCATCCCCGCGCAGGCGGGGAGCACGAGGTCATCGACTACGGCGGCACCCTCGAACAGGGATCATCCCCGCGCAGGCGGGGAGCACGGTGATCGTTTGTGGGTCGAGGCTGGTGCCCCAGGATCATCCCCGCGCAGGCGGGGAGCACCTGTTTCGAGGTCTCCGGGGGCGGCGACCACAAGGATCATCCCCGCGCAGGCGGGGAGCACCAGGCCGCGGCCAGCGTGGACACCCCCGCCGAGGGATCATCCCCGCGCAGGCGGGGAGCACAGTCCGCTCGCGGTAGCGGTCCGACATCGCCACGGATCATCCCCGCGCAGGCGGGGAGCACGCCACATCAGGTCGCCCCGCTCAGCGGCGTTACGGATCATCCCCGCGCAGGCGGGGAGCACAGGACGGGACGCTCACGGCAACCCTGCGCATGGGGATCATCCCCGCGCAGGCGGGGAGCACAACCACCTCACCCGCGACGACATCACCGGGGTCGGATCATCCCCGCGCAGGCGGGGAGCACGGCAACGGCGGCAGGGTCGCGCCCGCGCTCGTGGGATCATCCCCGCGCAGGCGGGGAGCACGGCAACGGCGGCAGGGTCGCGCCCGCGCCCGTGGGATCATCCCCGCGCAGGCGGGGAGCACTCGCGGTTGCATTTCCAGTGAGCCGGCTGTTTGGGATCATCCCCGCGCAGGCGGGGAGCACGAAACGGTGGGGGTCTTGCGCCCCGACCGGGTGGGATCATCCCCGCGCAGGCGGGGAGCACATGCGCGACGGTGGCTTCGAGTGGGCCGTGAACGGATCATCCCCGCGCAGGCGGGGAGCACTGGTGGGGGCCATTATTCGACTTGGCGTGGCGCGGATCATCCCCGCGCAGGCGGGGAGCACATCTGTGTGCTTCTCGCTCTTGGTGCGTTCGCGGGATCATCCCCGCGCAGGCGGGGAGCACACTAGCCATCCGATGCCCGTCTCGACGATCGCCGGATCATCCCCGCGCAGGCGGGGAGCACGTCGGTTTGTGGCCGTTCATGAGGGCATGCACCGGATCATCCCCGCGCAGGCGGGGAGCACCATGGGCCCCATGGGGGCTCCTTCCTGTGGTCAGGATCATCCCCGCGCAGGCGGGGAGCACACGAGGAGGTCCGTGCGGGCGTCGCTGAGTGGGGGATCATCCCCGCGCAGGCGGGGAGCACCATGGGCCCCATGGGGGCTCCTTCCTGTGGTCAGGATCATCCCCGCGCAGGCGGGGAGCACTCCCACATGTCGGCCGAACTCCTCAAGACGGACGGATCATCCCCGCGCAGGCGGGGAGCACACGAGGAGGTCCGTGCGGGCGTCGCTGAGTGGGGGATCATCCCCGCGCAGGCGGGGAGCACGTTGTTGACTCCCCCAACCGTCACCACGGTCCCGGATCATCCCCGCGCAGGCGGGGAGCACGCGGGATGCGGCGTCGTCCCAGTCGGCGGCGGAGGATCATCCCCGCGCAGGCGGGGAGCACACGATCACCACCCGCTACGGCGACGCCCAGGTCGGATCATCCCCGCGCAGGCGGGGAGCACCCGGGGCGGCCGCACTGCCGGTGAGCAGGTGGGGGATCATCCCCGCGCAGGCGGGGAGCACCGCCCGCCGCGCCTCCGCGTCACCAGCGATCGCGGATCATCCCCGCGCAGGCGGGGAGCACGTCCCAATTTATTCCCAAAGGGCGTGGTACACGGGATCATCCCCGCGCAGGCGGGGAGCACGCGAGATTGAGATTGCGCGGTGTCGGCGTGCCCGGATCATCCCCGCGCAGGCGGGGAGCACCCCTTGGAGATCGCGTAGTTGACCCACGCCTCCGGATCATCCCCGCGCAGGCGGGGAGCACCGGGCCCGCTCGCACCTAGGCCCCGTGGCCGTGGGATCATCCCCGCGCAGGCGGGGAGCACGGTTTCCTTTCAAAATCGGGGGACGGTGATGGAGGATCATCCCCGCGCAGGCGGGGAGCACGCGATCCATCCCAGCGGGGATTGTTTCGTGGCGGGATCATCCCCGCGCAGGCGGGGAGCACCGGTATGCCACGATGCCGCTTCCCGCCGGGGCGGGATCATCCCCGCGCAGGCGGGGAGCACTGCTTGATGATCTCCGCAGCGACCGCCGCGGCGGGATCATCCCCGCGCAGGCGGGGAGCACTTCCGCGTCTCCGGGAGCAGCGCGGCATAGTGCGGATCATCCCCGCGCAGGCGGGGAGCACCGCACCTACGTCCGCATCCGTCTCGACATCGGGGGATCATCCCCGCGCAGGCGGGGAGCACGATGCTCATCGCGGCAGACCAACCCTTGCCCATGGATCATCCCCGCGCAGGCGGGGAGCACGTGACCGCCCGGCTGGGCGTCGCGCCCTCCGTAGGATCATCCCCGCGCAGGCGGGGAGCACTTACCATCGGCGTGTCGCGGGTTGCACAATGGGGGATCATCCCCGCGCAGGCGGGGAGCACACACTGTCAGGCCGCCGCGACCGGCGTTCGCAAGGATCATCCCCGCGCAGGCGGGGAGCACGCACGATGAACGTCGCGGACGACCTCGCGTTGGGGATCATCCCCGCGCAGGCGGGGAGCACTCCTGCACGAGGTCTCCGACACCGTCCTGCGCGGGATCATCCCCGCGCAGGCGGGGAGCACCCTGTCGTCCGACACCTGGGACAGTTCTACCGGGGATCATCCCCGCGCAGGCGGGGAGCACGAGGCGGACGGCTTGAAGACCGCAGGGATCTGCGGATCATCCCCGCGCAGGCGGGGAGCACGGCGGCGAGGGCCTCGCGGAGTTCGGCCGAAACGGATCATCCCCGCGCAGGCGGGGAGCACCTGGTCCGGAATTCCAGTCGTCCGTCGATATCCGGATCATCCCCGCGCAGGCGGGGAGCACGCGCGGCCGGCGCCGACGAGGACGCCACCGAGGGGATCATCCCCGCGCAGGCGGGGAGCACTCTTACCGAGCCAGTCGATGAAGTCGGTTTGGGGGATCATCCCCGCGCAGGCGGGGAGCACAGTTGCGGTCGTAGGGGCTGGTGACGTGGAGCAGGATCATCCCCGCGCAGGCGGGGAGCACATCCCCAAACACAACAAGCCGGGCGCACTCTGGGGATCATCCCCGCGCAGGCGGGGAGCACTGGGTCGCGCCGGCGTTTTCCGCGGCGAGAGCGGGATCATCCCCGCGCAGGCGGGGAGCACCACGAAAACCACCTCTGCACCCTCACCCTCCCCGGATCATCCCCGCGCAGGCGGGGAGCACGGCATGACGGTGTCGAAAGCGTTGGCGGCCTTGGGATCATCCCCGCGCAGGCGGGGAGCACTCACGGAAGACGGCAGACAGCAGGGCGCGGGCGGGATCATCCCCGCGCAGGCGGGGAGCACGAGGGCTTTGGTTGGCACGCGGGGCCGGCTTTGGGATCATCCCCGCGCAGGCGGGGAGCACCCGGACCTCAAGAACCAGGACGGCCGCTTCGGTGGATCATCCCCGCGCAGGCGGGGAGCACCGGTGGCGGGTCTGGGGTGCCGGGGCCGGCCGGGGATCATCCCCGCGCAGGCGGGGAGCACTGGATAGGCCCGGATCGCGTCACCGTCATCGAAGGATCATCCCCGCGCAGGCGGGGAGCACGCGAAGTCGGGGGTGGACGTGAACACGTCTTGGGGATCATCCCCGCGCAGGCGGGGAGCACGCGCGACTGAAGCACACTCGCTCGAACTGGGCGGGATCATCCCCGCGCAGGCGGGGAGCACATCTGAGCGGCGAGGTTGGCCTTGCGGGCAGGGGGATCATCCCCGCGCAGGCGGGGAGCACATCGCGTCCTGCTTAACGGTGTAGATGTTGGTGGGATCATCCCCGCGCAGGCGGGGAGCACGATCCACCGAGTCCGGAAGACCTCGGAGTACCGGGGATCATCCCCGCGCAGGCGGGGAGCACGTGGCTTGCCAGTGAGCGAGGGGCCTGGCGGTGGGATCATCCCCGCGCAGGCGGGGAGCACTTTTCCTTTCCTGCTTGACATCGTTTCCTATAGGGATCATCCCCGCGCAGGCGGGGAGCACCTCATGGCTCAATAATGTCGGGTTTCCCGACAAGGATCATCCCCGCGCAGGCGGGGAGCACGCGGGTCGTGGTGCTCATTTCGTCTCCCTCTGGGGATCATCCCCGCGCAGGCGGGGAGCACACCTCACTCGCGAATTGCGGCGGAAGCCTACATGGATCATCCCCGCGCAGGCGGGGAGCACGCCGTTGATAAGACGGTTCATCGATGACCACCGCGGATCATCCCCGCGCAGGCGGGGAGCACCCACGGTCCCCGTCGACCAGGCGCTGAGCGTTGGGATCATCCCCGCGCAGGCGGGGAGCACCTCAAGAACCAGGACGGCCGCTTCGGTTTCATCGGATCATCCCCGCGCAGGCGGGGAGCACATCGCCCTGACTGCGGGGCCGTGGACCATGCGCGGATCATCCCCGCGCAGGCGGGGAGCACAGCACCGCAATCGTCTCTCAAACCACAGACCTAGGATCATCCCCGCGCAGGCGGGGAGCACTCCTCGATGGCGAGGTCGATCTTCGGCTTTGCCGGATCATCCCCGCGCAGGCGGGGAGCACAGGTGGAGCACGGTCTGCTGGTCGTCGGTGAGGGGATCATCCCCGCGCAGGCGGGGAGCACAGGGCATCAATCTTCGCCTCAGCGCCAGCCGTGGGATCATCCCCGCGCAGGCGGGGAGCACCCTGGCGCGCTGTCGCGCGCGCTCGCGGTCGCGGGATCATCCCCGCGCAGGCGGGGAGCACATGCCACCCGCTGCGGATCGTGCGAGCGTGGCCGGATCATCCCCGCGCAGGCGGGGAGCACTCCACCCAGATGTAGGAGTTGAGGCCCTGCACCGGATCATCCCCGCGCAGGCGGGGAGCACGGGCACTCTGCGGTGTGGATCACCCACAGTTGCGGATCATCCCCGCGCAGGCGGGGAGCACCGCATGACCGCGTACTCCCGAATGAGGGTGATCGGATCATCCCCGCGCAGGCGGGGAGCACGCCCAACGGTCGGGGTTCATCGGTCCCACTCGAGGATCATCCCCGCGCAGGCGGGGAGCACTCCTTCCGCCCGACCGACGCCACGCAGGGGTGGCGGATCATCCCCGCGCAGGCGGGGAGCACTGGGCGAAGGCTTGGGCGGTGGCTCGGTCGATCGGATCATCCCCGCGCAGGCGGGGAGCACACCAACTCACCGACGGCCACGTTCCCGCGTCCGGGATCATCCCCGCGCAGGCGGGGAGCACTCGTCCTGATTGGTAATGCTCCACTCGGAATCGGGATCATCCCCGCGCAGGCGGGGAGCACGGTTGTCCGCAGATCCAGCAGGGTGGTTCGCCCGGATCATCCCCGCGCAGGCGGGGAGCACACTTGCTGACCTGCATCTTTACATCCCGGCGGGCCATCGCGCAATCAGTTGTCCAAAGACAACCGACGGGCCACTTCGGTCCTTTTGCCAGGTGCAGTCGGGCGGGCCATGAGCATGAGGCCGTCGAAATCCACGGATTCCCAGGGGTAGTT
>JAKOPT010000130.1 GCA_029778715.1 Actinomycetes bacterium | reverse complement strand
GCGTTTGACGGAAGACCCTGCGGTCACCGACATCGCGGTCAACGGCGACGGTCGGGTCTGGGTGGACCGGGGCGCCGGGATGGAGCAGGTTGCGGTGTCGCTAGGGTCGGTGGCTGTCCGCCGGGCGATGGCGGTGCGGCTGGCGGCGCTGGCCGGGCGCCGCCTGGATGACACCGCGGCATACGTGGATGCGGTCCTGCCGACGGGGGTGCGGCTGCATGCGATCCTGCCGCCACTCGTCGGCGGTGGTCCCCACCTCACCCTGCGGGTGCCGGCGCGCGTCCCGTTGTGCTTCGAGGACCTCGTCGCCGCCGGGAGTGTGCCGGTTGGGTGGGGCCCCGTGCTTCGCGGGTTGGTGGAGCGACGGGTGTCGTTCCTTGTCAGCGGCGGCACCGGGGCCGGGAAGACGACGCTGCTCGGCGCGCTGTTGGGGCTGGCCGATCAGCGGGAACGGATTCTCGTGGTCGAGGACGTGCGCGAGTTGGCTGTCGAGCATCCGCATGTCGTCCATCTGGAGGGCCGTTCACCCAATGTCGAAGGGGTCGGCGAGGTGACCATGGTGACGTTGTTGCGTCAGGCCCTGCGGATGCGTCCGGATCGGATCGTCGTCGGAGAGGTCCGTGGTGCCGAGGTCCGTGAGTTGCTGTCGGCGCTCAACACCGGGCATGAAGGCGGCGCGGGCACGATCCACGCGAATGCCGCCTCCGATGTCGTCGCCCGCATCGAAGCGCTAGGTGCGCTTGCCGGGATGTCGTTGCCCGCGGTGCACGCGCAGGTTCTCAGTGCGTTGGCGGTCGTCGTTCAGGTCCGGCGTCAGGGCCGGGAGCGGGCGGTCGAGTCGATCGGCGTCGTGATGGGTGACCCGGGCGGGAGGCCGAGGGTGGTGCCGGTGCTGCATCGGGTGCGTGGCGAGGGAGGGAACCTTGCCGGCAGCGAGGGCAGCGGGGGCAGCGAGGGCAGCGGGAGCGGCGGGATTGGCGGGAGCGCCGAGGGGGATCCGGCGGGTTGGCTCGCTCTGCGGCAGGCTGCTCGGGAGCGGTTGATGGCCCTCGTCGGTGCGGAGGTGGTGCCGTGAGCGGGGTCGACGCGTCGCCGTGGATCGTGGCCGGCCTGCTGGCGCTGGCGACCTTCGCTTGGCGAGGGCCGCGAGCCGTGACATCTCGTCGCGCAGTGGGCTCGACGGATGGCATGGGGTCGACGGGTGTCATGGGGTCGGTCGGCGGTCCGCACCGCTGGGCAGCGATCGTCCGCAGTTGGTGGTCGCGCCGTCCCAGCGCCCGGGAGCGGGCCCGATCGGCCCTGGTCGCGCAGACCTGCGAAGCCCTCGACCTGTGCGTGGCGGGGCTGCGCGCTGGACTGGATCTGCCGGC
>JAKOPT010000129.1 GCA_029778715.1 Actinomycetes bacterium | reverse complement strand
GGCCGGCTGGATCCACAACCAGGGCCTCCGCGTCTACGGCGGACGCGTCGAGCCGTTCGTCTTCCCGTGGCCCGAGCTCGAGACCTTCCCGACCTTCGGTCTCGCCCGGCGCCGTACCGAGTTCGACCACCTCCTCGCCGACCACGCGGTCGCCGGCGGCGCGCACCTCTATACGGGCGCGAACGTCACCGAACCCGTCCTCAGCGGCAACCGGATCGTCGGCGTCCGAACCAAAGACGGACGCCTCTTCAACGCCCCCGTCGTCGTTGCGGCGGACGGCAACTCGTCCCGGCTCGCCCTCGCGATGGGGCGCGAGAAGCGCCAGGACCGCCCGATGGGCGTCGCCGTCCGCACCTACGTCGCCTCGCCCCGGCACGACACCGACTACATGGAGTCCTGGCTTCAGCTCTGGGACGGCACTCCCGGCAAGTCCAACCTGCTCCCCGGCTACGGCTGGGCGTTCCCGCTCGGCGACGGCACGATGAACGTCGGCCTGGGCACGGTCGCCCCCAACGCCGCCGCCCTCGGCAAGACCGACTACCGCGCCATGCTCGAGACCTGGCTCAAGGGCGCACCGGACGAGTGGGGCATCTCCTGGGACGGCGTCCAAGAGCCCATCAAGGGCGCCGCGCTGCCGATGAGCTTCAACCGCCAGCCCGCGTACGCCGACGGACTCCTCTTGGTCGGCGACTCCGGCGGCATGATCAGCCCGTTCAACGGCGAGGGCATCGCCTACGCGCTCGAGGCGGGCGAGCTCGCCGCGGACGCCATCGCTGAGGCCCACTACCGCGGCCACGGCACGTCCAGCGCCGAGCGCGCCCTGCAGGGCTACCAGAACCGGGTGAAGGCCGAACTCGGCGGCTACTTCCGCCTCGGGAACACCTTCGTCAAGCTCATCAACAACCCCCAGATCATGAACTTGTGCACCACGTATGGCCTGCCGCGGCCAACGTTGATGCGTTTCGTCCATAAGCTGCTCGCACACCTGTATGACACGCGCGATGGTGATTGGATGGACAAGGTGATCACCGCCGCCACCAAGGTGGTGCCCTCGGCATGACTCGCAAGCACGGTTTGAACGGTTTCCAGAAGGGACGGGCCGCCCGATGAGCCCCTACATTCCGATCCTCGGCGTCCTGTTCTTCGCCGCCGCCTTGCTGGGGGTGATGGTCCTGGCGTCGCTGGTCATCGGTCCGCGCCGCTACAACAAGACCAAGTACTCAAGCTACGAGTGCGGCATCGACCCCACCCCTCAGCCGGTCGGTGGCGGACGATTCCCGGTGAAGTTCTACATCACCGCCATGTTGTTCATCGTCTTCGACATCGAGATGGTGTTCCTCTACCCGTGGGCGGTCAGCTTCGACAGGCTCGGCCTCTTCGCGCTGGTCGAGATGCTGCTGTTCGTCGTCACCGTCTTCATCGCTTACATCTACGTCTTCCGCCGCGGCGGACTCGACTGGGAATGATCAGGAAGGGCTGAACACATGGGACTGGAAGACAAGGTTCCCGAGGGCGTCCTGCTGACGACCGTCGAGGCGGTGGCCGGCTGGATGCGCCAGGCCTCGTTCTGGCCTGCCACCTTCGGCCTGGCCTGCTGCGCCATCGAGATGATGGCCTTCGGGACGCCGCGCTTCGACGCCGGCCGCTGGGGCCAGGAGGTCTTCCGCGCCTCGCCGCG
>JAKOPT010000128.1 GCA_029778715.1 Actinomycetes bacterium | reverse complement strand
ATGCGCCGCCACCGACTGCGACCGCCCCTACTCCTGGACCGAACTCCACCACCAACACCCCTACACCACCGGCGGACCCACCAACCTCCACAACGCCATCCCCCTCTGCTCACACCACCACCGCAAAATCCACGACCCCCAATACACCCACCACATCCACACCACCCCCACCGGCCACAAAACCATCACCTACACCAGACGTACGTAGATCACGCCACGCGAGGACCCTGACGACGCGCTACCCCAGCCGCGCCAACGCAACGGTGATGTTGTCGCGCCCACCCTGGGCGTTGGCGAACTCGACCAAGTGCAGAGCCAGCCCCCCAGGCGCAACCGGCGCAGGCAACTCCGGCAGCGCAGCCGGAGCAACCGACTCCGGCGAGACAACGGGGACGGGGGCCTCCGCCGGGACAGTTGGGGTGACCGTCTCCGGGGGCGTGGCCGGGGCGGCATACGCGCGCATCACCTCGGCGAGAGCGGCCGGCTCGGAGGCGTAGTTCCACAGGCCGTCGCTGCACACCAGCACCCAACCGGGCTGGGTGACAACCAGGGCCCCGACGACCGGCACGATGTCGGGGCTGTCCTTGCCCAACCACTTGGTGATCCCGTGCGCCTGCGGGGATGCCTCGGCCTCGGCACGCGGCATACCGCCGGCGATGAGCAGCGAGGCCATCGAGTCGTCCGTCGTCAACTGCACGCCCTCCCCCGCGTCCGGCAACCAGTAGGCGCGGGAGTCACCGATGACGGCATACCGAATCCGGATGCCGCCCGCTCCAGGCGCGCTCGCGTCACCGGCCGGCGCCGGTTCGATCGTGGCGGCAACGAAGGTGCACGACGCGGGGTTGGGCGACGAGAGCGCGGTGTGGGCGACGACCGCGGCGTTGGCCGCCTCGGCCGCCAGGACGAACGCCCGGGTCGCCGCCGCCTCGCGACTCTCGGGCACCCCCAAGCCGGCCGGCAGCGGTGCGCGCAGGACTTCCCGGGCCGCCCGTGCCCCCGCGAGGGCCGCGACATCCGAGTCGACCGACGACGACACCCCGTCGCAGACGACGAGCGCCGCCCGCCCTACGTCCGCGCTCTCGCCCTGCGCCCACAGCGCCATCGCATCTTCGTTGCGGGCATGAACGAGGCCGCGATCGCACACCCCGGCCACCCAGGGGGCCGGCGTCTCCCGGAAGTGGTCACGCCCCGACGGCGCCTTGACACCGCACTGTTCGCAATAGCCGTCGGCAGCGACCGCCCCGCCGCACTGCAGACACACCGTCGGTCCCGGGGGTGGAGCCGCCGGGTCTTCGCGCCACCGTGCCGGTGAGGTGGCCCGCGAAATGGGGACCTCGTCGGCGCCCTGGGCAGGCGGCGCGACCGCTCCCCCCTGCGCCCGCGCGGCTGCCGTTCCCAGCGGCGGCACCGGTTGAGAAGGCAACGGCGACCCGGCCGGGCCCGGTTCCGCAGCCGAGGACGCGGCTGTCGGTGCCGCCGCCCCGCTCGACCAACTCACCTTGGCGCCGCACGCCTCGCAGAATGCCGCGCCCTCGCCGAGTGGGTGCCCGCAGGCCGCACACGCGCCCCGGCCCGCGTCACTCACGTCAGACTCCAGGCACGCACCGTATTGGCCTGGTTGACCAGGTCGATCCGCTCGTTCTGGGTCGGCGCCTCCCGCGCCAGACTCCGGTACGTCGCCTCGAGCCCGCCGCGCAGCGAACGTTCGTCCGCGGCATACGGGCCGACGGTCCCCGGCGCCCGGCCCGTCGCGGCCACCACACCCAAAGCCCGCTCGAGAATGCGGGCGACCAACCGGTCGCGCTCCCCCACCCCGAGGGTCACCCCGTCCAGGCTCCGGTATGCCGCGTCGAGCCTGCCAAGGTCGGCCCCAGCCTCCGCCGGGGCGGGAGTGGGAGCAGCAGCGGAACCACGCACCGAGCCACGCGCGGGAGACGCCGGGCCGGACTTCGAGCCCGGAGCGGACGCCGCGCCGGCCGCGGGGCCATTGGCACGGACGCGCACACCGGCGAGCAGAGCCTCGGCGCGCAACCGCCGCGCCTGGGCGAACCCCCGACTCGTCGAAGGCACCCGGTCGAGAGCCGCGACGGCGGCCTCGACCTCGCCGCGCGCAGCGGCGATCCGGGCGATCCCGAACGCCGCCGGCGCCAGGTAGGCCGCATCGGTGGCGGCGCAGGTGCGGTAGAGGCCCTCGGCGACCTCCGCCTGCCCGCTCGCCTCGCACGCGACCGCGAGCGCGAGTTTCGGCGCCAACTCCCCGGGCACCTGCCGGTAGACGGCGTTGAAACTGCCCCGCGCCGCCTCTGGGCGACCGTTGTGCAACTCGGCCAGTCCGGTCAGCCACAGGGCCCGCCAGTCCCAGGGGTCGTCGGCGAGCAGTTTCTGAGCGTCGGCGATCGCATCCCCGATGTTGCCCGAACGCAGGTGTTCGGTGCCCCGAGCCAACCACACCTCCGCGCTATCCGTGGTGGCCTGGGCGAGGTCAGCGAGCCGCTGGTCGGGCGACCCGGGGGCCAACGACGTCACCCACGAATGCTGCGGGTCGCTCGGATCGGGGCGCAACCCCGGCAGGTCCGACCAGTCGACCTCGTCCGAGGCCACCGCGGGGGTCGTGAACAGCGGCGACGCGGCCGAGGTCTGCGCGATCCCGTCGGTGCTCATCGCGACGACTTCGCGGAGGACGCCGAGCGCCTGAACCCGCAGTTCGTCCGCCGAGGCGAACCGGTCGTCGGGGTCGAGGGCGCAGCACTTGGCGAGCAACCAGTAGAGCGAGTCGTACCGCTGGAACAGGGGCGTGCTCGCCGGATCGGGCAGCGAGGTCAGGTAGGTGCTCTGGTACCCGCGAAACTCCATGCACAGCACGAGCAGGGTCCGCCCGATGGTCCAGATGTCGCTGGCCACCGACGGGCCCGCGGTCGGCACCTCGGGGGCTTGATAGCCGATCGTGCCGTAGATCGCCGAGTCGCGGTCGTCAAGGCGCCGCACCCCGCCGAGGTCGATCAGTTTGACGGCGTCGCCGACCTGGATGAGGTTGTCGGGCTTGAAGTCGCAGTAGACGAGCCCGAGGTCGTGCAGGTATTGGAACGCGGGCAGGATCTCGACGATGAAAGCCAACGCCTGGTCGACCGGCAGCGGATCGTAGGTCCCACCGGCCGCGGCCATCCGCTCCTTGAGGATGTCCTTGAGCGAGTGGCCCCCGACATACTCCATGACGATGTAGCCGGCTCCGTCATGCGTGACGAAGTTGTAGATCTCGACGATGAGCGGGTGCTCGACCTGGGCGAGGAAACGCTGCTCGGCGATGGCAGCCGCGAGCGCGTCGGCGTCACCGGAGTTGAGCAGGCCCTTGAGGACCACCCACCGGTCGGAGACGTTGCGGTCGCGGGCGAGGTAGATCCAGCCGAGCCCGCCGTGCGCCAAGGCCCCCGCCACCTCGTACTGCCCCGCGACCAGATCCCCGGGCTTGAGTTTGGGGGTGAAGGAGTATGCCGTGCCGCACGCGGGGCAGAACCCCTCCTCCCGGCCCGGTCGGCCCTCGACGGACCGCCCGACCGGGCCCTGGCAGGACGCGCAGAACCGTTTGTCCTCCGGCACCTGCGGCAGGGCCTTGATCGCCCCCGCCGGGTCGACGGCCGGGGCGGGTGGCACCTGGGTCAGCCCGGCCCCGAGGCGAGCCGCACGCAGCCGCAACGACCCCGACCGCAACCGGCGGGTGGCGTTCGTGCCGACCCGGGCCGACCCGAACGCCGCCGAGTCCAACCGCACCGAGGTGCTCCCCGCGGCCGCAGCCGGTTGGGTCGCCTCGTCGCCGAGCGGGGATTCCCCGGCCGCGGACCGCTCGCGGGCCGAACCCACCGGCGCCGCGGCCACCGCGGCGGAGCCGGCCGTCGCACCACCGGTGACGTTGGCGGGCGGGGAAGCGGGCGGCATACCGGCTGCTGACTGGGGGGAAGGCACCGGCGACCCGCAGACGTCGCAATAGCCATCGAGGATCGACCCGGGGCACCCCGGCTGTGTGCACTTCACGAGCCACTCTCCTTCGCGACGCTCACCCGAGGACGGTCCGCCAGCTGGACCCCCCGCTCGGACCCCCACCACGCCACCCAGGCTTCGCAGAGTGCGACCGCGGCACCCGCCACCGGCAGCGGCGCGGGGCGCCGGGCAAGCAGGGCGCGGGCCGTCTGGGACGCGACCCGCACGTCGGGGAGGTCGGCGACCCCGATCGCGCCGGCCCGGATGTCGGAGGCGTCGAGGCGTGCCGTGAGGTCGGAGCGGGAGCGCAGCGCGGCGGCATACGCCTCCTGGGCCACCTCGAGCGCCTGCCCGACGCGCCCCAGCCGTTGCCGGTATGCCGCGAGCGCGCCGGGGTCACCGGGCACCGGGCCCAGCGCAGCCACGTCGGGCACGGCGTAGTTGGGGGCCGGGTCGACCTCGGCGACGGTCTGGGTCGCCAGTGCTTGGAGGGCGGCGCCACGGGCGAGCAGCGTGTCGCGCTGTGCGGCGACGGCGCGGGCCAGGTCGGCCGCGTCGCGGCGGCGGGCCGCACCGACGATGAGGTCGTGTTCGAGGCGGGCGGCGTCGTTTTCGAGGGGCCCGATGAGACCGCCGATGTCCGCGCCACGGCTCGCCTTGTCGGTGAGCGTGCTGGTGCGGCTCGCGATGTCGTCGACGTGGGCGAGGAGCGGCGGGCGGGCGGCCTCGGGTTCGAGGGCGACCTGGTCGCGGAGGCGTTCGACCTGTGCCCGAAGGTCTTTGAGGCGGCGGGCGAACTCGTCGGCGGCAGGGTCGAGGGCCAAGCGCACCCGCAACTGGCTGGCGAGCGCATCACTGAGCCGGCAGGCCTCGGGCAAGGACACCGCGACACTGCCGCTGCCGTTGGTGGCCGGACCGGCGGTGGTCGTGTCGAGTCGGCCCCAGATGAGGACCGAGAGGCGTTCGCGCTCGCGCGGGCCCACCCGGCCACCATCCCAGGTCGCCTGGAGCAAGGCGAGCCGGTCGGCGACCGACTTCCACAGGGCCATCGACAAGGTGAGGTCCGCGGTGAGGTCGTGCGCGCGATTGGCGGCCAATGCCTCGGCGTCGAACTCGTCGAGTTCGGCGCGACGGGCGGTGCTCCACGCAGCCAAGTCCGCGAGGTAGACCTGCACGGCGCCGGGGTCGAGGCGTTCTCCGAGGGCGCCGGGCGCGGTCGGGGCCTGGTGGCGGATCACGGGGTGCGCCCGTATGTGGGAGCCGGCTGGCCGGTGCCTGCGCCGAGGGTGGGGGCCAGCCACCGGTCGTAACTGTGCTGCCACCGGCCATCGGCACGCATCTTTTCGAGGAGGGCATTGACGAACTTCGCCAGATCGACGGACCCGGCGTTGACGCCGACGCCGTAGGGCTCCTGGGTGAACGCGGGAGCCGCGGTGACGACGGCATACGGGTCCTGGGCGGCCAACCCGGCCAGGACGGTGTCGTCCCCGGTGATCGCGTCGACGGCCCCGCTTTGGAAGAGGACGAGGCAGCCGGTGTGACTGTCGGAGGGGACAGCGGTCGCGGTGGGGGCGAGCCGGCGCAGGGTGTCCATGCTCGACGTGCCCGTCGGGGCGCACACCCGGTGGCCGGCGAGGGAGGCGACATCGGTGATCGCGCTGCCCTTACGGGCCAGGATCTTCTGCCCGGCCTGGTAGTAGACGGCCGAGAACCCGATCTTGGTCCACCGGTCGCAGGTCATCGTCATGTTGCGCACGACGACGTCGACCTCCTTGGCCTGGAGCAGCGGGAGTCGCTGGGTAGCGGTGATGACGCGCAGTTGGATGCGCGGGTTGGGGCCGAGGATGGCCTCCCCGATCGCGGTCGCAAGGTCGATGTCGAAGCCCTCGATGGTGCCGGTCAAGGGGTTGCGCGAGCCGAGGAGGTAGGTGTCGGCCGACACGCCGACAATGAGGCGACCCCGGGCCTTGATGGCCGCCATCGTCGACCCGGAGGGGAGGGCGTCCGGACCGGGAAGTGGCCCGTCGGGAGCATAGGACGCGGTGGCGTTGGTGCATGTCGCAGCGGATGCCGAGGGGCTCGGGGACGCGGTGGACGTGGACGCGCCGGACGACGTGGGCGAGGCCGACGGGACGACGGTCGCGGTGGGGCCCGAGCAGGCGCCGACGGCGAGGGCGACGGCGAGCAGGAGGGGCACGATGACCCCCCGCGTCACTATTCGACCAATAGGTGCCTTGTTGCCAATCGGGGGTGTCACTAACCCACCTATTGGTCGCTTATGCACACCCGTGGGGCGGGTGGGGGCGGTCGGGGGTGTCACTAACCCACCTATTGGTCGCTTATGCACACCCGCCGGAAGGGTGCCCCACAACCGGTCCTTCCTTCGTGTCACTAACCCACCTATTGGTCGCTTGTGTGCAGCCGGCCGAGCCCGAACCGGCCCGGGATCTGGACTGGCAGGACCAGGACTTCCCAGAACAGACTTCGCGGAACCAGGGCCGTTGAGGTTCATACGTACTCCTCCAGACGGCGCGACACTCCGCGCCAACTCGCCCAGGTGGCCCCGAGCCCGGCGAGCCCCGCGAGCACGGCGACGAGAACGGGCACCCAGTTGCCGCTGTTGAGGGCGCTGTCGACACTCGCCCGATCACCGTCCAGTTCCGCAGCCAACTGGGTGTCGAACTCCTGGAACGCCGGAGTCGCCGCACCGGCGGCCGTGCTCGTCGCCAAGGCGACGGCCCCGTCCCAATCACCGGCATCGTCCTTGGCCACGAGTGCGGCATGGGCCTTGGTGTATGCCGTCCAGGGGTCGCGGAGCGTGTCGGGTATCAGCCCGCTCACGTCCTTCGACTGGGTCGCCCATGCCTCTTCGAACGACTTTCCCGAACCGCGCGCAATGAGCCGCAGACTCTCACTCGACTTTGCCGCATTGGCGGAACTGCGCGCCTGCGCCACCCGAAGCAGGGCACCGTACGAGCCGTCCTGCAACCTCGTGTTCTCCAGCGCCTGCGCACTCGACACCGCCACTGCACCGAGGGTGAGGAGGAGAGTGAGCCCACCGGCGACGGCGATGCCCACGTTGATGCGGCGCCGGAACCGGGTCGCGATCCAGCGGTTGGCGGCATACAGTCCGCCGAGGGCGAGCAGCCCGGGGAGCGCCACCCACATGGGGTGTTGATCGGCGAGCGAACTCCGGGCCCGGACCGTGTTCGCCGTGAGCAGCGCATCGGTCAGCACCATGCCCCGTCCGCGCAGGTCCGCGCTCGCCGCGCGCAGGTAGGCCGCCCCGACGGGCAGACCGAGCCGGTTGTTGGCGCGCGCGACCTCCATGCCCGCCGCATACCGGACGAGCAAGGCGTTGAGTTCGGCGAGCGCGTCCCGGTCGAGGGATTGGGCGCTCGACGCAGCGGCGATCGTCGCGGATGCCGCGCCGATGGCCTGGTCGTAGGCAGTGCGCTGGGCGGTGGCTTCGAGCCCGCCGGTCAGGAAGGCGTTGGTCGCAAGGGCGTCGGCCCGCAACAGGTCGACCTTGATGGTTTGGATGCGGGCCACCTGTTCGGCGTCGGCGGCGGCGCGATTCGCCGCGGCCCGCCCCAAGAACAGTTGGCCGACGGTGAGCGTGGCGACCGTGAGCATGAGCAGGGCCACTCCCAGCCGCAGCCGGGTGAGGTATGCCGGGATGGCCCGGCCCTGGGCGATCTCACGGGACTCGACGAGGCCCGGCGCAGGGCGAGGACTCGCCGCGATCTGAGTCATGAGGTGCCCTCCTCGGGCGTGAGGTCCTCGGGGGTGAGGGCGCGCAGGGCCTGAATGTCGGGGGCCGCGACGTCCCGCAGCCGCCAGGCGTGGGCGCCGATCGCGGCTTCGAGGACGTTGCGGGCGAACCGGCCGTTGCCGAATGAGGGCCCGCGTTCGGTGCCGGTGAGGAGTTCACGGAACCGGGCCCGCACCGCGTCGTCGACGTCGTAATCGTCGGCCGCGGCCAGGGATTCGAAGATCGACACCAACTCGTCGTCGGTGTAATCCGCGAACTCGATGGTGGTGCGGAACCGGCTGGCCAGGCCGGGGTTCTGGGCGACGAAGACCGCCATCGGGACGGGATAGCCGGCCACGATGACGACGAGGTCGTCGCGGCGGTCCTCCATTTCCTTGACGAGCGTGTCGATCGCCTCGGTGCCGTACTGGTCGCCGGCGAGCGCGTAGGCCTCGTCGATGAACAGCACGCCGCCGACCGCGGAGGCGACGACCTCGGCGGTCTTGATCGCGGTCTGCCCGAGATAGCCGGCGACCAGTTCGCTGCGGTCGACCTCGATCAGTTGCCCCTTGGTCAGCAGCCCGAGCGCCCGATAGATGCCGCCGACGAGCCGGGCGACCGTCGTCTTGCCGGTGCCAGGGTTGCCGACGAACACCAGGTGCCGGGTGATCGCCGGAGTCTTGAGGCCGGCCTCCTTGCGTTTAGCCTCGACCTGGAGCAGGGCCACCTGCCGGTGGATCTCGGCCTTGACCGCGCGCAACCCGGTGAGGGCGTCGAGTTCGGCGAGCAATTCCGCCAACGGTCGCGCCGGCGGCAGTTCCGGGGGCGGCGTCGCCGTTGTTTCGGCATCCGGGGTTGCCGGTATGCCGTTCCCGGGCGTCGTCGGTGCCGTCCCGTTGGTCGGGGGGACGCCGGGCGGGACCGGGTCGGGTGACGAGGGCGGCCCCTGCGGGTCCATGGTGAACCGGCCCGGTGCCCACGGGTCGACCGGCCCGAGGTCGAGGCCGCGCGGGGGCGGTTCGGGCGAGGAGGAGACCTCGCGCACCCGGGCTCCCACCGTCTCCAACTCCCCCATCACCTGCGACCACAAGCCGCGGACCGCATCGGTCATCGCCTCGCTCGGCGGCTCCGACGGCGCGACGGGCACCGCCGGGGTTAGGGGCGCCGTCGATGCTTCCTCAGCGGACGACCCCGGCGAGCGATCACCGGATGCGCCGATCGCTGACAGTTGGGCGGCTGCCGCGGTGCGGGCGTTCTCCGCGGTGCGCGCCGAGGGTTGCCCGAGCGAGGCGGCAGCGCGGCATACCTCAGCCAGCGCCGACGCGTAGGCCCGGGCCCCGGCCGGGTCGGTGTCGAGCAGCGCGGCCAGCGTCGGGGTCGGCCCCACCCGCCACCGCCGCCCTCGGGACGCGGCCACCATGAACTCCTCCGCGCCGCCGCCTCCGGTCGCTGCCCCCCAGTCGGCGAAGGCCCCAGTGGCCGCCTCGGCGATGGTCGCGGCCAGTGACTCGCCCTCGGCCCGCGCGGTGGCCGGGTCGGCGCCAGCGGCCCGCCCGGCCGCGGCGAGCCGGTCGAGTGCCCCGGCCAGCGGATGTGTCGATGTCATGATCCCTCCCCGGTCATGGGCGCCGTCACGGCAGGTCCAAGGTGTTGCCCGAGCGCCCCGAATCCCCGATCGGGGCCGGCGACCCGGGGAAGGGCGCGCTCGACACCGGCGCACGGCCGAACTTGGCGTCGAGGAACCGGCCCTGCGCGATGAGGGCCTGGGCGTCGGCCCGAGTGGCGGCGTCGAGCATGCGGTCCATGCTCACCCCGAGCAGTTCGAGTTGGTCGATGAGCACCATGAGCGCCGTCCGGCCGCCGTCGATGGGGCGGGTGTCGGCCCAGTCGCGGGGCAACCGGAGGTAGGCCTCGATCGACTCCGGGAGGTAGTTCGTGGCGGTGGCGACCACGGCATACGCATCCTCACTGCCGACCCCCAGCTGGGGCAGCCGCGGCAGGGTGGCCCGGATGGACCGGTCGATGCGATCGACACGCGAGCGCACCAGCGGCGAGGCGTGAGCATCGGCGAGGAGCGCGTCGACCCGGCCCAAGGAGGCGAGGATCTCGGGAGCACCGGGCGGCGTGGGCAGGGTCGGCGCAGGCGGCACGGGCGCACCCATGGTGCGCCGCCACCACTGCCCCAAACCCATGCTCGGCCGCGCGTCGGGTCAGCGGCCGGGCTGGCCGAGGTCGATCGTCTGGGTGCCGCGCGCGTCCTGCGCCTGGACCCGGGCGAGGTAGTCCTTGGACTTCTCCACCTCGGTCTCGAGAACCCCGATGGTTTGCGCCATCGTGTCGAGCGCCTTGATCTTGAACGAGTCGATCGAGTCCATCGTCGCGTAGATGTTCTGGAACGCCGCCTGCAACTCGGGCAGGCCGATCGTCGAGGACGCCGCCTGCTCCTGAATGGCCGCCGAGTTGTCCTTGAGCATCTCGGACGTGCGCTGGATGAGCCCACCCGTGGTCTGGTTCAGGGCGGTGATCTGCTCGAGGACGAGTTTCTGGTTGCCGAGGGCCTGGGCGACGATGACCGCCGTGCGCAGCGCCGACACCGTCGTCGTCGAGGCCCGGTCGACGCCCTTGATGAGCTCGACGTTGTTCTTGATGATGACGTCGATGGCAAGGTAGCTCTGGATCGAGACGGCCAACTGGGTGAGCAGGTCCTGGTGCTTTTGGCGGACGTAGAAGAGCACATCCTGGCGCAACGCCTTGGCCCCGTCGGGGTCGGACAGTTCCAACTCGGCGATCTTGGCCGCGAGTTTCGTGTCGAGTCGCTCGGCGATATAGACGTACTGGTTGAGCCGGCCCATGGTGGCCCACAGGTTGGTCTTTTCCAGGTTGAGGGCGACGTTGTCGCGGGTCAACTCGTCCTGGCCGTTGCGCAGGCTGTGCAGGATCGCGTTGAGTTGGCTTTGGGCGCTTTGGTAGCGGCGGAAATAATCGACGACCTTGTCCCCGATGGGGATGAAACCGAGGAGTTTGCGCCCCCCGGTCACCGCGCTCGGGTCGAGGTCCTCGACGGTGCGCCGCAACTCCAGCAGGGTGTGCCCGACGGCGGAACCGGCCGCCAGGCCGCCCTCCTTGAGCGCCTTGACCGGCGTTTGGAGCAGCCGGTTGCTCGTCTCCGCGGCCCGCCGGATATCGGCGTCACCCATGGTGCGCACGTTGTCGGCCTGCTGGGCGAACTCGGGACTGCGCGGGGCCGCCTTGGTCAAGGCATCCATGAACGTCTCGACCCGCGCGTCGAGCCCCGGGATGGCCTCGGCCGGCACCTGAGGCGCCATCTTGGGGGCCGCGGTTGCCGCCACCGGTGCCGGGGGCGCCGGGGCTTCCAGGGTGAGGACCTGGTCGGGCGGCGCAAGCGGTTGGGGGGCGGCCGCGGTGCCGTCGCTCACGATGCGCTCCCCGATCCCGACGAGCCGGCCGTGGGGGGTTCGTCGGGAGACGTGGCGCTGCCCGCTCCCGGACCGCTCGGGGCGGCTCCCGCGGGCGGGTATGCCGCGCCGCCACTCTCGCTCCCGGCATACGACGCGGGCGGCGGGATGGTCGCCTCGCGCTGGCCAAAGTCGACGCGCGGGGCCTCGCGGGTTTCACCGGTGGCCTCGAAGTACTCGGCGCGGCCGATGTGGAACATGCCGGCGATGATGTTGCTCGGCACGGTCTCGACCTTGGTGTTGAGCTCGCGGACGTTGGCGTTGTAGTAGCGGCGGGCCGAGGCGATCCGGTCCTCGGTGCTCGACAGCTCCGCCTGCAAGGCGAGGAAGTTCTGGTTGGCCTTGAGGTCGGGGTAGGCCTCGGCGACGGCGATGAGCCGCCCCAGGGCCTGGGTGAGCATCCCCTCGCTCGCGGCCTGCTGCGCCGGCCCTTGCCCCGGGCTCATGGCAGCCCCCCGCGCGCGCATGACATCTTCGAGCGTGCCCCGCTCGTGCGCGGCATACCCCTTCACCGTCTCCACGAGATTGCCGATGAGATCGTGGCGGCGGGTGAGTTCGACGTCGATCTGGCGCCACGCCTCCTGGACTAGATTGCGTAACTTGACAAGGCCGTTGTAACTGCCGATGACGAACGCGACGAGCGCGATGATAACGACGACGACGATGGCGGCGATCAGCACGGGGACTCCCGAGGTCGAAGACGACTTCCGGGATCGATCCTAGGCGCCCACCCCGACAGACACACCCCTTACGCGCGAATCTGGGTCAGGCCAGACCGAGTTCGTCCAGCCCATAGACGAAGCGGTAGTCCAGGCCGGCGTCGGCAAACACCTGCGCCGCACCGGTCGAGCGGTCCGCGATCGTCGCCACGGCCACGACCTGCGCGCCGGCCTCTTGGGCGGCCCGGGCGGCTTCCAGCGGCGAGGCGCCCGTTGTCGAGGTGTCCTCGACGATGAGCACCCGCCGCCCCGCGATCGACGGGCCTTCGATGCGTTGCTGCAGGCCGTGGGCCTTGCCCGCCTTGCGCACGACGAACGCATCGAGCCGCTCGCCGGCCGCCGCCGCGGCGTGGAGCATCGACGTGGCCACCGGGTCGGCGCCGAGCGTCAACCCGCCGACGGCATCGAACTCCAGGTCGGCGACGAGATCGCGCATGACGCGACCGACGAGCGGCGCAGCCTGACCGTCGAGGGTGATCCGGCGCAGGTCGACGTAGTAGTCTGCCTCCTTGCCCGAGGAGAGAGTGACGCGGCCGTGGACGATGGCCTTGTCTTTGACGATCTCGAGAAGGGCGGCCCGGTCGGCGGCAATGTCGCTCACGCCTCCGATCGTATGCCGCGCCGACGCCCGCGTCCCGACGTTCGCGTCCCGACGCCCGCGCGCCGACGCCCGCGTCCCGACGTTCGCGTCCCGACGCCCGCGCGCCGACGCCCGCGCCGCGTTCGCGGCATACCCACTGGCGCGCGCTGTCTGATCTGGCCCCCGACCCTTCCTGCACCGGCACGCCCTCCGGGGACGAACTCCTGGTCCCCATCTCGGACGGCGCTTGCTCCACCAGGCGCGGCAGCGAGCCGTCGGCCTTCCCTTCTCTTACCCGCTCTCGCGCACCTCCCCCTCCACGCCGTGCCGGGGTAGAGAGGTCCTCGATTGGACATCAGTTGTCATCAACGGCGTTTCGCTCCAGATTGAATCCCCACCTCTGCCGGCTCCAGCCTTTGCCGAGGCACCGGTTTCGCCCTAGCCTCTTCGTGTGGGAGAGAGAATCAAGAGCCCCAGTCGGCGCACCGTTGCTCATGGGGCTGCGTGGGCGTTGCCCACCATTGCGGTCGCGACCGCTGCCCCGGCGTATGCCGCGAGCGGGTGCGCCCTGCTCTTCGGCAGCACCCCCAAGTTCACCGCCCCCGCGCCTTCGACCTCGTCGAGCACGGCCGTGACCACCCAGTGGGTCGTGCCCGCCAACATCACCCGCATTTGCTTCCAGGTAACAGGCGGAGGGGGCGGGGGGAATAGTTCGAACAGAATCGGGGGGTCCGGCGCCTTTCTCACGGGTGGTCTCGCCGTGGTCCCGGGGGAAACCCTCACACTAATCGTCGGGGCCGGCGGTGCGCGCGTCGTCGACGCTTCCGGCAACTTCGTCAGCGCAACCGGGGGCGGCGGCTACGGCAACGGCGGTTCGGTCACTGGCAGTGGCAACAACGGTGGCTCCGGGGGCGGCGGCAGCGCCATCCTGCGCGGCACGACGCCGATAGTCGTTGCTGGGGGCGGCGGCGGTTCCGGAGGCGCCGTGGTGCCATCATCGGGATCGACATGGACAACATCCGCCGGCGCTGGTGGGGCGGCGCAGGCCGACGCGCCGACGCTCACGGCGTCCTTTACCTCGCTATCTGCGTTTACGGTAACGGCGCCCGGAGGCATCGGCGCTATAGGCGCTACGCCCGGAGCGGCCACCGCGGTTCCCACGTACACGACGCCGACGGGGGTGACCGTGTCGAACGCGGTGACGACCGTGGGTGCGGCCGGTAGCGGTGCTCCGGGCGGGAACGGCGCCAACGGTGTGGTCGCCTCGAGCACAACCACCGATGGCCAAACCACAGCCAACGAGACGAGTGGGGCTGGCGGCGGCGGGTACGCAGGCGGCGGCTCAGGGGCTGCCGAGTCCTTCGTCCATAAGTTGGGCAGCATCACCAATGCCTCCGCGTTCGGTGCGGGTGGCGGTGGCGGGAGCAACTATTTCGGATCGACCGTCGGCGAACAGACCATCGCGCTAGCCAACAACGGGAGCACCAGCGCCGGCGTCCGCAAGCCGGGCTCGATCCTCATCTACCACTGAGTTCTCGGGTACTGAACCCTCTCGCGACGCTCATCCCGCATCACGACGTCGGTCTCGCCACATCGGCGTCACGCGGTCAACCCGCGCGCTCCGAGGACGCACACCTGCGCCGCACCCCCCGCTCATCGGATCGCCACGCCGGCGGGACGCCCACGGCGAGTGTCGTTGTGAGATGACGCGGCGGCATACGGGACGCGGGCGCCAGCGGCGGGCAGGCGGCATACCGGAGCCGTGGTCACGTCAGGGGCGGCGTTTGCGACCCAACTGGCCCAGGCGCACCAACGGGCGGGGCGCGAGGTGGGTGACGACGCGCAAGGCCTTGTATGCCGCGCCCGGCACCGAGATGATGCGCCCCTTGTCCGCGTCGGCGAGAGCGTCACGCACGAGGCGCGGAGCCTCGAGGATGAACGGGTCGGGGATGGTGTCCAGGCGCAGGTGGGCGCGCTCGTGGAACTCTGTGCGGGTGAAGCCGGGGCACAAGGCGGTCACGGTGACCCCGGTGCCGGCCAGTTCGGTGGCCAGGCCCTCGGAGAACACGGTGACCCACGACTTGGCCGCGGAGTAGCTGCCGCCGGCGACCCACCCGGCGACCGAGGAGACGTTGATGATGGTGCCGCGCCCGCGCTCGCGCATGGCCCGGCCGGCGGCGTGGGAGAGGACAAGAACGGCCCGGCAGAGGACGTCGAGGAGGTTCTCCTCGGTGGCGACGTCGTTGGTGAGGAAGGGCTGGCGCAGTCCGAATCCGGCGTTGTTGACGAGGATGTGAACTGGGCGGTCGGGGTCGGCGATCCGGGTGGCGACCGTGGTCAGCGCGGCCCGGTCGGCGAGGTCGGCGGGCAGGACCTCGACGGCGATGCCGCGGTCGTGGCGCAGTTGCTCGGCGAGGGCTTCGAGGCGTTCGGTGTCCCTGGCGACGAGGACGAGGTCGTGTCCGCGCGCGGCGAGTTGGGTGGCGAACTCCCTGCCGATGCCAGCTGTGGCGCCGGTGACGAGTGCGGTGGTCATGGGTGCCACCCTATGCCCGCGGCTCCCATTGCCCCTCCCGTCACTCTGACCTCCCCTTTCCCGCCTGAACCGTCTTGCGTCCACTTCGCACCCCGACTGTCGGGGGGCGAAGTGCCTCTTTCCCACCGGAAGTTCAGACCGAGGACCCGGCCGGATTCGACTGCGCACGAGTTGGGACCGGCACGGCTGCGCCGGACCCGGGTCCGCACGGTTGATCCGGTGCGTTGGGGTGCGAGGCCGCTGGTTGTTCAGGTCTTTCCGGTAGGGCAGCCCCGACCGGCGCGCGTTGGTGACCGGGCTCGCGTTGGTGACCGGCCCGCGCTCGGGAGGAGGTTCGGATCGCGTTTCCTGGTTGGGATGGTCCGCGGCGAACGCGGCTTCGGACTTGGCTGAAGCGTGGCGGTCGTGGGGACAGCCAGAACGCTTCATCACGCGCAATCGCTCCCATCTTCGGCCGCGAACCGCGCCCCTCCCCGGCTCCCGCACCGCGACCGGGCGACCACAGGTTGGGCGGTCATGGCCTTCGGCCGCGAACCGCGCCCCGCACCGGCTCCCGCACACCGTGCTGCGTGACCTGTTCGCCCGGCGCCATGCGCCGCACTCCGTACTACGTACTACACACCCGTGCGCCCTATTCTCCGCGCGGCGCACATCGCTACGTTCCCTGTGCGCCTTGCCCCGTGGGCTCCGCGTGGATCGGTGTTCGCCGCCGAGCGCGCCGAACTGGCATGTGACTGCGGACCGGAGTTCCGGTGGGAAAGGGGCACTTCGCCCCCCGACAGTTGGGGTGCGAAGTGGACACTGGACAGTTCAGGCGGGAAAAGGGTGACGCAAGAGACAGGCACGGAGAGAAGCGAACCGACCAGCCCGGCACGAGGGTGACGTTGGGCACGGGCGGGAGCACGCGGCATACCTCCCGGTAGGGTCGGACGTATGCGGTTGGCCACCTGGAACGTCAACTCGATCCGGTCCCGGATCGACCGAGTCGAGTCGTGGCTGACCCGCAACGAGGTCGACGTGCTCGCCCTCCAAGAGTCCAAGGCCAAGGATTCTCAATTCCCGTACGAGCGGCTCCGCGACGCTGGCTACGACGTCGCACATCACGGACTCAACCAGTGGAACGGCGTGGCGATCCTCTCCCGAGTGGGCCTCACCGACGTCGAGGTCGGCTTCCCGGGCGTCCCCGCCTGGGGCGAACCGCCACAAATCGAGGCCCGCGCGATCGGCGCCACCGTCGGCGCGGGCGAGGACGCCGTCCGCCTCTGGTCGCTCTACGTCCCCAACGGTCGCCACCTCAACGACCCCCACATGGACTACAAGATCGCCTGGTTGTCGGCTCTCAAGAACGAAGCCAGCCGCTGGGCTGCCGACCCCCTGCCAGTCGCCCTGTGCGGGGACTGGAACATCGCCCCCCGAGACGAGGATGTCTGGTCGATGGAGTTCTATGCCGACAAGAGCCACGTGAGCCCGCGGGAGCGCGCGGCATACGGAGCGTTTCTCACCGAGGCCGGGCTGGTCGACGTGGTGCGGCCGCACGCACCCGGCCCCGGCGTCTATACCTACTGGGACTACCAACAGTTGCGCTTCGCCAAACGGCAGGGCATGCGGATCGACTTCATCCTCGGCTCGGCGCCGTTCGCGGCCCGGGTCCACGGGGCCGCCATCGACCGTGAGGAGCGCAAGGGCAAGGGTGCGAGCGACCACGCCCCTGTCGTCGTCGAGTTGAGCGGAGCCGGACGATGAGGCCACCGACGACCCGCCAGTTCACGGTGCCGGTCAGTGACGATGCGGTGCTGCAGGCCGAGGAGTACCTCCCCGCCGAGGGCACGGTCGATCCGGAGTTGCCGACCATCGTGCTCGCCCACGGCTGGACCCTCACCCGGCACGCCTGGGAACCAGTCATCGACGAGTTGCTCCAACACCGCCCGGTGCGCGTGGTCGCCTACGACCAGCGCGGTCACGGCGAGTCCTCGATGGGGCACCCCGATCGGGCGACCGTGCGGCTGCTGGCCTCCGACCTGCGGGCGGTCATCGACGCCGCCGCTCCCGAGGGCCCGGTGCTGCTCGGCGGCCACTCCATGGGCGGCATGACGGTGATGGCGTATGCCGGGAGCCACCACACCCATTTCGGCGCCCGGGTGTGCGGCGTGGTGCTCGTCGGCACCGCCGCTTCTGTCCAGGGGCGGCGCCCGATCCCGTTGGAGTCGTTCGTCATGGGCGTGGCGGCGCGCGCGCCCCGGATCGCGCCGCGCGTGCTCGTGCCGACGGCCGTCCAGGGGCGGTTGCTTTTTGGCCGGGGCGCCAAACCGAGCGACATCAAGACCGCGGTCGCGATGATCCAACGCACCAAGATGCCGACGATCGGCCAGTTCTTCCACGCCATCGAGGACCACGACGAGATCGAATCGCTCGCCCACTTCGTCGATGTCCCCACGCACATCCTCGTCGGCTCGATGGACCGTCTCACCCCGGTCAGTTATGCCCGGATGCTCCAAGACGCCATTCCCTCCGCGCGCCTCACCGTCATCCCCGACCTCGGCCACATGCTCATGTACGAAGCCACCCACCAGGTCACCGACGCGCTCATCGAGTTCATCGACGCGGCCCGCTGACCGGCCCCGACGAGTCCGCACCGACCCGACCGGGGCTCATGCTCCGGCGGAACAAGGCCACCTCTGGCCGCTGCTTCGCGCTCGTCCAGTCCTTGCTAGCCTGCGAGTGGCCCTGGAGAGGTCCAGAGCCGTGCACACTCTGGCAGGAGGGCCTCCATGCGCCCCCGAATTCCCGGGTCGCCATCGCGCGATGCCACCGCCGATCCCGGTCACGCTCGATGGTCCGCGTCCTCAGCAAGGCTCACTCGCCGCCGGGTGACGGCAAGCGCCGCTTGGACGCTCCCCGTGCTCGCGGTGGCTGCCGCCGCTCCAGCGCTCGCCACCTCCGGGTGCCCGGATCTCGCGGTCGCAGAGGTCCCGCTGTCCGCCTCAGCGGACCGGATCAGCGCGACCAACCTCGCGGGTTCGGTCAGCATCCCGGCCGGTGCGACGATCACCTGGCTGCTGGAAAACGAGACCGCCACGGCCCGCACGGTCACCGTGTCAAGCCTCAATGGCGTGGGCACAGCCACGATCTCGCAAGCCCTGGCGGCCAACGGCACCGTGACCTTCACCTTCACGACAACGGCCACTATCGCGGGCGGGGCCAGCGTCAGTTGGGCCTACGCTATCGGCGCCACCGATGTCGCCGCGTGGAACCTACGGAGCCAGATCCGGATTGCCTTCTCCGGTACCCTCGCCGCCTGCCCGGCTGAGACGTTCTGCACCTCGGTCTCCGGCACCGTTGTCGGCACCGCGTGCCCGGCCGCCACGCTCCCGGTCGCTCCGGCCCGGGCCCTCCCCGCGCCCGCAGTGCCTGGCCAACAGGCACCAAGCGCCGATGAGGGAACGCCCCGTCAGGTGCCGTAGTAGCGCTTTCAGGTGCCTGGGCGCAGCGGCACCGGTGGGCTCACCGGGCGCCCGCACCTCACCTTGGGCTCCGGAGGCCCCGGAAGGCCGGATGCCGTCTCGCCGACTTCGTGTGGGTCACGGCCCAGGGTCTCGCTGCCGGCCAATGGCGTCATAGGCCGACGGTGTGCGTATGCCGCGCCGCGGCATACGAGGGGCGGCGCACCCCGAGGAGGAGAGCCACCACGGCCCCCAGCCCGGCGGCGAGCGCCGCGCCCCGGAACACCCAATGGACCTGGACCAGACCTGCGTCGACGAGGGCGCGCGTGTCGGTGGGGTCGGGGAGGGCTGCGACCGCCGCGTAATACGCGTGCAGCCCAACGGCGGTGAGCAGCGCGAGGCCGACAACCATCCCGACCATGCGGGCGACCACGACGAGGGCGCTGACGGTGCCGTGCGCCGCCTCCGGGACGCGGGCCAGCGCCGCGTTGTTGACGGGCGCGAGTGCCAGCCCGACCCCGAACCCCACCGCCGCGAGCACCGCCACCGAGGCCCCGGTGTCCAGCGACCCGCGTCCCCAGGTCGTCATGAATGCCAGGCCGCTCGCCGCCGCCAGCAAGCCGCCCGCCGCCACCAGCCCGTCGCCGGTCCAGCGCAGCAGCCAGCCCCCGCACAGCGCCCCCACCGGCACCGCGACGAGGAACCGGACGAGCACGAACGCCGCCCCCGTTTCCGAGTCGGTGTGGACCAGCCGGGCGAGCAACGGCACGTCGACGACAACGGCCACGAGCGCCACCCCGACAGCCGCGCTCACGACGAGCGCCCACGCCGCCCGTCCGCGGATCAGGCCCCGCGGCACCAGTGGGTGAGCCGCCCGCCGATGGTGGATCAGGTATGCCGCACTCGCCACTCCTCCCACCGGCAACAGGACCAGCCCCCAGGGTCCGACCACCTCGCGTTGGGGGTCGGCCGCGGCGAAGGTGAGGATGACCGCGCCGAGAGCGGTACCGAGGAGGAGGGCGCCGAGTAGGTCGGCCTGTCGCAGCACCGGCGACGACCGGCGCAGCCAGAGCGCGAGCGCCAGCGCGAGGAGCGCAAGGGCTATGACGCCGATGGGCGTCGCCACGCGGGAAGCGGATGTGCCGAGCGGGATGAACGGAATGCCCCACGTGACACTCGTCGTGAGCGCCTCGGGTGCCGCAAGGGCCAGGACGAGCAGCGCCAGCCCCACGACGGTGAGCATCGCGACCAGCGTCGACGCCCCCGTCCACAACTGACCAATAGGTGGGTTGTGTACCGACCTCCGCGTCCACAACTGACCAATAGGTGGCTTGTGTACCGACTTCCCCGTCAACAACTGACCAATAGGTGGGTTATGTACCGACTTCCCCGTCAACAACTGACCAATAGGTGGGTTATGTACCGACCTCCGCGTCAACAACCGACCAATAGGTGGCTTATGTACCGACTTCCCCGTCAACAACTGACCAATAGGTGGGTTGTGTACCGATCCTCCTCCGCCGTCGCTTGGCTCGCCGGCAGACCCGGCTGCGGGGTGCCGTGCGCTGAGCAGGGCCACGACCCCGAGCAGCACCAGGCCGGCCAGCGCGTTCAGCCAGAAGATCCAGCGCCAGTCGGCGACCGCCAGGATCGCGGCCCCCAGGAGCGGGCCGAGCACCGAACCCAGTTCCTGGACGGCACCGACCAAGCCCAGCGGCATACCGCGTCGACCCGGTGGCCACAGGTCGGCGACCAGCGCCAAGGTGGTCGGAACCAAGCCGCCACCACCCATCCCCTGGATGAGGCGACCGGTGACGAGGACCGGGAGTTCGACGGCGAGCGCGGTGACCGCACTACCCACGACGAATACCCCGAGACACCCCAACAGCACGCGCTGGCGAGAGGTGAGGTCGGCAATCCGCCCGATGAGGGGGAGCACCGCGACATAACCGAGGAGGAAACCCGAAATGATCGGCGCAGCCTGTTGGAGCGCAGTCACGCCCAACCCGACCCCGGCCATCATGTCGGTCAAGGCCAAGACGACGACATAGGTGTCGGCGGCAGCGAGCGCCACGGCCACCGAGGCGGTCGCCAGCAGCGCGCGCGGCGCGGTGTGCCCGGCAGTGGGCCCGACAGCCGGCGGACCCGCTGACAAGGGACCCGCTGACGAGGGACCCGCTGACGAGGGGTTCGCCGACGAGGGGTTCGCTGACGAGGCAGCGTCCGGCCCGGTCACGACGGAGCCGTGATGGTCGCCGCCTTGCCGTAGTCGGTCAGCGTCACGGTGTACGTCGAGATGGACCCGGCAAAGAACGCCCCGGTCAGCACCGCCTGCCGCACCTCACCGGCATCGGTCAGCCCGTAGGTCACCTCGAACGGCGCGGCCCCCTCACCCAGGTGGAGCAGGCTCGTGATGGGCGCCGACGGGACGTGCCCGGCATACGAAGTGAGGACCTCCGAACCCAGGCGCGCCTTGCCCTTCGCGGTGAGGTCGGTGGTGGCGGCAAGCACCGAAGTCAGGCCGCTGTCGGGGTGGAAGAAGGCCGCGGCGTTGGGGGCGCCAAGGGAGGCGAGGTCGGCGGGCGTGTAGTTCGGGGTGAAGAACTTCCACCACGCCTTGTCGGTGATGCAGATGATGTCGATGTTGCCCTTGAGGCCGTTGACGGTGCCCGTGATCGTGCCCTGGAACTTGGGCGCGGTGGCGGACACCTCGCCGGTGCCGGTGGCCGCGGTGACGCCGTTGCGCCCCTCAGGCACCCCGCTGCTCGTCAGCACCATGGTGACGAACTTGGCGGTCGCGAGCGTCGAACGCGCCTTGTCGAGCGCCTGCTGCGGGGTGACCTGCGGCGCCGAGGGCGTGCTGCTGCAGCCGGCGACCAGGAACCCGACGGCCAGCCCGACAACCAGGGCAGCAACCAGGGTGCGGAGGCGGCGCAGCATGGCCGTCACCCTACTGGGTAGGCACGGGATCCCGGGGGCTCAACCGCTGTTCGTTGACGCGAATCACTGGGTGGTCGCGGGGTCCGGTTGCGGCAGGCCGGCCGCGGCCAGGTCGGCGCGGATGCGGCCGCGTTCGGTGACGAGGTCGGGGCGTTCCCAGAGAAACCGGATCTTGTCCTGCGCCTCCCCGGCGCCCGCCGGCTTGTCGGTGAGGACGAACCAGGCCCACGTCTCGGCGAGGTCCTCGACCGGGCTGGTCGCGGCATACCCACTGACGAAGGCGCCGGGATGCGCGGCCGCGAGCGCGTCGGCGGTGTCGGCGTCCCGGTCGGGCGCGCTCGCCGCGCCGTCCCCGTATCCGGCCCACCAGCGCGTCGTGACGGTCGAGGGACTGGGGCACGGCGCACCCCTCGTCGATGGTGACGCCCGGGCAGGGCGTCTGCGCGGTCACCTCCGGCGGGCTCAGGGTGACGATGTGGCCGTACTCGTGGACGAGGGTGACGACGAGGTCGCGCTGGTCGGTGGTCGCGGTCGCGTTGATGTCGACGTCCCACCGGCTCGGGTCGGCCTCGCTGCGGGAGACCTGGGCCAACCGATCCGATTTCTCCTCCGACACCTGGAAACTCGCCACTTTGGCGGCGATGACGCCGTCGGACGCCACGGCCCGGAAGGTCGCCCAGAGCGCGGCGTCCCGAGTGGTCGGGGCCGGTGAGAGGTCGTGGCCACCGACGATGGCGTATGCCGTGACCCGACTCGGCGTGGGGTCGGACCCGTCGCCGGGGCGGCCGCCCGGGACGCCAGGAGCGGGCGACGCGCTCGCACCGCGATGGCCGAGGTGCCACGGGAGGGCGCCACAGGCCCCGACCCCGGTCGCGAGCGTGACACCGACGATCACCGCCACGCCGCGTCGAACCAGCCAGACCTGCCTCATGCACCGCACCCTTCGAATCCGTCCGGCACCACACCGGCGGGCGCCAGCATAGGGACGGTATGCCGCGGCATACCGTCCCTATGGGGGTGGCCTCAGCCCTGACTCAGGGTCCAGACCTCGCGGCCCGGCACCGACCGGAGGAGTGGCGGGCGGCGCCCCGGCCGGCTGGGTGGCGGCATCCCGGGCCGGCTGGGTGGTGCGTCAGGCGAGCACGAGCCCGCCGGAGTCGGGGTCGACATCAACGGTGACCGTCGACCCGTCGCGCACCGCACCGGAGAGCAGCGCGCGGGCGAGCCGGTCGCCGACCTCCTTTTGGATGAGGCGGCGCAGCGGGCGCGCCCCGTAGGCCGGGTCGTAGCCCTGCTCGGCGAGCCAAGTGCGGGCGGCGTCGGTCACCTCGAGGACGATGCGCCGCTCGTGGAGGCGAGTCGCGAGCGCCCGGACCTGGAGGTCGACGATGTGGGCCAACTCGTCCCGGGTGAGCGCCTCGAACACGACGACCTCGTCGAGCCGGTTGAGGAACTCGGGTTTGAACGCGGTCCGCACGATGCCCATGACGGCCTCGCGCTTCTCCTCCGGGGAGAGCATCGGGTCGACGAGGAACTGGCTGCCGAGGTTGGAGGTCATGACGAGGATGACGTTGCGGAAGTCGACGGTGCGACCCTGTCCGTCGGTGAGGCGACCGTCGTCGAGGACCTGGAGGAGGATGTCGAAGGTCTCGGGGTGGGCCTTCTCCACCTCGTCGAGGAGGACGACGGAGTAGGGGCGCCGGCGCACCGCCTCGGTGAGTTGCCCGCCCTCTTCGTAGCCGACGTAACCGGGGGGAGCACCGATGAGGCGAGCCACGGCGTGCCGCTCGGCATACTCACTCATGTCGATGCGGACCATGGCCCGCTCGTCGTCGAAGAGGAAGTCCGCGAGGCTCTTGGCGAGTTCGGTCTTGCCGACGCCCGTGGGGCCGAGGAAGAGGAAACTGCCGGTGGGCCGGTCGGGGTCGGCGAGGCCGGCGCGGCTGCGGCGCACGGCGTCGGAGACGGCGCGGACGGCCTCGGTTTGGCCGATGAGGCGGGCGCCGATGATCGACTCCATGGAGAGGAGCTTCTCGGTTTCGCCTTGGAGGAGACGGCCCGCCGGTATGCCGGTCCACGCCGAGATCACCTCGGCGATGTCGTCGGCCCCGACGCGCTCCTTGACCATGAGGTCACCGGAGCGAGCCTGTTCGGCCTCGTTGGCGGCGACCAGTTCCTTTTCGAGTGCGGGGATCTCGCCGTAGAGGATGCGGCTGGCGCCCTCGTAGTCGCCCTCGCGTTGGAGCCGCTCGGCGCGGGTGCGCAGGTCGTCGAGTTGGGCCCGCAGGTCACCGACCTTGTTGAGGCCGGACTTCTCGGCCTCCCAGCGGGCGGTGAGGGCGGCGAGTTCCTCGTTCTTCTCGGCGAGGTCGGTGCGGAGTTTGGCGAGCCGGTCGATGGAGGCCTGGTCGGTTTCCTTGGCCAGGTGGAGTTCCTCCATGGTGAGCCGGTCGACGGCCCGGCGGAGCTGGTCGATCTCGACGGGGCTGGAGTCGATTTCCATGCGCAGCCGGGAGGCCGCCTCGTCGACAAGGTCGATGGCCTTGTCGGGCAGTTGACGACCAGTGATGTACCGGTCGGACAGGGAGGCGGCGGCGACGAGCGCGGAGTCCTCGATCTCGACCTTGTGGTGGGCCTCGTAACGTTCCTTGAGGCCACGGAGGATGGCGATGGTGTCCTCGACGCTCGGTTCGCCGACGAAGACCTGCTGGAAGCGGCGCTCCAGCGCCGGGTCCTTCTCGATGTGCTCGCGGAACTCGTCGAGCGTGGTGGCGCCGACAAGCCGGAGCTCGCCGCGGGCGAGCATGGGTTTGAGCATGTTGCCGGCGTCCATGGCGCCCTCGCCGCTCGCCCCGGCACCGACGACGGTGTGCAACTCATCGATGAAGGTGACGATCTCGCCGTCGCTGGCCTTGATCTCCTCCAGGACCGCCTTGAGGCGCTCCTCGAATTCACCGCGGTATTTCGCGCCCGCGACCATGGCGCCCAGGTCGAGGCTGATGAGGCGCTTGTCGCGCAGGCTCTCCGGGACGTCGCCGTCGACGATGCGCTGGGCCAACCCCTCGACGACGGCGGTCTTTCCGACGCCGGGTTCGCCGATGAGGACCGGGTTGTTCTTCGTGCGCCGGGAGAGGACCTGGACGACCCGCCGGATCTCGGCGTCGCGGCCGATGACGGGATCGAGCTTGCCGTCGCGGGCCGCCTGGGTGAGGTCGGTGCCGTACTTGGCCAGCGACTCCCCGCCCTCGGCGGGCACCTCGGAAGTGACCTTGCGTCCCCCGCGGAGGGCGTCGATCTTGACTTCCATATCCTTGGCGCCCCGCTTCTCGACGGCGGCCAGGTGACCGGTCTCGGCGAGGGCGAGCAGGAGCAGGTCGAAGGCGAGGAAAGTGTCCCCCTTGGCGCGCATGAGGGTGTCGGCGCGCTGGAGCACCTCTAGGGCGGCCCGCCCGAAGGTCGGGGCTTGCGCCCCGCCGCTTGTCGTCGGTTGCTTACGCAGCCGCGCATCGGCCTGGGCGAGGACGTGCGAGGCCCCGGTGCCGGCGGCCTGGAGCAGCGCATCGGCCTGGGGCGTGTCGAGTTGAATGAGGCTGCTCGTCAACTGGTCAGGGGTGATTTCGGCATGACCGGCGGCCTGGGCGGCCCGCCGGGCGAGCGCCAGGGCCTCGGCGACCTTGTTCGTCGGCTTCAGCTCCACGGAAAACGGCTCCTTCAAGTGGTGGGGGTTCACTGGAGACAACGGTGACGAAGTTGAGTCTATTCCACTCAACTCTTGTCTTGTTGTCCCGTCCCAGCCCACCTCACCTGTCACCCCTTTCCCGCCTGAACCGCCCACCGTCCACTTCGCACCCCAACAGTCGGGGGGTGAAGTGCCCCTTTCCCACCGCAAGATGCGCGCGTACGCCGGTCATGGCGGCATACGGCATCCCCGTTGAGCAAGACGCGTGCCCTGAAGGGGGCTCGGCATACCGCAACCTGGGAGCGGCCTCCTAATGTGGTCACCATGGAACGCCGAGCAGCGCTTGGCATGGGTGCCGTGGGAGTCTGCACCGCCCTCCTGAGTGCGGGCGGTCGGGACGCGAGCAACGGGAAACCCAACGTGACGTTCGGGCCAGGCTCGGGCGGCTCGCCGACCACACCCACACCCGCTGCCACACCCACGGCGGGTGACTCCACCGACCCCGCCCTCAATGGGCCACGGTTCACGCTCAACCCAGTGGAACACGACAGCGGCGGGCCACAAGCGGGCGCAGGTATGGGGACCTCGATCAGGGTGGGCCACCATCGCGACTTCGATCGGGTGGTGTACACGTTCGACGGGCCGGGGCCACTGTCCTATCTCGTGCGTTGGGTGGACGCTCCGATCGGCGAGGTGAGTGGGGAGCCGGAGTCCACAGTCGGTGACACCTGGCTCGAGGTGCGGGTCGCCAACATGCGCGCATTTGACGCCGTCCCGCCGCCCCCGACCGCCCTCACCTCGGCCGATCTCGCACCCACCGCGATCATGGCCGCGGAGCCGCTGTGGACCTCGTTCGAGGGGGCCGACAGGTCTTCATCTCTGTGCGCGGGGCGCGTCGGGGATTCCGTGCTTTCACTCTCACGAACGCGGTGCGACTTGTCGTCGACATCGCGGCAGCGAAGGCCTGAGATATGTCCGTGCCGCACAGTAAGTCCACATGGAGGAGCAGACCATGATTCGCCGGATGACCCGCAAACAGATTCTCATCGGTTCGATCTCCGCCGTCGTCGTTGCCGGCCTCCTCATCGGCGGCATCCTCCTCTGGAATCGGTCGGGGTCGACGGCGACTCAGGGCACCTCGGCCACGACGAGTGCGACGCCCTCTCCGAGCGCCACACCCACGCCGAGCGCGAGCATCTCGGCAAGCGCCTCGCCGAGCGCGACGCCCACCCTCAAACCGACGCCACCGCCCGGGGGAGGTGCGCCGCCTACCGCGTCCCCCAGCGCCAAGGCCCACATCATCCTCACAGCCCTCAGCTTCGGCAATGTGCCACTGGGCGACAACCCCGCCGATGCGCTCGACCGGCTCGGACCGGTGCTCGGGCCGCCCGACTCAGATGTCGTGGATAAGGGGTGCGAACTCAAGGGCCCGAACCGGAAGTCCCGGATCCTGTCCTGGGGCGAACTCTCCCTCCACGGTGAGTACCCGGCCAGCGGCCCCGAGGCTCTCACCTCGTGGACGGTCCGCGGCACCAACACCCCCTCGCTCAGCCTGCCGCACGGGCTCGTCATCGGTTCACCAGCGAGCGAGGTTGCCAAGAACATGCCGAGTGCCACGATCGACGACTCCCGGATGTTCAACGACGGCAGGATCCTCATCGACGATGACATCTGGTGGCTCCTCGATGCGGCGAACCAGCACTTGATCCGCGTGGAGGCTCACCCGCAGCTCTGCGAGTAGGCGCCATTCGGCATGGGCGCCGCTGTTAACTCGGTATGCCGCTGCGCCCGCCCTACCGGGCAGTACACGTTGTGAACACCCCACTTACTGCACGGTAGGCGGTCGGCGGGGGAGCAGGGCGAGGCCGCACCAGGAGTGAGGGCCGCCGACGGCCACAGCACCGACCAGCAGCCCCGCGGCGACGCGACGAGGACGAAACACCGCCCACCCCACCGAGCGGCACGGCATACGCTCCAATGGTCCGCACCCCACCAACCAAGGCAACGTTCGTGGCTTTTCCCTATCTGCAGGACCTCGTCCGGGCCCTCACCGGCGCGGACCTGCCGCTGCCGATCCCCATGTTCGGGCTCAGCCTCGTGCTCTCGGTGCTGGCCGCCACCTGGGTGTTCCGGCTCGAACTGCGCCGGCTCTGGCACGAGGGCCGGCTCGCCGCACCTCCCACGCACCAAACGCCCCAGCCAGCGGACGTCCCCGCCGCAGACGACGATCGACCGGAAGACGACGCCCCGTCGCCCTCCGCCAAGTCCCGCCCCCGGCACGTCACCGATCGGCGCGGCCTCGACGACTTCGTCACGACGTTCGGGTTGTGGATGCTCCTCGCCGGTGTTGCCGGCGCCCGTCTGTTCTCCGCCATCGAAGACCCGGCAGCGCTCGCCCGCGACCCCGGCGGCATCCTCCTCTCCCGTTCGGGCTTCAACGTCATCGGCGGCCTTGTCGTCGCGACCCTCGTCGGCATCGCCCTCATCCGCCGCGCCGGCCTGCGCGTGCGCCCCGCGATGGACGCCGCCGCCCCCGCGATGATGCTCGGCTACGCGCTCGGCCGGATCGGCTGCCAACTCTCCGGTGACGGCGACTGGGGCCTGCCCGCCGCCCTCGCCGCCAAGCCCGCGTGGCTGCCGACCTGGCTATGGGCGCAGCACTACGAGGGCAACATCCTCGGCGTCACCATCCCGGCCCCCGGCGTCTACCCGACGCCCATCTGGGAGACCGTGGCCTGCCTCGTCCTCTTCGCGGTGCTCTGGGGGGTCCGCCGACACCCGTTCTCGGCCGGTTGGCTCTTTTCCCTGTATGCCGTGCTCGCCGCCGCCGAACGTCTCGCCATCGAGCCCCTGCGGGTCAACGAGCGCTACGGGCCGCTCCACGCCTCGCAAGCGCAGTACCTCTCGGGGATCGCGCTCGTCGTCGGCCTGGGGTTCGTGATCGCGTTGTCGCGCAGGCGCGCACTGGAGGCCACCCGCGCCACGGGATCGCCCCGGGATCCGGCGCTCGATCGCTAACGTCCCCCCACGCGGATGCTCGGCGCTATGCCGCAGCCACCCGACCGCCACCGCCACCGCCACCGCCACCGCCACCGCCACCGTTTCCGCCCGAGTTTCCCGGCGTGCCCGGCCGATTCGAGGTAATAGCGCGCGGATTCAGCGGCGTTTTTACCTCGAATGGCGGCCGAGCGCGAGGCTCAGGGGCCGGCCCAGCGCACCAACGCTTGCGAGCGGGTATGCCGCGGCCGCTCACCGAGGCGCGCGGCATACACATCGCCGGTGCGCGAGACCGAGAACACCCGCGACGGGCGCGCCGTCCCCGAGGCCAGCCGGTCGACCTCGGCGACCAACTCGGCAACGCGGGCGTGCAACGCATCCACCTGGTTCTCCAACTCGAGAATGCGCGCAATCCCCGGCAGCGAGATCCCCTCTTCCTGCGAGAGCCGCTGCACCTCGCGCAACAACGACACGTCGCGCGCGGAATAGCGCCGCCCGCCGCCCCGGGTGCGCGAGGGGGTGACGAGCCCGAGCCGGTCGTACTGCCGCAGCGTCTGGGCATGCATCCCGGCCAACTCGGCCGCGACCGAGATGACGAACACCGGGGTCGTCTCGTCGGGCGTCGCTCCCCCGGCCGGCATGCCGCCCGCTCCCTGGAGGCGGCCGCGCCCGGT
Organism: Actinomycetes bacterium; assembly: GCA_029778715.1. GTDB lineage: Bacteria > Actinomycetota > Actinomycetes > Actinomycetales > Dermatophilaceae > Phycicoccus_A. Next base: position 5,312 of record JAKOPT010000128.1, on the reverse strand, counting down.
GCCGCCGGCGCGAGCGCCAGCGGAACCGGGCGGGGGGGCGTTCAGCGAGGCCACGGAATCCTCACGATGCGCCGGCGCGGGCGTACAACTCGGCCCGCGGGTCGATGTCGGCGGTTTCGGCGGCCAACGTCTCGATGGCCGCGCGGGCAGCGTCGCTGAGGTGCGTGGGGACGACGACCGAGACCTTGGCGAGCAGGTCGCCATGGCCGCCCTTCTTCGCCACGCCGTGCCCCTTGACCCGCAGCACTCGCCCGCTGGGGGTGCCCGGCGCGATGCGCACCTTGACCCGCGAGCCGTCAAGCGTGGGCACCGCGACCGTCGCGCCCAGGGTCGCCTCGGCGACACTGACCGGCAGGTCGACGGTGAGGTTGTCCCCGTCGCGCCCGAAGACCGGGTCTGCCTCGACGTGGACGACGAGGAACAGGTCGCCGCGCTCGGCGCCCCGCTCACCCTCACCACCCTTGCCGCGCAGCCGAATCCGCTGACCGTCCCGCACCCCGGCAGGGATCCGGGTGTTGATCGTGCGGCCGTCCTCAGTGCGCAGGCTCACCGTGGACCCCGTCACCGCGTCGCGGAAGGACAACGTGGTGCGGGCCTCGACGTCGGGACCCTTGCGGGGACCGCGGCTCGCGGCATACCCCCCAAAGTCACCGAAATCGCCCCCGGGATAGCCCCGGGTGCCCGCGCCCGCGCCGCCGCGTCCGGCCCCGCGGGCCGCACCGCCGAACATCTGGGCGAGCATGTCGTTGAGGTCGGCGTTGCCGCCGCCGTAACCGCCGCCGGGGAACCCGCCGCCGGTATCGAACCGCACCCGCGTGCCACCACCCCCGCCGAACGCGGAGAAGATGTCCTCGAAACCGCCGCCCCCGCCGCCGGGGCCACCGGCGGTGAACCGGGCCCCGCCGCGGGCCATCTGTCGGATCGCGTCGTATTCCTGGCGTTGGGCGGTGTCGGCGAGCACCGAGTGGGCCTCGCCGATCTCCTTGAACTTCTGCTCGGCCGCGGTGTCACCGGGGTTCTTGTCCGGGTGGTACTTGCGGGCGAGTTTGCGGTACGCCTTCTTGATCGCCGCGTCGTCGGCATCCTGAGGGACACCGAGGATCGCGTAGAAGTCCTTCTCGAACCAGTCTTGGCTGGCCATCGGCTCAGTGCCTCCTCTCGGTGGGGTGGGGTCGGGTTGGTTTGTCGTATGCCGCGCGCCCGGGCTTATGGTGCGGCCCGGTCGCGCTCGGTCGGGTCCGGGTCACTCGGGTCCGGGTCACTCGGCGTCGGCCACTGCGACCCGGGCGGGCCGGATGACCGCCTCGCCGACCCGGTAGCCGGGTTGGAGGACGAGGACGACCGTCGTGCCCTCGGCACCGTCGAGCGCGGGGTCACCGGCCGGCCAGGCCTGGTGCATGAGCGCCTCGTGGACGGCCGGGTCGAACGATTCGCCCTTGGCCCCGAACCGCTCCAGCCCGTACTTGCCGAGCAGCGACTCGAACTTGTCCGCGATCGCCGCGAACGGCCCCTCGGTGAGGTCGCCGTGGTCGCGGGCGCCCTGGATGTCGTCGAGAACCGGCAACAGCGATTCGAGGACGTCGCGCACGGCGCGCTCCTGGGTGAGCGCCCGGTCGCGGTCGACGCGCCGCTTGTAGTTGACGTACTCGGCCTGGAGCCGCTGCAGGTCGCCGAGGCGTTCGGCCGCCAGGGCCGTGTCCGGGTGAACCGTCTCGGCCGACTCGCCCGGCTCGCCAGGCTCGGCCGCCGCGTCGGTGGGGCTCGCCGGGTCGTCGTTGAGGGCCTCGGTGGTCACCATGTCCTCCGGCGCGCTGGCGTCCTCGGACGGCGACGCACCGCCCCCCGCAGGGCCGGGGGCGGCTGGCGCCGCCCCCGCCCCTGCGGTGTGGTCGAAGGGAGCCTGGCTCACTTCTTGTCCTCGTCCTCGACGATCTCGGCGTCGACGATGTCGTCGTCGTTGTCGGCCTTCGGGGCGTCGCCGGCGCTGCCGGAACCACCCTGCGAACCGGAGCCGGACGCGGCCTCGGACTGCGCGGCATACATGGCCGCCCCCATCTTCTGGGAGGCCTCGTTGAGGGTGTTCACCTTGGCGGTGATGTCCTCGGTGGAGGCGCCGGAGTCGGGCTTGACGGCGTCCTTGAGCGCGGCGAGGGCCTCGTCGACCGGCTTGCGGAGCTCGGGATCGACCTTGTCGCCGGACTCGGAGAGGAACTTCTCGGTGGAGAAGACGAGCGACTCGCCGAGGTTGCGGGCCTCGGTCTCCTCGCGGCGCTTCTTGTCCTCTTCGGCGTGCGCCTCGGCGTCCTTGACCATCCGCTCGATCTCTTCCTTGGACAGCGCGCTGCCGCCGGAGATGGTGATCTTCTGCTCCTTGCCGGTGCCGCGGTCCTTGGCCGTCACGTGGACGATGCCGTTGGCGTCAATGTCGAAGGTGACCTCGATCTGCGGGACGCCGCGGGGGGCCGGGGCGATGCCGGAGAGCTCGAAGGTGCCGAGCGCCTTGTTCTGCTGCGCGATCTCCCGCTCGCCCTGGAAGACCTGGATGAGCACCGACGGCTGGTTGTCCTCGGCGGTGGAGAACACCTCGGAGCGCTTGGTCGGGATGGCCGTGTTGCGCTCGATGAGCTTGGTGAACAGCCCGCCCTTGGTCTCGATGCCCAGGCTCAGCGGGGTGACGTCGATGAGGAGGACGTCCTTGCGCTCGCCCTTGAGGACGCCGGCCTGCAGCGAGGCGCCGAGCGCGACGACCTCGTCGGGGTTGACGCCCTTGTTGGGCTCCTTGCCGCCGGTGAGTTTCTTGACGAGTTCGGAGACGGCGGGCATGCGGGTGGACCCACCGACGAGGACCACGTGGTCGATGCCGGAAAGGGTGATACCGGCGTCCTTGATGACGGTGTGGAAGGGCTTCTCGCAGCGCTCGAGGAGGTCCTTGGTCATCTGCTCGAACTGGGCCCGGGTGAGGGTTTCGTCGAGGTGGATGGGGCCGTTCTCGGACATCGAGAGGTACTGGAGGGAGATGTTGGTGCTCGTCGCGGACGACAGTTCCTTCTTGGCCTGCTCGGCGGCGTCACGGAGGCGCTGCATGGCGATCTTGTCCTTGGACAGGTCCACGCCGCTGGTGTTCTTCACCGTGGTGAGCAGGTGCTGGACGATCCGCTCGTCCCAGTCGTCGCCCCCGAGCTGGTTGTCACCGCTGGTCGCCTTGACCTGGATGGTCGCGAACCCGTCGTCGGGGTCCTTGCCGACCTCGAGGAGGGAGACGTCGAAGGTGCCGCCACCGAGGTCGAAGACGAGGATGAGCTCGTCCTCCTTGCCCTTGTCGAGGCCGTACGCCAGGGCCGCGGCGGTCGGCTCGTTGACGATCCGCAGCACGTTGAGGCCCGCGATCTCGCCGGCCTCCTTGGTGGCCTGACGCTCGTGGTCGTCGAAGTACGCCGGGACGGTGATGACGGCGTCGGTCACCGGCTCCCCGAGGTAGGCCTCGGCGTCGCGCTTGAGCTTCATCAGGGTGCGGGCGCTGATCTCCTGGGCGGTGTAGCGCTTGCCGTCGATCTCGGCGGACTTCCAGTCGGTGCCCATGTGGCGCTTGACGCTGCGGACGGTGCGCTCGACGTTGGTGACGGCCTGGCGCTTGGCGATTTCGCCGACGAGGACGTCGCCGTTCTTGCTGAACGCCACGACGCTGGGGGTGGTCCGCCCACCTTCGGCGTTGGCGATGATGGTGGGCTCGCCGCCTTCGAGGACGGCGACGGCCGAGTTGGTGGTGCCGAGGTCGATACCGACTGCACGGGCCATGGTGGGGGTCTCCTTGGTTCTGAGAGTTGAGTAACTTGGACTCAAGTTAACCGCTCCGGTATGCCGCGAGCAACCGTCGGCAGCCAAACTTGCGTTCACTAGGCTCAACTCTGTCGTATGCCGTCTTGTTCCGGCTCTGCCCAACTTTCTCGGCCCGTGCGGCTGTCGGATCCCACTTACGGTGTCGGGATCCCACTCAAGTGGCGGACGCGTGTCGGTTGTCCCACTTAAGTGGCGGAGGGGGCAGGCTGGAGACCTTGGCGGCGCAGTTGCTGAGCACGCAGGTCCGGTATGTGGATGCCGCGGGTCAGGAGGTTGAGACCACCCTGGGTGACGTGGACGCGGCTCGCCTCACCCGCGCCTTGCCTGTGAGGCGAGTCGGCTCACGCGCTGGCCAGAAGCACTACTCCGGACTGTTCTGGTCGTCGACCACGCGCGGTCATGTCCCTTATGAGAGTCGGCTGGAGTTGGATCGTCTGTGGTTGGCTGACTTCGACACCGAGGTGACGTGGATCGCGGCCCAGCCGATGTGGCTGTCCGGTGTAGATGGGGAGGTGTGCCGGCGTCACGCCCCGGATCTGTTGCTGACCAGTGGCGGGCACGTGGTGCTGGTCGACGTCAAGCCTTCCGAGTTCGCAGCGTTGCCAGAGGTGCGAGCCGTCTTCGAGTGGACCTCTCGTCTTTGTCGGGCGCGGGGATGGACGTACGAGGTGTTTACCGGCGGCGATCCAGTGGTCCTGGCCAACATACGGGCGCTTGCGGTGGGCAGGCGCTGCGCTGTTCCCGAACTGTCCTTCCCCCGCGCAGCAGGGGTCGTGGGCGCCTTCTCGGACGCCTGGTACGGCCGACTCACGGTCGACCTGAATACGCCGATCCAGCTGTCCGACTTCACCGGAGGCACGAATGACTGCTGTTGAGCTGCGTCCCGGGTCGATCCTCTGGTTCGAGGGCCAGACCTGGACGGTCGATGAGGTCAGCCCCGACCAGGTGCGGTTGCGCAGCGGGGACAGCTTTCGCGCTGTGTCCCTGCACGCGGTGGTCACTGCCGGACGCATGGTGGACACGGCGACCCACGCGGACGAAGCGCCAGACAACGTCATCCTGGCAGGCCTCAGCCCGGCGCAGCATCGCGAGGTTCAGCGCAAGGCCCGGATCGTCTGCTCTCTCCTGGAAGCCGACGAGGGCTCCCTTCAGGAGCGTCTGACTGTCGTAGCTCGGCGGGAAGAGGTCTCCCAGCGCACTCTGGAGCGTTGGCTTCACCAGTACCGGTCAGCAGGCCCGGCTGGTCTGGTGAACAGCCGTGTGTTGCGGCAGCGTTCCTCCGCAGTTGACCCCCGGTGGGACGCAGCGTGCTTGGAGGTGTTGCGAGAGTCCGTCTCTGCTTCGACCCCGACTATGAACGTGGTCATTGACCGTATCGGTCGTCGACTCGAGGAGGAGCACGGAGCCGCTCGTTTGACCCCGGAGGTGCTGGCGGGCCTGACCTGGCAGGCCTACACCGGCGGCGCCCTCAGCCT
>JAKOPT010000127.1 GCA_029778715.1 Actinomycetes bacterium | reverse complement strand
GAGCTTGTCCCAGGACTGGGTCGCGCGGGGGTTGTGGGTCGCGACCATCTCATGAAGGTGCTCGGCCGCCTCGGCGCGGACCGGGCCGAGGGGCAGGTCGTTCTCGGCGGCATACCTCTCCAGCGAGGCGCCCAGCCCGGGGTCGGCGAGCACCTCCTCGATGTCGGGTCCGGAGCCCGTCACCGCCACCACCGCCTCGCGGGCGCGCCGCGTCGCTGAACCGACCCATCCTCGGGCCGTTTCGGCCAGTCGCTGCGCATCCACGAGAACAGGTCTAACGTCCGGCTGGCCTCGGGTCAACCGCTGTCCGCTAGCGGATTGCGGCTCAACAACGCTCGATCACGGTCGCGTTGGCCATCCCGATGCCTTCGCACATCGTTTGCAGGCCATAGCGGCCGGCGCCGCGGCGTAGGGCGTGCACCAGGGTGACCATGAGCCTCGCGCCGGTCGCTCCGAGCGGGTGGCCGAGGGCGATCGCGCCTCCGAGCGGGTTGGTGCGCGCAGGGTCGGCGCCGGTCGCCTTCAGCCAGGCGAGGACGACGGGCGCGAACGCCTCGTTGACCTCGGCCTGGTCGATGTCGCCGATCGTGAGGCCGGCGCGGGCGAGGACCCGCTCGGTCGCGGCGATGGGGCCGTCGAGCATGACGATCGGGTCGGACCCGACGACCGTGAGCGCGTGAATGCGCGCCAGCGGGGTGAGCCCATGGGTGCGAACCGCGTCCGCGGAGGCAAGCAAGAGGGCCGCGGCGCCGTCGGAGACCTGGCTGGACACGGCCGCGGTGACTCGGCCGCCTTCGCGAACGGTCTTGAGGGTCGCCATCTTCTCCAGCGACGTGTCGGCGCGGGGCCCCTCGTCGGCGGCGACGGCGGCATACGGGACGATCTCGTCGGCGAACGCACCGGCGGCCTGCGCGGCGAGCGCGCGCTGGTGACTGGCGAGCGCGAACCGCTCCATGTCGTCACGCGTGACGTCCCAGCGGTCGGCGATGAGTTCGGCGCCGTAGAACTGGCTCACCTCGGCCTCGCCATAGCGCGCCGTCCACCCCTGGCCACCGAACGGGTGCCCGAGTCCCTGCGCGGCGCCGACCGTCGCGGGGCTCCAGATCGGGACGAGGCTCATCGCCTCAACCCCGCCCGCCAGCACCAGATCTTGTTGTCCCGCAAGGATTCCGTATGCCGCGAAGCTCACCGCCTGCTGCGACGAGCCGCACTGACGGTCGACGGTCGTGCCGGGCACCGACTCGGGCAGCCCTGCGCTGAGCCAGCCGGTGCGGGCGATGTTGGTGGCCTGAGCGCCGATCTGATCAACGCACCCCCAGACGACGTCGTCGACTGCGGCCGGGTCGATACCTGCGGTCTCGACGGCGGCCCGCATGACGTGGGCCGAGAGATCGGCCGGGTGGACTCCGGCGAGGCCCCCTCCTCGACGGCCCACGGGGGTGCGAACGGCGCTGACGATGTATGCCTCGGCCATGACTCCACCAAAGCACGTTCCGTGGCCGGCGGGGAGGTGAGGTGGGGGCGCAGGTGCCCGCCATGACCGATCTCACGTCTGGTGGCGCGAAGGTGGCCACGAGCGCGGGGCGGCGGAGGTGAGGACGGGCGGCGCGCGG
>JAKOPT010000126.1 GCA_029778715.1 Actinomycetes bacterium | reverse complement strand
GACGACGTCGTCCTCAAGCGTCGCCAGCGCCACCAGGAAGGGCTCGTCCACCTTCAAGACCCTCGTCAGGTGATCGGTCGAAGGCCTGCTCAGGTGCGGTTGCCGATTCACCACAGGCAGCAGCCCTTTCACACACGACTGCGTCTGGGACACGAGCGATTCCAGGGTGGCCCGCCGCAACAGCGGGTCTCGTGAGGCGGTCTCCCACAACCTCCCCACTGCAGTCTCGATGATCGACCGCCGCGTCAACAGGCCGCACTCATCGGCGGCAACACTCAGAGTCCGCGCCGCCACTGCAGCTACCGGAACCCCAGAAGTCAACGGATCGTCGGTCGGAATCCTCAGCTTGGTCAGCGCACGGACCTGGTCAGAGGAGATGGGGCCGCTCAGCTCGCCGCCCTTGTGCATCTTGGTCTTCACTTCGCCATGTCCAGGCGGGATGACGACGAAGAACTCGGGCTGAGCATCAGGCCCAGCCTGGGCATCGCGAGCGTGAGCGCCACCCAGCAGGCCGGCGGCGACCTGGAACCCCTTGACGACGTCGCCGTCCGCACTCGCCACCACCCAACGCCGGAACCGCCCGCCGCTCGCCCGCTCAAACAGCGTGGCGAGCAGCTGGGCGTCGGCGGCGTTGGCCAGCGGGCCGGCATACCTCGTGCTCGCTCCGCTCAAGCCACGGACGGCAACCATGGCGGGGTCGTACTTCTTGCCGACGAGCACCATCTCGGCCGACCCGTCGAACCCGGCACCCGCCCACCCGACGAGCCGTTCCAACAGTCGGTGACACCCGAGCGCGACGTCCTCGGCGCTTTGCTTGGGGTGCAACACGGCGGGGGAGGTGGATGACGAGGGAGCTGCGACGTGATGCAGCAGATTCTCGACATCGACGAACACGCCCGCGCCCGACCATCTCTCGTCGGCCTTCACTCGGGCACGTCCTCGAACGCGAGACGTTCACCCACGAACTGGTCCGTCGCCGACTCGCGCCCCTCGATCAGCTCGCGGGCGGCAGCTTGCTCGGCACGGAGCACTGCACGCTCGGCGGGCCAAGGCAGCTGCACCGACGCATCAACGACGTTGACGATGAGCGCATCCGCGTCGACCGGATCCGGCCGCCCCGAGTCGGGCGCCGCCCCGCCAGGGCTGGGCAGGGCGCCGAGCCGCACGGTCCCTACGAGGGCGCCGCCGCCGACAGCCCAATCGAGCTCGGTCGCCCCAAGCTCCACCGGGCGCCCGGTCTCGTCGCGGGTGAGCACCACGGCCCGCAGACCGGACGGGTCCCTCGTGTCCGGTGGCGCGACCCCGGCAGCGACCGTCACGTCCACCTCCCAGCCGGAGGCGTCGCCGCGAAGGGTCCACGTCACCGCATCGGGACCCCAGTCGAGCAGTTCCCCGGGACTTGCTGCCAGTCGACCTCATCCGTGCGCCGATCGTCCGCGGTCCGCGGAGGGTCGGTCGCGGCCAGACCCGCTACCCGAGTTGCCGGCCTTTCGGACGGAACGGCTCGCGGCACAAACGGCAGGACCGTCGTGTCGGCGCGGTCCTCACCCCAGGTCGCCGCGCGCTCCTCAACCAACTCACACACCGCCAGGTATGCCGGGTGGCTCGGCAGGAGGGTATGCCGCGCCACCTCCAGCG